>CAKUEW010000001.1 GCA_934646815.1 uncultured Collinsella sp.
GGCGCCGCTGACCGGTGGACGGCACCGAGCCGTCGCCTGAGATGAGAAGGGGGAGGCCTCGCGGCCTCCCCCTTTTTTTGCGTTTGCGGGGGATAGATCTGAATTGCATGCCTAAAACATGCCTACTAATTGGCTGTAATTTGAGTATTTCAGTTGTATCTGCGAGATAATAACTCGCATTGGCGACTGGGAGGCTTTGATGTTTACCGTATTTGTACTTGGCAATATTGCATCGGGTAAATCGACTGCCTGCCGCTACCTTGCGTCCAAAGGCGCTCTTCACATCGATTTGGATGAGCTTGCCAAGTCGCTCTACGTTCCCGGCTCTGACGTTGTAATGGCGCTTGCCGAGGAGTTTGGCTGGGGCATTTTAGATGCCCAGGGCAATGTTTGTCGTAGCGCCCTCGCTTCCCGTGCGTTTGTTTCTCCCGATACCGTTGCTCGTCTTAATGCGATTGTTCATCCGGCTCTTCTTGAGCAGCTTTCGATGAGGATTCTCGATCCCGTTTGCTGCACGGTCTCGTCGCCTCGGTATCCCCTTGCGGTGGTTGAAGTCTCTGCTCCCAACGGGTTTGAGGATGCCTTTGGTCTTGCCGATGAGATTTTGGTCGTTACTGCTCCTGTCGACATTCGTCGGGATCGTGCTGTTCGTCGTGGAATGGATGGCGCGGACTTTGATGCTCGTTCGTCCTGTCAGCCCGATGAGACGCATCTTTGCGAGCTGGCTTCCACGGTGATCGATAACACTTTGGGTGATGATTCCCTATTTGTGCAGCTTGATGCCTGGATTGCTCAGCATGGCTTTTTGAATGTAACGGACAAGGAGGTTGATAATGCCTAAAACGAGGTTCTTTACCTGGTTTCGCTTGATTCCCCTGGCAGTCGTCTTTGTTTTTGGCCTTATCTCCCTTGTCTATTCGTATGCGCCGGCGGCATTTTTTAAGCCTCTGTACCCGATTGACTATGAGGCCTATGTTAAGCAGTCGAGTATCTCCCACAATCTTGACCCCTATCTTGTCTGCGCCGTGATTAAATCCGAGTCAAATTGGAATCCCGAGGCGCAGTCAAATCAGGGTGCCCAGGGATTGATGCAGCTTATGCCCGAGACAGCTCAGGATATGATCGATAAGGGGCTTGTTGACGGATCGACCTATTCTGCGGATAACTTGAGCGATCCCGCTACCAATATCGAGTTCGGCTGCGCCTATCTTTCGTATCTATTGGCCTATTTCAACGGTTCTACGGATAGCGCTATTGCCGCCTACAACGCCGGCATGGGCAATGTGGATGGCTGGGCCCAGCAGAACACCTCGCTGCACAACGCCATTACGTTTCCCGAGACCCAGGCTTATCTGATTCGCGTGAACAATGCCTGGGTGCGATATAAAACACTCTACCCCGACAGGTTTGCGTAGGACTGGCGCTGCCGTCTTCGTATACTGAAGGCCAGCGAGTTAGGAGCGTCCATGGCTGAATTTGAAGTTGAGCGCGTTGGCGGAGAGCTCAAACGTTTTGGCGTAGAGGGCTCTGAGGTGCCATTTAAGGTCGTATCTCCGTATGAGCCTGCCGGATCACAGCCCAAGGCGATTGAGTCTCTTGTACAGGGTGTGAGGGACGGAGACCGGTACCAGGTTCTGCTGGGCGTGACTGGCTCGGGCAAGACGTTTACGATGGCAAAGACTATCGAGGCGCTTGGTAAGCCGACGCTTGTCATGGCTCCCAATAAGACGCTGGCGGCACAGCTCGCCAGTGAGCTTAAGGAGTTCTTCCCCAATAACGCAGTGGTCTACTTTGTGTCGTATTACGACTACTATCAGCCCGAGGCCTATGTGCCGCAAAGCGATACGTATATCGAGAAAGACTCTTCGATTAACGAAGAGGTCGAGATGCTGCGCCATCAGGCGACGGCGTCGCTGCTGTCGCGTCGCGATGTGATCGTGGTCGCGTCGGTATCGTGTATTTACGGCATCGGCTCTCCTGAGGATTACGCTGGCCTGGCGCCAAATGTCGACAAGAAGGTGCCGCTCGAGCGCGATGACTTTATCCATGCGCTCATTGACATCCAATATGATCGTAACGACTATGATCTTGCTCGTGGCACCTTTCGCGTACGAGGCGACGTTGTCGATGTCTATCCTCCCTATGCCGAGCACCCGCTGCGCTTTGAGTTCTTTGGCGATGAGGTCGAGCTGATTGCCGAGATTGATGAAGTGACTGGCGAGATGTTGCGCGAATATGAGGCCGTTCCCGTTTGGCCGGCATCGCATTATGTGACCGAGAAGCCCAAGGTCAAGGCGGCGCTTAAGTCGATTAGCGATGAATGCGAAAAGCGTGTTGCCGAGCTCAAGGCCACTGATAAACTGCTCGAGGCCCAACGTCTGCAGCAACGCACCGATTATGACCTAGAAATGCTCGAGACCATGGGCTTTTGCAACGGCATCGAGAACTACTCGCGTCATTTGGATGGACGTAAGCCGGGCGAGCCGCCGTTTACGCTCATCGATTATTTCCCCAAGGACATGCTTTGCATTATCGACGAGAGCCATGTGACCGTACCTCAGATTCGCGGCATGCACGAGGGGGACCGCTCGCGTAAGGTGACGCTTGTTGAGCATGGTTTTCGCCTGCCCTCGGCGCTCGACAACCGCCCGCTTCGCTTTGATGAGTTTGAGGCGAGGATTCCGCAGTTCATCTATGTCTCGGCAACGCCGGGCGATTACGAGCTGCGCGTGAGTCAAAACGATGTCGAGCAGATCATCCGTCCGACGGGTCTGCTCGATCCCAAGATCGACGTTCGACCGGTTCGCGGCCAGATTGATGACCTTGAGGATGAGATTCGCGAGCGTGTGGCCCGTAAGGAGCGCGTACTGGTGACCACGCTGACCAAGCGTATGGCAGAGGACCTGACTGATCATCTGCTCGATGCCGGCATTAAGGTCAACTATATGCACTCCGATACGGCGACGATGGATCGCGTCGAGATTCTGCGAACGCTGCGCGAGGGCAAGATCGACGTTTTGGTCGGCATCAACCTGCTGCGTGAGGGCCTGGACCTGCCCGAGGTCTCGCTCGTGGCAATCCTCGATGCCGATAAGGAAGGCTTCTTGCGCAACCGCCGTTCGCTGATTCAGACCATCGGCCGTGCCGCCCGTAATGCCGACGGCGAGGTCATCATGTATGCCGATGTGGTAACGGACTCCATGCGTGAGGCAATTGATGAAACGCAGCGCCGCCGCGAGATTCAGATGGCCTACAACGAAGAGCATGGGATTGTGCCCAAGACGGTGCGCAAGGCCATCAATGACATTTCGAGCTTTATTGCCGAGGCCGAAAAGACGGTGGGCTCCAAGGGGCGCTCGAAGGGCGATTCGTTGGGCCACGGTGCGTTCTATACACCTGATGAGTCGGGCGAGGGCGGCGTGCCGGAGACGGTTGTGCCAGAACAGACGCTTGCCGAACAGCTTGAGGAGCTTCCTCGCGATGAGTTGGTTCGGATTGTTGAGACGATGGAAGAGGACATGCGCAACGCCTCCGCGGCTATGGACTTTGAGGAGGCCGCTCGCTTGCGTGATGCGGTGGTCCAGATAAGGTCCATGCTTGAGGGCACAACCGAGGATGAGGCAATTGAGCGCTTGCGCTCGCAGGCTCGCAAAGGTTCCGCGTTTGCCTCGGGCAGAAAGCGTCAGGGCGCGCGGTTTAAGAAATAAGGGTAGGGCCCTGAACGACATTGTGCGTTCGGGGCCCTACTTGTTGTGGGGGATTAGAGGTCGTCGATCAGGGCTTCGGCGCAGCGGATGCCGTCGGTTGCGGCACTCATGATGCCGCCGGCATATCCGGCTCCCTCGCCGCAGGGGTAAAGGCCCGGGGTTGCTACGGCGTGGCACGTTCGATCTCGGGCGACGGTGACCGGGGAGCTCGAACGCGTCTCCACGCCGGTGAGGACGGCGTCGGGGCGGTCGAAGCCGTGTAGCTTTTTGCCCAGCAGGGGGATGCCCAGCCGGAGCGACTCGATAATGTGCTGCGGCAGGGCCTTGTCAATTGCCGTCCACGTTACGCCGGGCGGATAGCTGGGCTTAACTTTTCCGGGGCCCGTGCTGGCGCGTCCCGCTAGGAAATCGTCGACGCACTGCGCCGGTGCGCTCCAGTTGGATCCGCCCAGCCGATAGGCGGCTGCCTCGCAGGTGCGCTGGAGCTCAATGCCTGCAAGGGGGTCGTCACAGGGGAGATCATCGGGCGTGACATTGACGAGCAACGCCGCGTTGGCGTTGCGCCCATCGCGGGCGTTAAGGCTGGCTCCGTTAACGCAGAGGTGGCCTGGCTCTGAGGAAGCGGCGACAACCTGTCCGCCGGGGCACATGCAAAACGAGAAGACGCTGCGGCCGTTGGGGAGATGGGCGACAAGTTTATAAGGGGCGGCCCCGAGAGCGGGGTGGCCTGCCGATGGTCCATATTGCGCGTGGTCGATATCGCGCTGGGGATGCTCGATGCGAACGCCCATGGCAAAGGTCTTTTGCGCGAGGGCCACGTTATGTTCCTTGAGGAGCTCAAAGACATCGCGGGCAGAATGTCCGCAGGCGAGAATCAGGTGGTTCGTGGCGATATGCTCGGGCGTATCGCGTGATGCTGCCTGCACATCGATACCGTTGATGGCGCCAGTTGCATCGGTGCAGATATCGACGAGCTTGGTCCGGTAGAAAACGGTGCCCCCGAGCCGCTCGATACGCCGCGCGATGTTGGTGACCACTGCGGGCAGAATGTCGGATCCGATATGCGGCTTGGCATCCCAAAGGATGTCGCGCGGTGCACCTGCGTCAACAAACGTCTCGAGAATCAGACGGTGTGCCGGGTTTTTGGTTCCCGTGTTGAGCTTGCCGTCCGAAAATGTTCCGGCGCCGCCAAGGCCAAATTGAATATTGCTTTCGGGGTCTAGGACGCGCTCCTTAAGAAAGAGATCGATGACCTGCGATCGGCGTTGCGCTGGGTCGCCGCGTTCAATCAAAAGGGGCTTAAGGCTCGCCTCGGCAAGGGTGAGTGCGGCGAAAAGACCGGCACAGCCGGCGCCGACAACGATGGGGCGCTCTTGGGGCACATCGGAGACGGGGGAGGGGAATGAGAGGTCATCGCGCTCCACCATGCGGGCACGCGAACGGTCGCGGTCGGCAACGCCGTCGATTGCTGCTCGCTCGATATCTGGGTTCGTCAGCTCAACACGAAAGCTGAGGATAAAGTGGACGTCTCGTTTTTTGCGAGCGTCAATCGACTTGCGATGGAGCTCGATGGTTTTAATCTGGGAGTCCTTGCATCGCAAAACTCGCTTGACGGCGCGCTTGCCAACGGCAAGGCAGGCGTTTTCGTCGCGAGCCTCGTCGAGCGTTGCGTGGACTTGGCTGATTTCAATCATCGAGGTCTCCTTAGAAGCAAGAAAGAGGCCGTCCGGTGCGCCCAGACGGCCCGATTGCGTTTTGATTATAGACGGCGAGGCTATAGGCTGTTTGCAGCGCGCATGCCCGAAAGCCATGCCCATGCAAGGTTGAAACCTCCGCAGTCGGCGTCGACATCGAGGGCTTCGCCGCATATATGGAGCGGAGCGCCGTACGCATCGCCGCAAGACAGGTTGGGTGTCGAAACGACATCGGTTGGTATGCCGCCGCGCGTGACCTGTGCCGAACGCTCCTCTGCCGCTCCCTTTGCGAGCAATTTGAAGTGTTTGAGGATTGAGACCAGGTGGGAAACGTCGTGCGATTCGGGATGACTTTGTCCATATGCCGTGCAGACAACGCGGGAAAGCTGGGACGCGAGCATGCCGTCCAACCAACGGGGTTCGCGGTGCGAAAACTCGCCGAGCACATCGGCGCGGTGCCGAAGGATGCCGAGAAGCTCTTCGCGGGAAAGTTCGGGGAAGAAATCGATTAAGACGGTGTCGCCGGGCTGGATTCGTCGGGAAAGGTTGAAAACCGCAACGCCCGAGATGCCAAACGGGCGGAACAGAATCTCGCCGTCTTCACGCCAGAGTTCCTCGTGGTTGCGGGCGAGCGCTATGCGGGCGCGAACTCTGAGCCCGTCAAGTGTCTCGAGTGCCGACTGATCTCCGACGACCGAAGCCGCCACGGGGCAAAGGACGGGGCATTGGGCTGTGAGGGGCAGGCCGAACATCGTGGCGATATCGCCTGGATGCCCTCCTGTGGCGATAATCACAGCCTTTGCTTGCATGGTTTCGCTTGTCCGCGGCGTGTCGGCAAGCGCTTTTCGAAGCGAACGGAGCTCGGTTTTTCGCTCGCCTCGTTTTTTTGCCTTGAGCTGACGTGCGGGGCGATCGACTCTGAGCAGCCAGCCATCGCTTCCTGCATGCGCCGAGGTGACATCGGCGCCGCAAAGCAGCGTAACCCCAAGCCGATTGCAGGCGTTAAGAAGCGCATCGCGCACTGATTCGGCGCGTAGGGAGCGCGGGTACAGTCGGCCCTTCTCGGAGGTCGTCATGATGCCTAGGGAGGAAAAGAAGCGCTCGAGTTCTTGTTCGGGATTGGGGTCCATGACAGACTCGACAAATGCGGGGTGGCTGTAGCGCTGGTAGTCGATCGACTCGTTTGAGAGATTGCAACGGCCGTTTCCGGTCGCAAGAAGCTTAAGGCCGCAGGCGACGTCGCGCTCGATGACGCAGGCGCGCTGTCCCGCACGTGCGGCTGTAATGGCGGCGGCGAGGCCCGAAGCCCCGCCGCCGATAATTAAGACGTCATAGAAGGCGCGTGTGTCCACTTAGGCCTCATCGGTCTCGTGCGCGGCAATGGCCTCGACGGTGGCGACGGCCTGGGGCAAAAGGTCACTTGGCAGCGCGGTCTCAATCTCTCCCTTGTCACAGGCCTCGGCGAGTGCGGGGTTGATGGGCAGCTGGCCCAAGATGTCGAGGTTGTAGCGCTCGGCAACCTCGGGGAGCTTGCTCTTGCCAAAGACCTCGATCTTCTTGCCGCAATCGGGGCACTCGATATAGCTCATGTTCTCGACGATGCCCAGGATGGGGACGTTCATCTTCTCGGCCATGTTGACGGCCTTGGCGACGATCATGGAGACCAGGTCCTGCGGGCTCGTGACGATGACGATGCCGTCAATGGGCAGCGACTGGAACACCGTGAGGGCGACATCGCCCGTTCCCGGGGGCATGTCCACCAGCAGGTGGTCGATAGGACCCCAGGAGGTTTCGCTCCAGAACTGCCGAATGGCGCCGGCGATGACCGGACCGCGCCAAAGGACCGGATCGGTTTCATTTTGCAGCAGCAGGTTGGAACTCATGACCTTGACGCCGCGCTCGGAGATCTCGGGCAGCATAAGGTTGCCGAGAGCGTGGACGTGACGCCCGCTCATGCCGAACATTTTAGGGATGGACGGGCCGGTGATGTCAGCGTCCAGAATGCCGACCTTGTGGCCGTGGCGGGCGAGCTCGGTGGCGATGGCGCCCGTGACGAGCGACTTGCCGACGCCGCCCTTGCCGGAAAGAACCGCAATAACGCGCTTGACCTCGGAAAGCGTGTTCTCTTGGAACTGCGACGGCTCCGTCGGTCCGCCGGCGGCCTGTGCGTGCTCGCAACCCATATAAGACTCCTTTGTATTTGTTGGGACCTAGGTCCCGCGATGTGACACGAGCGTCATTGTACCCTCGTTTGCGGGCGGGAGTCATATATGGCGAGGCCAAAACGTATGCCATGCGTCGCGCCTTGCGTCGCGCGCGGTGTCTACGGCTGCGGAGCTTGCCGTCAGGCGCGAGCCGCGGGAGGCGGAGACTACTTGGCAAAACGAAAGGTCTGCGAATCTTAATTTACGAACACCTGTGCGCATTGAGTGCGTTAAACTCATCACAGTCTGTTTCGATGCAATAGGAGGCAAGGAGCTTCCATGTCCGATTCTTCTATCGTTATCCGCGGTGCGCGCGAGCATAACCTTCGCAATATCGATGTTTCTATTCCGCGCGACAAGCTCGTCGTCATTACCGGACTTTCCGGTTCGGGCAAAAGTTCGTTGGCGTTTGACACCATCTATGCCGAGGGCCAGCGCCGTTATGTCGAGAGCCTCTCGAGCTATGCGCGCCAGTTCTTGGGTCAGATGGACAAGCCCGATCTGGACTCGATTGATGGTCTGTCCCCTGCCGTGTCGATCGATCAGAAGACGACGTCCAAAAACCCGCGCTCGACGGTGGGCACCGTAACCGAGATCTATGACTATCTGCGTCTGCTCTTTGCTCGCGTTGGTACGCCGCACTGCCCTGAGTGCGGACGTGTCATCGAGCGCCAGACGACCGACCAGGTTGCCGATAAGGTCCTGGCGGCGGGGGAGGGACGTCGCGCATTTGTGCTGGCGCCGGTGGTCCGTGGCCGCAAGGGCGAGTACGCCAAGTTGTTCGAGGACCTGCGTGCCGAGGGATTTAGCCGTGTGCGTGTGGATGGAGAGGTTCGCTCGCTCGACGACCCGATCGAGCTGGATAAGAAATTCAAGCACGATGTCGAAGTCGTGGTCGACCGTATCGTGATTCGCGAGAACTCCCTGGGCCGCATCGCCGAGTCTGTTGAGCAGGCAACTGCCCTGGCCCACGGCAATGTGAACGTGTATATGCTGCCCGATCGCGATGCACCCGAGGGCACAGAGGGCGAGCTGCTGGAGTATTCGCTGGCGCTGGCCTGCCCCGAGCACGGGCATTCTATCGACGACCTGCAGCCTCGCGATTTTTCGTTCAATGCACCCTATGGCGCGTGCCCGGAGTGCGACGGCCTGGGCTTTAAGAAAACGGTCGATGCCGAGGCGTTGATTGAGGATCCTTCCAAGTCTATTGCCGACGGCGTGTTCGGCAGCCTGTTTGGCAACTCGAACTACTATCCGCAGATCTTTGCTGCCGTCTGCAAGCACTTTAAGGTGAGTGCCGATACGCCGTGGGAGGAACTGCCGCCGCGCGTTCGCCGTGCATTTTTGGACGGCATGGGCGATAAGAAGATTTCGGTCGATTACCAAAAGCTCGATGGCCGTCGAAGCCAGTGGGACACCAAGTTTTCGGGCATCCGCAACATTTTGTACGAACGCTATACCGAGACAACGAACGAGAACACCAAAGCTCGCCTGGAAAAGTACATTCGCGAGGAACCGTGTTCGAGCTGCCATGGTGCTCGTCTGCGTCCCGAGATGCTTGCCGTTACCGTGGGCGGAAAGTCTATCTACGAGGTTTGCTGTCTGTCGTGCCGTGAGTCGTTGGAGTTCTTTGAGGGGCTTGAGCTCACCGAACGTCAGCAGTTTATCGGCGGCCGCATCGTCAAGGAGATTCTGGAGCGTCTGCGCTTTTTGGTCGATGTCGGCCTTGACTATTTGACGCTCGACCGCGCCTCGGCCACGCTTTCTGGCGGCGAGGCCCAACGTATTCGTCTGGCAACGCAAATCGGCGCGGGTCTCATGGGCGTGCTCTACATTTTGGATGAGCCTTCGATTGGCCTGCATCAGCGCGATAACGAGCGCCTGATCAAAACCCTTGAGCGCCTGCGCGACATCGGCAACACCGTTATTGTCGTTGAGCACGATGAGGATACGATTCGAGCTGCCGACTATGTGATCGATATGGGCCCCGGTGCGGGCGTGAATGGCGGTCATGTGGTCGCGGCGGGAACGCCTATCGATATCATGGCATGCCCCGAATCGATGACGGGTGCGTACTTAACCGGCAAACGGATGATTCGCGTGCCGGAAGAGCGCCGCAATCCTGGTCGCGGTTGCCTTAAGATCACGGGCGCCCGCGCCAATAACCTCAAAAACGTCACCGCCAAGATTGAGTTTGGAACGCTGACAGTTGTCACGGGTGTGTCGGGATCGGGCAAGAGTTCCCTGGTCACCGATACGATTGCGCCAGCGCTTACTAATGCCATCCATCGCTCGACGCGCCCCGTGGGCCCGTATAAGAAGATTGAGGGCATCGAGTGCATCGACAAGGTGATCGATATCGATCAATCGCCGATTGGCCGCACGCCGCGCTCGAACCCTGCAACCTATATTGGCCTGTGGGACGATTTGCGCGCGCTGTTTGCGAGCACGCCCGAATCGAAGGCACGCGGTTACTCGCCGGGTCGTTTCTCCTTTAACGTGAGCGGCGGTCGCTGCGAGGCGTGCAAGGGCGACGGCCAGATTAAGATCGAGATGCATTTCCTCCCGGACATTTATGTCCCCTGCGAGGTGTGCGGTGGCAAGCGTTATAACCGCGAGACGCTCGAGGTCACCTATCGCGGTAAGACCATCTCGGACGTGCTCGACATGAGCGTTACCGAGGCGCTGGCGTTCTTTGGAAACATCCCGCAGATCAAGCGCAAGCTCCAGACGCTCTACGATGTGGGATTGGGCTATGTGAGCTTGGGCCAGCCTGCGACGACGCTTTCGGGCGGCGAGGCACAGCGCGTGAAGCTCGCTAAAGAGCTTCATCGTCGCCAGACGGGCAAGACGTTCTACATTTTGGACGAGCCGACGACGGGTCTTCATTTTGAGGACGTGCGCCAGCTGCTCGACGTGCTCCAGCGATTGGTCGACGCCGGCAATACGGTGCTGGTGATTGAACACAACCTGGATGTCATCAAGGTTGCGGACCGTCTGATCGATATGGGTCCCGAGGGCGGTAACGGCGGCGGAACCGTTGTGGTTTCGGGTACACCGGAACAGGTTGCCCGATGCCCCCAGAGCTATACGGGCAAGTTCTTGGCTCCGCTGCTCAAGCGTGATCGCGAGCGCCAGAGTCAACTCGACGCGCAGTAGATGGACGTTTCGATTTGGGCGCCGCTGAATCTTTTTGATTTGGCGGCGCTCTCTTTGTCGAAATAGCGTAAGCAATAAAATTGGACCTATACTTAATCCTTAGCGTTCGCTGCGTTAAAGAAAGGACATACCATGGCAAAGGCCGCAAAGACGCCAAAGACCAATGCTATGCGCGAGCTTGAAAGTGCCGGTATCTCCTATGCTCTTCACACCTATGAGGACGATGGCGACGAGTCGGTCGGCCTGGGCGTTGCGATTTCCGAGCAGCTTGGGGAGGAGCCCGGCCAGGGATTTAAGACTTTGGTCTGCGTGACGCCGACCTCGGATTATGTTGTCTGCTGTATTCCCGTTGCTGACGAGCTCGACCTGAAGGCCGCTGCGCGCGCTGCGGGGGAGAAATCGCTGGCCATGATGCATGTTAAGGATTTGCTTGGAGCGACTGGCTATGTCCGTGGCGGCTGCAGTCCGGTCGGTATGAAAAAACGCTACCGCACGCTGATCGACGAGACATGTGTCTTATGGGATACCATTTATATTTCCGGCGGCAAGCGAGGTTATCAGCTTGAGCTTGCCCCCGATGACCTAGTTGCATTTTGCGGGGCGACGGTTGCCCCGATCACGAGAGAGGACTGAGCGATGTCTCAGGAAGAATCGAAGCGCGGGGCTCATTTTGCACAAGGGGCGACGGGCAAAGCGCCATCGCCTCGAGCGACTTCCGCCGACAATGACATCCTGAGCGCATGGTCGGAAGTTTCGGACCCGGGGGAGACGGCCGTGTTCTTACGCGCCGCCAGTGCGGGTTCTGCCGTGCCGCGCCCGAACCTCTCCACGACCCGACCGGATGAGACTGCCGTGTTTTTGGCTGCCGCACGCACCGGTGCGGCCCGTGAGGATATTGCTCCCGAGCCGGCTCGTGCCCCGCGTCCCGATGAGACGGCCGTCTTTTTGATGGCTGCCCAGGGAAAGAGCGCGCCGAGGGCCAACAATGTCGCTGGGCGCCGGCAATCCGCTGTGACCGATGATAGCGAGCCGCTGCTTTCGGACGACGAGTGGTCTCCGCTTGGTTCGACCGATCTGGTCGAGGGTGTCGCTATCGACGGTGACGATAGCGACGAGTGGAATCCGCTGACGTTTTCTGGCAGAACCGCTGCCACCAGGGAAGTCGATACGGTGTTCGGCGACAGTGCTGTATTCGATGATGGTGCCGCACCTGCAGGCGCCGAGGTATCCAATAGCGATGCCTTGCCTGTCGATGACGCCGTCTTGGTCGACGATCCCTTTACAATTGCCGATCCCTTTGACGCCGATGCGGATTCTCAACCATGGGATGAGGTCGAGCGGGAATCCCAGGATGATGCCGACGACGACATGGGCTCGTCCGACTACTCCACGGTCGGCCGCTCCGCGGGCCTTATGACGGCACTGACGATTGTCTCACGCATCACCGGCTTTATCCGCACCTGGGCCATGGCGGCTGCCATTGGCATGTCACTCCTTTCGTCTTCCTACCAGGTTGCCAATAATCTGCCCAATATGCTTTACGAGCTCGTGATGGGTGGCATGCTCGTGACGGCGTTCTTGCCGGTATATATGGGCGTGAGGCGTGAGCAAGGGCGCGAGGCATCAAATGAATACGTCGGCAATCTGCTCGGCATTCTCCTGTTGCTGCTCGGCGGCATTTCGTTGCTGGGTACAGTGTTTGCCCCCGGTTTCATCTGGACGCAGTCGTTCCTCTCGGGCGATGGCGGAAACATGGAAACCGCGGCGTTTATGTTCCGTTTCTTTGCTATCCAGATCTTGTTCTACGGCATGGGCTCGGTGTTCTCGGGCGTTCTGAATGCGCACCGTGACTACTTCTGGTCGACGTTCGCTCCGGTTCTGAACAACGTGATCGTCATTGCGAGCTTTATGGGCTTTGCCCCTGTGTCCGCTCAGTTTGGCGAGCAAGCTGGCATCATTCTCATTTCGGCTGGTACGACCCTCGGCGTTTTTGTCCAAATGGCTTGCCAGATTCCTGCGCTCGGCAAACATGGCGTGCATCCTCATATTCATATCGACTTTAAGGACCCTGCCCTGCGCCAAACGATTGCGCTTGGAATCCCTACGCTGCTTGCTACGGTTTGCATGTTTGTCTCGACCTCTATCACCAATGCCGCGGCGCTGGTGGTACAGCCCGAGACCGGTCCTTCCGTCATCGCCTATGCGCGCCTGTGGTACACGCTTCCCTATGCGCTTATCGCGGCATCGCTGTCTACGGCGCTCTACACCGAGCTTTCTCACGACGCGCAGGAGAAGGATTACGACAGCGTGCGCTCGGGTATCTCGCGCGGCGTCGCCCAGATGCTGTTCTTTCTGATTCCCTTTGCGCTGTACCTGATAGTCTTTGCCCGTCCACTCAACATGATTTACTGCGCTGGCAAGTTCGATGAGTCCGGTGTGGCGTTGGTGTCTGAATTCTTAGTCTATCTGGCGTTCTCGCTGCCCCTGTACGGTGTGGTCGTGCTCATGCAGAAGAGCTTCTCCGCACTGCTCGACATGAAGCCTTATAGCCGTTATTGCCTGTACTCCGCAATTGGTCAGGCCGGCTCGGTGTTGCTCTTTGGCGTAGTGCTGGGCTACGGCATGCCGGCGATTGCGCTTTCGTATGTCGTCGACTACGTGATTTTGGTCGGCTGCTCGCTGTGGTGGCTGCGTCGCCGCCTGCACGGTCTTCGGGTTAAGTCCATCCTTCATGGCTGCTTCTTTGGCCTTTTGCTCGGCGGCCTGGGCGCTGCCGCGGGCGCCGGCGTCATGTGGGCGCTTGAGCACTACATTGGGGCGCTGGGTGGCTCGATTCTCATCACGCTGGGCTATGTCTGCGTTGCCGGCGTCGTTTCGCTTGCAGTGACCTTTGGCTTGGCGATTCTCTTAAAGATGCCCGAGGTCTCGGCGCTTCTCCGCCGCAAGTAGGCGCACGTGGCCGGTCACGATAACATTCCGACGCTTGCCGAGCAGGTTTCTCGCGTTCCCACGCAGCCCGGTTGCTACCTTTGGAAAGACGCCAAGGGCGATGTCATCTATGTGGGCAAGGCTAAAAACCTGCGCTCCCGCATGCGTCAATATGTAACGCTGCAAGACGAGCGACAGAAGATCCCGCTCATGATGCAGCTCGTGGCGAGTTTCGATTACATCGTCGTCGAGACCGAGCACGAGGCACTGGTGCTCGAGCGCAACCTGATCGGCCAGTATCATCCGTACTTTAACGTCGACCTCAAAGACGATAAGAGCTATCCCTTTATCGCCATCACGAAGGGCGACCTGTATCCCGCCATCAAATACACGCGTGAGCGGCATAAGCCGGGAACGCGTTACTTTGGCCCGTATACCGATAGTCGCGCAGCGCGTGAGACCATCGATACCCTTCGCAAAGTCATCCCTATCTGCTCGGCATCCTGTGCGGAATGGCGTCGATGCCGCCGTATCGTCGAGGCACACAAGGGCGAGGAAGACATCATCAATATGATCTGCGCCCAAAATGGACGCCCCTGCTTTGACTACCACGTCGGCCGTGGTCCGGGGGCGTGTGTGGGCGCTATCTCGCCGGCGGACTACGCTAAAAACGTTAAACGTGTCGAGCGCTTTTTGTCGGGACATCGCAGGGACGTCGTGGACGAACTTACGTCCGAGATGTCTGAGGCCGCCGCCGCTCTCGATTTTGAGCGGGCCGCGCGCGTCAAGCGGCGCCTGGATGTCATTAGGGGTTTGGACGATCGCCAACAGGTCGTTTTTCCGTCCAGTGTGGATATCGACGTTATCGGGTTCTATCGCGAGGAGACCATTTCCGCCGCCTGCGTTTTCGTGGTGCGCGAGGGTCGTACGGTGCGAACCTGCGAGTTCATTTTGGACAAGGGCTTAGACGTCGACGAAGAGGAACTCCAGTCGGGCTTTCTCAAGCGCTATTACGATGAGACGGCTGACATTCCAGCTGAAGTGAACCTGTCTGTCGAACTTGAGGATGCCGAGGCACTGGGGGAGTGGCTTGCGGGTAAGCGCGAGCGCTCTTGTCATCTGCATATGCCTCAGCGCGGCGAGAAACATCGTCTGCTCGATATGGCTTCCAAGAACGCCCGGCATGCCCTGATGCGCTACATGATGCGCACGGGCTATGCCGACGACCGTACCAACCAGGCCCTTCTTGAGCTCGAGAGCGCGCTGGCGCTTCCCGCGCCCCCGATGCGTATCGAGTGTTTTGATATCTCGACGCTGCACGGTACCTTTACGGTTGCCTCGATGGTGGTCTTTACCAACGGTCGTGCCGACAAGGGCCAATATCGTCGTTTTAAAATTCAGGCAGAATTGGACGAGGCCAACGACTTTGTGTCAATGTCCGAGGTCTTGGGTCGCCGCTATGCTCCCGAACGCATGGCCGATGAGCGCTTTGGCTCGCGACCCGATTTGCTCGTCGTGGATGGCGGCAAGCCGCAATTGACGGCTGCCATCAAGCAACTTGAGGCCTTGGGACTCGATATACCAGTTTGCGGCTTGGCGAAGGCCGACGAGGAAGTTTTTGTACCCTGGGACGAGACGCCCGTCGTGCTGCCGACGGGGTCCGCTTCGCTGTATCTCATCAAACAGGTACGCGACGAATCGCACCGCTTTGCCATCACGTTCCATCGCGAACTCCGCGACAAGGCCATGACGGTTTCGATTCTCGACGACGTTCCGGGTGTGGGACCCACCAGAAAACGCGCGATTATGCGCCATTTTGGTTCGATGAAACGTTTGAGGGCGGCGAACGAGTCCGAGATCGCCGAAGTTCGAGGCGTTCCCGCAGATGTCGCCAAGTCGGTCCATGAGGCTCTTGTCGCGTGGAATGCCGAGCGCGATGAGGCGTCGTCAAGCCGCTCGGAAAACTGAACATGGCCCTAAACAACTGATATACATGATTGCGTGATTTTCAACCATTTATTTCGATAGGATTGCCTATCAATTTCGGGTTTTATTAACGCTAAAACGTTTGACTGCACCTTGCGAAATAGGCTGCTATCCTGCGGATTGACGAAGACTGATATCTCACCTCGTCGATACATACTGTCTGGCGTATCGTTTGTCAACGGGTTCGGTGAACGGTAGTAAATACCGTTCAAGCGGATGTATGTATCGGTCGCCGAGCGCGGCACTCAAGTAGGGTTTGCCGGTGGGTAAGGTATATATCGTCCGCAAGTTGCGCGGGGGCAAGTCTAGGTGCTCCCGGGTAAGATTCTCTATTGATAGGAGAAGACATGGCCATCATCAACAAGGGTATGTCCAGGCGTTCGTTCCTCGGCCTCACCGGTAGCGTTGCTGCCGTTGCCGGTCTTGGCCTCACTGGCTGCGGTGGCAGCTCCGATTCTGGTTCCGCTGCCAGCTCCACCGATTCCGCTAGCCGTGGCGGCGGCGTGATCACTGCCGGCTCTGCCTACGCTCCGTCCAGCTTCGACCCCGCAAGCACCGGCTCTGCTGTTGGCCTGGGTGCCAACTGGCACGTTATCGAGGGCCTCTATGGCATCGATTACCACGACTACAGCACCTTCAACGAGCTTGCCACCGACGACCCCAAGTCCGTGGACGACACCACGTTCGAGGTCACCATCCGCAAGGGCGCCAAGTTCTCCGACGGCACCGAGGTCACCGCTGACGACGTCGTCGCCTCCTACACTGCTTGCGCCGCTTCCGCTACCTACGCTCCGTTCTTCCAGCCCTTTGAGTCCATCGAGGCCAAGGACGCCAGCACCGTGACCGTTAAGACCAAGGTCCCCAACTTCTCCCTGCTCAAGGACCGCCTGGCCATCATCCGCGTTACCCCGGCTACCCAGACCGAGGAGGACCGCGCCAAGCAGCCGATCGGTTCTGGTCCCTGGATGTATGACGCTATCTCCGATACCGAGATCACCCTGGTTCCCAACCCCGAGTACAACGGCGAGTATGCTGCCGAGGACGAGAAGATCCAGTACAGCATCCTGACCGACCCCACCGCTCGCGTCACCGCCCAGCAGGAAGGCTCCACGCTCGTCATGGAGCTCGTTACCGCTGACGCCGTCGACCAGCTCGAGAGCGCTGGCTGCAAGATCGACAACGTTCAGGGCTTCGGCACCCGCTTTATCATGTTCAACGTCGCCAAGGGGCCTTGGAACGACGTCAAGGTCCGTCAGGCCGTTATGTACGCGCTCGACACCGAGAAGATGATCAGCAACACCTTCGCCGGCCTTGCAACCGCCGCCAGCTGCTACCTGCCCAAGAGCTTCACCAATTATCATGAGGCTTCCACGGTGTACAAGACCGACGCCAAGAAGGCCAAGAAGCTCATCGAGGAGTCCGGCATCACCCCGGGTGCCATCACCCTGCGCACCACCGACAACGAGCAGATTAAGGGTATGGCCGCCCAGGTTAAGAACGACCTCGACGCTCTCGGCTTCGATGTGACCATCCAGACCGATACCTCGCCGGCCACCTACGCTGCCATCGACGGCGGCGAGGCCTACGATATCCTGCTCGCCCCTGGCGACCCCTCCTGCTTCGGTGCCGATCCCGACCTGCTGCTCAACTGGTGGTATGGCGACAACGTCTGGATGCAGACCCGTTGCCCGTGGAAGGAGTCCGCTGAGTGGGAGAAGCTCCACGGCCTTATGGACGAGGCTCTTGCCGCCGAGGGTGACGACCAGCAGAAGAAGTGGAACGAGTGCTTCGACATCATCGCCGACAACGCCGTTCTGTACCCGGTCGTCCACGTTAAGACCGTGTCTGCTTCTTGGGACGATCCGTCCACCGCGCCCAACGGCGAGGCTCTCGACGGCTTCAAGGGCATCGGCACGACGAGCATGTCCTTCAAGGGCGTGGCAACCGTCAAGGCCTAAGACTCGCTTGAGTCGAGTGTAGGATGTCGGACATAGAAGTGCATCCTCATATCTGAAACGAAGACCCGGGCGACAACAATGTCGCTCGGGTCTTGTAATGAGTATCCATACTCATATACCAGTTGGTCCTACCGACAAAAGAAAGGGGAGAGAACGTGAATAACTTTCTGCGTTTGATCGGAAGGCGTCTTGTCGCGCTGCCGATCATGGCATTGGGCGTCACCGTCTTGGTGTTCTTCCTTATGTCGTTCTCCAAGACCGACCCCGCCTATACGGCGTTGGGTGACGGCGCCTCGCCCGAGGCGGTTGCCGAGTACCATGAGAAATATGGCCTGGACGACCCCTGGCCCGTGCGCTATGTGCGCTATATGGGCGATTTGATCCATGGCGACATGGGCACGTACGGCGCTGCCCGCAACTCCGTTGCCAAGCGCATCTCCACGGCCCTGCCCGTCACGATGCAGCTGACCTTTATCGGTCTTGCCATCGGCGCGGTCGTCTCGTTTTTGCTTGGTGTTATCGCGGCGCTGTATCGCGATAAATGGCCGGACCAACTGATCCGCGTCTTCTCCATCGCCGGCTTGGCAACCCCGTCGTTCTGGCTTGCCGTCCTGTTGATCCTGCTGTTCTCTTCCTACCTTAAGGTGCTTCCGGCGTCCGGTGCCCTGCCTCACTTCACCACCAACCCGGCAGGTTACATGGCGCGCATGATTATGCCCGCCATCGCCCTGGCATTCCCGCTGACGGGCCAGATGACCCGTATCGTACGTACCGCCATGGTCGAGGAGCTCGACAAGGACTATGTCCGCATGGCTCGCGGTGCCGGCGTTCCCGAGAAGGTCGTCGTCGGCATCAACGTTTTGCGCAATGCACTGATCACCCCGGTCACCACCCTCGGTCTTAAGATTGGTTACCTCATGGGCGGTGCCGTCGTCATCGAGGTCATCTTTAACCTCCCCGGCATGGGCACTGCGATTCTGCAGGGCGTCCAGGGCAACGAGGCGAACCTGGTTCAGGGTGTCGTCATTGTCGTTGCCCTTGCCTTCATCATCATCAACATCGTGGTTGACATGCTCTACCTGCTCATCAACCCGCGCATCAGGACGGTGTAGATTATGGTAAAGATTCGAGAGAAGCAAACCGAGCAGCTCGAGAAGGCTGCCTCCAAGGGGCTTAAGCTCGGTGGCTGGAAGAAGATGACGCTGTCTTCTAAGATTGCTGCCGTCGTGTTGGTGCTGGTCGCCCTGACCGCCATCCTGGCTCCGCTGCTTGCCCCCTATAGCCCGGTCGAGATCTTTACGGCTCGCCAGGCACCCGGCAACGGATTTGTCTTCGGCACCGACGACAAGGGCCGCGATATTCTTTCGCGTATGCTCTACGGTGGCCGCTACTCGCTGATCATCGGCTTTGGCGCTACCGCCATGGCGCTTGTCTGCGGCTCGGTCGTGGGCGCCGTCGCCGCTGTTTCGCGCAAGGCCGTCTCCGAGACGATCATGCGTATCCTGGACATCATCATGTCCATCCCCGGTATCGCCCTGGCAGCCGTTTTCGTCTCCATCCTGGGCAACTCCGTGCCGTCGATTATCTTTGCTATCGGCTTTATGTACACCCCACAGATCGCCCGTATCGTGCGTGCCAACATTGTGTCCGAGTATGGCGAGGACTATGTCCGCGCGGTCATCGTGTCCGGCGCCAAGGCTCCGTGGATTTTGATCAAGCATGTCCTGCGTAATTGCATCGCCCCGATCATGGTCTTCACCGTTACCCTCGTTGCCGACGCCATCATCTTCGAGGCTTCGCTGACCTTTATCGGTGCCGGTATCCAGGAGCCCACGGCTACCTGGGGCAACATCCTCGCCGACGCCCGCGGCGGCGTGCTTGCCGGTCGTTGGTGGCAGGCGCTGTTCCCGGGCCTGGCCATCATGATCACCTGCCTGGCGCTCAACATCCTCTCCGAGGGCATTACCGACGCCATGGCCGCTGCTCCCTCCGCCGCTCTGGATCCGACCGACTCCTCCAAGCGCCGCGAGGCCGACCTGCTGGTCTCCGACCCCGTCCGCGCCTACAAGGAGCAGGCTCAGTCCCTGAACGCCCGTCTTGGCGCTCTGCGCGATGTCGAGCTCAAGCGTAACGACCGCCACGTGCCCGATGAGTCCGTCGAGCCGATCCTGTCGGTCCGCGATTTCTGCATCCAGTTTGAGCATCACGGCGACATTAACGTTGTCGACCACGTCAACTTCGACGTTCGTCCCGGCCAGACCATGGGCCTGGTGGGCGAGTCCGGCTGCGGCAAGTCCATCACCACGCTGGCCATCATGGGCCTGACCGATGAGGACGAGCATCTTTCCGGCGAGGTCCTCTGGGAGGGTCGCGACCTGCTCAAGATGAGCAAGAAGGAGTGGTTCGGCCTGCGCGGTACCGATATCGCCATGGTCTACCAGGACGCCCTGTCCTCGCTCAACCCCTCCATGCTCATCTCTGCCCAGATGAAGCAGCTCACCAAGCGCGGCGGAACCCGCAGCGCCGAGGAGCTCCTGGAGCTCGTCGGCCTCGATCCCAAGCGCACGCTCGAGAGCTATCCGCATGAGCTTTCCGGTGGCCAGCGTCAGCGTGTTCTGATCGCTATGGCCCTTACCCGCGACCCCAAGCTGGTCATCTGCGACGAGCCCACGACCGCTCTGGACGTTACCGTCCAGAAGCAGGTCATCAAGCTGCTCAACGATCTTCAGGCCAAGCTCGGCTTTGCCATGATCTTCGTCTCGCATGACCTGGCGCTGGTCGCCGAGGTCGCCCATAACATCACGGTTATGTACGCTGGCCAGGTTATCGAGCAGGCGCCCACCAAGGAGCTGCTCACTAACCCGATCCACGAGTACACCCGCGGTCTTCTGGGCTCCGTTCTGTCCATCGAGAGCGGCTCGGGCCGTCTGCACCAGGTCCCCGGCGCCGTTCCCAGCCCGCGCGATTTCCCCAAGGGCGATCGCTTTGCGCCCCGCTCGAGCCACCCGCGTATCGGTCTGGACACCCGTCCGGTCTTCAAGCGCGTGCCCGGCACCGAGCACTTCTATTCCGAGCTCCCCGACGAGGTGCTCAAGGCAAATGGTTTGACCCCTCACGCGGAGGTGATGTAGATGAGCGAGACCGCAGTCAACGGCGTCGAGCCGATCATCTTCCTTGATGACGTCCACGTCACCTTTAGGACCCGTACCGGCTCGATTCTGCACCCCAACCTGGTTCACGCCGTCCAAGGTGTAACGATTAAGCTCATGCCCGGTCAGACGATCGGCATCGTCGGCGAGTCCGGTTGCGGAAAGTCCACCACCGCTAACGTCATGTGCGGCCTGCAGGCCCCCACGAGCGGCAAGGTCTACTTTAAGGGCAAGGACGTTACCAAACGTACCGCCGAGGACCGTCGTCACATGGGTCGCGTCATCTCGGTCGTGTTCCAAAACCCGGCCACGGCGCTCAACCCCCGCATGGTCGTTCGCGAGCAGCTGCTCGATCCCATGCGCGTTCACAACCTGGGTACCGAGGCCGAGCAGGAGAAGCGCGTCAAGGAGCTCCTGGAGCTCACCGGTCTGCCCAGCTCTGCCGCCGAGGTTCTTCCCGGCCAGCTTTCGGGCGGCCAGCGCCAGCGCGTCGCAATTGCCCGTGCCCTGTCGCTGAACCCCGATGCCATCATCGCCGACGAGCCCACCTCGGCTCTGGACGTTTCGGTCCGCGCGCAGATTCTAAACCTGCTGACCGACCTTAAGAAGGAGCTCGGCCTGGCCATGGTGTTCATCAGCCATGACATCCAGACGGTCCGCTATATCTCTGACGACATCATCGTTATGAATGGTGGCAAGATCGTCGAGCAGGGCGAGGCCAAGCAGGTCTTCCAGCACCCCCAGGACCCCTACACCAAGATGCTGCTCGGCGCTGCGCCGTCGCTGCTGCACCCCAAGCTCGGCGAGTAGCCTCGCTTTCCCTCCCGTGCGCCCGGTTCCCTTGCCGGGCGCACCTCCGTTGCGATTTCGAAAGGTTGGGTTCACGAGCCATGCCAAGTGCTCAGGAGCTACAACATCAGTTTGGTGAATATCGAGGCGCCATGCCCCGTCCATCAGATTTCGATCTCTTTTGGAAGGATCGCATGGCCGAGGCCGACGCCGTCGGGCTTGACTATGCGATCGAGACGGCATCGGTCACCGATGCCGCGACCTGCCAGCTTTTCGACCTCTGGTATACCGGCATGTGTGGCGCTCGCCTGCATGCCAAGTACCTTAAACCCGTCTCGGACGATCCCGTGCCATTGGTACTTCAGTTCCATGGGTATCCGGGTGCAAGCCGCAGCTGGTTTGAGCAGGCGTCGTTTGCGGGCATGGGCATGGCACTCATCGCCCTCGATTGCCCCGGCCAAGGAGGTCCCTCCGAGGACATTGGTGGATTTGAGGGCACAACGGTTGCCGGTCATATCGTCGCCGGTATCGACGGCGACCCGGCCAACCTCTACTATGTCCGCTTGCATCAAGATATTCGCATCCTGTGCCGCATCGTTCGCGAGCTCGAGGGCATCGATCTTGCCCGTGTGTTTGTGAACGGCGCGTCGCAGGGCGGTGGTTTGGGCATTGCGACCTGCGCACTTAACAGCGAGCTTATCAATCGCGCCGCAATCCTCTATCCCTTCCTGTCAGATTTCCGCCTGGTCTGGGATTTGGATGCCGACGATATCGCCTATGAGGGCCTGCGCTATTGGTCGCGTTGGTTTGACGAGGATTCGACTCGTATCGAGGAAGCCTATGCCAAACTGGCGTACTTCGATTCCAAGAACTTCGCCCCCATGGTCAAATGCCCCGTCCTGTTTGGTACGGGCACGGCGGATATCGTCTGTCCGCCGGCAACGCAGTTTGCGGTGTACAACAACCTGTCCTGCGAGAAGCGCCACGAGTTCTTTGAGGGCTTTGGCCACGAGGAGATACAGGACTTTGACGATATGATCATTCCGTATTTCTGCGAGGGAGGGGAGGCTCATGTCTAAGTGCGAGAGCAATGTCAATGAGCTGATTGTCTCCGACCTTGCGGGGATTCCCGGAACGGTCTCGTCAAGGCTCGCTGATTTCCGGGATTGGCGCGGTGATGCTTCTGCGGATGTTTCCGAATTAGAGATAGCCGCTTCGGATCTTGAGGTTTGCGGGCCGAGTATTACGGCGATCGATTTTGCCAATCCGTATGCCCGCTACTCCGAGGTTTCCTTTGAGCTTGGTGGCGATGTGGTCCACGCACGTTTGATCGAGCCTGCCGGTCGCGCCCGAGCATCCGAGCTTGTGCCGCTATGTCTGATGTTTCACGACATCGACCGACCCGTGCGGGGATGGCATCACATGATGAGGTTTGCGGCCATGGGATATGCCGTGCTTGCGCTGGACGATGAGGCGATTGGACCCAGCGATCTGCGGCAGGGGATTACCTCGCCTGCTTTTGTCAGGCGCGTCCGTTGGGGCTGCGCGTTGGCGGAGGTCGCGCGCAATCTTGATGGCATGGACCCCGACCGCATCTTTGCATGGGGCGAGGGTCTTGGCGGCGGAGTCGCGCTGGCGGTTTCCGCTCTGGACGAGCGGGGCCTCGCCTGCACGGCGGTTGCCAATCCGCTTCCTGGCGGCCTCGAGGTGCTGTCGTCTCGGGTGCGCGGATCGGTGCTCATGGGCACATCGCTTATGGATACCGTGAGCGATCCCAAGGATCAGTTTGCCGTATTCAACGGTCTTGAGTGTGACCGGAGGCATATCATCTATGCAAAATACGCTCACGAGCGCATCAATGCGTTCGAAAACGAAGTCGTAGACTTTTTTAACCAAACGTTCTACTCGTGTTCTTTGGCCTAGACGGCCTGGACACTGCCAACAAGAGTGGGTGGCATAGGGCCGCCCGCCAGACAACTAAGGAGATTCTTGTGGCAACTCAGAAATTCACCGGCGTTATCCCTCCCGTCGTTGTTCCCGATACCGAAGATCACCAGCTCGATGTTGCCTCCTTTGAGCGCAGCATCAACCGCATGATCGATGCCGGCGTCGATGGCCTGTTCTTCCTGGGCTCTTCGGGTGAGGTCGTTTTCTCCACCGACGAGCGTCGTCGCCAGATCATCGCCGAGGCCGTCCGCATCGTCGACCACCGCGTGCCTGTTCTGGTCGGCATCATCGATACCGAGACCGAGCGCATGATTGAGCACGGTAAGGTCGCTCAGGAGCTGGGCGCCGATGCGCTTGTCGCCACCTGCCCGTTCTATGCCCTGCAGGGCATGACCGAGGTCGAGGAGCACTTCCGCATCCTGCACGAGGAGCTCGACCTGCCCATCTTTGCCTATGACATTCCCGTCTGCGTTCACACCAAGCTCCCCTGGAAGCTCCTTGCCAAGCTCGGCGCCGAGGGCGTCCTTGCTGGCGTCAAGGATTCCTCGGGTGATGACATCTCGTTCCGCTACCTCGTTCAGGAGAACGAGAAGAACGGCCATCCGATGAGCATCCTCACCGGTCATGAGGTTGTCGTCGACGGCGCTTACCTCGGTGGCGCCGATGGTTCCGTCCCGGGTCTCGCCAATGTTGAGCCCGAGGGCTACGTGCGCCAGTGGAAGGCCGCTCAGGCCGGCGACTGGGCTACCGTCAAGGCCGAGCAGGATCGCCTTAACGAGATCTCCCACATCTGGGATGTCACCTCGGGCGTTCAGGGCTATGCCGGTGGCGTCGGTGCCTTCAAGACCGCTATGAACCTCATGGGCATCTTCGACAGCCCGACCATGCCGCGCCCGGTGAAGGCCATGACCGGCGAGAACGTCGAGGCCATTCGCAAGGTCCTCGTCGACAACGGCCTCCTGTAGCGGTTTCCCAGGCACCCGATCTTGGGGCTCAAGCGGTCGGGCGTGACCAGTTAGGTCAACGCCCGACCGCTTTCACCCCAACCTCGGGCACCTGGAAAACCGCTACCGTGCAGTCACGACCCTTTAGGTCAATGGCTGCGTGGTCGAGCGGTGGCTTCGGGCACCTGGGAAACCTTTACCGCGCTGTGGCGGCTAGCTTGATAGCGCATTTCCTGTAGTTGTTTTGTCTCCGAAGGAGAGCGACATGGAGAACAAGTACGTCTGCTCTGTCGATATCGGCGGAACCAAGATCGCGACGGCCATCATGGAATATCCGGCCGATGGCAGTGTGCCCCATCCCGTTTTTGAGGCCGAGGTTCCCACCGAGGCCCAGGAGGGCGGCGAGGCGGTCTTCCAGCGCATCGAAGCGTCCATCAAGGCTGCTCTCGAGGCGAACCCCGAGGTCGAGGTCCTGGGCGTAGGCATCGGTGCCGCCGGTGTCGTCGACCCCAAGACGGGCGCTATCGCGTATGCCAACGAGATTATGCCCGGCTGGTCCGGAGTCCAGTTGGGGCCGCGCTTGCGCGAGGACCTGGGTCTTCCCGTTGCCGTTGTGGGAGACGTGCAGGCGC
Source organism: uncultured Collinsella sp. (assembly GCA_934646815.1). GTDB lineage: Bacteria > Actinomycetota > Coriobacteriia > Coriobacteriales > Coriobacteriaceae > Collinsella. Next base: position 25,098 of record CAKUEW010000001.1, read on the forward strand.
ATGCCCTGGGCGAGGCTCACTGGGGCGTCGGCAAGGGCAAGTTCTCCGTTTTGTGCTTGGGCATCGGCACCGGAATTGGCGGTGCCTATGTCGAGAACGGTCGCGTGATGCAGGGCTTCCATGGCGCTGCCGGCCATATGGGCCATATCGAGTGCTCTGCCGCTGCCGGTATCCCTTGTGCCTGTGGTCGTTCCGGCCATCTGGAGTCCGTAGCCTCCGGCACCTCTATTGGTCGTATGTATGACGAGCGCTTTGGCCGTGTCGACCCGAGCCGTCCTTCGGTAGGCCGCGACGTTAACGACCTGTGCCGTGCAGGTGACGCCAAAGCGACCGAAGTCATCCATGACGCCGGCTTTGCGCTTGGCGCCAGCCTGGGTTCGCTCGCCAACATTTTGGATCCCGAGGTCATCGTGCTCTCGGGCGGCGTGATTCACCAGGGGCCCGATTGGCGCTCCCAGACGTGGAAGGACTCGGTGCACGAGGGCTATGCGAGCCAGGCACTCGATCCGCTCCAGGACACGCCGATTCTCATCGGCTCTCTGGAGGGGGACGCGCCGCTCATCGGCGCCGCCGAGCACCTGCTCGCCACGTTATAGTTTGAAATCTAGCAAGTAAGCCTTCTGAGGTGTAATGCCTCAGAAGGCCGTTTTGAGAAAGGTTGAGATGGAAATGAACGTCGATCCTTTGATTCAATCTCTGAAGGGCAAGCTCGTCGTGAGCGTTCAGGCCTATATGGGCGAGCCGCTTCGTACGCCCGAGACTATGGCACAGATGTCTCGCGCCTGCGAGCTCGGTGGTGCCGCCGCCATTCGCTGCCAGGGCCTTGCCGATATCGCTGCCATTAAGGGACGCTGCGAGGTTCCCGTGATCGGTCTGTGGAAGGATGGCCACGAGGGCGTCTACATTACGCCGACGCTGCGCCATGCCCGCGCCTGCGTCGCTGCTGGAGCCGATATCGTGGCCATTGACGCCACCGATCGTCCGCGCCCCGATGGCAAGACCCTCGAGGACACGTTCCGCCCGCTGCATGAGGAGGGCGTGCTCCTAATGGCCGATTGCGCCACGATCGAGGACATCCGTCGCGCGGTCGATATGGGCTTTGACCTGGTTTCCACCACGCTCTCTCACGGCGTTGCCGCCATCGACTGCACCATGGCGGACGGCCCCGACCTGCCGCTTCTGCGTCAGGCGACCGAGGAGTTCCCCGGTCTGCCCATCATCTGCGAGGGCCGTGTGCACACGCCCGAGGAGGCTCGCGCCGCGATTGATGCGGGCGCCTGGGCCGTTGTCGTCGGCACCGCCATCACGCACCCCACGAGTATTACGAGTTGGTTCAAGGCTGCGCTTGAGGCGTAAGACAGGCCTCGTATCCGCTCGGGGCGGTATACTCAATATAGGCAATTGACCGCGCGGGATCCGGGTTGCTGGGTCCCGCGCTTGTTTTTGGGAGGCAGCACATGCAAAAGGGAGATGCCATGGATGCGGCGGAGCGCTCGGAGCGCATCCCCGATATCGTCATCATCACCGGAATGTCCGGATCGGGCCGCACGCAGGCCATGCACGTGTTCGAGGACATGGGCTATTTTTGCATTGATAACCTACCTCCGCGTCTCATCGCCCAGCTTGCCGAGCTCGTCGGCATCAATACGGGCGTGGGCAGGCATCTCGCCGTCACCTGCGATTTGCGTAGCCAGGGACTGTTTGACGAGTTGCTCGATGCGGTCGCCGCGCTCGAAGAACGCGAGATGAGCTGCGACATCGTGTTCCTGGAGGCTTCTGACGAGGTGCTGATTCGTCGCTACAGCGAAAATCGCCGTCGTCATCCCATTGCCAAGCCGGGGGAGACTACGGCCGATGCCATTCAGCGCGAGCGCCTTCAGCTGCAGGGCGTGCGCGATCGAGCCGATATGATTATCGACACGAGCCGTCTGCGCACCTCTGCGCTGCGCAACAAGCTACGTATGGCATTTTCCGAACTGTCCGACCAACAGCTCATGGACGTCCATGTGTTCTCGTTTGGCTTTAAGCACGGCATGCCCGTCGAGGCGGACATTATGATCGACGTCCGCTTCCTGCCCAATCCGTTCTACGATCCCGAGATGCGCACGATGACCGGTCTCGATAAAAAGGTCTCCGATTTTGTTCTGGACCATCCCAAGACGCAGGAGTTTTGGAAGGCTTGGACACAGCTGCTCGATACGGTGATGCCGGGCTATATCGCGGAGGGTAAACCGCAGCTTTCTATCGCCATCGGCTGCACGGGCGGACAGCACCGTAGCGTCGCCATTGCCGAGGCCACGGCCCGTTACCTGGAAGGCGCCCAGTATCACGTGAGCATCTCCCACCGCGATCTGTCGCGCGCCAACACGAAGGCATAGGCCTGCATGTCATTTACCGCTGAGGTGCGTGACGAGCTCGCGCGCTGCGAACCCGAATGTGAATACTGCGACCTGTCGACCTTGGCGGCGCTTACGCGCGTGAGCGGAACGCTTTCGTTGGCGGGCTCCGGGCGGTATCGCTTGACGGTTGCAACCGAGACGGGTGCCGTTGCGCGCACGATGATTACACTGACGCATCGCATCCTTAAGCTCAAGACGGAGTTTACGGTCCGCAAGTCGGTCCTGCATAAGGTGCGCAATTACCTGATTACCCTGCCCGATCAACCCGATCTTGATAAAGCGTTGGTGCTGCTGGGCATTTTGGACCGTAGGGGAGGGCTTGTCGCGGGCGTTCCGCGCCATATCGTGGCCCGCCCCTGCTGCAGGCTCGCCTACATTCGGGGTGCGCTCATCGCGGGCGGTTTTGTCGCTGATCCTCGCGGTGACTTTCACTTGGAGATCGCCGTTCAGGGTGAGGAATATGCCCGGGGCCTTTGCGATCTGCTTGAGCAGGTGGGCGTCCATGCACGCGTCAATGCGCGGCGGGGCTCCTTTGCCGTGTACATCAAGAGCGCCGAGGAGATTGAGCATCTCCTAAAGTTGATTGGAGCCGAGCGCAGCGTTTCCGAGATCGAGGAAGCACGTGCGGTCAAGTTGGTCAAGAACGATGTAAACCGCCGCGTCAACGCCGAGCTTGCCAATCAGACCAGAAGTGCAGGTGCGGCCCAGCATCAACTCGCGCTAATCGAGGAGCTTAAACGAAGGGGGCTGCGCGACACGCTTCCCGACGCCCTGGCGGTCTTTTGTGACCTGCGCGAGCGCTATCCCGACCTGTCTTTGCGAGATTTGGGCGAGATGGCGGATCCCCCGTTGTCAAAATCGGCTCTATACCATCGTGTTTTGAGACTTGAGAAGCTCATTGAATCTAGCAAGTAGGTGTTAACCGCATTCAATATGATAGATGAGCTGCTGTTTTATTCTTTAAAACGTTTTAACAAAAATTTGATTTTCAATTTCGCGTATTCTCGTGAAATTCAAGTCTAAAAAAAGGTATATTAGGCGAGTGGTTAGTTTGTGGGCCTCAACGGCAGGCGCTGTAGCTTGCGGGGGCCTTACGAAAGGAGACACAATGGCAGTAAAGGTTGCTATTAACGGCTTCGGTCGCATCGGTCGTCTGGCTTTCCGTCAGATGTTCGGTCATGAGGGTTCCGAGATCGTCGCCATCAACGACCTCACCTCTCCCGATATGCTCGCTTACCTGCTGAAGTACGACTCCACGCAGGGCAACTATGCTCGCGATCACGAGGTCGTCGCTGGTGAGGACTCCATCACCGTTGACGGCAAGGAGATCAAGATCTACAAGGAGGCCGACGCCAACAACCTGCCTTGGGGCGACCTCGACGTCGACGTCGTTCTCGAGTGCACCGGCTTCTACACCAGCAAGGAGAAGGCTCAGGCCCATATCAACGCTGGCGCCAAGAAGGTCGTCATCTCCGCTCCCGCTGGCAACGACCTGCCCACCATCGTGTACAACGTCAACCACGAGACGCTGACCGCTGAGGACAACATCATCTCCGCTGCTTCCTGCACCACCAACTGCCTCGCCCCGATGGCCAAGGGTCTGAACGACTTCGCCCCCATCGTGTCCGGCATCATGACCACCATTCACGCCTGGACCGGCGACCAGATGCCGCTCGACGGCCCGCAGCGCAAGGGCAACAAGCGTCGTAGCCGCGCCTGCGCCGTCAACATCGTCCCCAACTCCACCGGTGCCGCCAAGGCTATCGGCCTGGTCCTCCCCGAGCTCAACGGCAAGCTCATCGGTGCCGCCCAGCGCGTCCCGACGCCGACCGGTTCCCTCACCAACCTCTACGCTGTCGTTGACAAGACCGTCACCGCTGACGAGGTCAACGCCGCTATGAAGGCTTACGCTGCCACCATCTCCGAGACCTTCGGCTACAACGAGGATGACATCGTCTCCACCGACATCATCGGCGAGACCCATGGCTCCATCTTCGACGCCACTCAGACCATGTGCTCTGACCTCGGCAACGGCCAGACCCTCGTTCAGGTCACCTCTTGGTACGACAACGAGAACTCCTACACCTCTCAGATGGTCCGCACCATCAAGTACTTCGAGAAGTTCGTTGCTTAATCTAGCTTTTAGCGAATAGCTCGTTGAGCGTCTAAAGAAGGGCGCGGCCTTATAGGGCTTACACCCTAGGGTCGCGCCCTTTTTATAGGAAATCGTCTGCCGTAATGGGAGGCAGACACGTACGAAAGGTAGAAGCAAACATGGCCTTTACCAAGAAGACCGTCCGCGACATCGATGTCGACGGCAAGCGCGTTCTCGTCCGCGTTGACTTTAACGTGCCTATCAAGGATGGCGTCGTTGGCGACACCACCCGTATCAAGGCTGCCCTGCCCACCATCAACTACCTCGTCGAGCACAACGCTCGCGTTATCCTCATGAGCCACCTCGGCCGTCCCGACGGCACCGGCTTCCAGCCCGAGCTCTCCCTTGAGCCCGTCGCCAAGAAGCTCGCTGAGCTCTCTGGTCTCGACGTTGCCTTTGTCGCTGACACCTACGGCGAGAAGGCTGCCGAGGCTGTCGCCGCCGTCGAGCCGGGCAAGGTTCTCGTTCTGGAGAACGTCCGCTTTGACAAGCGTGAGAAGAAGAACGATCCCGAGATCGCCAAGACCCTCGCTTCCTACGGCGACGTCTTCGTCCTCGATGCCTTCGGTACCGCTCACCGCGCCCAGGGTTCCGTCGTGGGCCCCGCCGCTTACCTGCCTGCCGTCGCCGGCTTCCTGCTCGAGAAGGAGGTCGACACGCTGACCGGCATCTTCGCCGAGCCCGAGCGTCCCTTCGTCGCCATCGTCGGCGGTTCCAAGGTTTCCTCCAAGATCGGCGTTCTCGATCACCTCATCGACTCCGCTGACACCCTGATCATCGGTGGCGGCATGGCCTACACCTTCTTCCTGGCTCAGGGCCTGTCCGTTGGTCAGTCCCTCAAGGAAGAGGACTGGGTCGAGCGCGCTGGCGAGATGCTCAAGAAGGCCGAGGAGAAGGGCGTTAAGATCCTGCTCCCCATCGACAACCGTGTTGCCGATCACTTTGGCGAGGACGCTGTCCCCGAGGTTGTCGCTTCCGACGCTATCCCCGACGATCGCGAGGGCATGGACATTGGCCCCAAGACCGAGGAGCTCTACGCCGAGGCCGTCAAGGGCGCCAAGACCGTGTTCTGGAATGGCCCCATGGGCGTCTTTGAGTTCGATAACTTCGCCCACGGCACCCAGGCTATCGCTGAGGCTGTCGCCGAGGCCGATTGCACCTCGATCATCGGTGGTGGCGATTCCGTCGCAGCCGTCAACAAGTTCAACCTTGCCGACAAGATGAGCTGGATCTCCACCGGTGGTGGCGCTTCCATGGAGCTCGTCGAGGGCAAGGCTCTTCCCGGAGTGGAGGCGCTTCTCGATGCCTAATCGCACCCTTCTTATCGCTGGTAACTGGAAGATGAACAACGACGTCGCCGAGGCTGCCAAGCTCGCCGACGAGCTGGCCCAGGCTCTGCCTGAGGTGCCCGCTGGCGTCGAGGTGCTCGTCTGCCCGCCGACCATCGACATCACTACCGTTCGCGCTCGCATTCAGGCTGCTCCCATCGCCCTCGGTGCACAGAACGTGTACTGGGAGGCCAAGGGTGCCTACACCGGCGAGTCCTCTTGCGACATGCTCAAGTCCGCTGGCTGCACCTACTGCATCATCGGCCACTCCGAGCGTCGTGACTACTTCCACGAGACCGACGAGGACCAGAACAACAAGGCCAAGGCTCTTGTTGCCGCTGGTATCGTTCCCGTCTTCTGCTGCGGCGAGACCCTCGAGGTCCGCGAGGCCGGCACCTACGTGGAGCACGTCGTGAACCAGGTCAAGGCTGGCCTTGCCGGTCTCGACATCCACTGCCCCAAGCAGGTCGTTGTCGCCTACGAGCCCATCTGGGCCATCGGTACCGGTAAGACCGCTACCGCCGAGGACGCTCAGGAGGTCTGCGGCGCTATCCGTGAGACCCTCAAGGAGATGTTCGGCGAGGAGCTTGCCGACGGCATTCGCGTGCTGTATGGCGGTTCCGCCAAGCCCGGCAACATCGCCGAGCTCGTCGCCAAGCCCGACGTTGACGGCGCCCTCGTGGGCGGCGCTTCGCTCAAGGCTGACGACTTTGCCTCTATGGTCGTCAAGGCAGGCGAGTAGGACATATGGCACAGCGTCATCTTCCTGCAATCCTGATCATCATGGACGGCTGCGGCCTGGCCCCGGCCGATGGCGAGAACGCCGTCGCCGCTGCCAAGACGCCCTTCCTTGATAGCCTGTACGAGAAGTATCCCCACACCACGCTCGGCGCTTCGGGCGAGGACGTGGGCCTTCCCGATGGCCAGATGGGCAACTCCGAGGTGGGCCACCTCAACATCGGTGCCGGCCGCATCGTGTTCCAGGAGCTTTCGCGCATCAACAACGCCATCAAGGACGGCTCCATCGCAGAGAACGAGGTCTTCGTCAAGGCTATGGACGACGTCAAGGCTGACGGCAAGACCCTCCACCTCATGGGGCTTATGAGCCCTGGCGGCGTTCATTCTCATATGAACCACGTCGAGGCTCTGGTCAAGATGGCTGCCGAGCGCGGCGTCAAGACCGTTCGCGTTCATGCCTTCATGGATGGCCGCGATGTCGACCCGCAGTCCGGTGCCGGCTACATGAGCGAGTTCTGCGCTTTCCTGGCCAAGATCTCCGAGGAGACTGGTTGTGACGCCCGCGTCGCAACCGTCTCGGGCCGCTATTGGGCCATGGACCGCGACAACCGTTGGGAGCGCATCCAGCGCGCCTACGACGTCATGGTCAATGCGTCCGATGCCGATACTGACCCCGTTGCCGGTATCAAGGCCTACTACGAGAAGGACCCGCGCGGCGACGAGTTCGTCGAGCCCTTCGCTGCCCATAACGAGGGCATCCATGAGGGCGACGCGGCCATCTTCTTCAACTTCCGTCCCGACCGCGCCCGTCAGATGACCCGCGTGTTCACGGACAAGGAATTCGACGGCTTTGAGCGCGAGCAGATCAAGCTCTCGCACTTTGTGACGATGACCGAGTACGATCCGACGTTTGACGTCGAGGTTGCCTTCCCCAAGACGTTCCCCGAGAACGTCCTGGCCGACGTTATCGCCGCCAACGGCCTGAAGCAGCTGCACACCGCTGAGACCGAGAAGTACGCCCACGTGACGTTCTTCCTCAACGGCGGCATCGAGGAGCCCAAGGAGGGCGAGGAGCGCGTGCTCGTCGCTTCCCCCAAGGTTGCTACCTACGATCTGCAGCCCGAGATGAGCGCACCCGAGGTTACCGAGAAGCTCGTCGCTGCCATCAACGAGGATCGCGCTGATTTCTACATCGTGAACTTCGCAAACTGCGACATGGTCGGTCACACTGGTGTCTTCGACGCTGCCGTCAAGGCCGTCGAGGCTGTTGACGATGCCCTGTCCAAGGTTGTCCCGGCGATTCTCGCCAAGGGCGGCTTTGCGCTGATTACCGCCGACCACGGCAACGCCGACCATATGTTTGACGTTGCTTCCGACGGTTCCAAGCATCCGTTTACGGCTCACACCACCAACCGCGTGCCGTTCATCATCGTTGATGAGAAGGCTCAGCTCACCGGTATCGAGGACGGCCGTCTCTCCGATATCGCCCCGACCATGCTCACCATGGCTGGTCTGGAGCCTTCCGCCGAGATGACGGGCCGCGTGCTCGCCACCGAGGCCTAAGAGAAAACTCCAAGCGTTTTCTTGCAAGGGGGTTGTCCGCATTCGGGCAGCCCCCTTTTTTTGGTATTTCTGCCATTTCTACCCCGTCCCTAAATGGCAGGTGGGGGAGTGCCGGGGGTTGTGGTACAGTACTGGAGTTTGAATTGTTCTATTAAGGAGCTTATCTATGGGTCCGTTCCAGATTCTTCTGTTTGTCGTTTGGGCTGTCTCTGCCGTGGCGCTGACGATTCTCGTTCTGATGCACTCCGGTAAGGGTACCGGCGTTTCGGATATGATTGCCAGCTCCCTGTATAATTCCAGCTCTGCCACGGGCGTCATGGAGCAGAACCTCGATCGCCTGACGGTGATCATGGCCGTTGTCTTTGCCGTGTGCGTCGTCCTGTGCATGTTCTTCTTCCCGCAGGGCATCGTCGGCTACTAAGCCGTCACCACAAGTCACTTATTAGAGGCTCCGCATTGCGGGGCCTTTTTGTTAACAATTCTGTAACAGAACACAGCGTAATACCACATACTGCGCCCAACTAAAGAATTTCTCGACCGTTAACCGGAAAGAAGGTTCATCCGTGCATAAAATGCGCTACTGTATTGCGAAACGTTGGTCCGCTGTGCATAACCAGCCATAGCGGCGGACGGCGTTTTGATGGTTCGGATCGGATTGTCTCGACATGTGTCCGACTGAACATTTCTTTGTCCTATCTCATAAGGAGGATGGCATGGCTGATTCTATGTTCCACCAGCCCGTTATGGGTCGTCGCGCCTTTGTTGGCGGCACCCTCGCTGCGAGCTCCATGGCTTTTCTTGCCGCATGCGGCAAGAAGGGCGGCGACGCTTCCGGTTCTGAGTCCGGTTCGACGCTGAACTTCTACATCAACAACCCGGTTTGCATCGAACCCTACAATGTCCAGGAGGACCAGGGCACTCAGGTCGAGTACCAGCTCTTTGACGCTCTGACCTCTTATGACGCCGAGAAGGGCGAGATCGTTCCGCTGGCTTGCGAGTCCTTCGAGGCCAACGACGACGCCACCGAGTTTACCTTCAAGATCAAGAAGGCCAAGTTCCACAACGGTGACGACGTTACCTCCAAGTCCTTCAAGCTCGGTTGGGAGCGTCTGGTCAACACCAAGTCAGCCATCGCTACCGAGTACGGCCCTTCCGAGGTCTCCTATCACCTTTCCATGGTCGAGGGCTATGACGACCTGCTTGCCGGTAACGCTACCGAGCTCAGCGGTGTTACTTGCCCCGACGATGAGACCCTCGTCGTCAAGCTGACTTCCGCTTACGCCGACTTCCCCTTCGTCGCCTCTCACCCGGCTCTGGCCCCGGTTCCCGAGTGCGCCGAGTCCGATGCCAAGAGCTTCTATCTTGCGCCGATTGGTAACGGCCCGTTCATGATGGACGGCAAGTGGGAGGATGGTCAGGAGATCAACCTCAAGAAGTTCGACGATTACTATGGCGATAAGGCCAAGATCGATGGCATCCACTTCCAGGTCATCAAGGATATGGAGACCGCTTACAAGGAGTTCCAGGCCGGTAACCTCGATGTCTGCGACGTTCCCGTTGCTCAGATCGATGCTGCCAAGAAGGATCGTGGCGTGTCCAAGGACGGCTACACCATGGGCGACGGCGAGCGCATGCTGCTCGGCGCCGAGCCTTCCACCTACTACCTGACCTGCAACAATGCGGCCGAGCCGTTCAACAACGCCGACCTGCGTAGGGGCATCTCCCTGGCCATCAACCGTGAGGCTATCTGCAAGACCATCTTCAAGGGTACCCGTACCCCCGCCGACGGCATTGTTCCTCCGGGCATCGATGGCTACAAGGAGGGCGCATGGGAGTTCTGCGCCTACGACGTCGACAAGGCTAACGAGTACCTCGATAAGGTTGCTCCTGCCGATGCCAACGGTGACCGTGGCATTAACGTGACCCTTTCCTACAACCAGGATGGTGGTCACAAGGAGATCATGGAGTCCATCATCGGCGACCTCGCCAAGGTTGGCGTTACCGCTGTCTCCGATACCCCCGAGTGGTCTGCCCTGCTCGAGCAGTATCAGAACTTCAACTATCAGTTCGGTCGTCTGGGCTGGATTGCCGACTACCCGATCATGGATAACTTCCTGTATCCGCTGTTCCACTCCGACTCCCTCGGTGGCGACAACCGCTCCGGTTACAACAACCCCGAGTTCGACGCCAAGGTCGACGAGGCTCGCACCACGGTTGACGACGAAGAGCGCGTCGCTAAGATGCAGGAGGCCGACGCAATGGTCGCTGCCGACTGCCCGGTCATCCCGGTGATGTTCTACACGCACACCATCGTTGGCTCCGACCGCGTCAAGTACCTCTACGTTGATCCGCAGAAGCACGCCGATCTGGGTACCGCCGAGCTCGCCTAAGAGTTTTGCAGCTTCCATGAGGGTCAAGTTTTTACGTAGACCTCATGGGAAACATACAGTTCTCCCTAACCTGGGGTAAACTGGCTGATGGTAATTTTGGGATGCCGGTCTGGCGATCGGCATCCCATTTAGGTTAATCCCTAGATAGGGGAGTGGTATGGGTAAGTACATCGTTAAACGTGTGCTTCAGTTCATCCCGGTATTTTTGGGCGTTACGCTGATTCTGTTCGCCCTCCAGAATATCGTGCCGGGAGATCCGATCAAGCTGATCGGTGGAGACAAGGCTCTGTCCCCTGAGGTAGAGCTTCAGCTTCGCGTTCGCTACCACCTGGTCCAGACGGACGAGGATGGCAACGCAATCCTTGACGAGAACGGCGATCCCGTTCAGACGTCGCTCGTGGACCGTTACTTGTATTACATGAACGGTCTGCTTCATGGCGATCTGGGTAATTCGTACCAGCGCAAGCTGCCGGTTACGGAAATCTTTGCCCAGAAGTATCCGTACACGGTCAAACTTGCCGCGTGTGCCATCGTGCTCGAGGCAATCATGGGTATCGGTGCGGGTATCATATCGGCGGTTAAACGTTACTCCTTCTGGGATATTTTGGTAACGCTTACCACGTCGATCCTCGTTGCCGTTCCTGCTTTCTGGCTCGGTATGCTGCTGCAGCTGTTCTTTGGTGTCGTCCTTAAGGACCTCACCGGCGGCGCATTTTCCATGCCGATCTCGGGTGCCGGCGGCGCCAGCTCGCAGTATCAGGACTGGATGCACTATGTGCTCCCGACTATCACGCTGGCTTCGGTTTCGACCGCTTATGCTGCCCGCATCATGCGCTCGCAGCTGCTCGACGTCATGAACCAGGATTATATCCGTACGGCAAAGGCCAAGGGTCTCTCCAATCGTGCGATCATCATCAAGCATGCGCTTAAGAATGCACTCATCCCTGTCGTTACCTATATTGGTGTCGACTTTGGCGCTATGCTCTCGGGTGCCATCCTGACCGAGACAGTCTTTAACTGGCCCGGCATTGGCTATGAGATCTACCGTGCTATCAGCATGCGTGACTGGCCTGTCGTTATGGGCGGCGTTACGCTCGTCGTCGTTGTCGTTATGGTTATCAACCTGCTCGTCGACATCAGCTATGCATTCCTCGACCCGCGCATCCGCCTTGGCGGTCCGTCGGATAAGGCCTAAGGGAGGTACGTCTTATGCAGGAAACTGATTCTCAGTCTCAGGAGCAGGCTACCGCCACCAAGGCCGCATCTGCTCCCGCCAAGTCCCGCACGCTGTGGGGCGACGCTTTTAAGCGTCTTCGTAAGAACAAGCTCGCCGTCATCGGTGTCTGCTGGATCGTCATCGTTGTTCTTATTGCGTTGACTGCCGACCTTTGGGCTCAGCCTTGGCTCGGTTCTCCGACGGCATCCGACTCGACCACCATGGCCGAGACGGCACTTTTGGCTCCGTGTGCCGAGCATCCGTTTGGTACCGACGCCCTCGGACGCGACATCCTGGTCCGTGTTATCTACGGTGCCCGCGTCTCGCTTTCCGTCGGTATTATGGCAACCGCCATCTCGACGGTCATCGGTCTGGTCATGGGCGCCCTCGCCGGTTTCTATGGCGGCATCTGGGATACGATTATCATGCGTTGCGCCGATATCTTCCTGGCGTTCCCGTACGTGCTGTTCGTTGTCGCCATGATTGCCGTTATCGGCCGTGGCCTTCAGAACGTCTTTATCGCCATCGGCATTCTCGGTTGGCCCTCGATTGCGCGCGTCTTCCGCTCGGCAATCCTGACGGTCAAGGAGAACGACTACGTTGACGCGGCCCGTGCTATGGGCGCATCTGATGCCCGTATCGTCATGCGTCACATCTTCCCGAACTCCGTTGCCTCCATCGTGGTCTATGCAACCATGAACATCGGTGGCGCTATTCTGACCGAGTCCGCTCTGTCCTACCTTGGCATGGGCGTTATTCCGCCTACGCCTTCTTGGGGTTCGATGATTCAGGACGGTCAGCAGTATCTGATGACCGCCCCCTGGATGATGATCATGCCCGGTCTGGCAATTCTTACGACGGTGCTCGCCTTTACCCTGCTGGGTGACGGTCTGCGTGACGCCCTCGACGTCAAGATGAAGGACGCATAAGGATGAAGAAGAACAAGAACTATGTGGACCTGAAGGACCAGCCGGTTCCCGAGGGCCAGCATCTGCTCGAGGTCGATGACCTTAAGATGTATTTCCATACCGAGGACGGCGTCGTTCGCGCTGTCGATGGTGTGTCTTACACGCTCGATCGTGGCGAGACCCTGGGTGTCGTCGGTGAGTCCGGTTCCGGTAAGTCCGTGACCGCCATGACCATCATGGGCCTTATCTCGATGCCTCCGGGAAAGATCGAGGGCGGCGACGTTCGCTATCGCGGCCGCTCCATCCTCGAGATGTCCGAGGAAGAGATGCAGCACATTCGCGGTAACGATATCGCGATGATCTTCCAGGATCCTATGACCTCCCTCAACCCGGTCTACAAGATCGGCAAGCAGGTGGGCGAGGGCCTTCGTCTGCACCGTGGCTACTCCAAGCAGGAGGCGCTCAAGCGCGCCACCGAGCTTCTGGATCTCGTGGGTATCCCCGAGCCCGAGAAGCGCGTCAACGAGTATCCGCACCAGTTCTCCGGTGGTATGCGCCAGCGCGTCATGATTGCTATGGCCCTTGCCTGCGATCCCGACATCCTGATTGCCGACGAGCCCACGACCGCTCTGGACGTTACCATCCAGGCTCAGATCATTGAGCTCATGCAGGAGATGCAGGAGAAGAACGGTAACGCCATCATCATGATTACCCACGACTTGGGTGTTGTCGCCGACATGGCCGACAAGATTATGGTTATGTACGCCGGTCGCCCCGTTGAGTTCGGCACGGCCGAAGAGATTTTCTACGAGAGCCGTCATCCCTACACCTGGGGTCTTATCCGCTCCATCCCGGAGCAGGCTATCGATGAGAAGAAGCCGCTTACGCCGATTCACGGCAACCCGCCTTCGCTCATGAACCTGCCCGAGGGCTGCGTATTCTCGCCCCGTTGCCCGTATGCCACGGACAAGTGCCGCAAGCAGCGCCCCGAGCGCGTTGTCACCGAGTCTGGTCACTACTCTGCGTGCCACTACTCCGGTGACCCTGAGTTCCTCAAGAACGCTCCTGAGACGTCCCGTACGCGCAGGGTTTCCAAGAAGGGAGGCGAGGCGTAATGGCAGATACCAACGAGCGTACTCCGCTGCTGAAGGTCGAGCACCTTTCCAAGGAGTTTCCCGCTGAGTCCGGCATGTTCGCCAAGCGCTTCTCCAAGCGTGTCGTCTCTGCTGTGAACGACATCTCGTTTGAGATCTATCCGGGCGAGACCTTCGGTCTGGTTGGCGAGTCCGGTTGCGGTAAGTCCACGACGGGCCGCACCATCATGCGCCTCACCAAGCCGACGGCCGGCAAGGTGTTCTTCCAGGGCAAAGACGTTTCCGAGATGAACAAGCATGAGATCAAGGACATGCGTCGCGAGATGCAGTTTATCTTCCAGGATCCCTATGCTTCGCTGAATCCTCGTATGACGATTGGCGAGATCGTCTCCGAGCCCATGACCATTCACGGCGTGGGCACCAAGGAGGAGCGCATCGAGCGCGTCCGCGAGCTGCTGGACGTCGTCGGTCTGAACCCCGAGCACATCAACCGCTATCCGCACGAGTTCTCGGGCGGTCAGCGTCAGCGTGTCGGCATTGCCCGCGCGTTTGCACTGAAGCCCAAGCTGATCATCTGCGACGAGCCCGTCTCCGCTCTGGACGTTTCCATTCAGGCTCAGGTTCTGAACCTGCTGAAGGAGCTCCAGGACAAGTTTGGCACCGCGTACCTCTTCATCGCCCACGACCTCTCTGTCGTGCAGCACATCTCCGACCGCGTTGCCGTTATGTACCTGGGCAAGATGGTTGAGGTTTCGGACTGGAAGACGCTCTACAGCGAGCCGCACCATCCGTACACGCAGTCGCTGCTGTCTGCTGTGCCGGTGCCCGATCCGGATGTCCAGAAGACTCGTAAGCGCATCATCCTCGCCGGCGATCCGCCGTCGCCGCTCGATCCGCCGACTGGCTGCCGTTTCCACACGCGCTGCCCGATCGCGCAGGGCGTGTGCTCCGAGAAGCTTCCCGAGTTTAAGGAAGTCGCACCGGGTCACTGCTGCGCCTGCCACTTCGCCGAGCCGTTCCCGATCAAGGAATCTCACATCGACCTGTAGTCGGTTGTTCGTCCGGGCCCGCCCTGGTGTTACTTTTCAGAACGTCCTCGGACATGTCGGAAGCCCCGCTGCGCGCTACGCGCTGCGGGGCTTCCTCCGTCCTGCGGAGTGTTCTGAAAAGTAACACCAGGGCGAGCCCTGCGTTACCGCTGCAGTGGGGGAGTGCGATTCCTTGATCGCTCACTTAATCTAATGAGAAATTTAGCGAGGCCGGAGCTTTAGCTCCGGCCTCCCCATATAAGGGCTCGGCAAAGCCGAGCCGCAAACTTTATATCAGCTCCAGAATACGTTTGAGAATCGTACTTGGAGTATGTGGTTGTAGGGTCGGAATGGGGTAGCTTCCCAACGCATTCCGCAGGGGGCGGTACATTTTGTAGCGCGAAGCGCGAATCAAAATGTATCGCATGCCCGAGGACGCGTTGGGAAGCTACCCCATTCCGACCCGGACATAAACATCTACCAGCGCATTCACAAATTCGAAAACTTTTTTCAAAAAAGTGCTTGCACAGTTCTCGAATCATAGGTTATTATCTTCCTCGTTGAACGCGCGGGTCCAACAAAACGAACCGCGAATCAACAACATAGCATGTCGGAGTGGCGGAATTGGCAGACGCGCTAGCTTGAGGTGCTAGTGACCGCTTTTTGGTCATGCGGGTTCAAGTCCCGCCTCCGACACCATCGCATTTGAGAAGCCTCTTCGGAGGCTTTTTTGTTACCGATAGACGGTGAGGTCCACGATGGAGACGCTTGAACGCAACGAGTGGGCAGACGTTGCCCAGCTGGTCGAGATCACGAGCGATGCTGTTATCATCTGTGAACTCGACGGAACCATTCTTCATGTGAATAATCGCTTGCTCGACCTGATGTGCGAGGAGCGCCTTGATGTCATTGACAAAGACGTCAAAGACCTCTTATATTCGGCGGCCTTTGAGCGCGCGACCGAGCATCGCCTGCCGTTTGAAACTGACGGCACCGAGGCTCAGCTCATGCTTAAGTTGAGCGACGGATCGTTTATTCCCGTCATGGTCCGCGCTGGCTCCGTCACCCCTCCTCGCATTTTTGGGCGTCGTCCTCCGCGCGTCCTGGTGGCGCTCCACAGCATTGAGGAGCAGTATTCTCATGACCGTCAGCTTAAGCGTGCTCTCTCTGAGCTCAGAGTGGCGAATAAGCGCCTTTCTGGCACGTTGTCGGTCATTATGAGTACCGTTGGGTCCGAAGAGCTTCCGAACCTGCTCGATACCGTTTTGAATCAGCTGGTGGGCACCCTTGATGCCTCCGGTGCTGCGATCTATTTTTCCGAAAGCGGCGGTTTTAAGCTTCGCGGCGTATCCAAGGAACTTCGGGATAGCTATCTTCCCGAGTTTGTTCCCTACGGTGCTGGTATTCCGACGTATGTGCTTCGTGAGTCTCGCGCCTGCCGCCTTTCGATTCAGCAGGACCTTGACGGCGAACGTGTCGCGTCCGGTATGTTTATGGACCTCGACAATCGTTCCAAGCATTTGTTGCGCGTTCAGGATATGCCTCCGTACCGCACCGAGATCTGCCTTCCCGTGTTTTACGGCACGCAAGTGCTCGGTGTGTTGGAGGTTGGCTGGAAGCGCCCCCAGGCTCCGCTTGCCTACGATGTCAATGTACTCGAAGTCATCTGTGACTACCTGTCGATTCAGCTGGTGGGCATGGCATCGAGCTTGCGCTCTCGCCGTACTGCCGAACTTGGGCGTTCGCTGAACGTCTTGCGTGATGAGCTGTTTACCTATCTTGACGATCCCACTGCGGCTTCTAAGGCGGTGTCGACCGAGATTTGCAATATGCTCAGCTGTTATTTTTGCCCTGTGGAGTATGACGTCAGCTTGGACTCCTACGTTATTGATTTTGAAGGCGGCAGCCGTGTCGCCTTGCCGGACGATCCCGAGAAGCTGTTCTTTTCTACGACGGCTCCTGCGGCTCGTTTGGGTGTTGACGCGGATGGCTTTGGCCCGTCGGTACTGGGCGGCACAAGTGCGGGCGACCTAAAGCATGTCCGCATAACGCGTGTTGACGAATCGATGCCTATGGGAGGCTGGCTGAGGGCCCACGGACTGCCCTGCCAAGGCCTCTATATCGACTCTGGACTCGAGGCGGGGCGGCCGCGCTCCGAGGGCGGCAGTGAGCGTAGCAATGACGCCATTATGCCCGCGGCGCTTGCGAAAGGGCCGACGACGCGCGCTTTGTTGCTTCGTGACGGCAGTCAAGAGCCCATCGACGATCTTGAATACGATTACCTCATTCATTTGGCGCACGATTTTGAGTTGATTTACGAGGGGGAGGCTCAAAAGCGCGAAGAACGTCATATTGCCCAGACGCTTCAGATTGGCATGCGCAACTCCCTGGGCGATGTTCCCGGAATCGCTACCGACTCAGTATATCTATCGGCAACGAATTCGGCGCTGGTCGGCGGTGACTTCTACACGCTCGTTCGCCTTCCCGATGACTGTGCCGTCATGATCTTGGGCGATGTGTCCGGTAAGGGTATCGAGGCCGCTTCGATGTCGGCGCTGGTCAAAACTGCTCTGACGGCATATGCGTGGGAGGGCGCTGGACCGGCGCGCATGGCCCGCTCGCTCAATAGCATGTTGATGGGCTTTTCGAGGGTCGAGACGTTCGTGACGGCCTTTATCGCCAAGATCGATTTAAAAGAGGGGCGTGCGACCTATTGCTCGGCGGGACATCCGCCCACCATGGTCATCCGTCCGGCATCGACTCCGCTTGGCGGCGGGGAAGTCCGCAGCGGAGAGGTTGAGCTCCTCGGCTGCCAGTCGGGCGTAATCGGCGCATTTGAGAGCATGGTGTACGAGACGGGTGCCTTTACCTTTGCTCCCGGGGACATGCTCTTTATGTATACCGACGGCACCATCGAGGCGCGCGATCGCTCTGGAGCGTTCTTTGGCGAGCAACGTCTACGCGACTTGCTGCTCTCTATATCGGGAGAAGGCGTGTCGGGCATCTGCGGCAAGGTTTTGGGCGAGCTCGATCGCTATACCGAATCTGCGCTTGACGACGATATTGCACTGGTGTCGCTTGAGTTTTTGCGTGGCCGGTCGTAGAGCGGACCGTTCGGGGGAGAGTCGAGCGTGTCTAAAGAATTGAGTGCATCGAGCAGACTGTTTTAGGGAACCATGGACGTATGAATGAGTGGAGTGACATAGCGGTCTTGACGCCGCCGGGCGATATCGACATTGCGTCGGTTCCCGCCTTGCGGTGTCGGTTGGACGGTCTGGTGAAACGGGGCGTCCGGCGCGTTGTGATCAATTGCCAGGCCGTGACCTTTATCGACTCGACGGGGCTGGCGTTTTTGCTCACACGCGCCCGCGATCTCATGAGACGCGAGGGGCTACTGTCGCTTGTGAACGCTTCCGATGAGGTCGTTCGTTTTTTGGAGATTGCCCGGCTTGTCGATATCCTGCATGTCGCGGGCGTGTCCCGAGATTCGATTCCGGCTATTCCTGTGGGCGAGTTGCCGCGCTGGAGCAAAAGCGTCGAAGTGCGCCAGGGCATCGAAAACCTTCCGTATTACCGTCATCGAGTCGCCGAGCTTCTCGAGTCGCTTCCGCTGCGGCGCGACGAGCGCTATGACGTTGCGCTTGCGACGGGGGAGGCTCTGGGTAACGCATATGACCATGCCGGCGGCGTTGGGTGCATCTTGACGGTCCAGGCTTACGGCGATCGCGTCGTGCTTGAGGTCGTCGATCGGGGAGCGGGCTATTCGATCGACGACTCAAGCGAGCCCGTTGCGTCCGAGGAGCGCGGGCGGGGCATAAAGCTCATGCGTATGCTGGTCGATAACGTTGAAGTTTCGCGCCGCTTTGACGGCACTGGTACGCGCGTGCGCCTCGTCAAACTGTTTAGCGGCGTGCTTGAGTCTTGCGATTAAGAAATTAATTTGGTTCTGTTTACCTGCGGGAATGTGCTTTGGGCAACTTTTTTGAAAAAAAGTACTTGCGTCTTTGGGGTAAGTCGCGTAAATTAATAACCCGCAAGCGGACATGGCTCAGTTGGTAGAGCACAACCTTGCCAAGGTTGGGGTCGCGGGTTCGAGCCCCGTTGTCCGCTCCATTGCATTTACGAGGCCGTCTTAAGCGGTCTCTTTTCTGGCGAAGTGGCCAAGTGGTAAGGCAGAGGCCTGCAAAGCCTTTACCCCCGGTTCGAATCCGGGCTTCGCCTCCAGGCAACATCCGGGCGCTCCGGCGCCCGTTCTTGTTTTACATATGCGGACATGGCTCAGTTGGTAGAGCACAACCTTGCCAAGGTTGGGGTCGCGGGTTCGAGCCCCGTTGTCCGCTCCAACTGTAACAGCCCGACTACTACGGTAGCCGGGCTTTTTCGTACCCATCGCATGGACTCGATTTTTTCAAATTAATCGAAAATTGTTCTTGCAATCGGAGTGATCATCCCGTATATTAAATCCTCGCAGGCGGACATGGCTCAGTTGGTAGAGCACAACCTTGCCAAGGTTGGGGTCGCGGGTTCGAGCCCCGTTGTCCGCTCCATTTGGGCGTTTAGCTCAGGGGGAGAGCGCTTCCCTGACACGGAAGAGGTCACAAGTTCAAATCTTGTAACGCCCACCAAATGTTCGCAGCTCAGAGGCTATGTCTTCTGAGCTGTTTTGTTTTTTCCGCCAAACATGTCAGTAAAAACACGATCAACGGTCTGTCCACGATGTATTCATGCCGTCGCTGCATTGTCAGCTCATGGCATAGATCCCGATCGGTCTCGACCGCAACATCTTGGTCAAGCATAATCTTTTGGATTCTTTTGGCGCGAGTGGCTAAGATTTGGTAGGATTTGCCGGCAGCTTGACTAAGGGGGTTTTATAACTGCCATGCAGGTAGCCGTGCTGGTAACGTTTTATCGGTTGGCCAAGAAACCCGCGCATTTAATGCGTCTGTAATTAGACTAATTGCTTTGACCTGCTAAAACACTATATGTTGTGTTTGACCCAAAAAAAGAATACAGGATATGGAATGCGTCTTTGTCGTATGATAGATGGCGGACAGAGAACGAGAACCTTGTTTGCCCTGTTTGGACGAATTCGCGAGGCCCTATGATAGGCCGCGAGGATGTCCGGACAGAGGCCTATGGTTTATCGAGAACACAGATTGCGCGACGGCGCCGCAAGGCAGGGGATAAGCCCTGTCGGGCATCGTTTGGCTCTGAAGCGCAACGAAGCTACGATGCGAAAGAGGCAAGAGGATGAAGATCATCAAGCGCAGCGGCACCGAGGTTACCTTTGACATCGACAAAATCGTCAATGCGATCCGCGCCGCCAACTTGGAGGTCCAGGAGGGCTCTCGCCTTACCGACCGCCAGGTGATCTATGCGGCGCAAAATGTTGCCGAGGCATGCGAGAATGCCGGACATACCGTTTCGGTCGAGGAGATTCAGGACCTGGTCGAGGACGAGATCATGCGCCTCGACTGCTATGAGGTCGCCCGCCACTACATTATCTATCGTTATGTTCAGAGCTTAAAGCGCCAGAAGAACACGACTGATGACAAGATTCTGTCGCTCATCGAGTGCAACAACGAAGAGGTCAAGCAGGAGAACTCCAACAAGAACCCGACTGTTAACTCCGTTCAGCGCGACTATATGGCGGGCGAGATCTCGAAGGACCTGACTCAGCGCGTGCTGCTGCCGCAGGAGATCGTGGATGCCCACAACGAGGGCCTCATTCACTTCCACGACTCGGACTATTTTGCCCAGCACATGCATAACTGCGACCTGGTGAACCTGGAGGATATGCTCCAGAACGGCACCGTTATCTCGGGCACGCTGATTGAGAAGCCGCATAGCTTCTCGACTGCCTGCAACATCGCGACGCAGATTATCGCCCAGGTTGCTTCCTCTCAGTACGGTGGCCAGTCCATCTCACTGACGCATCTTGCCCCGTTCGTTGAGGTGAGCCGTCAGAAGATTCGCGGCGAGGTTGCCCGTGAGCTTGAGGAGCTGGGTGTTTCCGCTCCCGCCGAGAAGGTGCGCGAGGTTGTTGAGGACCGCCTGCGCGATGAGATTCGTCGCGGCGTCCAGACGATTCAGTATCAGGTCGTGACCCTTATGACCACCAACGGCCAAGCGCCGTTCGTGACGGTGTTCATGTATCTGAACGAGGCCCGCTCGGCCCAGGAGAAGCACGACCTCGCCATGATTGTGGAGGAGACGCTTCGCCAGCGCTACGAGGGTGTTAAGAACGAGGCCGGCGTGTGGATTACCCCGGCGTTCCCCAAGCTCATCTATGTGCTCGAGGACGATAACGTCCAAGAGGATTCTCCGTACTTCTACCTGACTCAGCTGGCTGCCAAGTGCACCGCCAAGCGCATGGTGCCCGACTACATCTCCGAAAAGAAGATGCGTGAGCTTAAGCTGTCGAAGGGCGAGACCGCGGGCAATGGCGACTGCTATACCTGCATGGGTTGCCGCAGCTTCCTGACGCCCGACCGCTCGGGTAATGGCTTTAACAACGTCGCCAATGCTCTGAACTACGACCCGAGCAAGCCTAAGTACTACGGTCGCTTTAATCAGGGCGTCGTGACCATTAACCTTCCCGATGTCGCTCTGAGCTCGCATCAGGACATGGACAAGTTCTGGAAGATCTTCGACGAGCGCCTGGAGCTGTGCCATCGTGCGCTGCTGTGCCGTCACGAGCGCCTGAAGGGTACGCTTTCGGATGCCGCGCCGATTCTTTGGCAATACGGTGCCCTGGCTCGCCTGAAGAAGGGCGAGACGATCGATAAGTTGCTGGTGGGTGGCTACTCCACCATCAGCTTGGGCTATGCCGGCCTGTATGAGTGCGTCAAGTACATGACGGGCCACAGCCACACCGAGAAAGAGGGCACGCCGTTTGCCATGGCGGTCATGCAGCGCATGAACGACAAGTGCGCGGAGTGGAAGGCCGAAAGCGACATCGACTTCTCGCTGTACGGCACGCCGCTGGAGTCGACGACCTACAAGTTCGCAAAGTGCCTGCAGCGTCGTTTTGGCATCGTTCCGGGCGTCACGGACAAGGGCTATATCACCAACAGCTACCACGTTCACGTGTCCGAGGAAATCGATGCCTTCGACAAGCTTAAGTTTGAGGGTATGTTCCAGCAGCTTTCGCCGGGTGGTGCCATCTCCTACGTCGAGGTTCCCAACATGCAGGACAACCTCAAGGCCGTGATTCGCGTGATGCAGTACATCTACGACAACATCATGTACGCCGAGCTCAACACCAAGAGCGACTACTGCCAGGTATGCGGTTACGACGGCGAGATCAAGATTGTCGAGGATGACGGCAAGCTGGTGTGGGAGTGCCCCAGCTGCGGCAACCGTGACCAGGAGAAGATGAACGTCGCCCGTCGTACGTGTGGCTACATCGGCACGCAATTCTGGAACCAGGGTCGAACCGAGGAGATCCGCGACCGCGTGCTGCATCTCTAATACCGCTTCGGGGCTGAACCGAGAGGGCCGCTTGGGCATTTGCTCGCTATTTCGGACAGTCCTGCGCAAGACGAAGGCCACATTAAGTGGCCTTCTTTGCGTGCGGAACTCATATCGAGCAAAAGCCCAAGCGGCCCTCTCGGTTCAGCCAAGTTGCCGTAGCTGAGATACAGTACGTTGTCTGCTCACTCCTCGAAGTTCTTAGCGGAAATGAGTTGAGCATCAGCAACGATTGACTTGCAACAACGGTTGAGCTGCAACAAAGTTATTATTAGACCTCGAACCCTATACTCGATGTTCGCTCCGTTCATTGAGTTACCCTTACATGAGGCCGGGACATATCGTCCCGCCCGCAGTTTCGCAGGCCGCAGGCCGAGAATGTTTGAGGACGGGATGATATGTCCCGGCCTCCCGGGAGAGTTACCTATGAACTACGCGAACATTAAGTATTTCGACATTGCTGATGGGGAGGGCGTCCGTACCTCTTTGTTTGTGAGTGGATGCCGTCGGGGCTGCAAGAACTGCTTTAACTCCGTCGCGTGGGACTTTGCTGCGGGCGAGCCGTTCGATCGAGTCGTTGAGGACAAGATTATCGAGAGTCTTGACCATCCGTTTATTGATGGCCTGACGATCCTGGGCGGCGAGCCTATGGAACCCGAGAACCAGGCGGGGCTTGTTGACTTTATCGAGCGTGTGCGTGCGGCCTATCCCATAGAGTCGGGAAAGACCATTTGGTGTTTTACCGGCGATACGCTTGATGAGCTTATGCCGGGCGGCCGTCACCATACCGAGGTGACGGATCGTATCCTTGCTTGCCTTGATATGTTGGTGGACGGCCCCTTTGTTCAGGATCTGTATGATATCTCGCTGCGTTTTAGGGGCTCGAGCAATCAGCGCGTGATCGATATGAACGCTACTCGCGAGCGTGCTGAGCGCGAGAGTGTTGCGCTTTGCGATGCGGTTGAGCTTTGGCGTGACGAGCCGGTCTATTCGACCCATACTATGTAGCTTGTGGTCGATGCCGGAGGGCGTGGTACTATAACGCGAACGAAAACACGGAAGAACGAGGCCCCTATGGTCGATCAGGAAAAAGTTGAGGCTGCCATCAAGCTGTTGCTCGAGGGCATAGGGGAGGACCCTACCCGCGAAGGGCTCATCGAGACGCCGGCCCGCGTCGCCCGTATGTACGGCGAGATTGCTGGCGGCATGGATCAGAGTGCCGAAGAGCACCTTTCTAAGACGTTCGCCGTGGCTTCCAACGATCTTGTCATCGAGCGTGATATTACGTTCTATTCGCTGTGCGAGCATCATCTGCTGCCGTTTTATGGCAAGGCGGCGATTGGCTATATCCCCAACGGCCGCGTGGCCGGACTTTCTAAGCTTGCCCGCACGGTTGAGGTGTATGCCCGTCGCCTGCAGCTGCAGGAGCAGCTGTGTGCCCAGGTCGCCGATGCACTTATGGACTATCTGGCTCCACAGGGAGCGATCGTGTTGATGGAGGCCGAGCATATGTGCATGACGATGCGCGGTGTGCAAAAGCCCGGCACCCAGACCGTAACGCTTGCTCGACGCGGAGTCTTTGAGACCGATCCGGCACTTGAGGACCGCTTCTTTAGGATGCTGGGTCGCTAGGATGAGGGTCGTCAACGACTTTGCATCGAAGACCGACGAGGGAACGCCGCGGCGTGGTTTTATGGCTTCGGGCCTTGCGCCCTTTGCTGCCATGCCCCGTATCGACTACATTCTTGATCACGGGCTGTTCCGACGTCATCTGGGGGCCATCGTTCGACTAGAACATGGGCGAGCATTCTGTTGCCATGGGATTGATCATCTACTGGATGTTGCCCGCATTATGTGGATAAAAAACCTTGAGGAGCAGATGGGTTTTGACCGCGAGGTCGTCTATGCCACGGCGCTTCTTCACGATATCGGCAAAGATGAACAGTATGAATCGGGTATATCCCATGATGTTGCAAGCGAGCGCGTCGCCGCGGCGATTCTTGATAGTATGTCCGACGATGCGGCGTTTGATCCGGCCGATGCGGCTGCGATTAAAACGGCCATCTTGGGCCATCGAAAACTGCGCGTGAACAGCCAGCCTCTGGAGCGCCTGCTCTATACGGCTGACAAAGCGTCTCGCGCCTGCTTTGCCTGCCCTGCGCGCAACGCCTGCAACTGGAGTGACGATAAGAAGAACCTGTCGATTCGCGTGTAATCGGTATGCGCGATCGGGGTCCTAAACGAAGGAGACGATCGCGATGAGTAGTAAAAAGCTACCGGAAAATGCAACTAAGACCGAGGGTGCTGAGCTCGCTCGTCGTGGCAGGGGCGAGATTTCTACCGCTACAGCAGTGCCCCATGTGAGCTATGACGACCTGCGCCATGCCGATCGCATCACAATCGAGGGCCTCGAAGTATTTGCCAACCACGGCGTGTATCCCGAGGAGAACGCCCTGGGACAGAAGTTCGTCGTGTCCTTGGTGCTCTATGCCGACTTGCGCACGGCGGGCGAGCACGATGATCTGGACGCCTCGATTGACTATGGGTCTGTGTGCCATGACGTGGATGGTTATCTGCGCGAGCATACCTTTAAATTGATCGAGGCTGCAGCTGAGGGGACGGCGCAGATGCTGCTGTGCCGCTACCCCTTGCTGCTTGGCGTGCGCGTGAAGCTCGATAAGCCGTGGGCGCCTGTTGGTCTGCCGCTGGCGAGCTGCGGTGTCGAGATCGAGCGCGTTCGCTAATTTGCTTTAGGCCATCTCTAGGGGTGGCTGCTTGAGCCGCTGCGACAGTGTCCTATTATTGGGGCAATAGGTATCGAGCAAGCTGTGAAAGCGCTGGTTATGGCTTGGT
The DNA here is from genome assembly GCA_934646815.1 of uncultured Collinsella sp. Taxonomy (GTDB): domain Bacteria; phylum Actinomycetota; class Coriobacteriia; order Coriobacteriales; family Coriobacteriaceae; genus Collinsella. Next base: position 50,243 of record CAKUEW010000001.1, read on the forward strand.
TCGAGCAGGTGGGCCAGCTCGTGGGCGACGACCATGTCGAGGCACTCGATGGGGTAGGCGGCGAGCTCGCGCGCGATGCGGATACTGCCCGCCTTGGGCGTGCACGAGCCCCAGCGCGTCTTCATGCTGCGCACGGAGACGCGGGCAACGGTGACGCCCATCGCGATTTCGTATGTGTGCACGATGTCTCGTAACGCTGCGGTGACCTCGGATGTATAAAGCTGATCGATGCGAACCTGGAGTTCTTCGGGCGCTAAGCCGTCGAGGATTGTGTGTCGCTTTGCCTGCGGACGCTCGCCCAGCTTGTCGGCACCCATAAAGCTTGCGAAGGTGGCCTGCTTGGGTCGCGGTGCGGGCGATTCAAAATTGTGATCGAGCGCATCTTGCACGGTAGTGGGCTTGCCCCAAAGCGCAATGACGGTGCGAGGGCTGAGCGGCTCTTGCGCTGTTGCCTGACGCTGCTCACGCCGGGCAAGTCGGTTGATGATCCACGCGCTATTTCGCTCCACAAACGCTTCGATGCGTTCGCGGCTGGCGCCGAGTGGTGCACTGGCATGGACCTCACCGCCCGAAGTGACGCGTAGGTTAAAGTTTTTGACGCGCTTTTTGGTGACGACGACGGGGATGGGCGCTCCATCTGGTCGGGGCACGGTAATCGTAAATTGCTGCGTCAAATGTGGTCCTTTAGGCTGGGCGTGGACGGACGCGCTCAATGGTCGGCACGCCCGTCCGTCAACGGAATGAAAAATTAGAAGCGCTCGAAGAAGGCAAGTGCGTTATCGCTGCAGAGCTTCTGCATTACGGTTTTGCCAAAGCGCTTGGAGAGCATGTTTTGGAATTCGGGCATCTTGCTGGCATCGGAGAGGAACGCGGGTACTGCGGCGCCGTCCCAGTCGCCGCCGAGTGCGATGGCGTCCTCACCGCCCAGGTCGAGCCAGTGCTCGATATGGGCCGCCAACTGGTCGAAGGTGACATCTGCGGCGGTCTCGTCGGTGGCCTCGTTAGAAAGGAACTCGCTGCAGTAGTTAAGGCCGACAATGCCGCCCTTATCGAGGATGGTGCGGAACTGGTTGTCGGTGAGGTTGCGCTTGACGCCGCAGACGGCGCGGGAGTTAGAGTGGCTGGCCACAAAGGGGCGCGTGGCACGGGCGGCAACCTCGTCAAAGCACTCATCGTTAAGATGGGAAACGTCGAGCACCATACCGGCCTGTTCCATCTGCGTGAGCGCCTCAATACCGGCGGCGGTGAGGCCGGCGTGCGTGTCGTGGCCGCTCGCGAGCGGGCCCTGGGCATTCCAGCTGAGCGACGACATGAGCACGCCGAGACTCTTGAGCACCTCGATCAATGCGGGGTCCTCGGCAAAGAAGGTGGCATTCTCGAGGGTGTGGATACAGGCGACCTTGCCGTCTTTGAGCGCGGGGCGAATGTCCGATGCGCTGCGAACGTTGACCATGCGGTCGTGGTTGAGCATAGCCTGGCCGCTCATGTGGGCCATGATCTGGGCCTGGAAACGCGCGGCGTGTGCGGCGGGGATTTCGTCGGGCACGAAGGTGGCGAAACACTGCGCCCACGGAGTCTTACCGATTTTGGCGAGCGAGATGGCGCAGGCATTGCCTTCGATGAGGTCGAAATCTTGCGGATGCGTTTCGTCGCCGGGGAAATAGCCGTCGGTGCCGGCGGTGAAGCGCAGGTCGAGATCGAGTGTGGCCCAGCCAATGCGGTCGGCGGTGTCGCAGTGTAGGTCAAATACGGGATAAGCCATAGTTCCTCCGGTTGCAGCGTTTCTTTGCAAACTGTCTTCAAATTGTATGACTAGGGTATAGTTAGCGCCATATGTTCATGGCGTCGCATGTGTAGCGCCGCCCCTATAACGGAGGTTTCCATGTCCAATCAGGGCAAGAAGGTCAAGACCCATTACCGCGGCACGCTCGACGACGGCACGCAGTTCGACAGCTCCTTCGATCGCGGCGAGCCGTTGGAGTTCACCTGCGGCGCCGGCCAGATGATCAAGGGCTTCGACGCCGCTGTGGTTGATATGCAGGTGGGCGAGAAGAAGACCGTACATATTCCCGCTGCCGATGCCTACGGCGAGCATAACCCCGAGATGGTTTTGACCTTCCCGGCCGAGCAGGTTCCCAACATCGACGAGATCGAGAAGGGCATGAAGCTCTTCCTGTCCACGCCGAGTGGCATGCCTGTCCCCGCGGTGGTTATCGACGTGACGCCCGAGGCTGTGACGCTCGACGCTAACCATGAGCTGGCCGGCAAGGACCTCAACTTTGACATCGAGCTCGTCGAGGTCGAGGGCTAGAACATGCCTGAGCGTCTGGTTTCGACCGCGGTCTTGGGAAACCTCAACGATCCGTCTTACGAGCTCTTGCTTCGCCGCAAGCTGGGCGGCGTGTTTGAGACCGATGAGCTGCTGCTCGAATGGGACCAGGCGGATGCCCCCTCGCTTATGGGGGTGACGGAGCTGGGGCGTGCGGTCGAGATTCGTCGGGATGCTTCCGCGGCTGGCGAACGCTTGGCCGACGGCGATGTGCTCGCGACGGACCGATTGGGCGTGGTGCCCGTGGCGGTCGTCGTGCGCCTGCACAGTGCCGAGGTTTATCTGATTGAAGTGGACCGCATGGATCCGGTGGCGCTGGCGCATGCGTGCTGGGAGATCGGCAATATGCATGCGCCGCTGTTTCGCGGTGACTCGGATGACCGTACCGTGCGCATGCTCACGCCGGTGCAGCCGGTGCTGGGCCGTATGCTCCAAGGAATCGAGGGCGTGCACCTTTCGACGGTTACGCGCGAGCTCGATGCGGACAGGCGGTTTACTTCCGGTGCCGCCGACGTTGTGGTGGGCATGGCCTCGGATTTTAAAATTGTCAAAAAGGCACGCGCTTAAGCGTGCTGCATAGATGGGACGGGCTTTGATGTGCTGACATTTCAAAGCCCGTCTCATTATCGTTTTTCGTTGCTTTGGGGGAAGCAGATGAGTCTTGAGGGAATTAAGCTGGTCGCATGTGACTTGGACGGCACATTGCTGCATCCGGGGGAACGCGAGCCCCGTCCCGAGGCATTTGAGTTGATTGAGGAGCTACACCGCCGCGGCATTGTGTTTATGCCGGCGAGTGGGCGCCAGTATGCGAGCCTTCGCTACCTGTTCGCGCCGGTGGCAGACGAGCTGGCCTATGTCTGCGAGAACGGCGCTCTAGTCATGGATGAGGGGCGTGCCGTAGTCAAGCGCTCCGTGGAGCGCGGCCTTGCGATGGATATCGCACATGCCGTGGTCGACTACCCCCATGCGGATGTGACGCTTTCGTGCGAGGGGCACCTCTACGTTATGAGCGGCAACGACGCCTTTGTCGACCACCTGCGTCGCGAGGTCCACTGCGATGTGGCTGTGGTCGATCGTCCCGAGGACATTGACGAGGATGTCATTAAAATCGCGTTTCAGACGCCCGAGGCCGATCAGCCGGCGGCGCTCGAGTATTTTGGGCGTCTCTTTAGCGACCGGGTCGACGTTATGACATCGGGAACTGAGTGGACGGACTTTATCGGGTTTAATTCGGGTAAGGGTTCGGCGCTTGCGGACTACGGTCGTGCGCTGGGCATTTCGCCCAACGAGATGATGGCGTTTGGCGACAACGAGAACGACCGCGACATGCTCAATGTGGTGGGCCATCCCCGTCTGATGGAGAGCTGCAATCCCACGATGCGCGGCGTCAACGATCGCGTGCGCTATGTGACTATGGTGGAAGATGAGCTGCGCCGTTTACTGTCCGAGTAGCAATTTGGGACATGCCTAGAAATCTACTTCTGCCGCAATGACCGGAAGGTAGATGTTAAGGCATGTCCCAAAAATCTACTGGCAGTTGGGGCAGAGGCCTTCGAAAATGGTGTAGTGCGAGGTGATGTGCCAGCCGGTTTCCTCGCTTGCTTGGGCATTTAGCTGGGCGTCGAATGGCAGAGGCACGTCGATGACGCGGCTGCACGAGGTGCAGATGACGTGTGCGTGCGGCTCGATCGTGCGATCGAAGCGACTGCCGCCCGGCGTCTTGATGGAGAGAATCTCGCCGGCATCGGCCAAGAGATTGAGGTTGCGATAGACCGTGCCGCGGCTAATTTTGTCATCCTGCTCGCGCACGGCGTTGTAAATCTCATCGGCAGTGGGGTGGTTATAGCTTTGGCGCACGGCGTCCAAAACCAGCTTCCGCTGCTTAGTATTTCTTCTTTGCACTGCCATGCGCTTCGCCTCTTTTCCGATAACGGTAGGTAGACAAATGATACCGTATTTAGCACAGAATACTAATAGCGCGGGTTAAAACCGTCTTCGGTTGCAAGGGGAGCGCGGGCCTGCGCATCCTCAAGACGGAAGCGGGTGCCCATGCGCTCGTACGAGGCGTGAAGCGCCTCGAGATGCGACAGGATGTTTGCGGGCGTGCCCTGAACCTCCATTTCGACCGATCCATCCTCCATATTGCGCACCCAACCGGTGAGGGAGCGCGCCTGCGCCAGGTTGGTATTGGTAAAGCGAAAACCAACGCCTTGTACCTGTCCCGTCCAGCGAAGGAAATACCGTTGGGGCACGGGGCTGGTTGCGTCGTCGCTGGCCAGGACGGTAAGTCGTTGCCGCAGCTCCATCTCGAGAGCACACGGTTTTTGGGGCTCGCGCTTAGCGCCGGAAAAGAACTGTTCAAAGAAACCCATAGCGCGACCTAGCTCTGCGAATCGGCGGGGAAGGTGATGCCGGCCTGCTGGCGCACGGCATCCATGATGCGCAGCGAGACAAGCGTGACGTCGCGGTAGTGACCGAGCTCGTGGCGGCCGGCAGGGGTCTCCCAAATCTCCTCTTTAACGTTATCGATGCCGCTGATGGCGGTGATAAAGTCGGCGAGCTCGTACTCCATGGTGTTGTTCGATTTAGGCAGGTCGAGCACGCGGCCGTTGTCGCCCTGTGCGCGGGGCGCCTCGGTGGCGGAGCCGCGCACGACATCGCCGCGGTAGTCGATGCGGACGTTGGAGGGCGTGGAGATGCGGTCGATTTGGATGGTGCCGCGCTCGCCTTCGATCTGCGAGGGCAGGTAGTCGTTGGTGATCTTGGAGTGCGCAAGCTCAATCGAGATGCGGCCACCGCCATAGCTGGCGAGGATGGAGCCGCAGCCATCGATGGGGCCGTGCGTGAGCTTTTGCGTCGAGGGGTCGAGCAGTGTGGTCATGCTCGTGAGGCCCGAGGGCATGCCGAAGATTTCGACCATGGGCTCGACAGTATAGACGCCGATGTCCATAAGGGAGCCCGAGGCCATATGGCAATCGAAGATGTTGGTGGCATGGCCAGACAGGATCTCGTTGTAACGGGAGGAATACTTACCAAAGCGCAGCGAGGCGCGGCGGATGGGGGCGATCTCGCCCAGAACATCCTCGATGGCATGGAAGGCGGGGTCGTGGAGCGGGCGCATGGCCTCGAGGGCAACGACGTCCGCGGCTTCTGCCGCGCGGAACACCTCGAGCGCCTGGGCCTCGGTGGCGCAGAACGGCTTTTCGACGATGACGTGCTTGCCGCCGGCGATGCAGGCGAGGGCCTGTTCGTAATGGAGGGCGTTGGGGCTGCCGATATAGACGGCATCGACATCGGGCGCCGAGGCGAGCTCGTCGAGAGCGGTGAAGTTGCGCTCGCCGCCATGCTCGGCGGTAAATGCAGCACCGCGCTCGGCATCGCGCGAGAGTGTGCCCACAAACGCTGCCTGGTCGTTGGCATTGACGACCTGGATAAAGTCGTCGGTGATCATGGATGTTCCGATGGTCGCGATGCGCAGCATGCGTCCCCCTTACGCCGTGTTGTCATACAAAATGAGTTTAGCGCGTGAGGACGTTGGCAATGGGCGAGAAGCTCGCTACAGATCGTTCTCGTTAAAGCCCGTGTCGATATCGAGGTTGCTGCCGTCTGCCGCCGTGGTGGCAAGCTCGTCGCAGCGCTCGTTGAGCTCGTGGCCAGCGTGCCCCTTGACCCAGATAAACTCAACCTTGTGCTGGCTCTTTGCGGCAAGGAGGCGCTCCCACAGATCGCGGTTTTTGACCGGCTGCTTGTTTGCAGTTTTCCATCCGCGTTTTTTCCAGCCGTCGATCCAGTGCTTGTTAAAGGCGTTGACGACGTATTGGGAATCGGAATGGACCTCGACGTCGCAGGGGCGGTTGAGCGCCTCGAGTGCCACGATAACCGCCATGAGCTCCATGCGATTGTTGGTGGTCTTGGCGTAGCCGCGCGAAAGCTCGGAGGTGAAGGTCTTGCCGGCGGGATTGGTGTATTTGAGCACGGCGCCGTAGCCGCCGCGTCCCGGGTTTGATCGGGCCGAACCGTCGGTGTAGATGATGACCTTCACGGGTTTCCTTTCGTTAGGTGTAGTTCGCGCGAGTGACTATTGTAGCGCCATGCTCGCAAAGGGCTAACAATCTACGATTTCTACCCCGTTCCTAGATGGCTGGTTTTCTTGGATGATGCGGTTGAGCTCGTCGAGGTATTGCTGTAGCAGGAAAGAGGGTTTGCGCTCGTCGTTCATGATGTAGCCCACCTGCATCGTTGGGGCGTCTGCCAGCGGAATCGATGCCATGCCCCACTGCATTTCGGTGGAAAGGACGCCGGTCGACAGCGTATAGCCGTTTGAGGTGATGAGCAGGTTGGTGAGCGTGCCACGGTCGGACACGCGGATGTTGCGGTTGCAGGGGATGTAGCTAAACGGTTCCTCGGCATAGTAGAAGGAGTTTGAGGTGCCCTGCTCAAAGCTGTAACGCGTATAAGGCGTGAGGTCGGCAAGCGACAGATGCGGACGGCGAGCGAGGGGGTGGCGCTCGCTGACAAATACATGCACGTCGGCATTGAAGAGGGGGTGGAAGGTCGCACGGGCATCGGCAAAGGCCTTTTGCAGGACGCGGGAGTTGAAGTCATCCAAGTAGAGAATGCCGATATCGCTGCGAAATGCGCGCACGTCGTCGATAATCTGCGACGTGGTGGTCTCGCGCATGATGAACTCGAACTTTTCGTCCCTACAACGCTCGACGACGTTGACGAACGCCTCGACCGAGAAGGCATAGTGTTGGGCCGAGATAGCAAGGCGCGCCTGGGGCGTACCGCCGTCTGCATAGCGGGCCTCGAGCATGTCCGCCTGCTCAACCACCTGGCGTGCGTAGCTTAGGAGCTCGGTGCCGTCATTGGTGAGCGTGACGCCGCGGCTGGAGCGCGTGAAGATCTCTAGATGGAGCTCTTGTTCCAGGCTCTTGATGGCGTTGGAGATATTGGACTGGGCCGTATAGAGGTGCTGGGCTGCGGCGTTGATCGAGCCGGATTCTGCCACGGCGATAAGAAAGCGAAGCTGCTGGAGGGTCATCGAAGGCGGTCCTTTCGATTGTTATCTGCAAAACCGATAACAGGTTAGCGCTTTTAAGTGATTGACGGTATCTGGCGATACTCGTACTATTCAAAACACACAAAGGCGGTAGGTAAATAAGCCAACCACGGAAACGGGAAGTCGAAAGGAGGCCCGCCTATGAATTGCACATCACGACGAATGCCGGGCTCCTGTTTGCGCCCGTTGGCGTGATCAGGAGACTTACGACTTACTTTTCTCACTTATGTACTACGACTGATCAAGGAGATCATCATGAGCCAGTTCATCAACAACCCCGAGCACACCTTTGGTTTCGACACCCTGCAGCTTCATGTTGGCCAGGAGAGCGCCGATCCCGCGTCCGATGCCCGCGCCGTGCCGATCTACCAGACCACGAGCTATGTGTTCCGCAACGCTCAGCACGCCGCCGACCGTTTTGGTCTTGCCGACGCCGGTAACATCTACGGTCGTCTGACCAACTCCACCCAGGGCGTCTTTGAGGACCGCATCGCCGCGCTCGAGGGCGGCGTGGCCGGCCTCGCCGTTGCCTCTGGCGCCGCTGCTATCACCTACGCCCTGCAGGCCCTCGCTCAGGCTGGTGACCACGTCGTAGCGCAGAAGACCATCTACGGCGGCTCCTACAACCTGCTGGAGCACACCCTCTCCCAGTTTGGCGTCGAGACCACCTTCGTCGACGCACACAACCTGGACGAGGTCGAGGGCGCCATCAAAGACAACACCACGGTCATCTACCTCGAGACGCTCGGCAACCCCAACTCCGATATCCCCAACATCGACGCCATCTCCGAGGTCGCTAAGAAGCATGGTCTGCCGGTCGTCGTCGATAACACCTTTGGCACCCCGTATCTCTTCCGTCCGCTTGAGCACGGTGCCAACATCGTCGTGCACTCCGCGACCAAGTTTATCGGCGGCCACGGCACCTCGCTGGGCGGCGTGATCGTCGACGGCGGCAACTTTGACTGGAAGGCGAGCGGCAAGTACGCCCAGATCGCCGAGCCCAACCCCTCCTATCATGGCGTGTCGTTTGCCGAGGCTGCCGGCCCCGCGGCCTTCGCGACCTATGTCCGCGCTATTCTACTGCGCGACGAGGGCGCCTGCATCAGCCCGTTTAACGCCTGGGTCCTGCTCCAGGGCACCGAGACCCTGTCGCTGCGCGTCGACCGTCATGTGGAGAACACCAAGAAGGTCGTTGAGTTCCTGACCGGTGACAGCCACGTTGCCAAGGTGAACCACCCGAGCCTGCCGGAGCATCCCGACCACGAGCTCTACAAGGAGTACTTCCCCAACGGAGGCGCCTCGATCTTCACCTTCGAGATCAAGGGCGGCCAGGAGGCTGCTTGGAAGTTCATCGATCACCTGCAGGTGTTCTCGCTGCTCGCCAACGTGGCCGACGTTAAGTCGCTCGTCGTGCACCCGGCTACCACCACGCACTCCCAGCTCTCTGCCGAGGAGCTCGCCGAGCAGAACATTACGCCCTCCACGATCCGTCTCTCCATTGGCACCGAGAACGCCGAGGACATCATTTGGGATCTGAAGCAGGCCTTTGCCGCGCTGGACGAGTAAGGCGATTTGTGCAAGGACCCCTTGCGACTCGATAGGTATAACTGCATAAAATGCCTGCTAAGGACGCCTGTGCGAACAATGTTTGCACAGGCGTCCTTTTTGCATATGCAACGCCCAAAAACAGGGAATTTGGCATGTTTTATCCAATTAGGATGTGGAAAACTCCTGTTTTACGGGTGTTTCTTTTACGCAAATGACGTGCACCTTTTGAGAAAAACCGCAGGTCGCGAAAAGCTCGGGGTACTATGCAGCGCGATCGAATCACACGCAGCTCAAACGCAGCAAAAACGTACTACGGAGGTTTCCAGCTACATGAGGATCGATTCACGAACACCGAAAGCCGTCGCCCTTTCTGCCGCTTTGACTGTGGCGCTTTTGGCGGGTGCCGGCGCAACCGATGCCCACGCGACCACGCTGTCCGACACGGTCGGTGCTACTCCGTCCGAGGCGACGCTCATGCAGCCCGTCGACTATCGCGGCGATGGCTTTGGCTCCATGCAGGAGTGGAACGCTTCGATGGAAGCCAAGCGCGACTCTTTGGAGGTTCGCGCCCAGATTATCATGAATATGTATGGTGACTACGCCACCGATGACGAGTGCGCTGTTCTGCAAGGCTGCATCGATGGCTCGGGCAATCTTCTGACGATGGAAGATGTCGATGCCAAGTCGACCGAGCTCGACGAGCTGCGTATTGCGCTTGAGGGCGCGAAACGCGAAGCGCTCGAGGCTGCGGCAGCCGAGGCCGAAGCTGCCGAGGCTGCCCAGGCCTCGTATTACAGTGCCGGCTACAATTCGTCCTATTCGACTGCCGCATATTATGCGAACGGCTCGGGACTGACGCGCTCGAGCGGCGTTAACAATTACAACGGACGTCGCGAGACCTATTACAGCAGCAACGTGCTCTATCATCACCGCACGGGTGAGTGGACTCAGGATTCCGAGGGCTTTTGGCGCGATTCCGATGGCTATTACGTCGTTGCCGCGGGCGATAAGGCTCAGGGCTCTACCTTTACCGGATCCAAGGGCGAGTGCAAGGTGTATGACTCCGGCTGCGCTGCCGGCACCACCGATTACTATACCGGCTGGTAATGTGGCCGACATCAATCGGCATATGACGGGCGTCTTTACCGAGCTTTCGGGCAAGGAAAAGACGCCCGTTCTTTATGCGTATTTGAGCTAACAGAGCCCTTACCGTGGCAGTACGTCGGGCATATGGGCACGGGGCACACTAAGTCATGAGAAATAAGGTCTTTCTCGTGGAGGAAGTGGTCCCATGAACGCTCGAGATATCGCGATTGCAGCTGTTGCGCTGGTCCTTGGCTGCCTTGGCCCGACCGCTGCATTGGTTGCGGGCATGCAGTCCACGTCGGGTGCGGCTCCCATTGTCGTGGGTGCTTTGATCGCCGCCGCGTTGCTTGGAAGTGCCGGCGTCGCCCTCTGCCGCGATGACGAGGACGAGATACCGGAGTCCCAGCTCTAGCGGTAGGGAAGCCGGCTGCTGGTTTAGATGAAGATAAAGCCGCCGTAAGGGGAGCGCCCTTGCGGCGGCTTTGCCATTGAGGTTGTCTGGCGTAGTTCGCCGGGCGCTACCAGCTTGCCTCGATGTCACGGATGCGCGCATAGAGCCATTCGTTTGTTGGCACATGGATGCCGTGCTTTGCTGCAAGGCGGCAGACGGTGCCCGCAAACTCCTCGACCTCGGTTTTGCGCTGTGCGACGCGGTCCTGCGCCATCGAGGGCATGCCGGCGGGGTCAAGGCCTTCGATGAGGCGAACCATTTGCGTCAGGTCTGCTTCGGTGAGCCCGATACCCTCGGCGTTTGCGACGGCAAGCGTCTCGCGCATGGCGGAGATAAAGCAACGACGCTGCTCGGAGCCTGGCTCCGTGGCGCTTCCGTAGGTACCGCCGAAGGCCATGCAGGTCTGGTTGATGCCGTCGTTGAGCATAAGCTTGGCCCACATGCGGTGCGCGATGTCGTTCTCGACGGTATGGGCGATGCCGCAGCGCGTGTAGAGCTCATCGATGGCGCTGACGGCCGCGGGGTTGGTGCCCGTCGCCGCGCCAAAGCATATCTCGCCGGTGTTGGTAAACGTGAGCTCGCCGTTAAGGAACACGGCGTCCATGCCCTGGCAGATGCCCAAGACAGTGTGCTCCCAGCCAAAACGTTCGGCAATCTTTTGCTCGCTTGTGATGCCGTTGCATAAAGAGGCGATGAGTGTGTGGGGGCCCACGACACGTTCCATGGTCTTGAGTGCCTGGTCGAGTCCGGTCGTCTTGACCGCGAGAATGACCAGATCCGCTGGTGTTGCCTCGCTGGCACGGACGGACCTGAGCTTGCAGGGCTCGCCGTTTATGGTGAGCGCTTCGTGCGCATGGCGCTCGAAGCGTGCGTCATCCATAACGTACTCGACGGCATCATTGCCGAGCGCCTTTGCCATCATGCTGCCGTAGAGCAGGCCGACGCCACCCTTGCCGATAAAGGCGACCTTGTTGATCTGCATGCGAATCATCTCCCTATGAAAAAGGCGCCCGCTATAAATGAGGCGCCTGATGGATTGTATGCTGCCAAGGCGTTTGGCGAGCACGCGGGGCTGCTGTTATGGAAAAGAAACGTTTGCCTGGCGCTTATGCTGCGGGGCAGACGGCGAAGACGCGCGCGGGATATCCGACGCCGTCACGCACCTTGGGGAAGGTGCAGAAGATGACGGCGCCCGTGGCGGGCAGCTCGTCCAGGTGGTCCATAACCTCGATTTGATAGCGATCGACCGAGAGGATATATTGCTCGCCGGGGTAGGGGTAGGCATCCTCGCGGGCGGTGACGGTGGCGGGGTCGGTGTCTGCCGGCTCGTGGCCGATGGCGCCGATGTTGCGCTCCTCGACAAGCCACTTGATGGCCTCGAGATCCCAGCCGGGATAGTGCGGCTGCCCGTCTTCGTCCTTGTTCTCAAGGTCGGCGAGCTTGGACCAGTCGGAGCGGAAGGCGACAAAGGCGTCCTCGGGGATGCGGCCGTACTCTTCCTCCCAAGCCTTGAGGTCGTCGACGGTCAGGACAAAGTCGGGATTGGCGGCGCATTCCTCATGCTTATCGATTACGCAGAGCGGGTGCATAAACTCGATGGGCTCGATCTCGCCGAGGGAGCGACCATCAACATGGAAATGACGCGGCGCGTCGACGTGGGTGCCGTACTGCGAGGCGACCGAGTATTGGAAGCAACGCATGGGGGCGAGCATGTCCTCGGGCGTGCCAGGCAGATAGTCGAAGAGCTTGGTGGCTTCGAAGGGCTTAAAACCGTACCAGTGCGGCGTGTCGCATGAGAGCGTGTGAGTGAGATCGACCCAGCGATAGTCGGTACTTTTGAGCTGGGCGGCGAGGTTCCAAAGGTCGAGCGCGGGCATGGTTGGCTCCTTTCATCGGGCTTTTTGCTGATGTTAGAGCGGTGCCGTGACGGCTCGATTTCTGCTGCGTTACGATACGTTCTCGATTGCGATTCCAAGTGGTTTCGGCGGCGTGACTGTTGTGTTTCGCGTGACTTGGACACCGACGGGAAAGGAGGGGCCGTGCAGTACCGCGTTGACCCCAAAAGTGGCAACCGTATCTCGGCGTTGGGGCTGGGGTGCATGAGGTTTCCCGGGGCACCGGGACACCCTGATGCCAAAGCCGCGGACGCTATCATCTCGCGCGCTGTGGAGCGCGGTATTAATTACCTGGACACGGCCTATCTCTATCCTGGTAATGAGGCGTGCGTGGGAGCATCGCTCGAGCGTTTGGGGCTACGCGATAAGGTTTTGCTGGCGACCAAGCTGCCGCATGCCTCGTGCAAGAACGCGGAGGATTTCGACCGCTTTTTCGAGGAACAGCTGCGCCGCCTGCGGACTGACCATATCGACTATTACCTGATGCATAACATCACTTCGCCGGCTCAGTGGGAGCGCGTGGTGGGGCTTGGCATCGAGGATTGGATAGCGCGCCAGAAGGCGGCGGGTCGTATTCGCCAGATCGGTTTTTCGTACCATGGCAGCGCGGCGGACTTTATCACGATGCTCGATGCGTACGATTGGGACTTTTGCCAGATCCAGTACAACTACGCGGGAGAGCGCTACCAGGCGGGGACGGCAGGGTTGCTTGCCGCGGCGGAGCGTGGGCTTGCGGTGTTTGTGATGGAGCCGCTGTTGGGTGGGCGGTTGGCGGGCAAGCTGCCGCCGCGGGCCCGTGCTGTGTTCGATGCCGCGGACGATCCGCATCTGCACACGCCTGCCGCTTGGGGATTGTCGTGGGTGTGGAATCACCCTCAGGTGACCATGCTGCTCTCGGGCATGACCGATGCCGCGCAGGTGGACGAGAACACGGCGCTGGCAGACCGGGCGCTGCCGGATTCGATGACGGCGGCGCAGCTCGACACCATCGCACGCGTGCTGACGGAGTTTGAGAAATCGAATCGTGTGCCCTGCACTGGGTGCGGCTACTGCATGCCGTGCCCCAAGGGCATCAACATTCCCGGCTGCTTTGCCGCCTACAACGCGAGCTACGCACATAGTTGGTTTACGGGCCTCTCGCAGTACTTTACGGCGAGCGCGGTGCGCACGAGCGAACCTAAGCTGGTGAGCAATTGCGTCAAGTGCGGTAAATGCGCGCGCCATTGTCCTCAGCACATTGATATTCCCGAGGGCCTGGACGACGTGCGTCGTCGTTTTCAGCCGGGTCCGGTGACTGCGGCGCTCAAGGCCTTCGGCAAAACGCGCCGCTCGTGACCCTTTTATAACTTGCGGTGGAATACGGTCTGTTTGAGCCAAAATAGGGCACGAACAGACCGTATTTCACCGCAACTGATGAGGGGGAGTTGGAGATGCTGACGATCGGGTGTCACCTTTCCACGACGAAGGGCTATCGGGCGATGGGGGAGACGGCGCTCTCTATTGGCGCCAATACGTTTGCTTTTTTCACGCGCAACCCGCGCGGTGGCAAGGCGAAGGACTTGGACATGGACGACGTGGCGGCACTGCGCGAGCTTATGGCGCAAAATCATTTTGGGCCGCTCGTGGCGCATGCTCCCTACACCTATAATCCTTGCTCTGCCAAGGAGCGGGCGCGTGAGTTTGCCATCGAGGCGATGGCCGAGGACCTGCAGCGTCTGGAAGCACTGCCTGGCAACTACTACAACTTTCACCCCGGCGCGCATGTGGGGCAGGGTGTCGATGCCGGCATTCAGATGATCGTCGACACGCTTTGCCAGGTGATGTTTGAGGGGCAGCAGACGACGGTGCTGCTCGAGACCATGGCGGGCAAGGGCACCGAGGTGGGCCGCAACTTTGAGGAGCTGGCGCGCATCATCGAAGGTGTCGTCGCCAGGCGTCCCGAGCTGTCAGACAAGCTGGGCGTCTGCCTTGATACCTGCCATGTGAGCGATGGCGACTATGACATCATCCACGACCTTGATGGCGTGCTGGACGAGTTTGATCGCATCGTGGGCATCGAGCGCCTGCATGCCGTGCATATCAACGATTCCAAGAACCCCTGTGGGGCTCATAAGGATCGCCATGAGTGCATCGGCAAGGGCTATCTTGGCAACGAGGAACTTGGCGGCGGTATGCAGGTTATGCAGAATATTGTATCGAACAGCCGTTTATGCGCATTACCTTTTATTTTGGAGACGCCGAACGAACTTGCAGGTTACGCAGCTGAAATCGCGCTCCTACGCTCATTGCAGCAGTAATGACTGTCACAAAGTGGAGTATTTCATTCACATTTAAGGTATGTTTCAATCAGTTTTCTAATTGCGTATTCGAATATAGGGGTGCATAATATCCAACAGTTTTTGCAGACCCCTTTATTTAGCGGGGCCATTGGAAGGAGACTGATTATGAAGCTGAAGAAGCTTGGCGCATTTGCCGCCACGGGCGCCATGGCGCTCGCCCTTGCTCTGACGGGCTGCGGCTCGTCTAACGCCACCTCTGGTTCCGATGCCGGTTCCAGCAGCTCTGACGACGTAAAGGTCGAGAAGGTCGACGGCTCCAAGGAGTACGCCCTGGTTAAGGACGGCACGCTGACCGTCGGTACCTCCGCCGAGTATGCGCCGTTTGAGTACAAGGATGACAACGGCGATTATCAGGGCTTTGACCTTGAGCTCATTAAAGCTATCGGCGACAAGCTGGGCCTGGAGGTCGAGTATGTGAACAACGACTTCGACACGCTGGTCCCGGGTGTTGCTTCGGGCGCCAAGTACGATGTCTCCATCGCCGCTATCACCGATACCCCCGAGCGTGAGAAGGAGGTCGCGTTCTCCGATTCGTACTACATGGACGATCAGGCTATCGTGACCAAGGTCGATAACACCGACATCACGGCCGACAACTACAGCGAGAAGCTCAACAACGCCGACGCCACAATCATCGTCCAGTCCGGCTCGACCGCCGAGGCCTTTGCCCAGGAGAACTTCCCCAAGGCCAAGATCGTTCCCTACAAGGACGCCACCGAGTGCTTCAGCGCTCTGCAGTCCGACAAGGGTGACGCCGTGGTGACCAACCGCTCCGTTGCCAGCCAGCTGACCGCCGAGCAGTTCAACACCTGCCAGACCATCAAGCAGATCAGCACTGGCGAGGAGTACGCTATCGCCATCAACCAGGGCAACACCAAGCTCAAGGACGATATCAACCAGGCCATCAAGGACCTGACCGGTGACGGTACCGTTGACGCCCTCATGGCTAAGTACAACATCAAGTAGCATTACTGCTTGATTTCGCGCAGGCCCTTTCCGTTTTGGCGGAGAGGGCCTTTGCGCTTAACTGGACGGGCATCATCCCGCCTCGTCATGTCGGCAACTTTACGATGGGAGCCACCTTGTCACATTTAACCGAAGGAGTCACCGTGCAGTTCGCCTCGCTGTCCGCTATGCTCCGTAAGCTAGCCTGCGCCCTGATCGTGGCACTTGTGCTTGTGTGTGCGGGGGCCTGCGTGCCCTCGACGGCGCAGGCGCTCGAGACCGCAAAGATCACCGCTCGACCCAATACCGGATCGGGCAGCGACGTGGTCGGCGGCACCGAGACGCGCATTACTTGGGAAGTCCAGGCCGATGCCGATGAGGAGCTGAGCGGCCTTTCGCTTACGTTTGCCGACGGTACGACGTTTGGCGCCGATGACACGCGCCTGACGATGCTTTCCGGCGACGATCTGATGGACCGGACGCCCATGAAACCCACGTGCAAGGTGGACGGGCAGACGCTCAAGATTGATTTTGGCGAGACGGCGCCTGCCGGTGGTTATTTCCGCGTGGAGATCTATGGCGTTACGTTCCCCGTCGAGGGTGGCGACGAGGCCTTTAGCGGCACCTATACGCTTGCCGACGGTTCGACCAAGAAGGTTTCCAATATTCCTTCTGTCGAGATTAAGGGCGTGACGGCCTTCGATAACTTCCTGGCCGACCTTAAAGAGCGGCCGTGGGTCGAGGCATGGAACTCCAATATGTTCCTGCGTCTGTTCCTGAACCCAGTGATTTTGGTCCAGAGCCTGCCGATCGTCTTTAAGGGCTTCCTCATGTCGCTCTCGATCGTGCTCGTGGCGTTTCCGCTGGCGATCCCCTTTGGCTTTGCTCTGTCGCTCATGCGCATCTCCAAGTCGCGCATCCTGCGCTGCCTCGCCGGCATCTACGTGAACGTCATCCGTGGCACGCCGGCGTTCCTGCAGATCTACATTGCGTTCTTTGGCCTGCCGCTTGCCGGCGTCAGGGTTGACGACTATGTCCTGGGCGTTATCGTCATGGCCATGAACTCGTCGGCGTACCTGTGCGAGATTTTCCGCGCCGGTATCCAGTCGATCCCCAAGGGTCAAAACGAGGCTGCGCGTTCGCTGGGCATGAACGCCTTCCAGACGTTGCTTTACGTTATGATCCCTCAGACGTTCCGCAACGTCCTGCCCACGCTGACCAGTGAGTTCATCTTGCTCTACAAAGACACCTCGCTGCTTGCCGCCGTGGGCGTGGTCGAGATCGTCATGAACGCCCGTACCATCGTAGCGACGACTGGTTCCATTACGCCGTACGTGGTTGCCGCCCTGTTCTATCTGGTCATCACGCTGCCGCTTGCCCGTTTGGTGAGCGGTCTCGAGGCGAGGCTGCTGGGCACGGCCGAGACCAAGAAGAAACGTCCCGCCAAGAGTGCCGGGCAGGTTGTCGCCACGCCCGCCGATCACATTGCCGGTCTGTAAGGAGGTCCCATCGTGAGCGAAACGAATTCCAACGAGGTTGTCGTCAGCATTAAGAACCTCCAGAAGTCCTTTGGTGACAATGTGGTCCTGCGCGACATCGATCTGGATGTGCACAGGGGCGAGGTCGTCGTGGTTCTGGGCCCTTCGGGCTCGGGCAAGTCGACGATGCTGCGCTGCATTAACCGCCTTGAAGAGCCTACGAGCGGCTCCATCATGGTGGAAGGCGTGGACGTCTGCGCTAAGGGCGTCGACTTAAATAAGGTGCGCACGCATCTGGGTATGGTGTTTCAGCAGTTCAACTTGTTCCCGCATCTCTCAGTCAAAAAGAACGTCATGCTCGCGCAGCAGAAGGTGCTCAAACGCAGCAAGGAAGAGGCTGAGAAGATCGCTGTTGAGGAACTCACTAAGGTCGGTTTGGCCGAGCGCATCGACTTTATGCCGAGCCAGCTTTCGGGTGGTCAGCAGCAGCGCGTCGCCATTGCCCGAGCGCTTTCGATGAACCCGCACGTTATGTTGTTTGACGAGGCAACCTCGGCGCTTGACCCCGAGCTTGTCCGCGACGTGCTGGGCGTTATGCGCGATCTGGCACGTGACGGTATGACCATGATCGTGGTAACGCACGAGATGGGCTTTGCCCGCGATGTCGCCGACCGCGTCGTCTTTATGGATGGGGGCGTTATCGTGGAGGAGGGCTCGCCGAGCGAGGTCTTCGACCATCCCAAGAGTGAGCGCACCAAGGCGTTCTTGGGTAATATCGCGTAGCAGCGCGTTAAAGTTGCCGATGCAAAAAGCGGGGGCTGGATCAAATCCAGTCCCCGCTTTTATTTGGATGTGAGCGCCTGCTATGTTTGGTGCTCAGCTTTGGGTCGATGCGCGGTGGCCCGACGACGTTTGCTAGACCAGCTCGGCTCCCAAGGCCTTGCAGGCAGCCTCGGCCTCATCGTCGGGGGCGTCGTAGCAGATGACGGAGTCGACGACGTTAACGCCGGCCTCGTCGGCGTCGGCCTTCCAGTTGTCCATCCACTCGCCCTCGGCCCACGAATAGGAGCCAAAGAGAACGACCTTTTTATCGCCAAGGGTCTCCTTGACTTCGTCCCACATCGGCTGGAACTCGTCATACTCGAGCTCCTCGGAACCCATAGCGGGGCAGCCAAAGGCGATGGCGTCATAGTCGCCGGCCTTGTCGGCAGAAAAATCGGCGCAGGGGATAACGGCGGCCTCGGCGCCGGCGTCGGTTACGCCCTCGGCAACGAGGTTTGCCATGGCCTCGGTATTGCCCGTGCCGCTCCAGTAAACGACTGCGATCTTGCTCATGTTTAGTCCTTTCGGTTGTGCGGCGCGCGGCCGCGTTTTGTATGTTCTATCGGGTTGCCTGGACAAGTTGCCCAAGTGTGCAGCCCTGCTGATAGATATAGGTGAGGTATTGCGTGCATGCGCGATAGGAGTCGAAGGTCGTGAGTGCCTGCTCAACATTCGTATATACCTTCCAGGCGCCAAAAACCTTGTAGTTCTCGCCATGCTGGACGATAAACTGATGCACGTCCTCGTAGGGGTAGCCCAAAAAGTAGCCAACTTCGTGGGGAAACTCACAGGTGCAGCCGTTATTGCAAGGTTCGCTCTGGGCGAGTGCGCACAGTCCGTTGCCGCAGGCGCTCTCTGCGGCATTGCTGCTTGCGAGCGTGATGCGCGCGGCGAGATGCACGAGGGACGCGGACAGGTCGCGGGCATCGTAGCCTTCGGCGGCAAGTGCGGTCGCAGCTCGAGGGTCGGATAGGTAGCGCATGAGGTCCGCGGGGCGGTAGGCATAGATCAGCGCCCCACAGGGGCGCCAGACCAAGACGCTCAAATGGATGCCGAGCGGCTCGAGCTCGCGGTTGCATTGAGCGATGACGGTAAGCAGACGCGTGCGACGCGCTTCGATATAAGGGGTACTGGGCTTTCCATTTTGGTTGGCGTAGACGCCGGGATAGGTAAAGAGCGAAGCGGGTTTGATGCCCGCGAGCGTGGGGGAGCAGTTGCGCACGACTGCCGTTTGAAACGTTGGGATGTCGATGGTTCGAGTCACGGTGCCCCTTTCGAGTCCTCGCGTGTTAGCCTAGGAAAACTTATACACGAAAGTAAGCCGTGGTCAACTAAAAAGTAAGAAATGGGAAACTATTTGACCGAACCGACATGAGTTTGGGGTAAGATGGGGACACCCTATGGGGGTATCCGGACAAGGCTCAAACGAGAGAGATATATATGAACGACCTGCTTAATCCCGCGAATATCATCGTACTTGCCGTAATTGCCGTCGGTTTGTTTTTTGGATTCCGCCGTATTGCGGCATCGACGCGCGGCAAAAGCTGCTGTAGCGATGGCGCGAGCGGCAAGAAGGCCAAGAGGATTGTGGTCACGGATACCGACGCGTCCCACTATCCATATAGCGACGAGCTGCTTATCGGTGGCATGAGCTGCGATGGCTGTGCCCAAAACGTGGCGAATGCGCTCAATGCGCTCGATGGCATTTGGGCCACGGTGACATATGCGGATCACACGGCGCGCGTGCGTTCTAAAAACCCGATTGATCGCGAGGCGCTCGAGGCGGCCGTGAAGGATGCTGGCTATTACGTCATGAAGCTGTAGGGTCCGGCATATAGCCGAGCCTAGGCACGGCCGCGTAGCTCGATGTTCTGGATATCGTCGAAGTCGATGGCGATATCTCGGAGTTTGAGCAGCTTAAAGGCGGGGAGCGCCTCGTCAAGGATGCCGGTGCGGGTACGATAGCCGTACGCATCGTAATAAGTGACGCGTACTAGGTCGCCACGCTTGAGACCCTCGAGCTTATTCGAAAGTTCGAGGGCTTTTTCTTCTGTTAGCTCACATTTTGGTTCGACGGTAATCTCTTGTTTCCGCACCAGCTCGTAGTATCCCGTTAGCGCCGCAAAGGGCATAAATTGTGCGGCGCGGTTGGCGCGAACGGCACCGTTGGCGGTGAGCTTGGGGTCGGTCGAACGACGCCTGCCCTCGGGGTCGGCCAGTCGTTCGAAAGCGGTGGGCGGGCGCATGGGCTGCTGCTTGGACTTAGGCACGATGTCCTCCAACCTGGTCGTTTCGTTCGCGCGCGGTGGCGCCGGCGGTAAAGCTCAGCCCCTTGACGAGCGCATTTTTGCCGTATTTGCCTTTTACGGCCAGCACGGCGCGGGCCAGCTCGCGTTCGCGCTCATCGGTCTCGATATCGCTAAATAAATCGATGGTGGCAAACTCCTCGGGCATAAGGTTTCCAAAGCCCAGGTTAATGCGCTTGACGGGCCGTTTGGGGTCGACGGTCTGCGCCCACAAGTCATCAAAGTAGCTCATGATCTTCTTAAACGAATTGGTCCGCTCTGGCAGCTTTCGCGATGCATTGGAATGGGCGAAGAGCGCGGCATAGCCACCGCGCGGCTTGCCGCCGTGCTCGCCGACGAAGATGCCGTCAATCGCCTGCGCCTCGCGAACCATGCGGCGACGCTCATCGTCGCGCTGAACGGGCTTGGGCGCACGGGGTGCAAGCTCGGGGCCGGCGGTTGCGGCGGGCTCGATGCTCGACGTGCTCGACCGCAGGTGTCCGCAGCCGTCTATATACTGTGCCGTGCCGCTGGCGTCGAGCCGGCGGATGTCGGCTTGCTCGCTTGCATAGCCCACAAACAGCGAGATGCTGTCACAGACCACGTGTTTGTCGACCAGGCCCAGCACGGCGCCGTCGACCATCTCGCGTAAAACCGTATAGGCTTGTTCGTAGGCATAGCCTTTCGAGAGCACCTGTCCCGTGGTGGTCGAGGTCGCTTGGGGGCGATAGGCCTGAATATCGGCAATGGTTGTCGGCTCGCGCCCAAAGGCATGGTCGATGAGGTACTCGGCATTTACGCCAAGCTCGTCGTAGAGCAGATTCTCGTCGAGCGCGGCGACCCCCATCAGGTCATAGACGCCGTACTTTTCGAGACGCGCGGCCACGCCGGGGCCGATGCCCCAGATATCGGTAATGGGGCGATGCGGCCAGATCTCCTTGCGAAAGGTCTCGTCGTCGAGTATTCCGATACGGCTGGGCACGTGCTTGGCCGTGATGTCGAGTGCCACCTTTGCCTGGAACAGGTTGGGTCCGATGCCGACCGTGGCGGTGATGCCGGTGCGGCCTACAACCTCGTCACGCAGCATGCAGGCGAACCTTTTCGCATCGGTGTGGTAGAGGTCCAGATAAGGCGTGACATCGATAAAGCACTCGTCGATTGAATAGACGTGGATGTCCTGCGGACTGACGTATTCCAGGTAGATGCCGTAGATTTGCGCCGACACTTCCATGTAGTGCTGCATGCGCGGCACGGCCTTGATGTAGTCGATGCCGTCGGGTATCTCGAACAATCGGCAGCGGTTGTGGATGCCGAGGTCCTTCATCGCTTGCGTGATGGCGAGGCAGATGGTCGTGCGGCCACGCGACTCGTCGGCGACGACCAAATTGGTGGTGAGCGGATCGAGCCCGCGGTCGACACACTCGACGCTGGCATAAAACGTCTTAAGGTCGATGCAGATGTATGTACGTCGATCGTGCTCCATCCGGGCTCCCTCATCAAACACATGTTCCTATCGAATACCTGTTCGATATTACTCGCTCGTCCGGACATCGTCAAAGCCGACCAAAAAGGGACAGGTTTATTCTGGTCCATAAATCGTTTGACCTACCAAAATAAACCTGTCCCTTTTTGGTAGGTTTACGGGGCGTTTACGGAGAGTCGGTAGCCTTGATGTATTGGATATGCTGAAGGGATATTGATGGCCGTCGATATGGGTGATCTTTCGCTTTTGGTTCTGCCCGCGCTGTGCCTTGCGGTCTTCGTCTGCCTGCTGGTTAAGGTGCTCAAGGGCGAGACTATGGTAATCGACAGATGGGGCTACTCGCTGTTTGTTGAGAAGCTTCGGTCGCCGGTGTTGACGGTTGCGATGAAGGCCATTTCGAATATGGCATCGCTGCCGTTTATCGTGGGTGTACTGGTCGCTGCGTTTATATGGGCGCCCTGCCGGACTCGGGTTATTTGCGCCGCCGTCAATGTCGGCGCCATCAGCGCCATCGATCAGCTTCTTAAGGTGCTGGTGCGTCGGTCCCGCCCCCAGGGATTTCGGCTTGTCGAGGCGCCGGGGCTGAGCTTTCCCTCGGGGCATTCGATGGCGGCCATGGCGTTTTACGGGTATGGTATATGGCTTGTGCAGAGTGGGGCCTGCGGCCTTTCGTTTTGTGTGATTATCGCTGCGGCGCTCGTCTGCGTCATTCTCGCTGTTGGCGTTAGCCGCATTTATCTGGGAGTGCATTACGCCTCTGATGTGCTGGGCGGTTTTTGCTTGGCGCTCGCCTGGCTTATCTTATTTGCGCGCTTGGCTAGTCCGTTTATCACGGCGTAGCCATTCTCGTGTTCCGCCTGAATTGAATCGGGTTTTAACGCAGCCCTAAAGAGTGCGAAACAGCACGGAAAAGCTCCCTTCGTAGCATGAGCCTAACGATCGGTACCACCTACATGCACGGAAGGGTTGTGGGGAAGATGGTTAACTATGGATTTGGCATGCCGACACGTCTTGTCGCGGACGGCGATGTGGCGCGTTGGTGCGGGCGTTTGGTCGCTCATTACGGCGGCACCAAGGCGCTCGTTGTACTGGGCGGCGACAAGCATACGAGCGATGGGCTCGTTGCGGCGGCGCTTGGGTCGCTTGATCGGGCACTGCTGGAGCGCACGCTGTTCCGCTGTGGTTCGGTTGAGGGCGACGGAGGAGATGAGCTAGTCGACGAGGCCGTTGCCTTGGCCGCCGACGAGGGTGTCGACTTTGTGCTGGCGATCGGGGATGCCGATACGGCCGGCTTTGCTCGCGAGGTCGCCCGTCGCATGGCGGTGCTCGATTCTGGTGAGGACGGTTTTGTTCCCTATGGCTGCGTCGTCTCGGAGGGCAAGGTTCCTGCCGCCGTGGGTAGGGGCGAAGTGCCCGTCTTTGCCATTATCGCGCCTGAGCTTTTGGGCGGCATTGGCTCTCCCTTGCGTGAGTTGCTCGGCAGCGTGTGCGCCGCGGCGTAGGGGTCAAACATGAAACGCCGGTCGTGCGGATAAGGTTCCGCGCGGCCGGCGTTTCTGTTGTATTACGAGCATATTGCCAGCGTGCGACCTATGTTGCGCAGGCGTAAACGCTCGGCGTCGCCCGTGTTTCAAAACACTCCGTTAATAAAACGGGCGGTTTTGGCACGCATAATCCCCAACAACGAACGCGCACAAGCGCGCTCACCGCCACCGAAGAGGGGAGATAACCATGAAGGAACTGGTACTCATCATCCGTCCGGAGATGCTCGAGAGCCTGAAGGCCATTCTTGACGAGGTGCATTGCGGCGGTATGACCGTTTCGTCCGTTATGGGCTGCGGTACGCAGAAGGGTGCGATGACCGATGGCGTCAACGAGATTCGCGGCTTTAAGATCAACATCAACCTGCTGCCTAAGATTCAGGCGAGCGTAGTCGTGCGCGACCAGGATGTCGAGACCATCATCTCGGCCGTTCGCGAGCGCATGGCAGACGGTCGCGTGGGCGACGGCAAGATCTTCATTCGCGATATTGCCGACGCCGTGCGTATCCGTACCGGCGAGCGTGGCAACGCCGCCCTGTAGGTAAACGGATCGAGAGAAGGCGATTGCCATGCCTGGTACCAAACCGCTCGTCCAGATTAAGAACATTAACAAGTTCTATGGCGAGAACCATGTGGTCAAGGACCTGTCCATCGATGTGCAGGAAGGCGAGTTCCTGACAATTCTTGGTTCATCCGGCTCGGGCAAGTCGACGACCCTGCGTATGGTTGCCGGCTTTGAACAGCCCACCACGGGCGAGATCCTGCTCGCCGGCACCAACGTTGCCGACAAGGAGCCGTTTGAGCGTGACGTCAACACCGTGTTCCAGAGCTACGCGTTGTTCCCGCACATGACGATCTTCGACAACGTGGCCTATGGCCTCAAGATGAAGAAGGTCCCCAAAGACGAGATCCGCGAGCGCGTGATGGAGATGCTCGATCTGGTGCAGCTCGGCGGCTTTGAGGGCCGCAAGCCCGATCAACTGTCCGGCGGCCAAAAGCAGCGCGTCGCCATCGCACGCGCCTTGGTCAACCGTCCCAAGATCTTGCTGCTCGATGAGCCGCTGGGTGCGCTCGATCTCAAGCTGCGCAAGCAGATGCAGCTCGAGCTCAAGCGCCTCCAGCGTAAGCTCAACATCACGTTCCTCTACGTGACGCACGACCAAGAAGAAGCGCTCACCATGAGCGACCGCATCGCGATTATGCACGACGGCGTCCTGGAGCAGATCGGTACCCCCAAGGAGATCTATGAGGCGCCGGCAAGTAAGTTCGTGGCCACGTTTATCGGTGAAACCAACCTGTTTGAGGGCATGGTCTCGGCCGACACGCCTGACGGGCTCGAGATTTCGCTCGAATCCGGCACGATTCGCTCCGATGCCAAGGGCTTTCACTTTGGCGAGCTCGTGGCCGTGTCGGTGCGTCCGGAGCGCATGCAGTTTGCGCTCGAGCCGCGTGACGGCTTTTCGCTGGTTGGTACCGTGCGCGAGCAGGTGTACGTGGGTTCCATGATCAAGGCGATCGTGGTTCTGCCCGATGGCCAAGAAGTGCGCCTGGAGCGTCTTGCAGGTGACGAACTGCCCGAGAACGGCCCCGTCTACCTGTACTGGGATCCGGCGGATGCCCGCACCATCAAGACGCTCGACCAGGTCTTTTTCTCGGCACTCGAGAATGCCGAGATGCGTTAGGGGGCGACTGTTATGTCCGATACCGCAACCGTGGCGGCGACCGTTGCCGCCACCGAGCACGAGGTCGAGGCCGCCCGCATCGAGCGCCATCGCCGCTTTCGCTCTAACACACTGCCGGCGTTGGTTACCGTGGGCCCCGTCACCCTGTGGCTCATCGCGTTTATCGCGGTGCCGCTGCTCTACATCCTCATCATGGGTTTTTGCTCCACCGACCAGTACTACAACGTGGTTTACAGCTTTACGCTCGATAACTTCCAGGCGATGCTGGACCCCGAGTACCTCAAGATTTACGGGCAGTCTATCTTGATCGCGGCTATCTCCACCGCTATCTGCCTGGTGCTGGCCTATCCGTTTAGCTATCTGATCAGCCGTACGTTTAAGTCAAAAAAGACGCTGCTGTACATGATGATCATCATCCCGTTTTGGACGAACTCGTTGGTGCGTATCTACGGCTGGCGTACGTTCCTTTCGGCGACCGGTCAGCTCAACACCTTTTTGATGGCCATCGGCCTGACGAGCGAGCCCATTCAGTTTTTGTATAACCAGGCCTGCACGGTCTTCGGTATGGCGTACGACATGTTTCCGTTTATGGTGCTGCCGCTCTACGCTGCGATCGAAAAGCTGGACGAGTCGCAGATCGAGGCGAGCTTTGATCTGGGCGCCAATATGCTGACCACGATCTTTAAGGTCGTGATTCCGCAGACCATGAGCGGCATCTTCTCGGGCTGCATCATGGTGTTCATCCCCAGCCTGGGCGCGTTCTATATCGCGGACATCCTGGGCGGCGGCAATGCCGACGTTATCGGCAACCTGATCCAGCGCCAGTTCCAGAGCGCCAACGACTGGCCCCTGGGAGCCGCGCTCTCGATCCTGCTTATCGTAATCACGCTGCTGCTGGTGAAGATCTATCAGAAGGCCGGCGGCGATATGGAAAGTCTGGGGGTGTAGGCCATGGCAATCAAGCGTCAAACCAAGCAGAAACTCAGCCGCGGGACCGGTATTGTCTTTTGCGCCCTGATCTACGCGATTCTGTTTCTGCCCATCGTGATCGTCGTTGCCAACTCGTTTAACGGCAACACCGAGAAGCCCTATCTGAGCTGGGGCGGCTTTAGCCTTCGCTGGTACGTGCATCTGTTCCAGAATGGCCCACTGCTGGCGAGTTTTGGCAACACCATGGTGCTCGCCATCACCACGACGGTGCTGGCGACTGCGCTGGGCACCTTGGGTGCCGTGGGCTTGTATCGTTACAAGTTTCCCGGGCGCAACCTCATCGATAGCCTTTTGTACATCCCGGTCGTCATCCCCGAGATTGTCATGGGTATCTCGCTGCTGCTTGTTTACGTAAAGGTTGGCGTTCCTCGAGGCATGGTGGGCCTGATCATCGCACACGTTACGTTTTGCGTGAGCTTCGTGATCTTTAATGTCCGTGCGCGCCTGGACGGTTACGACCCGTCGCTCGAGGAAGCGTCGATGGACCTGGGCGCCAATCGTCTGGTCACATTCTTTAAGGTGACCCTGCCCATGCTGGCGCCAGGTATCGCCGGCGGTGCGCTGCTCTCCTTTACGCTTTCGATCGATGACGTCGTGGTGTCCTACTTTGTCTACGGCCAGGACCTGACCTTCCCGCTCAAGGTGATGCAGTCCATTAAGGGTGGCGTAGTGCCCGACGTCAACGCGCTGTCCACCCTCATTTTGCTGGGAACGGTACTTGTTGTCGTGATTACCCAAAGCGGCGTTATCGACAAGTGGCGCGAGCGCCGCGCCGCGGCCAAGCTGAGTCAAGAGAGGGGGCGCTAGGCCATGAGCGACTTTGATGTGATGGAGGTCTTCCATAAGCAGCGGATCTCGCGTCGTCAGTTTTTGCGCGGGGCGCTGGGCTTGGCTGCCGCCGGGCTTACGGCCGGCGCCGCAGGCGGTCTTACGGGGTGCGGTAAGTCCGATAGCCCCAATGAGCTCAACATCTTCATTTGGACCGAGTATGTGCCCGATTCGGTGCTCGAGGGTTTTGAGAAAGAGACGGGCATTCACATCAACCAGTATCTGTACTCGTCCAACGAGGATATGCTGGCCAAGGTGAGGACCGAAAACGAGGGCACCTACGATATCCTGCAGCCCACGGACTACATGGTCAAAAGCCTGATTGCGCAGGACTTGCTGGAGCCGCTCGATCATTCAGCGCTCACCAATAAGGGCAATATCGGTTCGCAGTACATGGACCAGGACTTCGATCCCGGCAATAAGTATTCCATCCCGTTTATGGGCAGCGCCACCGCCATCGCCTACAACGAGGATGAGGTCGATAAACCCGAGAGCTTTACCGATATGCTCGACGAGAAGTTCCGCAGCAATATCGTGACGCTGAACGACTTTCGTGAGGTGCTGGCCGTCGCCGGCATGACGGTGGGGCTTACCGGCAACGAGGAAGACGACGAGAGCATCGCTAAGATCGCCGAGCAGGCCGCGAAGTTCAAACCGAACTTTAAACTGTACGACTCCGATAGCCCCCGCAACGCGCTGGTGTCGGGCGACTGCATCGCCGGCATTATCTGGACGGCAGAAATCGCCCTGGCGCAGCGCGACAACCCGGCGATTCAGGTGGCGTTTCCCAGCGAGGGCTGCGGCATCGGCACCGACAACTGGTGTGTTCCTAAGGGCGCCAAGCATTACGACAACGCGCTGCAGTTTATCAACTACATGCTGCGCCCCGAGGTGGCCAAAGTGGTCTCGGAGGACTACCCCTACGTGCAGCCCAATACCGAGGCTATCAAGCTGCTCGACAAGGATTTCCAAAACAACCCGGTCGAGAACGTGCCGTCGGACGTGTTTGAGCACGGTCGCCGCACCGAGGCGCTGCCGCCCAAGGTGCTGCGCAAATACGACAAGATCTGGACGAATCTGAAGGGGTAGATCTGTATGAGTAACTCGACCGAAGTCAATTTTAGGTTTCTTTCGGAGCCCGACATCATCAAGGCGGGTGCGACTGATATGGCGCACTGCATCGATGTGATGGAGGATCAGTTTAAGCTGCTGAGCCTGGGCGACTACCGCATGAGCGGCAAGAATAAGAACAGCCACGGCGCGTTTCTGGACTTTCCCGAGTCCTCGCCATTTCCCAACATGCCCGTGGCCGGGCCCGATCGCCGCTTTATGGCCATGTGCTCCTACTTGGGTGGCAGCTACAACATGTGCGGTCTTAAGTGGTACGGCTCCAATGTGAACAACCGCGAGAAGGGCCTGCCGCGCTCGATTCTGACGCTCATGCTCAACGACCCCGACACGGGCGCGCCGCTGGCCCTGATGAGTGCGAATCTCATCAGCAGTTACCGTACCGCTGCCGTGCCCGCCGTGGGTGTGCGCTATCTGGCACGCAAGGATGTGCGCACGGTGGGCATTATCGGTCCGGGCGTGATGAACAAGACCACGCTGCGCTCGTTTTTGATGGAGCGCCCCGATATCGAGACGGTCAAGGTTAAGGGCCGCGGTCGCCGCTCGCTGGAGTCCTATGTGGACTACGTACACCAGAACTTCCCGAGCATTAAGAACGTGGTGATTGTCGACACCGAGGAAGAGGCCATTCGCGATAGCGACCTGGTGAGCGTTGCCACCAACGAGAATGGCGGTATCGAGACGTATCCGCGCGTCAAGCGCGAGTGGGTCAAGCCCGGTGCGCTCATTTGCGCCCCGAGCGACCTGTATGCCGACCGCGAGCCGTTTATCGAGGGCGAGTGGAAGTGCGTGACCGACCTCTATCCCATGTACGAGGACTGGCGCGACGAGATCGGCCGCTTTGACGTGTGCGGCACGCTCGGCAACGAGTGGGTCGATATGGTCGACTACGGCATGCTGCCGCGTGAGCGCGTGGTGGATCTGGGCGACATCGTGCGTGGCGTCGATCCCGGTCGCACGAGCGAGGACGACATCTACTTCTTTAGCATCGGCGGCATCAACACCGAGGACGTGAGTTGGGGCACCACGATCTACCGCAAGGCAGTCGAGATGGGCCTGGGCCAGGAGCTCAAGCTTTGGGATACGCCCGCGCTGGCGTAAGTTGCATTGAATTTAGGACACTCATGGAGGACGCCGCCAGACGATTTGGAAATCAAAATCGTCTGGCGGCGTTCCGTTCAGTTGAAGCTGCACAGCGGCAACAGGGGACAGCAAGGACGACGATCCCGACTCGTTAATAGGAACATATGTTTGGTATTGTGATATTCTGGATGCTATAGATAGCAAGAACCCCGGGGTTTCACGATGTTTCGCGTGAGTGACCTACCGGGGCTTTCAAGTAGAATGGTACCCCGCAATGGCCGTGGATTTCAAGGGCGCCGACATAAATGACTTGAGAACATGGTTCTCGACGGCGCGCCTGTCGCGCTATGCGTCGGCAAAGGATCCCGCTGCCCTTTACGCTTGGGATATCCGACTTTCAAAGGCGTATCTAGAGGACGTCGCCCATGTCGAGGTGCTCTTGCGTAATTTTATATCGCATAGGCTTGCGCGGGATTGCGAGGGCCGTACATCATGTCGTGACTGCCGATGGTTCGATTATCCGGAGTTGTACGGCTTGAACGCATCAACGGTTTCCTCGATAGAGAAGGCCAAGGTGCGCTTGAGCCATGAAGGCAAAACGGCGTCTTACGATAGGGTCATCGCTGCTTTGACATTCGATGCTTGGCGGTTCATGCTTGTTCGCCGCTTGGAGCCTACGGTGTGGCGTGCTCTGCGCTCGCGGGCGAATGGGGGCATGCCATTCTATCCAGGAACAAGGCGGGCTGAGTTTGAATCTCATGTTGCACAAATCTATAGATTACGAAACAGATGCTCTCATCAAGAACACTTGGTTTTGGAGGATCCTCAAGATGAAGCGGCTATGCTTGACGGATACTCCGCAAGCCTTCGTTGGGTCGCTGAACGAATCGATCCTGGGGCGGCTAGCTGGATCGCTTTGAATTCCCGTGTTGATAGCGCGAGAGCGCAACGCCCTGAATGAAGCTCTCGCTTATGATCCGTGTGGCTCCCTTGATTGAGCTCGACGTTTGTGCGGACTGGAAACTTGAATGCGCAAATGGGCGCAGTCGGATGGTTGTGTTTGGAAACCGTTCGGCTGCGTCTTTTTGCTTTATGGGGACGTTTTAACAGTCCATGGACCTTTTGGGACTCGGCCGATTTGGCGGACTCGACCAGTAAGACCTCGTGCCCATTGTTTCCCTTTGAATGGTAATGGACCGGAAACCGCTCGTTAACAGGGCTAATCGTAGGATAGGCGCTGTTGGTAACCGATAGACGAGAGGGGTTTGGTGGTGCCATGTCCAGGATTGTCGAACATCCCATTTTGGGTGCTCCCAGCAAGGGGAGTCGAGTCGTTTTTACCTATGACGGCGTTGAGATGGAAGGGTACGAGGGCGAACCGATTGCTATGGCGCTCAAGGCCGCGGGTGTTGAGGTTCATCGCTTTACCGCCAAGCGTCACGAGCCGCGTGGCATCTTTTGCGCCATCGGCCGTTGCACGGACTGCGTCATGGTCGTGGACGGCAAGCCCAACGTGCGTACGTGCATGACGCCGCTTGCCGCCGGTATGGACGTACGCACGCAAGACGGCGTCGCCCCGCTCGATTTGGATGACCCGCGTGCCGAGGGTCTGGTTGCCGAGGCGACCGCAAGCCCTGCTGCCGTAAAGGAGGCTGAGTAGCATGGAGCGTCATGATCTGGTCGTGGTCGGCGCCGGCCCCAGCGGCCTTTCCGCTGCCATCGAAGCCGCCAAGCGCGGGCTCGACGTCGTCGTATTTGATGAGAACGCCCGTCCCGGCGGTCAGCTGTTCAAGCAGATTCACAAGTTCTTTGGCTCCAAGGAGCACCGCGCCAAGGTGCGCGGCTTTCGCATTGGCGACGAGCTGCTCGCCGAGGCCGATGCCGCCGGTGTGAACGTAGTGCTCGACGCCACGGTGATCGGTCTGTACGAGGGTCGCGAGGTTGTCGTGCGCGTGGGTGATGTTGTTCGCCACGTGAAGGGTGATGCCGTACTGGTGGCGACGGGCGCTGCCGAGAATACGCTTAACTTTCCCGGTTGGACGTTGCCCGGTGTGATTGGTGCCGGCGCTGCCCAGACCATGATGAACCTGCATGGCGTGAAGCCGGGCGACCGCGTGCTTATGGTCGGCTCGGGCAACGTTGGCCTGGTCGTGTCGTTCCAGCTGCTGCAGGCGGGCTGCGATGTTGTTGCGCTCGTTGATGCGGCGCCGCGCGTGGGCGGGTATGGCGTGCACGCGGCCAAGGTGGCCCGCTGCGGCGTGCCATTCTACCTGTCACATACCGTGGTGGCCGCCGAGGGCGACGACCGCGTGACCGGTGTGACGATCGGCGAGGTCGATGCACACTGGCAGGTTATTCCCGGTACCGAGAAACACTTTGACGTGGACACGATCTGCGTGGCCGTGGGCCTGTCTCCCATGAGCCAGCTGCTCTCGATGGCCGGATGCGAGATGGTCGACGACCCCAAGCGCGGCGGTTATGTCCCGGTGTGCGACGAGAAGGGCGCGACGAGCGTGCCCGGCGTGTACGTTTCGGGCGATGTCGCGGGCATCGAGGAGGCTTCGTCGGCCATGATTGAGGGCCGCATTTCGGGCGTGGCGATTGCCGAGTATCTGGGCTACACCGACGCGGCGGATGCTGACGAGTCCGAGGACAAGCTCGAGGCTTCGCTCGACACCCTGCGCCAGGGTATGTTCGCGCCCAAGAATCGCGGCAAGAAGATCGAGGTCACCGAGGAGGGCTGTCCGGTTTCGCAGCACCTACTGCGCCATGGCTACCTTGCCGACGACGAGCTCGACAACTATCCCGGCGTGACACATATGGCGGGCGTGCATCCGGTGATCGAGTGCACCCAGAACATCCCCTGCAATCCGTGTCAGGATGCCTGCAAAAAGGGCTGCATCTCCATCGGTGAGCACATTACGTCGCTGCCGATCGTGGTCGAGGACTCACATTGCATCGACTGCGGCATGTGCGTGGC
Source organism: uncultured Collinsella sp. (assembly GCA_934646815.1). Taxonomy (GTDB): domain Bacteria; phylum Actinomycetota; class Coriobacteriia; order Coriobacteriales; family Coriobacteriaceae; genus Collinsella. Next base: position 82,198 of record CAKUEW010000001.1, read on the forward strand.
CAGCTGTCCGGGCCAGTCGATCTTCTTGGTCAACGAGGATTGTGGCGACGGCACCGCGACGGTTACCCTGCCCTACGAGTTCTATCCGCTGCCGCAGGCGGGCGATTACGGACGCGCACTGAGCCGCTCGGGCGAGTCGGTGTGCGATGCCCAGGTGGTGCGCGTGCGCAGCGTCAAGGCGTTCGACAAGACGGCACTGGTGACCATGAGCGTACCCAAGGAGTTTGCCATGACCGCGCGTATGTTCAAGCCTGCTGAGGAGACCGAGGAGGTGGCCTGCCATGAGTGAGGCCGTGAACTTTTACAAGGAGCCGGGCGAGCCGCTCGATCGTGCGGCGATTGACTTGGGGCCCTACGTGCCCGCGCCCGATGACGACGTGCTCGTATGCCGTTGCGAAGAGGTGACCAAGGGCGATATCCGCCGCGCCATCCACGACGGTATGTACACCATGACCGAGATCCGTCGCTATTTACGTCAAGGCATGGGGCTGTGCCAGGGACAGAGCTGCACCAAGCTCGTACGCCGCATTATGGCCACGGAGCTTGCAGGCACACCGGCGGTGGCGCTTTTGGAGCCCGAGACCTCGCGAGCGCCCATGCGCCCGATCGAGATGAGCGTGCTCGGCAACGGCGAAGAGGGGAGAGCGTAGCCATGGCGGGAACTTATGCAGATATCACCGACGTCGCCTGCGATGTCGTCATTATCGGCGCCGGCGTGATCGGATGCGCGGCGGCGTACAACCTGGCCAAGAAGGGCCGCAGCGTCACGGTACTCGACCGCGAGCCCAACGTGGGCGAGGGCGCGAGCTCGCGCAACGGCGGCGGCGTTCGCCAGAGCGGACGCGACGGGCGCGAACTGCCGCTGGCTATGTACGCGGTCGAGAACATCTGGCCCACGCTGTCCGACGAGCTGGGCGCCGACGTCGAGTACGTCAAGCGCGGCAATCTGCGCCTGGGCAAGACCGAGGAGCACCTGCAGACGCTTCGCAAGCTGGCGAGCATGTCGCAGGGCCTGGGGCTCGACATGAAGATGATTGGGCCCGATGAGGTGCGCGAGATCAACCCCTACCTGTCCGATCAGGTGATCGGTGCCTCGTGGTGCCCCACGGATGGCCATGCCAACCCTATGCGCACCACGCTCGCGTATTATCGCGCCGCCAAGGCGCTCGGCGTGCGCTTTGTCACGGGTGTCGAGGTCAAGCGTCTGCGCAAGGTACGAGGTCGCGTCGCCGGCATCGAGTGCAACATCGGCACCTTTACCGCCAACGATGTGTTGCTGGCGGCAGGCCTGGGCAGTCGCGGTATCGCCGAGAGCGTGGGCATTGACATCCCCATGACAGGGTCGCTCATTGAGTGTCTGGTTACCGAGGCCGAGCCCACGATGTTTCCCCAGATGCTCGGTGTTGCCACGGGTGACTTTTACGGCCACCAGACGGCGCACGGGTCGTTTGTGTTTGGTGGAAGCTCGGGACTCGAGGAGTCGAACGGCGCGTTTGGCGGGCGTCCCACCTCGAGTATCACGGCGCCGGCAGAGTGTCGTGCCATTATGGGCTATATTCCGCGTCTGGCCGATGCCAAGATCGTGCGCACCTGGGCCGGTTGGGAGGATGAGAGCGCCGACGGCGTGCCGGTGATCTCGAAGATCGACGAGGTCCCGGGCCTCACGATCGCATGCGCCTTTACCGGTCACGGATTCGGCATCTCGCCCATCGTGGGCCTGCTGCTCTCCGAGCTGGTGTGCGACGAACCCACGACGCTCGATGTCTCGGCGTTTCGCTATGACCGCTTTAAGGCGTGGTTGTGATGGAAGATTTTTCGTATCGCCTGCCCACGCACTTTGTGTTTGGTCATGGTTCCGAGCGCGAGGCGGGCCGGCTTGTCGCGCATTACGGCGGCACCAAGGTGCTTGTGCTGTTTGGCGGTGGCTCGGTCGAGCGCTCGGGGCTGCTGTCGCGCGTGCTCGATTCGCTCGACCGTGCGCTGCTCGACCATGTTGAGCTTAAGGGCGTGCAGCCCAATCCACTGCTGAGCACGGTCTACGAGGGCATTTCGTTGGCGCGCGACGAGCGCGTTGACTTTATTCTTGCTCTCGGCGGCGGCAGCGTTATCGATACCGCGAAGGCCATTGCCGCCGGCGTGCGCTATCAGGGCGACGTGTGGGACTTTTACGGTGGCGACCGCACGCCCGATCGCGCGCTGCCGGTGGGCTGCGTGCTGACGATCGCCGCATCGGGCTCCGAGGCCTCGTCCGATTCGGTGATCACGCAAGACGGCTCGATGCTCAAGCGCGAGACGTCCTCGTCGGTGTTGCTGCCTACGTTTGGCATTCTGGATCCCGAACTGACGGAGACCCTGCCGGCGTATCAGACGGCATGCGGCATCACCGACATGTACTCGCATCTGCTCGAGCGCTATATGAGTAGAAGCAGTGCCGTCGAAGTTTCCGACCGCATGATCGAGGGCTTGATGCTCGCGATTATCGACGAGGCGGCGCCCGTTGTTGAGGACCCGCGAAATTATGACGCGCGCGCTAACCTGATGTGGGCGGCCACGATGGCGCACTGCGGTATCGCCGGCGTCGATCGCAAACACGACTGGGCGAGCCACGATATCGAGTACGCCCTGTCGTCGCGCTACGGTGTGGCGCACGGCGCGGGACTGGCCGTGGTGATTCCGGCAGTGCTCACGTATTACCTGGATGTCGAGGTTGCCGCGGTGCCGCGCCTGGCACAGCTGGCACGACGCGTTTGGGGTGTGGATGAGGCCGACGATATGGCCGCTGCCCGTGCCGGCGTTGAGGCCCAGCGTTCGTTCTTCGCTTCGCTGAGCATGCCTACGACGATCGAGGAGGTGGGCGGAAAGCTCGAGGATATTCCCTCGCTGGCGAGCGAGACGTGCTTTGCCGGCGGTCGCGCCGGTACCGTGGGAGGTTATCTCCCGCTCGATGAGCACGCCGTTGCTCGCATCTTCAGCCTGATGCTCGCCTAATGCCTGCCAGGAAGGGACAGGTTTATTTTGGTAGGTAAAGCGTTTGACCTGCCAAAATAAACCCGCCCCTTTTTGGTCGGTCGCCGTCTGTGGGCAGATTGGCAACGCTCGCTGATTACGGTCTTGACCTGCGTTAGAATAGGAGCATCTGATTATCCGGGCGCATGGAGGAGTGCGCCCGTATGCTGAGGAGGACTTTATGGCAACTGTTGCCGCACCTATCGACGCTACGTCGACCGCCGCTTGGAAGGCGCTCGAGGCCCATCAGGAGAAGCTCGAGGCCGAGGGCATCGATCTTAAGGCCTGGTTCGCTGCTGACGCCGACCGCGTGAACAAGCTGAGCTTTGACGCCGGCGACCTTCACTTCGATCTATCCAAGAACCTGGTGACCGATGAGACCGTCAAGCTGCTGTGCGATCTTGCCCGCGAGGTAAAGCTCGAGGAGCGCCGCGACGCCATGTTCTCCGGCGAGCACATCAACACCACCGAGGACCGTGCCGTCCTGCACACCGCGCTTCGCCGTCCGGCAAGCGAGAAGGGCCAGCTCATCGTTGACGGCCAGGATGTCGTCGCCGACGTGCACGAGGTCCTCGACCGCATGTATGCCTTCGCCGAGCGCGTGCGCTCCGGCGAGTGGAAGGGCGTTACCGGCAAGAAGATCGAGCACCTGGTGTCCATCGGCATCGGTGGTTCCGACCTGGGCCCGGTCATGGCCTATGAGGCCCTGCGTCCCTATGCCGACGCCGGTATCGACTGCCGCTACATCTCCAACATCGACCCCAACGATCAGGCCGAGAAGCTCAAGGGTCTTGACCCCGAGACCACGCTCGTGATCATCGTCTCCAAGACCTTCACCACGCTCGAGACCCTCACCAACGCCCGCGAGGTCAAGACCTGGATGCTCGAGCAGCTTAAGGCTCAGGGCGCCATCGACGGCTCCGACGAGCAGAACGCCGAGGCCGTTGCCAAGCACTTCGTCGCCGTCTCTACCGCACTCGACAAGGTCGAGGCCTTCGGTATCGACCCCGCCAACGCCTTCGGCTTCTGGAACTGGGTCGGCGGCCGTTACTCCGTCGATTCTGCCGTCGGTCTGTCGCTGATCGTCGTGCTCGGCCCCGAGCGCTTCCAGCAGTTCCTCGAGGGCTTCCATGCTATTGACGAGTACTTCTGCAATACGCCGCTCGAGAACAACGCTGTCGCGCTGATGGGCCTGCTCAACGTCTGGTATGTCAACTTCTTTGGCTCCAAGAGCCATGCCGTGCTGCCGTACTGCCAGTATCTGCACCGCTTCCCTGCCTACCTGCAGCAGCTCACCATGGAGTCCAACGGCAAGCACGTCCGCTGGGATGGCAGCGCTGTGACCTCCGATACCGGCGAGATCTTCTGGGGCGAGCCCGGCACCAACGGCCAGCACGCGTTCTACCAGCTGCTGCACCAGGGCACCGTGGTGGTTCCGGCCGACTTTATCGCCTTTGCCAACACCGCTAACCCGGCAACCGACAATGGCCAGGACGTGCACGAGCTGTTCCTGGGCAACTTCTTGGCCCAGACCAAGGCGCTCGCCTTTGGTAAGACGGCCGACGAGGTTCGTGCCGAGGGCACGCCCGAGCAGATCGTCCCGGCCCGCTGCTTTGAGGGCAACCGTCCGACGACCTCGATCTTCGGTGACACGCTGACCCCGTTCGCGCTCGGCGAGCTCATCGCCCTGTACGAGCACATCGTGTTTGTCGAGGGCACGGTCTGGGGCATCGACTCTTACGACCAGTGGGGCGTCGAGCTTGGCAAGCAGCTTGCCAAGCAGATTACGCCTGCTTTCCATGACGATGCCGCCAAGGCCGAGCAGGATGCTTCGACCCAGGCACTCATCGAGTTCTACCGCGCTCACCGCAAGTAGGATTTGCCGCCGAGGTAGCTTGTGGTTGAAAGGGGCCCGTATCCGTTGGGATGCGGGCCCCTTTGCTATTTGTGGTTGGACGCAATGGGTCGTGCGAGGTCGCTAGCGGTCGTATGCTGCCCGGGCGCTTTGGGCTTCGGGGAGCTCTGCATAGAGCGGATGGTCTTCGAGCCTAAAGCGCTCGACCTGCTGGGGTGTGCTGCCGCGGACGAAGAGCCAGGAGCGATCAACCGGTGTTGCCAAGAGTGTGCTGGGCAGCACATCAGCGCGCTCGGAAAAGACGCGGGCGCTTTCGGGGTCCTGGAAAGCCAATGCGAGCTGCGTGTCACAGTTGCCCATGATGGAGCGAGCACGTGCCTCACCGTAGAGCGCATCGAGTTGGTTGGTCGACTGCAGCAGCAGGGTCGCCCAGATTTCGCGACTGCGGATGATGGGGAGCACGTTGTCGATCTGCGGCATCTGCAGGTTGGCGAAATCATCAAGCATAAAGCGGACCGGGACCGCGAGGCGTCCGTCGGGCTGCGTATCGGCGTGGCGGATAAGCCCCGCGAATGCCTGCGTTACAAATAGGTTCGTGAGCGGATCGAGGCTGCGGTCGAGGTCGCTGACGGTGACGAAAAGCGCTTGGTGCTCGCATCCCAGAGCTGCGAAATCGATCTGATTCGCATCGGTGTATAGACGGCGTGCTCCATCAAAGCCCAGGCACATGACTTTTTCGGCAAGGATGCCCATGATGCTTGCGTGCATCTTTTCGGCTGTGATGGTAGGGGAGTAGCGCCGCCACAGCGAAAGTGCATAGCTTGTTGGGTCGGTGGTCTGCAGATCGTCAAAGAGGCGTGCCGTGGCGCGGTCCTGAAGGTGCTCGCAAAGATCGATAACGGAGGAGAATGTCTGCTCCTCTGGCGGCAGTTGCTCGCAAACATAGGCGATGAGGCATGAGAGCAGATTGGCGGCCGCATGGTCCCAGAACGGTTGGGTTTGGTCCTCGACGGGACATATGGCCTTGGCGACCGAGATGATGTCCTGCTGATTGGGTTCGCCGTCCCGATTGCGGCGGATATGGTTGAGCGGGTTATAGCCGCACTGCTCGATACCCTCGGGCAACGGGGCTATATCATCGAGATCGGCAAAGTTGAGGCACTGCACCCGATAACCATGCGCGGCAAGCACGGGGCCAACTTCGCGACAAAGCGTTCCCTTGGTGTCGAGCACGATATAGCTCGCGTTCATCTGCAAGAGGTTGGGCTTGAGGACGTTGCGGGTCTTGCCGGCGCCCGAGGGACCAATCACAAGCATATTGTTGTTAAGGCCCGTTAGACGCGTGTCACATGAAAGGGTGAGGCCTTGCGCAAGGATGGCGGGGGCGGGGGCGTGCAGTGCTGCATTGAGGTTAGGCATGGGCGGCCTCCTTGGTCGAGGTGAGAATGCTGTGGGCAAAGCCGAGCTCGACGGCGCGCTCGGCCGAAAGGTACGTATCCTTTGCCGTGAGTGTTTGGATACGCTTGGCCGAAAGGCCACTGCGATCAGACAGGATTTGCGTCAGGGCCTTGCGGGTCTGCATGAGACGCCGGCTTGTTTCCTGGAGTGCTAGGGCCGAGCCCCCAGCTCCTTGCGGGATGAGCGGGTCGTGAATCATGAGCTCGGCATGAGGCGCCATACGGCGCTCGTCGCCACCCATAAAGATGATGGCGCCCATAGAGGCCGCAAACTCCAGGCAGATGGTGTGGATGGGGCACGGCGAGAGGCGCGTGGTGTCGTAGATGGCGAGGCCGGCGCGCACGTTGCCGCCGGGGCTGGCGACAAAGACCGTGATGGGGGCCGTGGGGTCTGCGGCCTCGAGCAGGCGAATCTGCTGGCACAGATCGTGCGCCATCGAACTGTTGATGTCGCCCACGACGGAAAGCTCACGTCGGGCGAGCATCTCGTCGTAGACGGAAGTGAGCGTTATGCCACGAGCCGACTCGCGCATCGTGAGCGGGCTGATGACAGGGGTCTGAGTGGTGTCCACGAAGGTTCCTTTCTTAACGTAGGACGAGGTTCTATTTGGGTTGGTGAAGCTGGCGCTAAAACTCAAAGGCATGTTCGAGCCTGCGCTCAAGCTCCGTTGTGACTTTGCGGTCGGCGGCTTTTGCCAGTGACTCGTCGAATGCGCCCAATCGCATCAGTGCGGCAATGGGCGCGGTGTAGGCGAGACGCAGCTGGCGTTCGAGAACGTCGGGAAACTCGTTGGGGTCGTAGCGCTTCTGGTAGAAGTGAACGATGCCTTGGCTCATCTCCCGATCGTCGCGGTAACGCTTGAACTGTCGCTGTTGGATATCGATAATCCGGATCGTTTGAGCGCGAAGGCCAGCAGGCGCCAGTGCCCGGTAGCCGTCGAATAGACGATTGAGGCTCAGCACACGGAGCATGTCGATCAGGGTGCGCACCGTTGTCGGGCCGGCTTGAAACCGGGCGGTTGCGCGGTTGTAGTGTTCGCGGTCGAGCACCATGATGCCCGGCGGGCCCTGCACGTCATCTTGCCCGCAGGCTGTCTGCTGATGCCGCTCCTCCAGGGCTTTGAGGCCCATGGCGAGGTCATGGATGGGGAGGGTCAGGGCGTTCTGCAGGTCGAATCGATGGTCCATCAATGTCATCTGCGTCTCGTCGTCCATCTCGAGCCGAAGCTTCGTGTCGAGTGCGGTAATCATGTGTGCCACATGGCCCATGGTGTACGGGCCTTCGGTCTTACCGTGGGGTCCGAGATAAGGGTCGGTAAGTTTGTGGACGGCTGGATCGTTCATGATTTCGGCGCAGCGATTTGCCGAAAACTCGTGGTTGCTCAGTGCCTCGTCGACGGGCAGCAGGGCAAAGTTTGCGATCGTTGCGGCGGCGAAGTCGGTGTCGTATCTGCCGTGCAGGGCACGGTCGATGCGTGCCTTGAGGACGGTGTTTGCGGTCTGGGGACGGGTAGTGTTCATAGCGTTTCCAATCTGTGATGTGCTTGCCTGTTTGTTGATGTGTTGGTTGTCGTGAGTGATGTGCTTGCCGTGGGTGATGTGCTGACGTTGGGGTGCTATGCGGTTTTCAATGAGCCCGTGAGGCAGTTGCTGCAGGGGCGGGATGGAACGGCCCATGCAAGGCGGAAGGCATCGTGCTCAAAATCGAGACAGCAATGCCCTGGGTGCCTCACATGTGGCAGTTACCTCATTAAGTTGTCATTGCGTTTGGGGTTGTACTTTGCCGATCTTCCTTCTCTTACACGCTGAAAACTGAAACTGAATATGCTCGATCAAACGATGACCACCGGAGCGGTCTTCTTTAAAGTACGTTGGTTTTGCTGATTTGACAAGAACTAATTTTGAAATTTCTTTTCTACGGGATGAAATGAGGTCGGTGGGGCGGCCACGTTCAGCGTCGTCAGCTTTGTATGTGGTGGCTCGGCGTATGGGACGGAGCGATTGCGCCCCACGGCTACACACTGTTCATGTTTGGGACAATATGACATTTTTCCCGTTGCAAACAGCGCCGCGGTGGGTGTTCTGTATGATGACTCAGGCAAGGTTGTTCAATGACAGGGAGGCATATATGGCAATCAAAGCCATCGCAATGGATATCGACGGTACGCTCACCAACGACCAAAAGGTCATCAGCCCGCGTACGCGCGAGAAGCTGCTCGCGGCGCAGGAGTCGGGCATTAAGCTCATCTTGGCTTCGGGCCGTCCCGCATGGGGGCTGCACGCCTTGGCGCAGGAGCTCGACCTTCAAAACCATGACGGTCTGCTAGTTGCCTTTAATGGCGCGCATGTGGTCGATGCTCAGACCGATGAGGTCCTTTTTGACCAGGTCATGCCGGCTGACGAACTGCACCGTCTGATTGATCATCTGCGTAATTTTGACGTGATCCCTATGATTTCGCTCGGTCGCGATCTGCATGTCGAGGATTCGTACCGCTGCATGATTACGCTGCCGGATGGCTCGCAGAAAAACATCGTCAAATACGAGCGCGATGCGTGCGACCTTAAGATCCGTGAGGTCGAGAGCCTTCACGAGGTCGCAGATGCCTATCCGGTGGACAAGCTGTTGACCGCGGGCGATCCGGAGTATCTGCAGGCGCATTACGAGGAGATGTATGCGCCCTTTACCCAGACACTGTCGGGTATGTTTACGGCCGACTGGTACTTTGAGTACACGGCGCCTGGTATCGACAAGGCCCGCGCACTCGAGGGTGCCCTGACTAAGCTTGGCATCGACGCCAGCGAGGTTGTTTCGTTTGGCGATGGCCAGAACGACAAGTCTATGATCGAATGGGCCGGCACTGGCGTTGCCATGGGCAATGCTGTTGATGAGGTCAAGGCTGTGGCCCAGATGGTGACCGCTAATAACAACGAAGACGGCATTGCGGTGGCACTGGATAAGCTGCTGGGTTAGAATCGCCGATAATGCATGATTCGGGCGTCTGCTTGCAGGCGCCCTTTTTGTTGGGGAGGGTGCCGTGTCCGCATTTCCTTTCGACGCCGTTATCTTTGACATGGACGGTGTTTTGGTCGACACCGAGTTCTACTATCAAAAGGAGCTCGAGCGGTATATCGATTTCTTGCAGATCTCGGTAACGCGTGACGAGCTCAATGCGATTGTGGGCTCGTCGCATCGCGATTTTCAGCAGGTGCTTGTCGATTGGCACGAGCGCGCGGGCTTGGGCAAGCTCAGTGTCGAGACTGCCGAGGTGCGCTATGAGGCGTGGGCAAGCGCCTATCCCTGTGACTATCGCAAGTTACTTAACCCTGGCGTTTCCGAGACACTGGCCGGACTTAAGCATCATGGTGTTCGCGTGGCGCTGGCATCGTCGTCGCCCCTCAACAATATCGAGGAAGTGCTAAACACCTGCGGTATTCGCGATTACTTTGAGTTTTTGGTTTCGGGCGAGCAGTTTAAGCGCAGCAAGCCCGAGCCCGATATCTATCTGCACGCCATTGATTGCTTAGGGCTACCTGCTGACCGTTGTTGCTGCGTTGAGGACTCACTGTATGGCATTACCGCCGGCAAGCGCGCTGGCCTGACGGTTATCGCCAAGCGAGAGGAGCGCTTTGGGTTTAGCCAGGATGCCGCGGACAAGATCATTGATCAGCTTCCGGATCTGCTGGAGCTTGCGTAGGGTCTGGGCGATGCAGTCGCCGCTACAATGATGCCGTTGGCGCCACCCCATGGCTCTGTGGGCAAAAAATGCCAAATATGAGTACTGTCACTAATTTAGTAACAGCGAAATCGGCCCGTTGAGACGCTAATTGAGTGCCTGCGGGCGATTAAAACCAGTTGAATATGGCTGCAAGCATGCTGAAAAGCCTCGATAATGAACGGATGTACATTATCGAGGCATTGTTTTGCCGAAAAATAATGAAACTAAATTTGCAACAGTACTCATATTTGGCATTTTTTGCCCACCAGAGTCAGCGGAAGTCGAAAATGGATTGTGAGTTTTCCAAAACGGCCGCCTCAATGCGCCCTGTATCGCAGTTTTTGAGCGTGGCGATAGCTTCGGAGGTTCTTGCGAGCGAATCAGTGAGCTGTTGCGCGGTGGTTTCCGTATTTTGATCTGCGGGCGCGTCGGTTTCAAGTAACAGGTGATCGAGCGATATTTGACGCACGTATTCGCGCCCGCGTTTGGTGGCGAGCATGCGTTCATTGACGGAAAAGTAGCAGCATGCATTACGTGCGTGGGCAAGCTCGTTCGAGGTGCCGCTAAACCAATGGAAGATGATGGCGGGGGAGTCGATATCGGCATTGAGAAGGCCGTTCGATTCCAGACTGTCCAGCACGATTCCCGCCGAACGAACGGCATGGATGGACAGGACGCGTCCGGCGAGCGGATGCTGCGATAGCGTCTGGCAGAGTCGCTCAAATGCTTCCATCTGGGTTTCCTCGGTGCCCGCGAAGCGCGGCGAGAAGTCGAGTCCGACTTCGCCGATATAGTGTTCGCGCGCGGCAAGCGCGCAAAGCAGTTCTACCTCGGCGTTGCCGCATTTCCCGTCTGCGATCCACCAGGGATGGAGCCCGACGCCTGCGATAATGTCCGGATGACGACGAGCGCGCTCGCTAGCAGCCGTGAAGCCTCGCGGGTCGACGCCGCAGTCAAATAGGCCCAAGCCCAGCGCCGAAGCGTCTTCGGCCGTGGCATCGGGGTGGGCCATTAAATCGAGGTGGCAGTGCGCATCAAACATCTGCGTCGTCATTGTGTTGGCACTTTGCTAGTCCAAGCGCTGACCGTCGGCGCGCACGCGCTCGGTGCCGCGATCGCTGATCTGGCGGATGACTTCGCCGGCAATCATCTGGCCCATGATGGGCGGCATAAAACTGGCGGTTCCCAGCTCGGTACGCTCGTGGATATTGGAGGGGTCACGGCGCTGAGTCTTAACCGGTTCCTCGCAGCTAAACAGCACATGCAGGCTCTTGATGCCACGCTTCTTGCACTCTTTACGCATGATGCGGCTCATAGGGTCGCGCACCGTGTCAAAAATGTCGGCAAAGCGCAGACACTCGGGGTGCAGCTTATTGCCTCCGCCCATGGAGCTTAGCAAGCGAATGCCGTGGTCCTGAGCGTATTTGGCGACGGCGAGCTTGGCGGAGATGGTATCGATAGCGTCGACGACATAGTCAAGCTTGCCGCCCGTCTGCTCTAAAACGCTGGCGAAAAACTCGTCGATATTGTCGGTGAGCAGGTATTCGGTGCGCTTGATGACGGTGGCAGCAGGGTTGATGTCTTGGATCATGGCCTCCATGACGTCCACCTTACGCCTGCCGATGGTGCTGTGGAAGGCAATGGCCTGGCGGTTGATGTTGCTGGGCGCGACGATGTCTTTATCCAGAATCACAAAATGGCCGATACCACCGCGGGCGAGCGCCTCGCAGCAGTTGGAGCCTACGCCGCCGCAGCCGAGTACCAGTACCGTGGCGTCGGCGAGCTTGTCGAGGGCTTCGCGGCCCATGATGATCTCGAGCTTGGTGTCGCGCGTCTCGACGGGGGCGACTGCGTTTTCTGTCATTGGTGTCCTCCGATGGGGAAGCGAATCGTGTTTTAGCTATCGCCATTATAGGTATTATCGCGATTGTCGCGATTCCGTTTGAGGCTTAGGGGTTTGTTGAAATGAAGTTGGCATTCGCATAAGATTGAAGCAGATGGCACCCGTTGCCGCGGGTTGGCCAACTCCAAAACACGTTTGTAGCGTGAGAAGTGGCCGTCTTCGCATTACGCGGGGGCGGCTATTTCATTCGACCTCCAATGTGGATGCCGAGTTCCACAGCCGCGATTACAAGCAATAACAACGTTAGGACATCGTCAATACTCATAGTCCATCTCCTTCTCAACTAGAGCGGAGCTGGCCCATCTGCTTCGATTTCTATTGTAGCTAAATGCGAACGAATGTTCTGCAGCTATAGATAGATTAGATAATTAGACAAACATCTAAATAACGAGTATAGTGTGCGCATCGTAGGAAATGGTGAAGGGGGGTCTTATGCCGGGAGAGGGATTTAAGGCGCTGGCTGACCCAACGCGGCGGCGCATTTTGGAGCTGTTGCGCGAGAGCGATTGTACGGCAGGGGAGCTTGCCGAGCATTTCGACATCAGCAAACCGTCGCTCAGCCACCACTTGGCGACGCTTAAAAACGCAGGCTTGGTGACCGATGAACGTCATGGTCAAAACATCGTATATAGCTTGAATACCACCGTCATGCAGGACTTGATCGGCTGGTTTATGGGCTTTACCAACACTGAAGGTGATAAGAATGAATAGTGAAAACAAGGGCATTCACGCCACGGGAGTCTCTCCGCGTGTGTGGGTCGTGTTGGTCGTGCTGTGCGCGGCTAACGTCGTGGCACACCTCTTGGTGATGCCGAGTCTGCCCGCGCAAATCCCCACGCACTGGGGTGCAAACGGAGCCGTTAATGGATGGGGCCCTGGCTGGATGGCATCGGTGCTCGGCGCACTGCCGCTCGTGTTTCTGGCGATGTTCTACGTGGTGCCGCGCATCGATCCCAAGGGCGAGGCATATCGAACCTCGGGCAAGTTTTATCAAGGTTTCGTGATTGCCTTCACGCTGTTCATGTGTGCAATCAGCTGGCTGGGGGAGTTCACGGTGTGGGGCGTAGTGCCCGCGGTGGGTGCTGTTAACCTGCTGGTATCCGGTGCGGTCGGCTTGCTCTTTATTGGCATGGGCAATTACCTGCCGCGCGTGAAGCAAAACTACACGCTTGGCATTAAGACGCCCTGGGCGCTTGCCGATCCCGATAATTGGCGCCGTACACAGCGCTTTGGCGGTGCCTGCTTTATGGTGCTGGGTTTCGGTCTCATTGTGATGGGGGTTGCCGGCGGTGCAATTTCGAGCGAGGTCACAGCCGCGGTCATTGCGGTGTTGGCGTTTGGATCGGCCGGGGCGGCGTATGCCTACTCGTACCTGCTGTGGCGCAAATCTCAGCAAACCGTTCGCTAAGGTTGCGGAAAACTAGCGTACGCAGGCCAAAATATGTTCCGGGGAACTTTTCCCAGGTAGTATTAGGGGGTGTGGGCAACCATGCCCCTTTTTCGTTTAGTTTCAGAGTTGGTTTCCGCATTTCGTTTCCACTAAAGCGAAACAAGAATTGGGAAACGGCAGGTAGAAAGGATAAAACAGGCAAATGGCGGAGTTCATCTACCAGATGTATCAGGCTCGTAAGGCCCATGGCGACAAGGTGATCCTTGACGACGTGACCCTGAGCTTCTATCCCGGCGCCAAGATCGGCGTCGTGGGCCCCAACGGTATGGGCAAGTCGACCCTGCTCAAGATTATGGCCGGCATCGAGGAGGTTTCCAACGGCGACGCCAAGCTCACCCCCGGCTACACCGTGGGTATCCTGCAGCAGGAGCCGCCGCTCGACGACGACAAGACCGTCATCGAGAACGTGCGCATGGCATTTGGCGACATGATCGCCAAGGTCGATCGCTTCAACAAGATCGGCGAGGAGATGTGCGACCCGGATTGCGACATGGACGCCCTCATGGCCGAGATGGGAAAGCTCCAGGACGAGATCGACGCCGCCGACGGCTGGGATATCGATTCCAAGCTCGGCCAGGCCATGGACGCCCTGCAGCTGCCCGATTCCGACATGCCGGTCAACGTACTTTCCGGCGGCGAGCGCCGTCGCGTGGCCCTGTGCAAGCTGCTGCTCGAAGCTCCCGACCTGCTGCTGCTCGACGAGCCCACGAACCACCTGGACGCCGAGTCGATCCTGTGGCTCGAGCACTTCCTGCACAACTACCAGGGCGCGGTGCTTGCCGTCACGCACGATCGCTACTTCCTGGATAACGTTGCCGAGTGGATCTGCGAGGTCGACCGCGGTCACCTTTATCCCTACAAGGGCAACTACTCCACGTATCTGGAGACCAAGGCCGCCCGTATCGAGGCGCAGGGCAACCGCGACGCCAAGCTCGCCAAGCGCATGGAGGCCGAGCTCGAGTGGGTACGCAGCTCGCCCAAGGCTCGCCAGGCAAAGAACAAGGCCCGTCTGGCTCGCTACGAGGAGATGGAGGCCGAGGCCCGCGCAAGCCAGAAGCTCGACTGGACCGATATCCGCATTCCCGTTGGACCGCGTTTGGGTAACAAGGTGCTCGAGGCCCATCACCTGCACAAGGAATTCGACGGTCGCGTGCTCATCGACGACCTTTCTTTCACCCTGCCGCGTAACGGCATCGTGGGCGTCATCGGCCCCAACGGTGTGGGCAAGACCACGCTGTTCAAGACCATCGTGGGCCTGGAGCCGCTGACTTCGGGCGAGCTCGAGGTGGGCGAGACCGTCAAGATCTCCTATGTCGATCAGAACCGTTCCGGCATCGACCCCGACAAGAACCTGTGGGAGGTCGTCTCGGACGGCCTGGACCACATGATGGTCGGCGAGACCGAGGTTCCGAGCCGTGCTTATGTGGCGAGCTTTGGCTTTAAGGGCCAGGACCAGCAGAAACGCGCTGGCGTACTCTCCGGTGGCGAGCGCAACCGTCTGAACCTGGCGCTTACGCTCAAGCAGGGCGGCAACCTGCTGCTCCTCGACGAGCCCACGAACGACCTCGATGTCGAGACGCTGTCCTCGCTCGAAGCGGCGCTGCTCGAGTTCCCGGGCTGCTCGGTGGTCATTAGCCACGACCGTATGTTCCTGGACCGCGTCGCCACGCACATTCTGGCGTGGGAGGGCACCGACGAGAATCCGGGCAACTGGTATTGGTTCGAGGGCAACTTCGAGGCCTATCAGGTCAACCGCATCGAGCGCCTGGGCGAGGACGCAGCCCAGCCGCATCGTATTCACCGCAAGCTGACGCGCGACTAGTAGCAAGTAGAAAGGCCGCCACCAAGGGCGGCCTTTCTTGTAGCAATTGCACTGCAGCTATGCCCTGGCTGCTGGTTTGATTCATAATCAAAGTCATCTCTTTGGGATTAAAGCCCGTTTTTGCTATGAGTGATTTTCTAATTCCGTTTAAAACGTAAAGACGCATTGGGTTGCAAGGACATAAGCAAATCGAATTGAAATATAACCAGTGCTGTAACGTTACAAAAAAAGATTATAGAATAGGAGTACCTTATAAGTCGCTTCTCTAGAAAGAAGAACATATGCTTTCGCGTCGTCGTTTTCTGCAACTTGTCGCGTCTTCAATTGTCGCCTTAGCCGCACGTCCGAAAGAGGTTTTTGCTTCGACGGGCAATATTGATGGTGAGCAGATACAATTTACTTCTGAAATTGCGCAAGAGCTTGCCGATAAATATATAAAGGGACTCCTCGGCTATTCGTATACGCCTTCTGACCCTATTCCTTTTGTAGATGTTGATGGGTCCCCGCTTGGTTACATTGTTCCGGTTGTGACATCCAATAGAGCCGCGGGCTATTTGGTTTTAGATGCTTCAGATGATGAAATACTTACGGGATATCGTTTTGGAGACGGCTTAGTCAGCCCTATGGATCGGGGAGGAGATCTTGGTGTCGAGTCTTATTCTTTCAATAACCCAGTCGTAATGATCAATCCATTCGAATTCGGCGTGCAATCTTTGGACGGTTCAATAACAACAAATTGCGGAAGAACAATCCCGGCTGTTTCCATAGAAGGACGGCCTGTCGTTTTATCGAATAAACCTTCAAGCTGGAACGATGTTGTAATTTACGCAACTCAAATGCAGGATTACACAGTATCTGGATTTCGTTCCATTTCTCAGTTTATGTCATATGATGAAAGCGAGATTAAGAGGCTTACCGCCCACTATGCTTGTATGGTGACAGCTTTTTCGAACGTTGCGGAACTGTATGGCATTGCCAATTTATATAGCGACCCTTCGCAATATATGCAGATATGGAATTACACCAATACCCATGCTCTTTCCGATGAAGAACAGACTGTTCCCGGTGTTGTTTTGGGCGGAACGCCGATTTCAACCTGTGCAACGGGGTTTACAAATTACTGCGCAAGCAGAGGGAGTAATCTTATCGCCCGCACTGTCTCCTCCCCGGCTATCGCGAACATTCAAAATGAGATTAACTCTAATAGACCGAATGTTTTACATGCGAGTTTGTACAACGGATCAGCCCATTCTGTAACAGCGGAGGCTTACGCCACTCTTACTGGTAAGAAAACTGGAGAGACAAGGCAGATGATTGGCATAGCGGACGGCTGGAATTCATCCTTATCCTTCCTGAAGTATGATCAGAGTTATTATGCGTGGACTTATGGAACGACTTTTTCGAAGTAGGACGATTCGTTTAGTCCTGTCTTTGGTGTTGATGGCTTTATTGGTGAGCTGTTCAACAAAAGAAGAGATGCCGCGCGGAGATTCCGGAGAAATGTCTGTGACAAACTCAGATTCATTGGAAATAGCTGGTGGGCATGCCGATGTGATGTTGCAAGGTAAAGGCATGCTTAGGTCGATTGATGCTGAAGACGCTGTCTGCTCAATAGAGGAATTAAAGACAGGTGAAACTGCATCGTACCGTGTTTCAGATAATGCTGCGAATATGATTGAGTCGATACCGATTGGAGCACAAGTTTCTTTTAGGTATTTTGCTCCGCAACTTGAGGAGGAGCTTGCTTCTCTGGTGTCTATATGTGCTGATGACAGCCAAAAGGTCTGATTTCAAACGGCCCTGGATGGTCAAATGGCTATCCAGGGCCGTTTTGTCACTCGGCCGGGGCGTTGACCTTGTCGATGGTCCAGGCGGCTCCGAGACCGCCGGTGGTGTTGCGGCGGATGCGCACGGTGACTTCGCGGCGCGCGCCGGCCTGCGTGTAGCGCAGGGGGAAGCTTGCGCGGTTTCGCGCGACCTCGATGGTACCGCGCTCGCGGGCGATCCAGTAGTACTCGCCGACGATGCCGAGCGTATCGGCGCCGTAGGGGAGATAGGTCGACAGCTGGTGTAGCAACGGGCCGGGGCAGAAGACCTCGGTTGCGAAATCGACGGGGAAGTCCTCGGGGATGGCGGGCGCTACGGGTGCGGGGGTTGGGGCCACTGCAGGTACCGAAGCCGGTGCCGGTGCGGGAATTTGGTCGCAAGCAGCGGCGGGCACGGATTCGATGACGGGTGCGGGCTCCGTCGTCGCTTTCGGCTTGATCGTGGAATCTGCGGGTTTCACGATGGCGGGCGCGTCTGCAGCTGCAGTTTCAACCTCAACCTGCGTCGCGTTCTCGTTCTCGACGCTCGACTTTGCCTCGACCGGCGTGGAGGCCATGGTGGTGATGCCGGCGTTGGCGTTCTCGGGGTCATAGACGACTGTGAGCGAGATGGCGGGCTGCGGCGTCTCGGGTTCCGGCGCCGACTCGGTAGCGCCTTGATCGACGGGCTCGTCGGGCTGATCGTCCTCGGCCTCGTTGCCAAAGACATCGCTGTTTTGGAGCGCAGACGCCTCGGGCTGGTCAGCGGCTTCTTCGGTTGTCGACTTGGGAGCTTCGTTGAGCTCCGCAGTGGCTTCCTGCTCGGATATGACTTCGGGATCGGTCGTGGCGGTGATTTCGGTTTCGGCTTCTGCCGTTACCTCAATAGCGACTTCGATCTCTGCCTCGGGCTCGGGTTCCGGCACGGCTTCAACTATGGCTTCGGGCTCGGGGCGCTTAGCGTGCTTGGGGCGCACGGCCTTCAGGTCCTTCTCGCCGCGCTTTTTCTTTTTGTAGGACTGCTTGGCTCCCTTGGCTGCCTTGGGCTTGTCCTCGCCCTTGGCAAGGGCGGCATCCCAGGCATCGTTAGCGATGACGGTGGCATACAGGCGACCACCCTTAAAGACGGTCAGCTTAATGCAGTCGTTAAGCTCCTCGAGCAGCTCGCGCGTGGACTCAAAGCCCAGGTCATAAGCGGCCATGTCGCCCGCGGCGAGTGCCTCCTCGACCTGCGTCATAAACGTTTGCTTGCCGCACCCAATCGCATCGCGCAGCAGGCGATACAGGTAGATGTGGTTGCCCAGCGATAGCGTGGGCCTAACTATTGTCTTGCTCATGGCAAATCTCCTCTTTACACACGTAAAGCATCTTACCATCGCAGAGCGTTCGCCATAGCGGCGCCCAAGGCAAACGGGCGCGAACCGCTATCGATTCGCGCCCGTTGTACAGGTTGCCTATCTGGGGATGCAGTGCCTAGTTGCCCGATGTCGTGCCTTGGCTTGAACTGTCAGATGTCGTGCCCGATGTGGTGCCACTCGAATTGCTGTTGTTGCTGTCTGCTGTGCCCGTTCCCGACGTGGTGTCGCTCGTCTGGCCGCCCGTGTTCGGCTGCGAACCGTCAGTCGTTTGACTTGAGTCGGTCGTGCCGGACGGCGTGCCACTGTTGGACGTAGAGGAATCGGTGCCCTGCGATTGGTTTTGGGTGTTCGAGGACGAATCGGCAGAGGTGGAACTGTCTTGCGTGCCGTCCGTCTGTGCCTGCTGATCTTGTGACTGGGTGGCGCCATTTGCATCGCTCTCGGTCGTGCGCGACGAAAGGATTGGCTCGGGGCGCTCGCCTAGACCCTCACCGGCGGTGGTGATAAGGATGGCGCCGGCGCAGGCGATGGCCGCGACGATGGCGATGGCGATCGAGAAGACGATGACCTTCTTTTGCGTCTGGCTGCGCTCTGCCGCCGCCTTGGCGCGCAGGCTGTCGGGAGCGACGCGCGCCGTGGTCGCGCGCCCCGCAATCTGGCGCATCTCCTGCGTAGTCGCGGCGCCGCCCAAGTGCTCCTCGGCATTAAACTCAACGGGCTCATAGGCGCCGGCGGGGTAGTCGACGGCGGCGTGCGTGCCTTTGAGGGCTTCGGCACTGGCAGAGATAAAGTGACGGTAGACCTGCGAGGACACAACGGTGATGACCGAGCTCACGGCGGCGCCGATTACTGAACCGGCGATGCCAATCTTGGAAGCAAGCGCGACGCTTGTGGCAGCGGCTGCGGCGCCGGCGATGATCTGAGGAATGGAAATGTCGTCGAACAGGCCCTTTTTGGGCGCGATGGCCATGGTCTGTCCGATGGAATGGTTCTCGTGCACGCCGTTGTTGAGCGCGGCCGGTGTCATGACGCGCGTGCGCGGCGCGTCGGTGTACTTGGTTGTCATACGGGGTCCTCCCGGTGTAAATCTGCTCCGTTTCGTGTAGCCATCAGGGTACCCACCAGATGTGAATCGTACGTGACATTTAACAGATACCATCAACTCATCAAGGGGGGCTTGCTGTCTTTGGCGAAATAGCTTGATGCTAAACTGGACTTACGATTGCGAGGTGGTTTACGTGATGTACCCGTATATGACATTCGAAGACGGTACCGAGGTCATTCATTCTGACCTGATTACCGATGGCGATATCGAAAAGGTTATCGTGCATTTTGAGCGACCGACGGCAGGGGGCTTCGACTCCGCTCGTTGTGAGTTGCCTTCCTGTTCGTGGACTGACTGGGAAGGGCATTTTACTCAGAGTGAAAAACGAGCTTTCGAAGAGTGTTTGAGCAAATAATTTAGATTAGTTCGAGTTTAGTTCGAATAAAGAAGCCGAATGCGATGACCTAAAGCGTATGCATTTTTAGTATTAGATGCGTATGAAATGGAGGATGTGAATGGATGAGCTAATAGACTTTAAAAAACGATTTCTCAAGAATGGCGAGCTGGTTTCAATTCCAAAAAAGGAAAGCTATAAAAGAATCATGCTGCTATGGGCCGTCTCTTTCTTTGAATTAAATACAAGTTATACGGAGCTTCAGGTTAATCGTGTGCTTTCACAGCTCTATCCTGATTATGCCGTGTTGAGGCGGTATTTGGTTGATTATGGATTCCTATTAAGGGATGAACGAGGCCTGAAATACGAGGTTAATCGTGATGTTCACGGTATTGAGAGCTAGCCGTCCGGTTCGGGTCCTATTTATTGCTAGAGGGATAAGCGAAATAGGCAATTGGTGTGCGAATATTGCTTTGCCAATGCTGATTTACGAGGTAACTCACGATGTTTCTGCAACTGCTTTGATGGTCTGCTGCAGATTTGCCCCCTCTCTGTTTTCAGCTGCGCTCGCGCAGCTGCCTCAGAAGATGGGTATCGGGACACTGCAGGCCATGAGATTGGCAGACTTAATTCGCGCGGGATTATTCGTTTGCTATATTTTTATTGATAGTAAATGGAGTATGTTTGCTATTACGTGTGCGGTATCGCTTTGCCGAACGGTTGAAATGCCCTGCTTTTACTCGTTGTTAAGAGCCAATACGAATAGTATCAATCGCGACGTAATTAATAATTCGTTTGGGTTTCTGCAGAATTTGATGATGGTTCTGGGGCCAGTTGCCGGCGGTTTTGTTGTCGCTCAATTTGGGGCGGAGGCTGTTATTGCATTAGACGCGCTTTCTTTTGCCGTGTCGTTCTGGTTGCTGCGAGATGTTCCGTCGGTTATCGAGGTTAATGATAAAGAGGGGATAAGCAAAAATGAAAAAAACAGGACTGCATTTAGTGATCTTAGCGCGAAGCACTTGGCAATTGGTTTCCTATTAATCGATATTTCTAGTGGCGTGGCATTCGGCTCTCTGAATTCTCTTTTGCCAGCTATAGCGCAATTGCAATTTGACTCGTCATCGATACAATACGGATTCCTTCAGAGTAGTCTTACAATCGGACTGTTGTTCGGAAATACAATATATGGTCGTTTAATCAGTGGTTCCGATTGCGTTAAATCATATTGTTTTGTGACGTATCTTGCGCTCGGTGCGTATCTGGCGTTTGGCTATCGCTATGCGTCTGGGATATCGTTTATTTCCCTTTTTATCGTCGGTGCCGGAAACGCCATTCAAGATGTGCTTCTCATAACATCGCTGCAGGATTTGGCGAGAGACGGATCTGAATCGATAGGCCTGTTTTCAATTAGGGAGTCTTTGCAATCGGTTGCTGTTGTTATTTCAACACTCCTTGTTTCGCTGTTCACGAGCATCGCGATGTTCTCAATTCTCGTTACAGGACTTGGTGTATTTTCAATTATGATGGTAGTTGTGTTTCAATTGAATTATTTGCGAAAGATGTGACGTTGATATGCCTTAATTTTGAAATACATGCTCTTAGCACAGGTTGGCCTCTCAGTAAACTGGGAGGTTGCTTTGGCTAGTTAGAGATATGTGAACGTCCGTTAGACTGAATCTCAGGGTAGAAGGGGCCTCCAGTGTCCAGATCAACAAGGCAATGCTGCGTTTCGGCTAATAAGAACGATGGCTTTTTGCGTGTGGCGGCGGCGTCGCCGCGGATTCGCGTGGCCGATGTCGAGGGCAATGCCGAGGTTGCGCTGGCGGCTGTTCGCGAGGCTGCTGAGCGCGGCGTTCGTGCGTTGGTGCTGCCCGAGCTTAACCTGTGCGGCTATACCGCGGCCGATTTGTTCCATAACCGCACGCTGCTTCACGCCTGCGAGGCTGCTCTGGTGCATATCCTCGACGAGACTCGTGAGCTGCCGATTGTCTTTACTGTCGGTCTTCCCGTTACAGTTGCCGAGAATATCTACAACTGCGCCGCCGTGTGCTGCGCGGGCGAGCTTTTGGGTCTCACGGCCAAGAAGTATCTGCCCAACTATGGCGAGTTCTATGAGCGCCGTTGGTTTGCTCCGGCGCCTGCGGATCCCGTGTGGGTTGAATTTGCCGGTCAGGGTCCGGTCCCGCTGGGTTCGGGGCTTGTCTACCGTTGCTGTGATGAGGGCGCCGAGGACCTGGTGCTGGGCGTTGAGGTCTGTGAGGACCTGTGGGTGCCGGCGCCCCCTTCGACCGAGATGGCGCTTGCCGGTGCCACGGTGATTCTCAACCCCTCCGCTTCCGACGAGATCATCGGTAAGGCAGATTACCGCCGCAGCCTTATCTCTAACCAAAGCGCGCGCCTGTACTGCGCCTATGCCTACGCGGATGCGAGCGAGGGCGAGTCCACGACCGATATGGTCTTTGCGGGCGAGAACCTCGTCTATGAAAACGGATCTAAGCTCGCCGCCACGAAGCTCCTTACCTGCGATATGGCCATCGCCGACGTTGACCTTGACCGCCTGGTTGCTGAACGCCGTCGCTCGACGACGTGGACGCGTGCCGACGATGCTCCGGAGGCCACGACCGTTGAGTTCTCTTTTGAGGGCACGCTCTCCGAGGCTCCCGTCCTGCGCAACGCCTGCGACATCGACCGCGTTTTCCCGCGCGCGCCCTTTGTTCCGGCCGACCATGGTGACCTGGCCGAGCGTTGCGAGACCATCCTCGACCTGCAGACTGCCGGCCTCAAGACCCGCCTTGCCCATACGGGTACCAAGGCTGCAGTCATCGGTCTTTCGGGCGGTCTGGATTCCACGTTGGCGCTGCTTGTGACCGTGCGTGCCTTCGATGCACTGGGGCTGCCGCGCACGGGCATCACTGCCGTGTCCATGCCCGGCTTTGGCACGACGCATCGCACCAAGTCGAATGCCGAGTCGCTTGCCCGCGACCTGGGTGTGGGCTTCCGCGAGGTTTCGATTCACGCGGCCGTGGAGCAGCACTTTAAGGATATCGAGCATGACCCTGCTGTGCAGGACGTGACCTACGAGAACAGCCAGGCTCGCGAGCGTACACAGATCCTGATGGATCTGGCCAACCAGGCCGGCGGTTTTGTCATCGGCACGGGCGACCTGTCGGAGCTGGCGCTCGGCTGGGCTACCTATAACGGCGACCACATGAGCATGTACGCCGTCAACGCGAGCGTGCCCAAGACGCTTGTGCGCCATCTGGTGCGCTATGCGGCTGATGTCTTTGGCGGGCGTATTGCCGAGGTCTTGCTCGATATCCTCGATACGCCGGTGTCCCCCGAGCTTCTGCCGCCCACGGGCGACGGCGAGATTGCGCAGAAGACCGAGGATTTGGTGGGCCCGTACGAGCTGCACGATTACTTCCTCTACTACCTGCTGCGTTTTGGCTTTGAGCCGGGCAAGATCTACCGCATGGCGCTCAAGAGCTTCGAGGGCGTCTACGACGTCAAGACCATTCACACGTGGCTACGCACGTTCTACCGTCGCTTCTTTGCCCAGCAGTTTAAGCGCAGCTGCCTGCCCGATGGCCCCAAGGTGGGCTCGGTCACGCTCAGCCCGCGCGGCGATTGGCGCATGCCGAGTGACGCCAGCTCGCGCCTGTGGCTCGCCCAGATCGACGCGCTCAATGCAATTGACTAAGGTTGGCTAAATTGAACCAATGCGGGGTTTGTAAGCGTTACACTTTTGCAATCTGATGGCCCGTATCGCGCGGCGCTCTTGTCGGAGCGCCGCGTTTTTCATATCGAAAGGTGGCACCATGCAGGCATCGCAGCGTCTCGACCGCTTTGGCGCGGAGGTCTTCGCCTCGCTCAACAACAAGCTTCTCGCGCTGAAGGCTCAGGGCAAGACCATTTACAACATGAGCGTGGGCACGCCCGACTTTAAGCCGTACGACCATGTGGTCGAGGCGCTGACCCAGGCCGCCCAGGACCCCGAGATGTGGAAATATGCCCTGCGCGATCTGCCCGAACTCAAGCAAGCCGTGTGCGATTACTATGAGCGTCGCTTTGGTGTCTCCGGCATTACGCCGTCTATGGTGCAGTCGTGCAACGGCACGCAGGAGGGCGTGGGCCATTTGGGCCTGGCCCTGCTCGATCCGGGTGACACCATTTTGGTTCCCGATCCGTGCTACCCGGTCTTTGAGGCAGGCGCCAAGATCGCCGACGCCAAGCTCGAGTACTACCCGTTGGTCGCCGAGCATAATTACCTGCCCTATGTGGCGGGTATCGATCCCGAGGTGGCCGATCGTGCCAAGTATATGATCGTGTCGCTGCCCGCAAACCCGGTCGGCTCGGTGGGCACGCCCGAGGTTTACGAGGAGATTATTGCCTTCGCCCGTGAGCACGACCTGCTGATTGTCCATGACAACGCTTATTCCGACATCGTGTTCGACGGCGAGCCGGGCGGCAGCTTCCTGCAGTATCCCGGTGCACTCGAGGTGGGCGTGGAGTTCTTCTCGCTCTCCAAGTCGTTTAACGTCACCGGCGCGCGCATCGGCTTTTTGGTCGGTCGCGAGGACGTGGTCTCGGCCTTTACCAAGCTGCGCAGCCAGATTGACTTTGGCATGTTCTTCCCGATCC
This sequence comes from uncultured Collinsella sp., assembly GCA_934646815.1. GTDB lineage: Bacteria > Actinomycetota > Coriobacteriia > Coriobacteriales > Coriobacteriaceae > Collinsella. The sequence continues at coordinate 106,650 of CAKUEW010000001.1, forward strand.
AGAAGGCCGCTATCGCGTGCCTTAATGGTCCGCGCGACGAGGTCGAGGCGCAGCGCCTGAAGTACCAGGAGCGCCGTGATGCCCTGTGCGACGGTCTTGAGGGCCTGGGCTGGGAGCGCCCCAATGCGCATGGCTCCATGTTTGTGTGGGCCAAGCTTCCCGGTGGCCGCACCGATTCCATGGCATTTTGCGAGGAGCTTATGGAGAAGGCCGGCGTTGTCGTGACGCCGGGTGCGAGCTTTGGTCCTTCGGGCGAGGGCCACGTGCGCATGGCGCTGGTGCTGCCGCCCGATCAGATTGCGCTGGCCGTTGAGGCTATTCGCGAGGCCGGTCTTTACTAGGCGCTGGCGGTTCGTCAATAGCTCGAAATCGATTTCGTACAGTTATTTTACGAATTCTGCAAACAATTTCGGTAAACGGTCGATTTTTGGCTGCGAATAGGAGCATAATCAAAGTCCCGATTGGAAGTATTGGGATTACGGCAAACCGCTCGAGTCGTTCCCGGGCGGTTTGTTTGTGGAGAGAGATGGGAGTACATAATGGTTAACGAGAAGAAGGTCGCTATTGTCGGCTGCGGTTTCGTCGGTTCGTCTTCGGCATTCGCACTGATGCAGAGCGGTCTGTTCTCCGAGATGGTCCTGATCGACGTGGACAAGAACCGCGCCGAGGGCGAGGCCCTGGATATCGCGCACGGCATGACGTTTGCCGAGCCGATGAAGATCTACGCCGGCGATTATTCCGATGTCGCTGACGCCGCTATGATCGTCGTCACCGCTGGTGCTGCTCAGAAGCCCGGCGAGACCCGCCTAGACCTGGTCAACAAGAACGTCAACATCTTCAAGTCCATTATTCCCGAGATTAAGAAGTCGGGCTTTGACGGCATCCTGCTGATCGTCTCTAACCCGGTTGACGTTCTGACCTACGCTGCCATCAAGATGTCCGGCCTGCCCGAGGGTCACGTTATCGGCTCCGGTACCGTGCTCGACACCGGTCGTCTGCAGCAGATGCTGGGCGCCCACGTCGAGGTTGACCCGCGCGACGTCCAGGCTTACGTCATGGGCGAGCATGGCGATTCCGAGTTCGTCGCTTGGTCCAGCGCTCAGGTTGCCGGCGTGCCGCTGAACACCTTCTGCGAGCTTCACGGCCATCTGGAGCACGAGGCCGCCGAGAAGCGTATCGCCGAGGATGTCAAGAACTCCGCCTACACCATCATCGAGAAGAAGCACGCCACCTACTACGGTGTTGCCATGGCTGTTAAGCGCATCTGCACCGCTGTCATGCGCGACGAGCAGACCGTTCTGCCCGTGTCCTCGCTCATGGTGGGCGAGTATGGCCTGTCCGACCTTGCCATCTCCATGCCGACGGTCGTTGGCCGCGACGGCGTTGTCTGCCGCGTCCCCGTGCCGCTGAACGATGACGAGCAGCATGAGCTCACCGCCTCCGCCAAGGCTCTCAAGGACATTATCGACAGCGTCGACTTCTCCTACTAAATTCGGCTCGTTTAGGCAACAAGCTACAATGAAGGCGTCCGGGTCCACACGGCCCGGGCGCCTTTTTGGTGCAAGGGGGTCAGGTTACTTTGCACCACGTTGGTGCATTGGGGTCAGGTTTATCTGCACCACATTGGTACAAGCTAACCTGACCCCAACGTACCATTACCCCAATGCACCATTTTGATGGGAGGGTTATGTCGGAATCGCCTAACTTTTTGACGTATGCCCAGACGGCATTCGATTCGTTTGAGGAACGGTCTTTCTGTGCGGTGGATAGCCTGGTGTTTGCATGGCTGTCGTATTTGCGCCTGCCGGGCGATATGCCGGAGCTTGCGGACTGGCAGGGCTTGGACGTGCGCGAGTTGCTGCGTGCCGAGTGCTACCAGTCTATGATCGGTGATCTATGGGATCCAGAGAGGAGCCGTGCCTTGCTGGAGGCGGTGGCGGCAAATCCTCGCTACCGTGGTGTGCGCGTTTGTGGCTATCGTGCGGTGAGCGACGCGACGACAACGGAGCAGTTTGCAGCTGCGACGTTCCGATTTCCGGCAGGGTTTTCCTATCTTGCCTTCCGGGGGACCGACAGCACGATTGTGGGCTGGAAAGAGGACTTTAACATGGCGTTCCGGTGTCCTGTGCCTTCGCAGGTGTCTGCAGCGCACTATGTGGACGAAGTGGCGGACGTGACTGATGGGCCGCTTTTGTGCGGCGGCCATTCCAAGGGCGGAAACCTGGCGGTATACGGTTCGGCGATGTGCTCGGACGCCGCATGCACCCGAATCGAACGAGCTTATTCTCACGATGGACCGGGCTTTGTCGAGGAATTTCTGAGTGGCGGTGCCTTTGCGGGCCTTTCCGGTCGCATCGATAAGACGCTGCCCCAGTCGTCGATTTTCGGCATGATGTTCGAGACACAGGAGGACTATGCCATTGTCGAGAGCACTGAGTTCAGCTTGCTGCAGCATAATCCCTTTAGCTGGGTGGTCAACGGCTGTGACTTTGTGTATCGCGAGCACCTGTCCGCCGGCGCAAGATACGTCGACGGCTCTATTCGTGAGATGCTGCTTGCGGTGGCTCCTGACGAGCGTGAACGATTTATTGATGCGTTGTTTTCGGTGCTGGAGGCGACGGGTGCCGAGCGATTTGCCGATATAGGGTCCAATATGCGAGAGAGCTTGCCGGTGATGCTTCAGGCGGCTCAGGGTTTTGACAAGGATACGAGACGCTTTATCTCGCAGACCGTCGCTGCAATCCTTAAATGTGCACTGCTGCCCAAACGCCCCGAGCTCAATGTGCCCGCCGCCGGCAAAAGCCTGACAGAGCAGCTCGAGGCCTGGCAGTCCGAGCTTCTGCGCTAGCCATTGGTGCAAACTAACCTGACCCCCATGCACCGATCTTCGATGCGCTTGGGGCTGGTCCGACCGCTATACTGGTTCGTGCTCAATTCGATTTAGAACGGAATGCCGTATATGAAAATCAACCACGCGATCCTGCATATCTTGGACTTTGACTCTGCCGTCAACGTTATGAGCCAGCGCGAGCTCGATATCGAGAGCCGTACTGTCCGCAGCTTTGTGACTACGCATCTGCGTCGCGCCCGCACCTCGGCCGATAACAAACGTGCCACGTTTGCGGAGAACTCTGCATTCGGCGGCGAGCTCAAGGGCTATTTCTTCGGCGAGCGCGAGTTCGTGGACCTGTCTCAGCAGGTCGCAGAGTTCATCTCTTCGGAACTCACCAAAGCCGAGAAAGCCGAGTCCACCGACGTGCTCGTGGCCGATTTTGACGACGATGAGGATGCCCGCTGGTTTGCCGTGATGCTGCTGGGCTCCAAGCAGGCTTTTATGCACGAAGTGGGCCGCGAGGAGGGGGAGGTGCGCAACGACATCGCGCGCCACTACGCCATTCTGCCGAACCCTTCGCAAAAGGTGCCGAGCTACGCCATCGTGCGCGCGAGCACCATGGAGATCGGTTACGTGGACAAGAAGCGCAAGATCGCCGGCGAGGACCGTATGCTTATCCCCGATGGCCTGCTGCAGTGCGACACGGGCGTATCGGGCAAGGAGGTCATCGACACCGTGACGCGTGTGGTCGAGGAAGTCGCCGAGGAGCATGGTGCCAACACGGCTGTAGCGCTCGCTAAGGTTAAGGCTGCCGTTGCCGAGAAGGTCGAGGATGACGAGGAGCTGCCGCCTTGGGATATCGTCGATGAGGTCTTTGAGGACGAACCGGTTATCAAGGAAAGCGTGCGCGCAGCACTGACCGAGGAGAAGGTTCCCGAGCGCGTTCCCGTGGAGCGCAAGCAGGTCGAACGCGCGGCGGTGCGCAACCATAAGATCCGTACCGATACGGGTATCGAGATCAGCTTCCCGGCCGAGATGGGTTCGAACTCCGAGTACATTGAGTTCGTAAATGAGCCCAACGGTCTCATCTCCATCGAGCTCAAAAACATCGGTAGCATCGAGAATCGATAGGGCTATTTACTTTTGAATTGAAGTCTGGATTATATTTTGGAGTATACTTTGAAATATAATCCAGATTATTTTTTTGGAGGTCCAAATGTCCCCACTTGTTCTGGAAAAGCCGGTGTTTACAAAAGATCAGGTTGTCTCTGCGACCGAAGCAAGCAAGTCTTTATCCGCCATTCGCAAACGCGCCAAGCGTGCGCCGCAGTTTATCGCCGATCATAACGATATCGATACCGTGATTATCGACTACGCTGCCTATGAGGAAATGTATGGTGCGCTGCAGTACCTGCGTGAGCTCGAGATTGATCGTATCTCCGCCGATCGAATCAAAAACGGGCCGCATGAGTTTATTCCGTTTGAAGATGCCCTGACTCCTGAGGAACTCGAGGAGTTTGAGTCGATGGATCCCGATGCGATTTCCGATGAGGATCTTTTCAAATGAGCGGGCATTTTGTCGTCGGCTTTTTGAATCGAGACGTCGAGAAGGAATATCAAAAACTTGATGGATCCCAGCGAAGGCTCGTCCGTATTGCAGTCGCAAAATTAAAGACGCGCGCCGATGAAATCGGAACGCCGCTTCGCGGCGAGCTTGCCGGTTGCAAAAAGATCAAATGGCGAAATGCGGGACTCCGAATGGTTTTTCGAATCCGAGAGGACGGAACGGTGGAGATCGCCGAGATTGTTGCAATAGGGCGACGCGACCGTTCTGAAGTCTACAAGACGGCCGCAGAGCGCCTGTCAAAACAACCAGCCATGGTCGAATACGACGGAACCCTGAGATAAAGAAGGCCGAAGCCCCGATGGTGCTTCGGCCTTTTTACATGGGATGAATTGCACTGCGGGCCGACGCCCCCCTAGAGTTGACGCAGACCTTCCTCGAGACCGGTCTTGCTGTCGGTCTTTTCGTCGCGCATCTTGATGACGCGGGCGGGGACACCGGCCACGACGGCACCGGCGGGAACATCCTCCACGCACACGGCGCCGGCGGCGACAACAGCGCCCTTGCCTACGCGTACGCCCTCCAGGACCACGGCGTTGGCGCCGATCATAACGTCATCCTCGATGATGACGGGCGTGGCGCTTGCGGGCTCCACGACGCCCGCGAGCACGGTGCCGGCGCCGATGTGGCAGTTCTTGCCCACGGTAGCGCGGCCGCCCAGCACGGCGCCCATATCGATCATGGAGCCCTCGCCAATGACGGAGCCGATGTTGATGATGGCACCCATCATGATGACGGCACGGTCGCCGATCTCGACGCGGTCACGGATGATGGCACCCGGCTCGATGCGGGCGTTGATGCCCTTAAGGTCGAGCATGGGCACGGCGGAGTTGCGGCAGTCGTTCTCGACGTCGTAGTAGTCGATGGAATCGGCGTTGGCGTCCAGAATAGCCTTGAGCTCATCCCAGTCACCAAAGACGGTCTTGCCGCGGCGGCCGCCGTAGACGTGTGCGTTGCCCCACTGGACTTTCATGCCCGGCTTCTCACGTACATACAGCTTGACGGGCGTCTTTTTGGGCGCGGTAGCGATGTAGTTGATAATCTCCTGTGCATCCATCTCGGCTGCGTTGCTCATATGGTGTCTCTCCTTAACATGGGTGGGTTGGGACAAATTAATCAGAAGTGATTGTCCCACGGTTGATGACGGGCTAGGCGAACATGACCTGGTCGAAGGTGTAGAAGCCGGGCTCGCGGGTGACGAGCTTCTGAGCGGCGGCCAGCGCGCCATTGACGAAGATCTGACGGCTCGTGGCGCGGTGCGTGAGCGTGACCTCCTCGTCCTGACCAAGGAAGCTCACCTCATGCACGCCGGCGACGGTGCCGCCGCGCAGCGAATGCATGCCAATCTCCTTGGGGTCACGCGCGCCGCACATGCCCTCACGTCCATAGACGGGATGATAGCTCGCCTCGGGTTCAGCTTCGACCACGGCGTCGAGCAGCAGCTTGGCGGTACCGCTGGGGGCGTCGACCTTTTGGTTGTGGTGCGTCTCGACGATCTCACAGTCAAAGCCAGGCAGCTCGCGCGTTGCCTGGGCTACCAGATGGCGCAGGGCGGCGATGCCGATGGAGTAGTTGCCGGAGTGCATGACGCGGGCGCTCTGGCCCAGCTCGCGCAGGCGGTCCATCTGCTCGGGCGTGTAGCCCGTGGTGCCCGAGACGAGCGCGGCGCCTGTGCGCTCGACATAGGCGACGACGGCATCGAAGGTCGCAACGTTGGAAAAGTCGATGATCGCGTCGGCGGTGGGCGCGCTCTCGAGCTCGCTCAGGTCAAAGCCAATCTGAGCCACGATATCGAACACGGGCTGTCCGGCGGCATCGGTGATGCCCTCGGCGGTGGTGCGGATGAGCGAGCCCATGCGGCCCGTTCCCATAATGACGGTCTTAATCAACCAGACCAGCTCCCTTCAGAGCATCGGTAAGTGCGGCACGCGTATCGTCGGCCATGGGGCACAGCGGCATGCGGTAATTGGCCTCGATCATGCCCATCTGGGCGAGCGCTTCCTTAACGGGGATAGGGTTGACCTCGCTAAAGAGAGCGTTGATGAGCGGCTGGCCGGCAACCTGGATATCGCGGGCGCGTGTCACGTCGCCATCCAGATAGGCGCGGCACATGTCGTGCACGAGCTGCGGCTGCACATCGGCCCACACGCTGATGGTGCCCGAGGCGCCCAGACTCATGAGCGGTACGGTGAGCGCGTCCTCGCCCGAGTACATGCGGAAGTCGTCGGACAGCAGGTGGGCGATCTTGGCGGCAAAGGCGACGTTGCCCGAGGCCTCCTTGATGCCCATGATGTTGGGGTGCGCGGCCAGGCGTTCCACATTGCGCTCGCTGATGCCGCAGCCGCAGCGGCCGGGAATGTTGTACAGGATGCAGGGGATGTCCACGGCATCGGCAACCGTCTTAAAGTGCTGGTAGATACCCTCTTCGTTGGACTTGTTGTAGTAGGGGGTAATGAGCAGCAGGCCGTCGGCACCCAAGCCCTGGTAGGTGAGGGACTTGGTGAGCATGGTCTGCGTGGAGTTGGAACCCGATCCGGCGATAACGGGGATGCGGCCTGCTACCTGCTTGACGATGGCGGCGACGACGGAGTTGTCCTCGTCGTGGGTCATCGTGGCACTCTCGCCGGTGGTGCCCAGAGCGAGGATGGCGTCGGTGCCGTTTTGCAGGTGAAAATCGACTAGGCGCTCAAGCGCGTCGAAGTCGACGCTTCCGTCCTTTTTATACGGCGTAACGAGGGCAACGATTGAGCCCTCGAGATTGCGAATGTCCATATTCTTCTCCTTCGCTTCTGCGATCTGGATGCGCTTGTTCCACTGGGCAGCAACCGCCAGGCGCTCGTCCTGAGCGCGACGGCGGGCGCTTTCGGCGCGCGATTTGGCCAGCAGTTCGCGGCCACACGGCAGTACGTCGAGCGTGGCAAAGTAATCGCCTGGGCGCTCGGCGCGACGGATGAGTTCGGCTGAGCCGTCGGGACGCAGTAGCACCTCGGCAGAGCGCAGACGGCCGTTGTAGTTGTAGCCCATGGAGTAGCCATGCGCGCCTGTATCGTGGATCACCAGCAGGTCACCCATGTCGATATGCGGCAGCTTGCGGTCGATGGCGAACTTGTCGTTGTTCTCGCACAGATTGCCAGTGATGTCATAGGTGTCCGTGACGGGCGCTGCGGTCTTGTCGGCGCCGCCCGGCTGGCCCATGACGGTAATGTGGTGGTAGGCACCATACATAGCGGGACGAATCAGGTCGACGGCACTTGCATCCACGCCGATATAGTCCTTGTAAATCTGCTTTTCGTGGATGGCCTTGGTGACCAGGCATCCGTAGGGGCCCATCATAAAGCGGCCCATCTCGGTGCAGATCGCCACATCGCCCATGCCGGCAGGAACCAGGATCTCGTCGTAGGCCGCGTGTACGCCCTCGCCGATGGCGTGGATGTCATTGGCCTGCTGCTCGGGCAGGTAGGGGATACCCACACCGCCGGACAGGTTGATAAAGGCGACATGTGCACCGGTCTCGCGCTCCAAGCGCACGGCAAGCTCAAAGAGGATGCGTGCGAGCTTGGGATAGTAGTCGTTGGTGACGGTATTGCTGGCAAGGAAAGCGTGGATGCCAAAGTCCTCGGCGCCCTTGGCCTTGAGCATGCGGAAGGCATCGAAGAGCTGTTCGGTGGTCATGCCGTATTTTGAGTCGCCCGGGTTGTCCATAATGCCGTTGGAGAGCTGGAACAGACCGCCCGGATTAAAACGGCAGCTGACCGTCTTGGGGATGGGGCCTGCAACGCGCTCATAAAACTCAATGTGGCTGATGTCGTCGAAATTGACGATGGCGCCCAGCTTATCGGCAAGGGCAAAGTCCGCCGCCGGCGTGTCGTTGGACGAGAACATGATGTCCTGGCCGGTGATGCCCAGCGAGCGGGCGATCATGAGCTCGGTATAGCTCGAGCAGTCGCAACCGCAGCCGTATTCGTTGAGAATGGAGATGAGTGCCGGGTTGGGATTGGCCTTGACGGCAAAGTACTCCTTAAACCCCGGGTTCCACGCAAAGGCGTCACGTACCTCTTGCATGTTGCGGCGGATGCCCGCCTCGTCGTATAGGTGAAACGGCGTGGGGAACTGCTCGACGATATGCTCGAGCGTCTCCTTATCCACAAACGGCTGCTTGGCCGCATATGCCTCGTTGGGGGTCAATGCCATGTCCCGTAAACCTCGCTATCCAGACGGCGCCATCGGCGCATCGAATCCGCATAGCGTGGACCCAATGTCCGGATAGCGCTCCCGCATTGCTGCAGACAGTCCTGCGGGTGTTTCCCGCAGGCCCACCAGGCTGTTCGTGCCCGAAAAACCCAGTTCGGCGGGTTTCGCCTCCCCGCAGGGTCAAAGTCTGCCGACTCGCCCGCGGCTCTTCGTGCCCGCGCCTCTATCAAGTGGTAAAGACCCTACCACGTTGCACTTTACCAAACAAGAGTATTCGTATATAACGTTTAAAAAATGCAGCATCATGCTAGAAACAAGAGCGCCACAATCCGGCGGCACAATAGGTGACAACCGAATTGTCCCATGAAAGGAATTCCTATGACCGAGCTCCAAGAACTCCGTCGTTATCGTCGCGACCTGCATCGCATTCCGGAGCTCGACTTCGATCTTCCGCAGACGATCGCCTATATCGAGGGTGTGCTCGCTCCGCTTGCCTGCGAGGTGACCCATCCGTGTCCGAGCTGCGTCTGCGCCTTCTTCGATGCCGGTGTGGGCGCTGCGCACGCCATAGCGATTCGCGCCGATATGGACGCGCTGCCCATCGCGGAGGCGACGGGCGCGGCCTTTGCCTCGACACATCCCGGTAAGATGCATGCGTGCGGTCACGACGGTCACATGGCCATGGCGCTTGCGGCGGCGACTTTTGTCGACCGTACGATTCGTGAGCAGCCGGGCGTCATCAAGCGCAACGTGCTCTTTGTGTTTCAGCCGGCCGAAGAAACGACCGGTGGCGCCAAGACGGTATGCGAGAGTGGCGTGTTTGAGCGCTACGGGGCAGATCGCATCTTTGGTTTCCACGTATGGCCCGATTTGCCCGCCGGCACGTTGGCGAGCTGTTCCGGTCCGCTGCTCGCGCGCTCGAGCGAGACGCACATTCATATTCACGGAGCGAGCATCCATATCGCCAAGACCTACGGCATTCCGGTCGAGGAATCGCACGATGCGGCGCTGGCGGCGGCCAAGTTCTTGGTCGCCGAGCGTGAGCTGATGGATGAGTTGGGCGCTGATGAGCCCTGCATTGGCAAGTTCGGTCTGCTGCAGGCCGGCACCGTCTGCAATGCGGTGGCAGGGGAGGCCCATGTCGCCGGCAGCCTGCGCGTGTTTACGGACGATATGTTCGACCGCGCGCGCGAGGGCGTGCGCCGTGTGCTGGATGAGGCCTGCGCCGCAACGGGCTGCACCTACGACCTCGACTTCGCCGAGGGCTATCCGCCAGTCGATAACGACCCCGAGCTGTTTGCCAGCGTCGCGCCTGCCTTGCCCGAGCTGCAACTGGTGGATGAGCCGCTGCTCATTGCCGAGGATTTCGCGTTCTACCAGCGCCATCTGCCGGGCGTGTTCTTCTTATTGGGCACGGGCGTGCCTGCCGGCCAAGACAATCCGAGTGACACCGAGGGCTGCCCCGCCTATGCCGCCAGCGCACTGCATACCGATACCATGCTCTTTGACGAGGAGATCCTGCTCAAAGGCCTCGATGTCTACAAACGATTGCTTTCGCTTGCCTAATGGGCAAAGAAGTAATTGCCTAGAAAATACGAACAGATGTACGGTATAATGAAGATGTAAGTCTATAGAAACGTTTGACGTTACTAACGTAAGGCGATACTATGATTGCATCGTATAAAGATGAGGATACCGAACGCTTTGCCATGGGTGTGCGGGTCAGGAGGTTCGTGCCCTTTGAGCGTGTTGCATTGAGGAAGATTCGCCAACTGCAGATCTGCGCTTCGCTCGATGACCTTCGCGTTCATCCAGGCAACCGCCTTGAGGCGTTGAAGGGCGATCGTGCTGGTCAATATAGCATCCGTGTTAACGAGCGCTATCGGGTCTGTTTTGAGTGGAGACAGGAGATGGCTTGGAATGTCGAAATCGTCGATTATCACAAGTGGCAGGACCGCAGCTGATTTGCTACCGCCCGTGACCCCTGGCGAGCTTCTCAAAGAGGAGTTTCTCATCCCCATGGGCATCTCTCAATATCGTCTTGCAAAGGAGACCGGGATTCCGGCTCAGCGCATCGGGCAGATTGTTTTGGGCAACCGCCGTGTGACGGCTGATACCGATCTTCGCCTTTGTCGCTATTTTGGCTTGAAAGATGGCTATTGGCTTCGCGCTCAGGTGGCGTTTGACCTCGAGGCAGAGAAGAGGCGGATTGAGCCGGAGCTCGATAAGATCGTTCCTGTTCAGCAGGCCATCGCATTGTAGCGCTCAATGATGTTGGGGTTGGAGTGATGATGAGACGCCGTCAATCTGCTGTGTATAGTCCGGGTGGATGCGGGTGCGGCTTGCTGTTGCTCCCGGTTATTGCCGTGAGCATTGGCGTGATGTTTGCGCTTGCCGGGCTGGCTGCGCTGGCACTCGTGCTGCTGATTGCCGCTGTTGGCGTGACGATTTGGCTGTACCGCTCTCGCGAGCAACGTCGTGTCGACGGGAAAACCAACGTGGGATGGGTTGTCTTTTTGGTTATCGCCTACCTATTGAGCATCTGCTATTTGTCGTTCTTTGTTCTGCTCATGATTAGCGCCTTTACCGGAGAGGCCGTTACGGTTGGCTAATGTTTCCCGCGGGTTGCTACGGATGGCGCACCTGCGCGACCGTTTGCCGCAGCCTTAGCTCCCAGCTAATGAATTCGAACTCAATCCTTCCTACGATGGGCTGTGTACCGGCACGGTAGCCGGATCGTAGGAAGGATGCATCATGAAAAAGCTCGAAAACGAAGTGCTGCTGAGCCGTCGCGCCGCGCTTGGCGCGTTCGCAACTGTCGCCCTGGGGACTGTCGGCATGCTTGCCGGATGCGGCAGCGATAGTGCCTCGGTTACCGAGGATGCTGGCGATGGTGAGAAGAAGGAGGAGCCGAAGAAAGAAGAACAGGCTACGACCGACCTTGCCGTCGGTACGACCATAACCACGACCGCCGGTCTTTCCGTCGTCGTCGATTCTGTTCAGACGGGTTTGACTAATTACGACGGCTCGACCATGACGGGCATCCACGTCACGTATACCAATAACGGTGACGAGGGTGCGGATTACAATGTCTACGACTGGAAGGGCGAGGACGCCAACGGCGCGCAGCAGAATCAGGGCTACTACAGCGAGGGTTCCGATGAGCTGCAGTCCGGTACCCTTGCCGCAGGCGGCTCCGTTGCGGGTAACATCTACTTTGACGGCGACATCAAGAAGGCTCTGTATTTTGCCAACATGTTCGACAAGTCCGCGACCGCAAGCTGGATGCTGGCCTAGCATGTCGCTGCCGGTGAATCGCATGGGAGGTGAAGCCATATGCCCGATAAGAAGCTGACCGAAGAGTTGCTTAACGAGCTGCTTGATGCGCCGAGTATCGAGGGCTATATCAAGGACCATGACTTTGCCGCCCCGTCGCTTTCGGAGTATCTGAAGCAACTGCTGCAGGAAAAAGGCTTGGAGCGTTCGCGCGTCGTGCGCATGGCCGACCTCAACGAGACCTTTGGCTACCAGATCTTTACCGGCGCCCGCCATCCGGGGCGCAATAAAGTGCTGCAGATTGCCTTTGCCATGGCGCTGACGCTCAAGGAGACCAATCGGGCCCTGTCGGCTGCCGGTGCCAATGTGCTCAACTGCAAGGACCGCCGCGATGCCATCATTATCTTTTGCATCGATCGAGGCTGCAGCCTGCAAAAGGTTAATGAGGAGCTGTATCGCTTTGGCGAGGAGACGGTGAGCTAGCGGCTCAAACCGAGCTGAAAAGGTTAATAAAACGCCTAAACGTGTGGGGTGCGGATGCCATGTGGTGTCCGCGCCCTGCGTTATTATGGACGCTATGGATACGCAGGACCCCACATATGCCGACGACGAATTGACGGCAGCGCTCGCAGATCACCTGTCTTCGCTTGCCCGCGACGACAGCTACCGCGTGGACCGCGTGCTTAAGCGCTCAGCGGTCGAGACGACCGAGCTTGTTTACTTTGAGGGCTCGGGCGGTGGCTCGCTCGGCCCCTTTGTGCGCAAGCGCATAGATGCGTCGGCCCAGATTGGCGGTGCCTACGAGCGTTTGTTTGCGGCCCAACGTGCCGGGCGCCGCTTTGAGCACTTGCCCCGGGTTGTCGACTGCCGCCATGCGGGCGATGAGCTCGATGTTGTGATGGAATATATCGAAGGCGAGACCCTAGAAGCCCTAGTGGAGCGTCTGGGGGCCACGCCCGATTATGCCTGCAAATTGTTTCCCGCTCTCTGCGATGCGGCGGAAGAGCTTCACGCTGGTTTTGCGGCGGCAGGCGAGACGCCGGCGCCGGTGATCCATCGAGACCTCAAGCCCTCGAACATCATCGTGTCGGGGGTGCGATATGCGCCCGATACCGGCATGACCTTCTCGTCGCTGGTGATTATCGACTTGGGGATCGCGCGCGTGTGGCGCGAAGGAGCCGATGCCGATACCGTTAAGTTTGGCACGCGTCCTTATGCGCCACCCGAGCAGTACGGTTTTGGTCAGACAAGCGTGCGGAGCGATGTTTACGCGCTTGGCGCGCTGCTGTTCTTTTGTTTGGCCGGAACCGATCCCAAGCCGGGGCGGGATATGCGTGGCCAATGTGAGGCATGCGGTATTCCCGCGCCGCTTACTGATGCGATCTGTATGGCAATGGCGCTCGATCCGGTCAAACGTTTTGCGAGTGCGAAGGCGTTGGGGCACGCCGCACGCGCTGCATGTGAGCTGTGCCGTCCCGAGTCGGTGTCCAGGGTGCCTCTCGCTGTTGATGCGCCTCGGGTCGAGATGCCACTGGTGCAACATCCGACTATACCTGCGTTTCCGACTTCCGTGCGCCAGCGCTTTGCCGTTTCAGCCGCGGTGTCCAAATGCGCGAGTCTGCTCTCGCGTATTCCAGAGCCTGTAGGGCGCATATGGAACGGACTCATTTACGCGGCGACGCTGTTGCTGCTGGCGGGCAGCCACTTTGCCGTGTTTCAGCCGACGGGCGAAAACCGCAACTATCCAACGTGGTTTTTGGCGCTCGAGTACTTCTTTATGGTCGACGGGGTGGTTCTGCTCGTTGCGTTTGGCATGCTTGACCGGCGTAGGCTTCGACGCCGCTTTCCCATACTTGACCGGTATCGGGGCCGTGAGTTTGCCACAATGTGGCTCAAGGCGTTGGGTGTGATAGGCGTCATCATGATCGCGATTATTGCCATCGGCAATGCAACCGGTATAGTCGCCTAATCTAATTTGGCTGCTATAAGAAAAAGGGCCCCGTTTGGGACCCTTTGCGGTTGTGCTTAGATGCGGTTCATCTGGGCTGCGACCTTGTTGTACCAGTCCTGCCAAGTGGGCGGGCAGTACTTTTGGGCTGCTGCCGGGGTAAGCGTGGAGCCATAGTTGGCGCCCAGGTAGGCAACGTGGGCAGAAACGCCTTCGCTCCAGCTGCCAAAGCTGCGCCAGCCACCGCCGCGAGCGCTCCAGCCCCAAGCGTTATAGGAGCCGGCGCAATAGAGGCCCTTGCTGCTTTCGATGCAGGCGATCGCGGGGGACCAACGGGGGTCGACGCCAGTGTTCCAGGCGGCAACGGCAAAGTTGTAACCCTGACCAGCCATGGGGGAGCCGGCGAGGTAGTTGTCGATACGGCTGGTCCACTCGTTGATAAACGAATCGTAATCGGAATTGCCGCTGTTGGAGTTATTCACTGTGGTATCGATGGTGGTGTTGGCGTTGTTGGCTTGGCTATTGGAGTTATTGCCGCTCACGCCGGTACCCGAGAGCTTTTCTGCGGCAGCGGCCTTATCGGCCTCGAGCTTTGCCAGCTCGGCAGCGTTTTCCTGCTCGGCCTTTGCCTGCGCCTCGCTGCGAAGCTGCTTTGCCTCGGCGAGAGCGTTCTCGGCATTTTTCTGCTCGTCTTCAAGCTGGGATTTAGCCTGCTCGAGCTCGGTCTTGTTCTGCTCGAGCTCGGTCTGCATCTTATTGAGCTCTTCGATCTCATCGACACTCGAGCTCGTGATCTGGTTGGTGTACTTGCAGGTGGTGATGAACTCGCCCAAGCTCTGTGCGTTGACCAGGAAGCTTACAAAGGGGTTAGTGCCCTTTTGATACTTATACAGGTCGCGCATGGCGGAGCTTGCCTTTTCCTGCTGCTCGGGAAGCTTGGCTTCGATCTCCTCGATGCTCGCCTCGTTGGTGTCGATCTGCTTTTGCAGGTCTTCCAGCTTGGTGCGGGCGTCGTTGTAGGCGCCCGTGGCGTCCTCGATCTTTTTCTGGGCGGCGGAAAGCTGATCCTGCGTTGCCTGCGAGGCGGCGTATGCCGCGACGGGGGAGAGCATCGGCGTTGCCGTCAGCGCTACGGCAAGCGCGGCGCTCGTGATAATACGAGCGGGCTTCGACGCGATGAGCGCTGCGGTGCGATGGTTCGAATGCTGCATCCAGTCCCTCTGCAATCAATCGTAGGTAATGGTTCGAAAAGTATTCTACTACTGCTTTCGACCTCAACTTGAACCTTAAAGGTCTCAAAGGGTCAAGTTGAACTTGAGGCTTTACCTTTGACCTGCAGGAATAACGAATTGTTGAGAAACCATAGAGTTCAACTTTAACGTTACGGAACTCAGCCCGAGAGGGTTTATAGCTGCAAAAGCTACCTCAACGTGGGGTTTTGCAACTATAGTGTTCCTTCTCGACGAGCCTGCTCCACCTCTTCGAGCGCCTCGGCGGGGGTGTACGGACAGGTGCCATCGCCGAGCTTGATGACCTGGATGTTGTCTCCTACATGGACTTCTCCGCCGTGAAGCACGACGCCAAAAATGCCTTCGTGGGGAAAGATGCAGTCGCCGGCAAGATAGTAGATGGCGCAGCGGGTGTGGCAGACTTTGCCGATTTGGCTGATCTCGATCAACACATCGTCGCCAATCTTGAGCTGCGTGCCAAGGGGGAGCGTGAGCAGGTTAATGCCCTCGGTCGTAAAGTTCTCGCCAAAATCGCCTTCGCGTACATCGAGCCCGCGTGCTTGCGCCGTGCGGATCGATTCTGCAGCCAAAAAAGAAACCTGGCGGTGCCAGTGCCCGGCATGGGCGTCCGAGGCAAGGCCAAACTGCTCGACGACAGTGTCGTGCCCTTCGGCTACGGGCGTCTTGCGCGTTCCCTTATGCGGCGAGGTATTGATTGAGATGACGTGGGCGGGTCCGCTGTAGGCATCGGCCGCGGTGCGCAGGGGGGTAGTCGCTTGTGCTCGGTCGGAAAGCTCGCGCCGCGCCGCGTCGAGAATGGGGTTGGGTGTTCGGTTTTGAGGCACGCTTAACGACCTTTCTTTGGGACACAGAGTCGGATTGTGGGCTCATCCTACAACATCAATAGGTTAATTGCCCATCTTGTCATACAACGGTGCGTGCTGTTGCCGGGCGGTGTGGCATGGATAGATACAGTGGATGTTTGGGAAGAACTGTGCTGGCACGCTAGAATGAATCAGTTGCTCAAAGACCGCCCGTTGCTGGGGCAGTTCTAGATAGGAAGTTTCCATGGCATTGCAGTTTAAAGAGCGCGAGTTCATTCCCGTGCTGCTCGGCGGCGATATCAACGCCTACTCGGTGGCACGCGCCTTTTACGAGGAGTATCAAGTTAAGAGCCTGGTCTTTGGCAAGTACCAGACGGGCCCTGCGTATCGCAGCCAGATTATCGATTACACGCCCAACGTGGATATCGATACCATGCCTGTGATGCTCAAGACCGTGAACGACATTGCCCGCGCCCACGCGGACAAGACGGTCGTTTTGATGGGCTGCGGCGACAACTATGTTGCCCTGGTTGCCCAAGCCAAGGACGCAAACAATCTGGCCGACAACATCGTCGCGCCCTACGCTCCCTACAGCATGCTCGAGCAGTGCCAGAAAAAGGAGATCTTCTACGAGCTGTGTGAGAAGCATGGTGTGCCCTATCCGCATACGTTCACCTTTACCGCGCAGATGCTCAACGACCAGGGCGAGGCTCCTGCCGAGGTGCTCGACCAGATCGACTTTCCGTATCCGATGATTCTGAAGCCCTCCGACGGCATTATGTGGTGGGAGCACGAGTTCGAAGGTCAAAAGAAGGCCTACGAGATTGCCGACCGCGCCGAGCTGGAGCAGGTCATTCGCGATTCGTATGCTAGCGGCTACACCGATGACCTTATTCTGCAGGACCGCGTGCCCGGCAACGACGAGTACATGCGTGTCCTTACTAGCTACTCCGACCGCAACGGCAAGGTGCGCATGATGTGCCTGGGCCACGTGCTGCTCGAGGAGCATCAGCCTCACGGCGTCGGCAACCACGCCTGCATTATCACCGAGCCCAATGACGAGCTCATGTGCGGCGTGCGTAAGCTGCTGGAGGACCTGCATTTTGTGGGTTACTCCAACTTTGACGTTAAGTACGATGAGCGCGACGGCTCGTTTAAGTTTTTTGACTTCAACACCCGTCAAGGTCGCAGCAACTACTACGTCACCAACAGCGGATTCAACGTGGCCAAGTACGTGGTGGACGAGTACGTCTATAACCGTCCGTTCGATCCTGAGTTTGTGACGGCGCAGGATGAGGCCCTGTGGATGGTTGTTCCCATGGGCGTGGTCGACAAATACGTTAAGGATCCCGACCTGCGCGCGAAAGTGCACCGTCTGACCAAGGAAGGCAAGGGCGCCGATCCTTCGTTTATGAAGGGCGACTTTGTCTTTAATCGCTGGCTGCGCATGTGGCACACCAAGCTGCGTCACTTTAAGCTGTTCAAGACGTATTACAAATAGATGAGTGCGGCGCCCGTCCGGTATGTTCCGGGCGGGCGCGGGTATGATACGCGCAATGGCGCGGGCGTCAGCGAGGAGGCGGCGATGGAAAAGCTGGGAGTTATCGGCGGCATGGGCGCCGAGGCCACGTCGTATTACTACGACCAAGTGGTGCGTCATACGGCGGCCACCTGCGATCAGGAGCATATCGATATGGTGGTGCTCTCTAAGTCGACCATGCCCGACCGTACGTTGGCCATTAAGACCGGCGAGCACGACGAGCTGCTGGCGACGATGAAAGAGTGCGCCCAGGCGCTCGAGACGCTGGGCTGTGCTCACATCGCGATTCCCTGTAACACGTCGCATTACTTTTTCGACCAGATTCAGTCGTTCACTGCCGTGCCGATTATCCACATGCCGCGCGAGTCGGTGCGCTATGCCCTTGCCGGTGCCGTGATGGGGGAGTGCGAGTTCGACCCCAACCTGAGTATGCCGGCCGAACCGGTGCGCAAGATCGGCATTATGGGCACCGACGGCACGGTTGGCGCGGGCGTCTACGGGCGAGAGTGCGAGACTGCGGGCGTTGAGGTCGTCTATCCCAGTGAGAAGCGTCAGGCAGACGTGATGTCGCTTATCTATGACGACGTGAAGGCTGGACGCGAGCCCGATATGGATAAGTTCGACCGTGTGATGTGGGAGTTCGCCCGCAGTGGCTGCGACCGTGTGATTCTTGCCTGCACGGAGCTCTCGGTGTTGCAAAAGTACCGCGAAATGCCCGAGATTACCCTCGATGCCATGGATGTCCTGGTGCGCGAGTCCATCATCCGCAGTGGTGCCCCTTACCGACTCTAGGCTCCCGACCTGCCAAAAAGGGACAGGTTTATTTTGGCGGGTTTTATCTGGGAAAACAGCAAGGCCCCAGCTCGATCGGTTCGAGCCGGGGCCTTTTGCGTTGAATGATTGGCGTTTGGCGCTGGGTTAGAACAGAAAGCCAAGGGCGATGAGGGCGATGCTGGCGAGCAGTACGGCGACGTCTAATCCCTTGATGGGATAGCGCTTGTACGAGCTGGCGCGCGTGCGCAGGTAAAACCCGCGTTGCTCGGCTGCCAAGGCGGTGGCGTCGGTCTTGCCAACGCTCGAGATAAGTAGCGGCACGCATAGCGGCAGCATGAGCTTGAGCTTCTTGATGGGGTTTTTGGTGTCGTACTCCACGCCGCGCGCGGTTTGCGCCTCCATGATGGCGTTCATTTCCTGGCCAAACACCGGCACAAAGCGCAGCGCCGTGGTAAAGGTGAACGCATAGCGATATGGCACGTGCAACACCTCGACACAGGCATTGGCGAGGTCGTTGAGTTTGGTCACCATGAGCATGAGGATAAGTGGCAGCGCTACGCCCAGCAGGCGTAGGCAGGCTTTAGAGCCGGTGATAAGGCCCGTGTCGGTGACAAAACCCCATACCACGTTGCCCTCGCGCATAAAGGCGAGCTGCAGCACCAGCATAATCACTGCCAGCGGAATCAGCAGCTTGAGCAGCGAGAGCAGGCGGTCGACGACGCCGGCATAGGCTCCCAGCGCGAGCGTGAGCGCTAAAAAGCCCAGCAGCGCCACGTAGGTGTCGGACAAAAAGATGCCGATGATGATGGCGGCGGCAAGGCCCAGTTTGACAACGGGGTTCAGGCGGTGCAGCAGCGTGTCGCCCGGCATGTAGTCGATGACGTTAACCACGACGGACCATCTCCTCGGTAATACGAACGATGTCAGAAACCTCGCTCACCTGCGCAAAAGCGGGCGAGACGCGCGATGCAAGGCGGCGTGAAAGCTCAATGACCTGCGGCGGCTCAACGTAGGCCTGCTGCATGAGCTCAATATTCGAGAACAGCTCGTGCGTACGGCCGCGGTCGAGAATGCGACCGTTTGCCATCACGACGATGCGCTCGGCAAAGTCCGACACGACTTCCATGTCGTGGCAGACCATGACTACGGCACAGCCGCGCTCGGCCATAGTTCGCACCGTCTCCATCACGGTCATGCACTCGCGGTAGTCCAAGCCGCTTGTGGGCTCGTCGAGCACCACGATCTTGGGCTCTACCACCACGACGGAGGCGAGCGCCACCATCTGGCGTTGGCCGCGCGACAGCGAGAACGGCGCCTCGTCGGCGGGAAGCCCAAAGCGGTCAATGACAAGTTGGGCGCGACGCAGGGCCTCGTCGCGGTCGATGCCGGCGAGCTCCAAGCCAAAAGCGACCTCGTCGAGTACCGTGTCTTTGCAAATCTGACGGTCGGGGTTTTGGAAGAGCGTCGCCACCTCGCGGGCGATGCGGCTGGTGGGGACCGTTGCCGTGTCGAGGCCGGTGACTCGAACGCTGCCCGAGGCCGGTTTGAGCAGGCCCGTGAGTAGCTTGGTGAGCGTTGTCTTTCCGGCGCCGTTTTGGCCGACGATGCCCACAAGCTCGCCGGGGTAGAGGGTCAAGTTGAGGTCGTGGACGGCGGCTCCGCCGTTGGGGTAGGCAAACTCAACGTGGTCGAACGTGAGCACCGGTTCGGCATCTTTCGCATGCGGGCGCAGCGATGGGGCGTGCGGGGAGCCAGCGGGCTGTGCGGTCTTGTCACTTGCGTGCGCAGGGTCGACGATGGTCGTAATCAGACGCTCGGCCTCGTCGACATCCAGACAAGGGGTGCCGCTTGCTAGGCCATCGGCCTCAAGACTGTTGAAGATGCGCGTGACGCGCGGGCAGTCGACGCCGATGGCGCGTAGCTCATCGGTGTGTGCGAAGACCTCGTGCGGCTCGCCCTGAAGCGCGATCTCGCCATGGTTGAGCACCAACACGCGGTTGCAGTATTCCGAGAGCAGGGCGACCTTTTGCTCGACAACGACTATGGTGATGCCGAGTGTGCGGTTTGCCTCGCGCAGGGTCTCAAATACCAACGTAGAGCTGGCGGGATCGAGCGCCGCCGTTGGTTCGTCGAGCACCAGCACGCGCGGGCGCATGGCCAGGATGGCGGCAATGGCCACTTTTTGCTTCTGTCCGCCCGAAAGCGTGGCGATCTCGCGGTCGCGCAGGTCGCTGATGCCGACAGTCTCGAGCGTCTCGCTCACGCGCTGCTTAATCTGGTCGTGTGGGACGCCAAAGTTCTCCAGACCAAAGAGCATTTCGTCCTCTACCACCGAGGCGACCATCTGCGTGTCGATGTCCTGCAGCACGCTGCCGACAATCTGCGAAACGTCGGTTAGCGAGACCTCGCAGGTATCTTGGCCGTCAACCATGACAGAGCCAAAAAACGAGCCGGTGTAGTGATGGGGTACGGCGCCCGATAGGCAGGCGGCAAGTGTGGACTTGCCGGCGCCCGAGGGTCCGATAATGCCGATGAAGTCTCCCTTGTTCACACCGAGCGTGATATGGCTGAGCGCGTGCTCGGTTTGCGTGCCATAGGAGAACGAGACATCGTCGACGTTGATGATCGTTTCCATGAGTGCCTTTCATAGTCATTGGGGACGTTCTTTAACGACTAGTCGTTTAGGAACGTCCCCAAAAGCTAGTTGTTTGGGACAGTCTTTGAGTCTTTGGTAGCGGGGCCGCTGGGGTGCGGCCCGTACATCATATCAGGCTATTTGCCGAGGACCTTGCGCAGGGGGAAGAAGAGGGCCTGGACCACAACGGCGTTAAAGACGGCGGTGCCGAGCACAATGGGTGCCTTGGCGAGTGCCGTGGGCAGCGCCGCGCCCATGATGACGGTGCCAAGGACGGCGAAGAGCGCGCCGGAGACGAGGGTGGTGAGTAGGCCGGCGATAAAGGGATTGAGCTTCTCGCCACCGACGTTGGTCTTAACGAGTGCCGCCATGGTCAGTGCGCCGGCGAGCTCGGTAACAAAGTTGAGGCCGGGGATGGACGTCGTGATCTGGATGACGGCGGCCGACAGGATGCCAAAGATGGCGGCCTGGGCAAAGCCGGCCTGCGTGAGCGCGATTGCCAGGGCGTAGGCGGCAATGATGAACTGTGGCTTGATGCCGGTTACGGCCAGGGCGTTGCCGACGGTCATATTGAGGATAAAGCCGGCGGCAAGCAGGATGGCGAGTAGGACAAGCGAAGTGATGTCGAGGATGCCCTTGTTGGAAGTGGCGTTGGCAGAAATAGTGCGAGCCTGAGCGTTGGTGGCCATGATGTTCTCCTTAAGGTGGGATTTGAGATAAGAGTGTCCTAGACCCCCACGAAAGGGGTTAAATCGAAAGGGGATTAATTTTGAATAATGGAGCACGGAGACGGCTTTTCGAGGGCCCCAGGTTGGCGCGAAAGAGGAGCGAAGCGTACTTGGGTACGCGAGCGACGATTGAACGCCAAGATGGGGTGGCTCGTAAAGCCGGGCGGGCTAGTTGAGCTTGAGTGCCTTCTGGATGGGCAGGTAGAGGGCGCCGACCAGGATGGCGTTGAAGACGGCGGTCATGGCCACGACGGGCAGCATGGCGGCGGCAAGCTCGCCCACCACGCCGAGCATGGCCATCTTAATGACCATGAAGATGACGCCGGAGACAAAGGTGGTGACGAAGGTCGCCACGATGGCGACGGCGGGCTTAACCTGGCCGTTCTTGCCGGCGGCGTTAACGATGGCGGCCATGAGCATGGCGGCGATACCCTCGGCGGCAAAGTCCACGAACGGCGAGGTGGTGGTGATCTGGATCACGGCGGCCGAGATAAGGCCAATGACCAATGCCTGACCAATGTTGGGGCGAATGACCAGGATGGTGAGGCAGAAGGCCGAGATGATGAACTCGGGGCTAATCATGCCGCCCGAGATGCCCGAGATGGCCTTGCCGACGGTGAAGTTGAGAATGAAGCCGGCGGCGAGCAAGATAGCGAGCAGGACGAGGGCGCGAACGTCGAGCTTGCCGCGGTCGGCGGTCTGGACGGTGCGGGGCTGGGTGGTGGCGGTGGTGTTCTGAGACATGATGGAAATCCTTTCGGAAGGAGGGGTGTAGGAGAAAAGCGGAGGCGCGTGATGCGAATGCGATCGGGCTCGAGATAGAAAAAGGCCCCCGGTCGAAACCGGAGGCCTTCCAATCACCTAGAGCACAAAAACAGGCGTGAGGGACTCACTGTCGACCGATCGTATTCGCATCACGCCACCACCAGTTGTTGAGGGACTTCATCGTGTTCATCATGTTGGTGGCTCCTTTCGTGATGCCGTGGCGCGGTCGCACCTTGTTGCTGTTGTGCTGCACTATAGCACAGCGAAGTGTTTGCGGGGAAATCTTTTTTAAAAAGATTTCCTGCACGTTTCTTTCCGGTCGTGCGGGCGAGGTGAGCGGGCGGGTCAGTTCAGCCGATCCGCCCGCCCAGCCAAGGCGTTACTCCTTCTTGCGGCGATAGAGCACGAAGGCGCAGACACCGATAACCACGACGGCGCCAACGGCCATAGCGGCCATGTTGTTGCCTTCGGACTTCTCCTCGGTTGCCTCTTCCTCTTCGACCTCGGGCTCGGCAACATCCTCATCGGAGAGAGCCTCGTCGGCGTAGGTGATGGACTCGACTAGGCAGTCGTTCTTGGCGTCATAATCGCTCGGGACGAACTCCTCGGAGAAATCCTCCTCCTTGAGGTAGTCACGCATTTCCTCGAGCATGGCCTTGCACTTGACGTAGGTGTTCTTGGTGGCAGCCTTGCCGGCCTTGTTTGCCAGAGCGGTGCGGGCCTCGGTGCCTTCGGCCGCCTGCATGGCCTCGTCGACGGTTAGGTTCTGCTCGATGAGCTCCTTCTGCAGGGCGTCGAGGTAAGCACGGACGCCGGTGGCGCAGTGGTCGCGGTTCTCGTAGGCGAGCGTGTTGATGTCCATGAGGACGTAGTTGATGGAGTTCTTGGGCTCCTCGTTGTTCACGACGTCTTCCTCTTCGCAGTGATCGAAGGAGACATCCTGATCGCTAAAGTAGGGGCTAACCTCGGTGAGCAGTGCGGAGTAGAGGGGGATGGCGACGGAGAACTCGGCGTTGGAGAGCATCTCCCACTGGATGGTCGCGATCTCGGGGTCCATACCTTGGCGAATCTGGAAGGTGTGGATCTCGGTGTTGCGGTTGGAGCCGATGGCATAGGCGCCGTCGGTGTTGGCGTTGAGACCAGCGACGTTCTCGCCACGGGCAGCGAAGCTGCGGATCATCTCAAAGGTGTTCCAGTCGGACTTGCCGGGCGTAAAGAACAGCGGCTGCATCTCGTGGGCTAGGGCGCCGGTCGTGGCACGGGCCTCCTCGCGCTCGTCCTTCACGATCTCGTAGTCGGTGCCCTCGGCCAGCGGAGCCATGAAGTAATCGCGGCCCTGGACGTAGCGCGACCACTGGTGCATGCCGGCGTCGTCAATCGGCTCGCCATAGGTCTTGGCAACGTCAAACTTGCCGTCGGTGTACTCGGCAAAGCCCTTCTCCTTGGGCATGGACTCGATGCCCTCGGAGTGCAGGCAGTTCTCGGTGTCGTCGAGGTCGACGTCGTAGGTGAGGTTGCCGATGTTGGGGTTAAGCGAGGCGATGTCGTCAGCGAGCTTCATGGCGATCCACTGATGGCCGGAAAGGGCGGCGAACAGCCAGGTCTCGGTGCTGTCAGCGATGATGATCTGGTCGTTGGAGCAGACGCCCTGCTCGTCGATCAGGGCGCCGATGAGCTCGACGCCCTCGCGGGCCGTGGCGCTCTCGCCCAGGATGACGCTGGCATAGCTGTACTCGCCAATGCCGGTCTCCTCGGTAATGGGGTCGGCCTCCTCGGCCTTCTCGTTGTAGGAGGTGCTCAGCGTGGCAGAGCAGGAGACGCCCTTCTCATTGATGCCGGCCTCGGAATAAGCGTCGTAACGATCTTCCCACTGCGAGGGGTTGTCGCGAACGAAGGTGTAGCGGTAGGTTGCGCCCTTGGACTTGTACTCAAAGCCGGACTCGACCGAGGTGTACTCGTTGCCGTCCTTGTGTGCGGGCTCAATGCCAAAGTGCTTGACATAGCGCGGACCGAAGTCCTCGGAGCGGCCGTAGTACGTGTTGCCGTCTGCCGTGAGCTTGCTGCCCATGTAGATCTGGGTGCAGGCGAGCGCCGAAGTCGGCATGGCCATAATGGCCGCAGCTCCAAAAGCAAGGCCGCAGCCGAGCTTTTTGAGCGTGTTGACAGGATGAGTAAACCTCATGATCCCTCCCAACGGTTGAAACCCCGCAAAACCGTGCGGTGTTTCAGCTAATAAATACATCTATTAGCCTATAGGAAGTTCAGAGAGTATTCATGATGTTCGATGAAATACTCGATGAGCGTCCAGAAATATGCGATGAGCGGATAAGAATACTCATTTTGTAGCTTTAGTTAAATAAAGGCACCCTGCAATTACTGCAGCTTGCTAAAGCACTCTGCAAGGGTGGCAAAGAAAAATCCCCCGCTGTTTGGCAAATGCATAAACAGCGGGGGAGACGATAATTGGATGAATATCATACCAATGTGGAATTATTTCTTCCGGCGGTGGATCACGTTGATCGCATAGCCGACGAGCATGGCCAGAACAATGACGATAAAGCCGAGCAGGGGATTGTCGTTCATGGGGTCCTCCTATTTACCAAGCGGTGAGAATTCGTCGACGATCAGGTCGAGACATTGCGGAAGCGCGCGGGCGCCAAAGACGCCGGAGTTGCTGGAGATAATCTCGCCATCGAACTGCATGCCCAGCGACGGTGTACAGGTAATCTTAGCTTCCTTGGTCTGGATGATCTTGAACTGCGGGCGACCGAGCACCTTGCCGGCGGGATCGAGTGCAGCGGTGATCACGGTGGGCAGCAACTGCACGGTTTTTACGGGCTCGATGACCGCGATGTCGACCATACCGTCGTTCATGCGGCAGTCTGGGAACAGGTTGATGTCGTTTTGGATGACCGAGGTGTTGCCTGCCATGCAGCAGATGCCGTCTAGCTCCTCGACAATGCCGTCATGCTCAATCGTAAAGTGCGCCACTGTGGGATTGGGCGTGGCAAGCGCCGACAGGAAGTAGGCGATCTCGCCGATGTCGTTTTTGGTGGGGGCGGCCTTCATCATGATCTCGGCATCGAAGCCCGAGCCGGCGATGATGATAAAACCATGGCGCTTTTCGTTGCCGTCCTCGTCGAGCCAAAAGAGCTCACCCATGTCGACCTTGACCGTGCGGCCGGCGCGGCAGGCCTTGGCGAGTGCCGCCGCCTCGGGGGCATTGCCGATGTTGTTGAAGAACAGGCATGCCGTGCCAGAGGGGAAGACGAGTGTGGGGACGCCGCATCCGCGCATCTGGTCGAGCACGTTGGAGACGGTGCCGTCGCCACCCGAGACCACCACGCGATCGAACTCGCGCACGTCCGCCACGGCGTCCTCGGGCTCCATGCCATCGCCGATAAAGCGCATCACGACCTCGTCGCCGCCCTGCGCGAGGGCGTGCGTGAATGCGAAGATTTCATCTGAGCTGGGGCCCGATGCCGGGTTGTGGATGATAAGGCAGCGCATACTTACGTTCCCGTTCTGTGACTAACCGAGTATAGTTGTAAGGCAATGCCGATATCCTACCCGTGTTTTTCGGGCCTAACCTTATTCGATGGGTTGATATGTACATTTCCACACATCAGGCTCTGCTCGACTTTTGCCAGCGCGCCCGCGAGTTCGACGCGATTGCCGTCGATACCGAGTTTTTGCGCGAGCGCACGTTCCATCCGCGTCTGTGCCTGGTTCAGATTGCCACCCCTGCCGAGAGTGTCGCGGTCGATCCGCTGGTGATCGACGACCTGTCGCCGCTCGCCGAGCTTATGGCCGACGAGAATGTGACCAAGGTGTTCCACGCCTGCTCGCAGGATATGGAGGTTATGCTCCATACCGTGGGTGCGCTGCCGCGACCGATTTTTGATACGCAGGTGGCCGCCGCCTTTTTGGGCGAGCGCCAGCAAATTTCGTATGGTGCACTGGTGCAGACGTTCTGCGGTGTATCGCTGCCCAAGACCGAGTCGCTCACCGACTGGTCGCGCCGCCCGCTTACCGATAAGCAGATTGAGTACGCGATCGATGACGTTAAGTATCTGATCGTCGCCTATACCGAGATGATGAGCCGCTTGCGCGAGCTGGGCCGTGTGGATTGGGTGCTCGACGAGCTGCGCCCGCTGGCCGACGAATCGCACTACCGTGCTGATCGTCACGAGGCGTTCCGCAAGGTCAAGCGCATCAATTCGTGCAGCCGCCACCAGCTGGGCATCGCACGCGAGCTTGCCGCCTGGCGCGAGGACCGCGCCGAGCGCCGCAATATTCCACGTAAGTGGGTTATGTCCGACGACACGCTGCTGGCGCTCGTTAAGCGCAATCCCGTGCGCGTTGAGGAGTTCCGTGGCATCCGCGGTACCGATCAGCTGGGGGAGCGCGACGTGGACGGTGCGCTCATGGCTATCAAGCGCGGTGCGAGTTGCCCGCACGACCGCCTGCCGCTGCTGGTGCGCGGACATCGCCAGATCTCGCCCGAGCTGGAGAGCGTAACGGACCTTATGTACGCGCTTATTCGCTTGGTCGCCGAGCGTTCGGGCGTGGCGACCTCGGTCATTGCCTCGCGCGATGACTTGGCCGACTACATTGAGCATCCCGAGCAGAGCCCCCTGCGCGAGGGTTGGCGCTTTGAGCTTGTGGGCTCGCGCCTGGACGATCTGCTCTCGGGCAATATGGGGTTGACGGTGAAGGACGGCAAAATCGAGCTTTTATAGTTACGCGGTTTTACCAGCGCTGCAAACGTTCTAGAGCGGCAATGCCAAGACATCGATGCTGACTTGGTAGTCAGTTGAATGGGTAGAATGCCTCCAACGTGTAACTCGATTCGGAGGAATTCGCATGCCTTATTACTATGGATACGGCTTTGGCATCGACCCGCTGTACCTGCTGGTTGTTCTTGTCTGTACGGTGCTTGGTCTTGCCGCACAGAGCTATATCAACTCGACGTACAAGACGTGGTCCAAGGTACGATCGGACGGCGACACGGGCGCTACGGTCGCTCGCCGCATGCTCGACGCCAACGGTTGCAACGCCGTGGGTATCAAGGGCGTCGCCGGCGAGCTCACCGACCATTACAACCCGCAGGACAACAACCTGTATCTCTCCGATGCCAACCGTTCGGGCGGATCGGTCGCAAGCGTTGCCGTCGCCTGTCACGAGGCGGGTCACGCCGCCCAGCGTCAAAGCGGCTATGCCATGATGAAGGTGCGCACTGCCCTGGTCCCGGTCGTCAGCTTCACCCAGAACACCTGGACCATCGTGCTGCTCATGGGTCTGTTCATGAACATCGCGGGGCTCACGACCCTCGCATTGATCTTCTTCTCGTTTAGCGTGCTGTTCCAGCTGGTTACACTGCCGGTCGAGATCGATGCCAGCCGCCGCGCTGTGGCCTACATTGAGCAGTCGGGCATGAGCTCCAAGCAGGTCAACGGTGCCAAGAAGGTGCTGACGGCGGCCGCTCTTACCTACGTGGCGGCGGCGCTCACCTCGATTATTCAGCTGCTCTACCTTATGGCTCGCTACAACAGAAACTCCAACCGATAAGAACTTGGGCTGACAGGCGCCGCGGGGATTTGTGTCCCCGCGGCGCTGTACTATGTGATGGACTTGAATTTGCGCAGGGCCGGAGCCCGTGTGCACGATGACGAAAGGAGGCTGCGTGGCAGGCTGGAATCTAACCGGCAATAGCGTTTCCGCTGAGTTCGACGGTTCGGGCGAGCAGGAGCGCAAAGAGCTCAGCGTGAGCCAGGCGGTGGAGATCGCCGCCGGCGCGCTCGATGCGATTCCGCAGCTGAGCGTTCTGGGCGAGGTCACGGGTTTCCGTGGTCCCAACGCCCGAAGCGGCCACTGTTACTTCCAGATTAAAGACGACTCGGCCGCTGTTGACTGCATCATCTGGAAGGGCGCCTATCTCAAGCGCACGTTCGATCTGCGCGACGGTATGCAGGTGAGCTTTAAGGGCAGTTTCAACCTCTATAAGCCCACGGGTCGCATGAGCTTTGTCGCCCGTTCGTTCTCGTTAGCGGGGGAGGGCCTGCTGCGTCAACAGGTGGCACAGCTTGCCGAAAAGCTGCGTCGCGAGGGCCTGATGGACGAGGTGCGCAAGCGTCGCATTCCGGTGTTCTGCTCGCGCGTGGCGGTTGTCACCTCGCTTTCGGGCGCCGTGGTCGACGACGTCAAGCGCACGCTGCGCCGTCGCAACCCGCTCGTTGAGCTCGTCTGCGTGGGCGCCAAGGTCCAAGGCGAGGGCGCACCGGCCGAGCTTATCGAGGGCCTGAGCCGCGCCGCTGCCATTACGCCGGCGCCGGGCTGCATCTTGCTGGTGCGCGGCGGTGGTTCCTTTGAGGACCTGATGACCTTCAACGACGAGGAGCTGGCCCGCGCGGTGGCGGCCTGTCCCGTGCCCGTGGTGACTGGTATCGGCCATGAGCCCGACACCTCGATCTGCGACATGGTGAGCGACCGCCGCGCCTCCACGCCCACGGCGGCGGCCGAATCGGTGGCGCCGGCTATGACGGAGCTGGCGGACGTGCTCGAGACGCGCCATCAGCGCTTGGGTGCCGCAATGGCATCGATGATCGGGTCGAATCAGGTCGACCTGGAGATGCTCGACCAGCGCGGTCGCCGTGCCTGGGATACCTATACGGCGCGCTTGGGCGATGCGCTCGATGCGGCTGCGTGCCGTCCGTGCCTCAACGACCCAACGTTTATGGTCGAGCGTCGCGAGTCGGAGCTTGCCCTGACGGCCGATCGCCTGTCGGGCGCTATAACGCGCTCGGTTGGGGCTTTCCGATCCAGCTTTGAACGCCTGCCCGAGCGTCTGGTCGCAAGCACCTCGGGGCTCGACGGCAAGCGCCATGCGCTCACGCTCGCGAGCTCTCGCTTGGAACATCAGGAACGCACGATGCTCGGCAAGCCCGCGTCCGACTTGGGCCGAGCCGCCGCTTCGCTCGATGCCCTGTCGCCGCTTAAGGTGCTCGGTCGCGGCTATTCCATCGCGTACAGCGAAGACGGCGTGGCTACAAGCGCCAAGACCTTTAAGCCTGGCGACGCCATCCGCGTGCGCATGGCAGACGGCAACGTGGCAGCAACCGTCGATACGGTCGAGTAGACCTCGTTTCACAGTGATAGACCCTTAGGAAAGGAAACAGATATGGCAGAGAAGACCCCGGTCGAGCAGCTTACGTACAAGCAGGCCTCGCAGGAGCTGGAGCTCATCATCCGCAGCCTGGAGTCGGGCGACATGGAACTCGAGGAGTCGCTCGAGAGCTACACCCGCGGCGTCGAGCTCCTCAAGAGCCTGCGTACCCGCCTGGCCGATGCCGAGCAGAAGGTTTCGGTGCTCCTTAAGGATGTCGACGGCAACGACGTGCTCGCCGACGGCGAAGCCGCCAACACCGACGACAACCTCTCGTTCTAATCATTCCACAGCCCACTTTGGGGTAGTCTTTTTGGGACGGGGCTTTTTTGACTACCCTTTGGCGACGGCTCACCGAGCGCTTGCGTTTGAGAAAAAGCTGTCAAAAAAGCCCCGTCCCAAAAAGACTACCTTGGTCTGTAAGAAAGGAACCAGCTATGTGTGATTGCATCTTCTGCAAAATCGCTAACCACGAGATCCCCTCGACCGTTGTCTACGAGGACGACCAGGTCATCGCGTTCGACGACCTTAACCCCCAGGCGCCGGTCCATACGCTCGTGATCCCCAAGAAGCACTACAGTGACATCGCCGACAACGTGCCTGCTGAGACCATGGGCGCCATGGCCCACGCCATCCAGGAGGTCGCCAAGGCCAAGGGCCTGGAGGACGGTTTCCGCGTCATCTCCAACAAGGGCGTCAACGCCGGTCAGACCGTCATGCACTTCCACATGCACGTCCTCGGCGGCAAGAACCTGGGCGAGAACCTCATCTGAGGGTGCGTGCGGCGGAGTCTTTGCGATATAGCAACGTGTTGTGGAAAATGGCCCCTCGTCGGTAAGGTGCATTTTAGAATTGCTCTGCGAGCGGGACGACATAAAAATGTCGTTCTTGCCTGCTTTATGGGATGAGTTTTGTGTGCTCGTGATATCAAACGATGGAATGAGTGCCTTGTTTTCACGTGTGGCGTGCGAACTGGTTAAGTGAGATTATCGATGAATATTTCGCAGCTGGAATACCTTGAGGCAGTTGTAAGGCATGGTGGCGTTCGCAAAGCAGCATCCATATTGCACGTAACGCCTCAAGCCGTTTCGTCGGCTATAAAAAAGCTGGAGGCGGAGCTAGATGTTGAATTACTTAATCGGGATGCAAAAGAAATAACGCCGACTGCCGAGGGTAGAGAATTTGCCCTTCGCGCAAGAACTATCTTGCTTCAGATCGAGGCGCTAAAACAGTTTTCAAAAACCCAGACTCATGGTGTTTCCCCAGATGGACATTTCCGACTCTACGTTCCATGCCTTCATGGGAGGGGGCGGTTGTTTGACGAGGACTGTTATGACTCTTTCGTGGCTCAATGTCCTCAAATTCATTTGGATGTTTGGCATCAACCCAGTGCAGCTTGTTTTGAATCGCTTGGAATGGGAATTTCTGATGCGGCTGTGTCTTTGGAGGCACCGAGTAATAGCGATTTAAATTATAAGAATTTGGGCGAAAGGGAGCTTAGGGTTCTTGTCTATTGCAAAGATGTTGTTTTGCCCGAAATTTCAATTCAAGAGTTGCTTTGCGGGAGGTTGGCGGTTCCCATTAATCTGGGACCCTGTTTGAGTGCAATCGGTCGATGCTCTGAAGCCCAGCTTCAAGGTTTTAAATTTCGTGATGTTGAGTACCAACTGACTGAACAACTTGCATTTCTAAAAAGTGGCGGGAGAATTCTGACCTTTCCTGAATCGACGATTTCCAAGAAAGATGACGATATTCAGGAGTGCTGTATCCACGGGTCCAAGGAGCTCTCTCTCCCTATCTTCTTTTGTTACAGAAAAGGAGAGTGGAGCGAAAGACACCGAATTGTATTCTGGCATCTCATGGAATCACTTTGATTGCAGGCGTAAAGCAACAATTGTCGAAGGCTAATGACTATTTGACATTCATAGGCATATCTTTTTCCTCAAGCGATCGCTAATTAATCCTTCGAGAGAAAGGTATTGCCATGAAATCACTGAATAAAACTAATGCTGATGCAAAGTCAGAGCGAACTGTTTGCATGTACAACGCGTGCAAAGCTTAAGTCTATCTGGGGGCGGCTCATATGAGCCGCCCTTTTCATGTGAGGTGAGATTATTGGATTTCGTCAAGCTGGATGAGCTTGAGATGATCAGATTAAATTGTGATGGCTCAATCCTCGTTAATTTAACCAATGGAAATGCCGACCTCATCGACAATACGGTCGCAAACGCATTTCTTTTGGACTCATTTGACGACGTTGCTTATCCCGTATTGCGACAGCTTGAGGAAAGAAGGTATATATTTTCCTCAAAAATGAAACGCGCTGAGTTTCTTGCCGCATTTGATCGTCGGCTTGAAGAGGAATCTAAACGAGAAACACCCAACTTTATCGTTGTGCCAACTTACTCGTGTAATCTTGATTGTTATTACTGCTTCGAAAGGGCGAGCATACCTGTTGAAGCGTTTGACCATGAGAATAGCACGCTTAATGTTTCGGAATTCTTTCAATTTGTAGACGAGACGCTTAGTTCTTACGAATCAAAATTTGGGGAGATTAACAAATCTGAAGTTACGGTTACTATAACAGGTGGTGAGCCCCTTCAGGCAAAATGCGCGGATACGATTGAATCGCTATTTGGGGGCTGTGAAAAGAGGGGGATTGGGGTCGATGTCGTCACAAATGGCCTAAATATCCCAGATTATTTTGGACTGCTGCAAAAGTATTCTTCAACGATTGTCGGCATTCAAATTACTTTAGACGGAGATAGGGACGTACACGATTCCATCAGAGTTTCTTCAAAGGGGAAGCCAACCTTTGATCAGATAGTTCGTTCAATATGCATGCTGGATGATGCGGGGTTTAGCGTTAACGTAAGAATTAATGCGACTCGGCTGAACATACATTCAATAGATACGTTATCACCGCTTATTGAGAATCATCAAAATGTTCTGTTTTATGTGTACTTAATGCAACAGGAAGGTTGTTGCAAAAATGTAAATGTCGTCCCAGAGCTTGATGGACTTCGCTTTCTTGATGAGATGAAGAAAATGAAGCCTGCATTGAATGGATTACTTGTTGATTATCATGGACGTCATCTTATTGATGCAGTATTTGGCGATAGGACATTTCATCCAAAAATTAAAGTATGTGCCGCAATGGGTAACCAATTTATTTTCGATGCATGCGGATCCATCTATAAGTGCTGGTGGGCAATGGGGTCGCCAGATAGGTCGGTGGGTGTATGCCACGGCGGCAAAATAGCATGGAACGCCGGCCTCATTCGGAGTTATCGCAATCGCAATGTCATCCAAATGGAGAAGTGTCGTTCGTGCAAATACCGCTATGTTTGTGGTGGTGGCTGCACCGGAAAGCTCGATATCTCCGACTTGAATGCCGGAGCAGTTGCATGTCCGGATTTCGCTTCAATTATTAATTACAAAGTTCATTATGAGTATGAAAGCAGAATCGTCGGAGGTGCAGATTTGTGCTGAGTCAAGCCGACTATACCGTCATTAGAACTCGTCGCGGCGATTTATTTGCCGCTAATTTTCTGACCGGAACACTTGACATTATCGATTCAGCTATTGTTTCTGATTCGAATGAGATTGAACCAGGTTTACTTGACGACAAACAAGTAAACCTTCTTTTGGAACGAGGGCATTTACAGGACGAGAGCGAGGGTCAAATTCTAACGCTACCTCATCTTTGGAGCGAATATCGCGATAAGGCTTGCGTCAGATGCTATTTCTACGTTCAATTGACCTTGGCGTGCAACTTGCGATGTCGCTATTGCTTCCAGGGGGAAGGTGGATACCCGCAGATCCAGATGACGGTCGATGTCCTAGAGGAAGTCCTTCAGGTTCTTGAGGGCATTGTCAGACGCATCAATAACCCCTCTCGTATGGTGGTTGTTTTGTACGGCGGAGAACCATTGCTACCCACGAACAGAGGATTAATCGAAAAGATATTTCGATTCTGCGAGACGAATCGTTTGCGAGTGAGAGCTATTAGCAACGGAGTAAATTTGCCGCTCTTTTTCGACCTTCTTGAACAATATCATGATTTGTTTGAAGGCGTGACAATCACTCTGGATGGAGATCGGTCTACGCATGATTTTTTAAGACCGTTTGCTAATGGATCTGGATCCTATGACCGTGTGGTTTCTTCAATCGGAGATGCTGCATCTATGGGCATAGACGTGTCTGTACGGCTGAATGTCACGCCCGACTCAATAGGCAATTTAAAAAGACACAACTGGAGACTTCCCGGTGTTTCCTATGAAATACATAGAGCTGAATATCCTGTGTATGCCAATTCAGTTCGGTTCTATGAAATTCTCGATTTGTGCCTAAAGGGCTATGTTGATGTTTCTGAAGTGGCGCTAAACCAAGTCGTTTATTTCATTCATCTATTCGAAAGTGCGAACTCTTACTATCCACTATTTTCTGACTGTTTTCCTGGGTCCGTAACTTTGTTTTCTCCGTCCGGCTCAATCTATTGTTGCAATGAGGTTAATGACAAGAGAACGTATTTGGGTCATGTAAACGATGATCGGAAGTCGTGTATTCGTGAGGCTGAGGGTCTGTTCTCAGGCCTGTCGGGGCATCCGAGTGACAGCCCCTGTCTCGGCTGCCCCGCATATCCTGTTTGTGGGGGCGGTTGTCGTGTTAGGCACGGGATTGCCTCGAACTATAAAGCCTGCGATTACTATCAAGATATTGTGGAAATGCTGGATTATTATATTGACTGGAAAGTGAATGGTGCGGCATATGCGTATGAATAAAAACATCCCGCTCTATATGGCATTCGTTTTCCTGTCCAACTTCAGCACCATTTTGTATTTTCTGACGGTTTACCTTGAGTTCGTCGGATTCTCGATGGTCGCGATTTCCGGCATGATGATTGCATATCAAGTGAGTAAATTCGCACTCGAGATTCCCACAGGCTATATCGCCGATAGGTTTGGGCGAAAGACAAGTGGCCTGGTAGGCATCGCGGGAATGCTCGGATACTATGCCGCCCTGCTCTTCTTGCGATCTCCTTTGCTATTGATGGGCGCGTTTGCCCTCAAGGGTTTTGCCGTTGCATGCGTGAGCGGCTCTATCGAGGCAATCTATATCGATTCGGTTTCTCAGGATCAGCTGGTTGGACTCAATGTGGTTGAACGATTCGTCTTTTACGCATCTTATGCTCTTTCCGCGTGTGTGGGCGGCTTCATCTCGTCTGAAGGTGCATATTTCATCGGTCTCTCGGCTGATATCTTTGCGGTGGTACTGACGTTAATTGTTGTCGCATGTATTCCCGAGACGAAAAGGAATGGTAGCGCAGCGGCTTCTGAGCGCCAAATGAGCCCGAGGATGATTCGGGATGCTATTGCGGGCAATAGCATCCTTCGCTCGGCGTTCATCATGGACTGTTCTCAGGCATTTGCTTTCGTTGCCCTGGAAGACCTTTTCTCCCTGCTGCTTGCAGACCGCGGCATGAATGCTGTTGCCTCGGGGATGACAATCGCGATCCAACTTCTTGTTTCCGCGTCTATCGGTTTTGTCGTACCCAGCGTAATTGCCCGTGTCGACAAGAGGCATTTTGCACGTATTTGTGGCATCGTTCGCCTTTTTCTAACTGCTTTGTTTTTGATTCCCTTTACTCCAGTTTGCCTACTGCCCGTGTTCTATGTGCTGCAGACAGTCGCTTACTCGTTATTTGCTCCAATTAAATACTCAATTTTTCAAAATGCTGCCGATTCATCGATGCGCTGTTCACTGATTTCTGTTCAAAGCCAGATGGTGGCGGTGGGTGCTGTTCTTTTCTATCTGCTCAACGCTGTGTTGAGCAGCGTTGCGGGCATTCGGATCGTATTGCTTGTCGCGCTCGGGATTTCTTCTTTGGTGTATATCCCCGCGCTATTTCGTCTTACAAGCCAAAGGACATGAGTATTCGGGCATCGATAACTTATATATCAACGCAATAAACCCGAGCGCGAGGGCGTTTGGGTTTATTATTGAAGCGTATGTAACCTGGCGGCGCCACACCGCCTGTTAGTAGGGAGACACATGAACGTTCTGGTCGTCAACGCGGGATCTTCGACCCTTAAGTATCAGGTCATCGATACCAAGTCCCACAAGGTGTCCGCAAAGGGCTCTTGCGAGCGCGTCTGCTTTACCGGCGGCACCTTCACCCACGCTGCTAACGGCTCCAAGAAGGTGACCGAGAACATCGAGTTCCCCGACCACAAGGTCGCCATCGAGGTCGTCCTGAAGGACCTCGAGGCCAACGGCGTCAAGATCGAGGGCATCGGCCACCGTATCGTTCAGGGCGGTTGGTACTTTGGCGATTCCTCCCTCGTCGACGAGGACGTTCTTGCCAAGATCCGCGAGGTCGCCCCGCTCGCCCCGCTACACAACAACCCCGAGGCCAACGTTATCGAGTACTGCCTGGAGCAGTATCCCGACCTGCCCAACGTCACGGTCTACGACACCGCTTTCCACTTCAACATGCCCGAGGTCGCCAAGACCTACGCCCTGCCCAAGGACGTCTGCGACAAGCTTCACATCCGTAAGTACGGCGCTCACGGCACCAGCTATCGCTACATCTCCAAGAAGGTCGCCGAGATGACCAACGGCGAGGCTCGCAAGGTCGTTGTATGCCACATTGGCTCCGGCGCTTCCCTGTGCGCTATCGAGGACGGCAAGTGCATGGACACCACCATGGGCCTCACGCCGCTCGACGGCGTCATGATGGGCACCCGCTGCGGTTCCATCGACCCGGCTACCGTGTGCTACCTGCAGCGCGAGGGTGGCTACACCTTCGACGAGGTTGACGAGATGATGAACAAGAAGTCTGGCCTCATGGCTGTGACCGGTGGCAAGACCAACGACTGCCGCAACGTCGAGGAGCTCGCCGCTGCTGGCGATCCCGAGGCTCAGCTCGCCTTCGACATGTTCGTCTACAAGATTGCCGCCAAGGCCGCCGAGATGGCAACGTCCATGTGCGGCATGGACACGCTCGTCTTTACCGCCGGCATCGGCGAGCACGCTCCTGCCGTCCGCGCCGGTGTGGCCGACCGTCTGGCCTTTATGGGTGTCAAGATGGACCATGCCCGCAACGCCCTGCGTGGCGACGGCGCCTGGTGCCTGTCCGCCAAGGATTCCAAGGTCAAGATCTTCGTCATCCCCACGGATGAGGAGTTCATGATCGCTTCCGACGTTGAGCGCATCGTCAACGGCAAGTAATTGATGCAAGGGGAGGGGACTGGATGGCCTTGTGCCGTTCAGCCCCCTTTTATGCGCTTTGGGCGAAGAGTTTAATAGATATTTATTGAATTCTGATAACTTCTTATTAAGGATACGGCCGCCTTATGGGTTTGCCGACCGTACTGTAATCACGAAGGAGTCTCATGAACGTACTTGTTGTCAACGCCGGCAGCTCGAGCCTTAAATATCAGCTTTTGGACACCGATACCCGCGAGGTTTTCGCCAAGGGTAACTGCGAGCGTATCGGCTTGGAAATGGGCATCTTTGGCCACTCCGAGAACGGTGGTGCCAAGCAGACCGAGGAGATTCCCTTCCCCGATCATCGCTCTGCCATTGCGCGCGTGCTCGAGGAGCTCGAGAAGACCGACTTTACGATCGATGGCATCGGCCACCGTATCGTTCAGGGCGGCTGGTACTTCGATGACTCTGCGGTTGTCGACGATGAGGTCATGGCTAAGATCCTTGAGGTGGCACCGCTCGCCCCGCTGCACAACTACGGCGAGGCCGCAGCAATTGAGTATTGCCGCGAGAAGTATCCGGAGCTGCCCAACGTGGCCGTTTTCGACACGTCGTTCCATATGACGATGCCCGAGGTCGCCTACACCTACGCCCTGCCCAAGGACGTGTGCGACAAGTACCACGTGCGCAAGTACGGCGCCCACGGCACGAGCCACCGTTACGAGTGGATGATGGCCAAGGAGATCTTGGGTAATCGCTGCCACCGTTTGCTGTCGTGCCATCTGGGCAACGGCGCTTCGCTCGCCGCTATCGAGGACGGTGTGTGCCGCGATACCACGATGGGCCTCACGCCGCTCGACGGCCTGATGATGGGTACCCGTTGCGGTTCCATCGACCCGGCCACCGTGTGTTACCTGCAGCGCGAGGGCGGCTACAGCTATCAGGAAGTCGACGACATGATGAACAAGCAGTCCGGCCTGCTTGCCATCTCGGGCATCTCCAACGACGCCCGCGACATCCGTACGCGCGCCTCCGAGGGCGACGAGCGCTGCCTGCTCGCCTTCGACATGTTCGCCTACAAGGCCATGCAGCAGGCTGGCTCCATGATCGCCTCCATGGCGGGCGTGGACACCATTACCTTTACTGCCGGCATCGGCGAGAACGACTGGTCGATCCGCAAAGCTTTCTGCGACTGCTTTGAGTGGCTGGGCGTGCGCATCGACAACAACAAGAACCGCGAGGCCGTGGGCAACGGCCCGCAGGTCATCAGCGCCGCCGGCTCCACCGTCACGGTCATGGTCATCCCCACCGACGAGGAATACATGATCGCCCACGACGTCGAGCGCTTGACCGGTAACAACTAACGCATTCGTCTGCAATTGAGAGAAAGGCCTCCAGAGCAACAGCTCCGGAGGCCTTTTGCTACCGGGCGGAAATCTCAGTCCCAAAGTTATCATCACTAGCAACGCTCGCGCTTCCAGCAGTGGCACCCAACCATTCAGATTCTCAGCCCCAGCTCGTAGCCAAGCCGCCGTCCACCCCAGATTCCCTGAGCATCACATAGCGGCAGGGTCCCTACAGGGTAAAGCTCTGAAAACATCCCGCAGGACGGAGGAAGCCCCCGCCGCACGTAGTACGCAGCGGGGGCTTCCGACATGTCCGAGGACGTTTTCAGAGCTTTACCCTGTAGGGACCCGAGGGGATACGTCCGTTACTCAGCCATCTGAGCCTGGACGGCGGTGATGGCCACGACACCCACGATGTCGTCGGCAGAGCAGCCGCGCGAAAGGTCGTTGACCGGTTTGGCGATGCCCTGCAGGATGGGACCGTAGGCGTCGGCACCGGCGAAGCGCTGGACCAGCTTGTAGCCGATGTTGCCGGCCTCGAGGTCGGGGAACACGAGCACGTTGGCCTTACCGGCGACAGAGGAGCCGGGAGCCTTGAGCTGGGCGACGGTGGGGACGATAGCGGCGTCGAGCTGCAGGTCGCCGTCGATGGCGAGCTCGGGAGCCTTCTCCTTGCAGAACTTCACGGCCTCCTGGACCTTCTTGGCGACCTCGCCGCCGGCGGAGCCCATGGTGGAGTAAGAGAGCATGGCCACGTGCGGCTCGACATTGCCCATAAAGGTGGACCAGGAGTGAGCGGAGGCGATGGCGATCTCGGAGAGCTCGTCAGAAGACGGGTTGATGTTGAGGCCGCAGTCGGCAAAGATCAGCGTGCCGTCGGTGCCAAACTGCGGGGTGTCGGTGCACATCACGAAGAAGGCCGAGACCAGCTTGGTTCCCGGGGCGGTCTTGAGGATCTGCAGCGCGGGGCGCAGGGTGTCGGCGGTGGAGTGGCAAGCGCCGGAGACCAGGCCGTCGGCGTCGCCCATCTTGACCATCATGGTGCCAAAGTAGGTGGCATCCATCACCTGGGCGCGAGCCTGCTCGATGGTGACGCCCTTCTTGGCGCGGAGCTCGGCAAACTTCTGCGCGTACTCCTCGTGCTTCTCGGCGTTGCGCGGGTCGATGACGGTGGCGCCGGGAACGTTGATGTCATCAGGATTGCCCAGGATGACGATGTTGGCCAGACCCTCCTCGATAATCTTGGTTGCCGCGACGATGGTGCGCGGATCCTCGCCCTCGGGCAGGACGATCGTCTTAAGATCGGCCTTGGCGGCGGACTTCATACGGTTTAGAAAATCGCTCATGTTACTCCTTGCAAGCGTTTCTCTAAGCTCCAGGCTCCTTGGCTGCACACGAATAAACCCGCTGCTAGCGGGCTTACCTTTCAATATTGTGCGCCACGGTGCTTGAGCTTTCCTTGTGTGGCAAGCTCATTATAGGACGCATTAGCGCTATAATCGCTCTGATAAATATGTCTCGACGCACGTTCGAGAAAAAGCCCAGCTAAATATCGTGTGGCTTTTGACAAGGAGTATCGATGCAGATTACCTCAGGCCTGCCTGAAGGCTTTAACGCCGGCGCGTACGACATGATTGTCGTCGGTGCCGGTTATGCCGGTGCCGTTTGCGCCCGCCGTCTTGCCGAGACCATCGGCTATCGCGTTGCCGTTCTGGAGCGCCGTAGCCACATCGCGGGCAATGCCTATGACTGCACTGACGAGGCCGGAATCCTGGTTCACGAGTATGGTCCGCACATCTACCACACCTTTAACGAGCGCGTGCACAACTTCCTGTCGCGCTTTACCAAGTGGTCGGACTACCAGCACAAGGTGCTCGCCAATATCAACGGTACGCTTATGCCGGTGCCCTTTAACCATGCGAGCCTTAAGCTCGCTTTTGGTGACGAACGCGGCGAAGAGCTGTATCAAAAGCTCGTCGACACCTTTGGCAAGGACGTCAAGGTGCCCATCATGGAGCTGCGCAAGAAGAACGACCCGGATCTTGCCGAGGTCGCCGATTACGTCTACGAGAACGTCTTTTTGCACTACACCATGAAGCAGTGGGGCCAGACGCCCGACCAGATCGATCCTTCGATCACCGGTCGCGTCCCCGTCTTCGTTGGTGATGACGACCGCTACTTCCCGCAGGCTCCCTTCCAGGGCATGCCGCAGGACGGCTACACCGCGCTGTTCGAGCATATGCTCGATCATGACCTGATCGACGTGTTCTGTGACGTTGATGCTCGCGACCTCTTTGAGATCGACGAGACCACCGTCAAGGTCGACGGTAAGGTTTATGGCGGCGAGATCGTCTACACCGGCCCGCTTGACGAGCTGTTCGACCTCGACCTGGGCGCTCTACCGTACCGCACGCTCGACATGAAGTTCGAGACGTTCGACATGGACCAGTTCCAGCCCGTGGGTACCGTCAACTACACCACGAGCGAGGACTACACACGCATCACCGAGTTCAAGAACATGACCGGTCAGGTCCTGCTCGGCAAGACCACCATCATGAAGGAGTACTCCAAGGCCTATACGCCCGGCTCGGGCGAGACGCCGTACTACGCGATTCTTGAGCCCCAGAACCGCGAGCTCTATGAGCGCTACCTTGAGCGCGTCCAGAACCTGACGAACTTCCACCCGGTGGGCCGCTTGGCCGAGTATCGTTACTACGATATGGACGCCGTGACCAACTCCGCCCTCGATCTTTCGGATGAGATTATCGCCTGCCATGCATAAAGTCATTACATTCGGTATTCCCTCGTACAACGCCGCCAAGGACATGGACCATTGCATCACCTCCATCTTGGAGGGGAGCAATTACGCTACCGATATCGAGATCATCATTGTTGACGATGGCTCCAAGGACGAGACGGCTGCCAAGGCGGATGAGTGGGAGGCTCGCTATCCCGGCATTATTCGCGCCGTGCACCAGGAGAATGGCGGCCACGGCATCGCCGTCCTTTCGGGTCTGCGCGAGGCTCGGGGCACCTACTACAAGGTTGTCGACTCGGATGACTGGCTCGATGGCGACGCGCTTTCGATTATGCTGTCGCTGCTGCGTGGGTTTGAGGAGCGCGACCAGCGCGTAGACCTGTTTATCTCGAACTACGTATACGAGAAGGTATACGAGGGCACGCATACCGCCATTGGCTATAAGTTTGCCCTGCCACGCAAGAAGATCTTTACGTGGGACAAGATCGGGCATTTCCGCCTGGATCAGAACCTGCTTATGCACAGCCTGTGCTATCGCACGGACGTACTGCGCGAGTCCAACCTGCCGATGCCGGCGCACACCTTCTACGTGGATAACATCTACGCCTACGTGCCGCTGCCGCGTTGCAAGACCATGTACTATGCCGATATTGACCTCTACCGCTACTTTATCGGTCGCGAGGGCCAGAGCGTTAACGAGGCCACGATGGTCAAGCGCCTGGACCAGCAGTTCCGCGTGACGCGCATCATGATGGAGTCGTTCCATCTGTACCAGGATGTTAAGTCTTCGCGTCTGCGCTCGTACATGATGGGCTACTTCACCATGATGATGGCGATCTGCTCGGTGCTCACCAAGCTTTCCGATGAGGAGTGCGCCGACGAACGCCTGACGACGCTGTGGAAGGACCTGAAAGAGTACGACGAGCGCATGTACCGTCGCGCCCGCTACGGCGTGGTCGGCTTCTTTACCAACCTGCACGGACGGGCAGGAGACAAAACCACACTCGGCCTATACCGTCTTGCCTCAAAGATCTTCAAATTCAACTAGCTGCTGAGTAATCGCTGCTGATAGGTTGTCTGGGCCCCTTGGCCTTTAGTTTGCTACTGCGAACAGTCCTGCTCGCACGGAAAGCACATTAAGTGCTTTCCGGCTCGTGCGGAACTTGTATCAAACTAAAGGCCAAGGGGCCTCTGCTATAAGAATCGATTGCCAGTCCGTCTGAATTTGAAGATCTTCGACGCGCGGTACACAGGGGCCTGGGCTGAAAAGAATCTGGTTGGTAGGTTGCCCGGTGGGGCTTGGTTGTGTTTGTCGCGAGTTCCGCACGAGCCGAAGAGCACTTAATGTGCTCTTCGTGCGAGCCAGGACTCTAGAGCAGCAAACATAACCAAGCCCCGCCGGGCAACCGGACAGGTTGATTTACTTCGCCGCGCCGGGGATGCCGTGGGAGGTTTTGGCGGTTTTGGCTCCGTTTACGATGGCGGTCTGTAGGGCCCTTACGGCGAGCATGCCCAACAGGTCCAAGGGAACGGCGGCGCTTGCCTGGGTGCCCAGCTTGCCGCTGGCGAGGGTGTAGATGGTGTCGCCGTCGTTGGTGGTGTGCGTGGGGCGGATGGCGTGCGCATAGGCGTCTGCGGCCATCTGGGAGACCTTGGTGGCCTGGGCCTTGGTGAGCTCAACGTTGGTGACGATGCAGCTGATGGTGGTGTTGGTGCGGTCGAGCGGCATCTGCATAGAGCCGGCGGCGGCAAAGGCAGCGAGCTCCATGTCGACGATCTGGTCGCTATCGGCTGCGGCGCGCATGCCGGCGACCCACTCGCCGGTGAAGGGGTCGATCACGTTGCCGCAGGCGTTGACCGAGACCACGGCGCCCACCTTGACGGGGCCGAGCGCCACGGCGGCGGCGCCAAGGCCTGCCTTCATGCAGGTGGCAGGGCCCATGAGCTTGCCCACGGTGGCACCGGTGCCGGCGCCTACATTGCCCTGCTCGAGCGTGGTGGGGGTGTTGTCGAGTGCCTCGCGCACGGCGGAGATGCCAGCCTCAATGTCGGGGCGCACGGTGGGGTCGCCAAAGGCGAGGTCGAAGATGCAGCTGGAGCACACGATGGGCACCTGCGTGGGGCCGACGGGCAGGCCGATGCCGCGGCTCTCGAGCTCGCGGGCGACGCCGCTTGCAGCCTCCAGGCCAAAGGCCGAACCGCCCGAAAGGCAGACGGCGTGGACCTTGTCGACGGTGTTCTCGGGACGCAGCAGGTCGGTCTCGCGCGAAGCCGGAGCGCCGCCGCGCACATCCACACCGCCAGTGGCGCCCTCGGGTGCCACGATTACAGTGCAGCCGGTGCCGGCCTCCTCGTCCGTATAGTTGCCATAGCAAAAACCATCGACATCGCAAACGTCGATGGCCTCGAGCAGTGTGTCCATGTTTTAACTCCTATCGGTTTTCCGCCGGGCCTTTTGCCCGGTCGGGATCCGTACGGTACGGCAAAATTGTAGGCGCTGGGGGATACCCAGCGCCAGATGTAATTACGAGAGTTTTTGAATCGCGCGCGCGACGCGGGCGATGGGCAGACCCACCACGTTATAGAAGTCGCCCGAAATATCGTGCACGAGCATGCGCCCGCCAACGCCTTGTATGCCGTAGGCGCCGGCCTTGTCCATGGGCTCGCCCGAGGCAACGTAGCGCTCAATCTGTTCGTCGGTGAGCTCGTAGAACGTCACGTCGGTTACATCGACAAACGATAGGCTCTCGGCCGCATGCGGGGCAACAGTGTCGCCGGCCTTAACGATGCAGACGCCGGTTGCGACCTGGTGCGTGCGCCCCGAAAGCTCGCGGAGCATGGTGCGTGCTTCGTCTTCGTTCGCAGGCTTGCCCAAAATCTTGTCGTCAAAAGTGACGATGGTGTCCGCCGCGACGGTCAACTCGCCGGGTTCTGCGTGCTCGGCTGCGACGGCGGCTGCCTTGGCGCGCGCCAAGCGCTCCACGAGCGTGAGCGGGGGCTCGCCATCAAAGGGCGTCTCGTCGATATCGGCCGGAATGACGCGAATGTCGTAGCCTGCCTCGCGCATGAGCTCAATGCGGCGCGGCGATTGCGAAGCCAAAATCATAGTTGGATGCCCTCGGCGACCTTCTCGACAGCCTTGTCGCCAGCGAGCGTGCGGAGCAGCTCGAGCGCAAAGGGGAGCGACTGTGCCATACCGCTGGCGGTGATGATGTTGCCGTCGTGCGTGACTTTCTCGCCGGTATAGGCGCCCTCGGGGAAGCTCTTCTCAAAGCCGGGGAAGCATGTGGCATGGCGTCCCTCGAGCAGGTCGAGCTCGCCCAGGATAAACGGAGCGGCGCAGATGGCGGCGACATGCTTGGCCGCGGCAAATTCGCAGACCACGTCACAGACGCGCTGGTCGGCGCGAAGGTTGGTGGCGCCGGGCAGACCGCCGGGCAGCACGACGCAGTCGTACTCGTCAAAGTTGATCTCGTCAAAGAGCGCGTCGCAGGTCACGGGGATCTGCAGCGAGCTCA
This sequence comes from uncultured Collinsella sp., assembly GCA_934646815.1. Lineage (GTDB taxonomy): Bacteria > Actinomycetota > Coriobacteriia > Coriobacteriales > Coriobacteriaceae > Collinsella. The sequence goes on from CAKUEW010000001.1 coordinate 151,016, forward strand.
CGACCTCGCGCGTGGGCATGACCGAGACGAGCGTGGCGCGCACGCCGCCGCGACGCATGACGTCGACCATGGTCAGGCATTCAATAGTTTCAAAGCCATCGGCGGCAAGAACGGCAACGCTGGGCATAAGGGTTCCTTTCATAGGGCGGCATACAATTAGCCGTCTTATACCCCGAAGACCCCCACTTGCCACGCTCTTGGGCAGTCTTTTTGGGACGGGGCTCTTTTAACTGTTGCCAAACGTCTATAACAAGTTAAATAAACCCGTCCCAAAAAGACTGCCCGGAGCAATGATTAGGTGATTAGTTGCGCTTGAGGTGGACGACGGTTTCGCAGTGGAAGGTTTGCGGGAACAGGTCGACCGGCGTGATCTTGACGGAGGAGAAGGTGCCCTCCTCGACAAAGCGCTTGAGGTCGCGCGCCAGGGTGGCAGGGTCGCAGCTTACGTAGGCTACGTCGCGGGCGCTTGTGCTAGCGATAAGGTCGATCGCCTCGGGGGCGAGGCCTGCACGCGGCGGGTCGACCACCAAAACGTCGGCATCCTGATCGGGGAACTCGCGCACCGCGTCGCCGCCGATGACGTCGACGTTATCGAGCTTGTTAATCTCTAGGTTACGGCGTAGGTCGCGCACGGCCGGGCCATAAGCCTCGACGGCGGCGACAAAATCGCAGCGGCGGGCGAGCGGCAGGGTAAAGGTGCCGGCACCGCAGTACAGGTCCACGGCCAACTCGTCTTCCTGCGGGTCGAGGGCGTCCATGACCAGTTCGATCAGAATCTCGGCGCCCTTGGTGTTGACCTGGAAAAACGACGGGGCGGACAAGCGCATCGTGCCATCGGCGATATTCTCGGTCCACGAGCCCTCGCCGGCGAGCATCTCGACCTTGGAGACGCGGCGGGCCTTCTTCTCGCCCTTGCTCATCACGCGCACCACGCTCGTGGGGTGGGCGGCATCTGCCAGCACGCGGGAAACCTGCGCACGCGGGAAGGAACCCGTGGGCGTCCAAAGTGCGACCTCGAGTGCCTTAGTGCGGCGCGAGGCGCGAATGCCCACACGCTCAAGACCCAGGTCGTGGCTGCCGCTCAGGTAGTTGAGTGCGCCGACGACTGACTTGAGCGCCTTCGGGAAGCGCTTATCGAACAGCGGGCACGCATCGACGGTCACGATCTTGCTGGGGTCGACACCGTGCATGCCAAGACGCACGCGACCGTTGGCCACGGTCGGCTCCAGCTCGATCTTGTTGCGGTAGCCCCAGTCGTCCTTGGTATGGCGGATGGGCTGCACCAGCTCATCGACCTGCTCGGAGGTGAACTTGCCGATGCGCTCGAGCGTGGAGCGCAGGTTTTGCTCCTTGGCGGCAAGCTGGACGGTGCGCGAGAGATTGCCCCACGAGCAGCCACCGCAGATGGCCACGAAGGGGCAGGGAGGCTGAATGCGGTCGGGGCTCGGCTCCAGAATCTCGGTGGTGCGGGCGCGCATAAGCGACTTGCCGTCCTGCACGATCTCGGCCTCGACGGTGTCGCCCGCCACGGCACCCTGCACAAAAACAGCCTTGCCGTTGTCGGCATGTGCCAGACCGTCGGCGCCGTACGTCATCGATTCTATAGTGAGCTTCATATTCCTGCCTGTCGTTCGCGGTGTTGTCCGCAACCATGGTAGCAGGGAAAAGCGCCCCGTATCTAAGGCATTCCTTAAATACGGGGCGCTTCTAAAAACGTCTATTTCGTCTTACCGGTGATGAGCGTCTTAAGGCCCAAGCCAATCAGGCCCAGACCCATGCGCACGCGACCGGGGCGATGGCGCTCGATGGCCTTGGTCTTACCAGCGGACTGCTCGCGACGGGGGTTCTCCTGAGGCTCGGGCTTGGCCGCCTGCGGCTGAGGCTCAGGCGCAGGCGCAGGCGCGGTCTCGGGCTCCAGCTGAAGCTCGATAACGGTCGCCTGGACCTTCTGGACCTCGGGCGCAGCCGGCTGCGGCTCAGATGCGGGGGCCGGTGCGGGCTTTACTTCAACGACAGGCTCCTGAGCCGCCTCGGCCGTGGGCTCGGGTGCGGTCTCAGCAGCGGGCTCAACAGCGGGGTTGGTTTCGGCAACGGGCTCAGCGATCGGCTCAGAGTCGTGCTGAATTGCCTTTTCTGCCGCACGCTCCTTCTCCTGCGCGCGCTGTTCCGCCGCAGCCTTGGCGTTGCGATAGGCGCGCTCCAGCAGGGCCTCCTGCGAGTTGAAGGGCTTCTCGCCCTCATGGCGCTCGACGGGAACCCAGGTGCCGTCGCTCGTCAGGCTGCGGGCCTTTACGTTGTCGCGCAGCTGCATGCCCATGTACTCGTGCACCAGGGCGCGGCAGGTGGGGTCGAGCACGGGGAAGGCAATCTCCACGCGGTGCTCGGTGTTGCGCGTCATCATGTCGGCGGAGCTCAAATAGATCATGTCCGAGTCCACGCCAAAGGCATAGACGCGCGCGTGCTCCAAAAAGCGTCCGACGATGGAACGCACGTGCACGTTCTCGGTCTTGCCGGCAACGCCGGGCTTAAGGCACGAGATACCGCGGATGATCATGTCCACGCGCACACCGGCGCACGACGCCTCGGCGATCTTGTCGATGACCTCGCGATCGGTGAGCGAGTTGAGCTTAAAGAACACGCGGGCCGGCTCGCCGGCAAGGGCGCGCTGAATCTCGCGGTCCAGTCCGCGCATGATGAGCGGCTTGAGGCCCACAGGCGCCACGCCCAAGAAGCGGTAATCGCCGCGCAGGTTGCCCAGCGACAGGTTGCGGAAGAACAGGTTGGCGTCCTCGCCGATACCGGGATGGGCGGTCATGAGCATAAAGTCGCTGTAGAGCTTGGCCGTCTTCTCGTTAAAGTTGCCGGTGCCCAACAGTGTGAGGCGGGTGAGTGCCATGCCCTCTCGATAGGTGAGCTGGCAGATCTTGGAATGGCACTTAAAGCCCTCGGAGCCGTAGATAACGGTGCAGCCGGCCTCTTCCAGGCGCTCGGCCCACTCAATGTTGTTCTGCTCGTCAAAGCGGGCACGGAGCTCCATAAGCACCGTGACCTCTTTGCCGTTCTCGGCAGCGTCGATCAGCGACTCGCACAAGCGGCTTTGCTTGGCCACGCGGTAGAGCGTGATACGCAGCGAGATGCACTCGGGGTCGTAGGCGGCCTCGTGCACCAGGTCCAAGAACGGGTTCATGGCCTCATAGGGGTAAAAGAGCAGCTTGTCGCCCTCCAGCACCTGCTCGCGGATGGAGCGAGTCATATCGATGGTGGGGTTGGGCTGCGGTTTGAACGGCGTAAAGAGCAACTCGTTGCGCAGATGCTCGGGAATCTTTCCCTCAATGCCAAAGACATAGCCCAGGTTAAGCGGAATGTCGCAGGTAAAGACCGAGCGACGCGAAAGTTCCAGCGCCTTGCGGATGGTCTTGAGCGTCTCCTTCTCGAGCGTGCCCGACACGGCGAGCACCACCGGCTGCAGGCGCAGACGTTTCTTGAGGATGCGCTTCATGTGCTGGCGGTAGTCCTCTTCTTCCTCGACGCCCTCGCCGTCCGGGTCGATATCGGCGTTGCGCGTCACGCGGATGAGCGCGCGGTCGAGCGGCTTGTAGGAGCCAAAGCAGCTATCCAGGCAGGCGAGGATGACGTCCTCGAGCAGGATGTAGGAGTAGGTGCCGGTGGGCGAGGGGATCTCGACCACGCGGTTCATCGAGGCGGGAATTTCGATAAGGCCCAGCAGGCTCTCCTCGTCGGTGACGCCGTCGAGGCCGCAGGCCAGGTAGAGTGCGCCGTTGCGCAGGTTGGGAAAGGGGTGGCGCGGGTCGATCACGAGCGGCGAGATGACCGGCGACACGTAGGCCTGGAAGTAGCGGGTGACAAAGGTGCGCTCCTCGGGCGTGAGGGAATCGACGCGCGCGCGGTGCACGCCCAGGGTGTCGAGCTTGCCCTCGATATCCTTAAAAATCGTCTCCCAGCGAAGGAGCAGCTCCGGCATCTCGGCAACAACGGCTTCAACTTGCTCGGAGGCTGTCATATTGCTCTTGTTGTCGACCGGCTGCTTCTTAAGCTCTGCCAGGTCGGACAGGCCGCCTACGCGCACCATAAGGAACTCGTCGAGGTTCGACTCAAAGATCGAGACGAACTTAAGGCGCTCGAACAGCGGCACGGTCTCGTCGAATGCCTCGTCGAGTACGCGGTTGTCAAAACGGAGCCAGCTGAGCTCGCGGTTTTGGGTGTACGAATAGTCGCGCGGCTTTTTGCGCTGCTCTGCGGCGATTTGCTTCTTTTCGATTTTGCTCGGCATATGCATCTGTCCGTTCAGTCCCTTTGGGGGACGCTTGCTTTGACCGTATTCACTATTGTCTCAATTTAGTCGACCTCTGGCACGGACGTATCGCGTGAACGGTATCTTTACCTACTTCTTACGCTCGCAAGGCATAGGACTGACACCTCGCCCGTTGGGTAAGCAGCCCATATTCTCACCGGACTGGTGAGAAACTATGAATAAGAATAAGAGCTGGCTGAATATAATCGAATCTATATCGAATCGTGGATAAGCGTTAGTTATATACAGGAAATCGTTTTAGATATGCAAATATCAATCGTGAAATTCCTTGTCTGATTACCAGCAATTATTAGGAAAAAAGAACGTTTACCTTTGAATTTCTACTTTATGGAACCGAAGTGCATCATGGGGGAATCATATGCGATATACCGTTCATCGAACTTTGCTGACCGTTCGGGGGCGAGCTGGAATTACGAATGGAATTTGGATATAACTAGAGCTGTCAGCAAGCAGTGCCCCATACGGAGGGGCGCTGATAGATTCGGCCAGTAAGGCCCGAAAGAAAGGTAGGAGGCCATGACGAAAGGTCTGCACGTGCCTTCCGAGATCGGCAAGCTCAGGAAGGTCTGCCTGCACCGTCCCGGCGACGAGCTGCTCAACCTGCCGCCCGACGAGCTCGAGCGACTCCTGTTCGACGACGTCCCGTTCCTGGAGGTCGCACAGCAGGAGCACGACACCTTCGCCCAGATCCTGAGGGACCAGGGCGTGGAGGTCCTCTATCTGGAGAACCTCGTCGCAGAGGTGTTCGACCAGGTCCCCGGCGCCCGCGCCGAGTTCACCGACCAGTACATCTCCGAGGCCGGCATCCGCGGCCAGCACATGCCGCAGATCGTCCGCGAGAAGCTGGACTCCATCGAGGACAACCTCGAGTTCGTCAAGAAGACCATGGCCGGCATGACCAAGTCCGAGATCGAGATGCCCCTCACGGCCTCCACGACCCTCGACTCCCTGGTCAACTCCGAGTCCGAGTCCGACCTGATCATCGACCCGATGCCCAACCTCTACTTCACCCGCGACCCGTTCGCGGTCGTCGGCGAGGGCGTCAACCTCAACCGCATGTACTCGGTCACCCGCAACCGCGAGACCCTGTACGGCAAGTACGTCTTCAAGTACCACCCCGACTACAAGGACGTCTCGCTGTACTTCCGCCGCGACTGCCAGTTCCACACCGAGGGCGGCGACGTGCTGAACATCAACGAGAAGACCCTCGCCGTCGGCATCTCCCAGCGCACCCAGGCCGCGGCGATCGACGTCATGGCCCAGAACATCTTCTGGAACTCCGACTCCAAGGTCGAGCGCATCCTGGCCTTCGACATCCCCGTCTCCCGCGCCTTCATGCACCTCGACACGGTCTTCACCCAGATCGACGTCGATAAGTTCACGATCCACCCCGCCATCATGGGCACCCTGCGCGTCTACGAGCTGACCGCCGGCAAGAACCCGGGCGACGTGAACATCCGCCTGATCGAGGACACCCTCGAGCACGTCCTGGAGGACGCCACCGGCGTCGACCAGGTCAAGCTGATCCCCTGCGGCGGCGGCGACCCGATCGCGGCCTCCCGCGAGCAGTGGAACGACGGCTCCAACACCCTGTGCGTCGAGCCCGGCAAGATCTGCGTCTACGCCCGCAACACCGTCACCAACGACGTGCTGTACAAGGAGGGCCTGGACCTTCTCGTCGTGCCCTCCGCCGAGCTCTCCCGCGGCCGTGGCGGCCCGCGCTGCATGAGCATGCCCTTCTGGCGCGAGGACCTCTAAGGTTTCGTAGGCCCGTACAGGTCTTAATACAAACATCTAGCTGCCATTAGATGTCTCCCATTGGGGCGGTGCGGGCTTCGCACCGCCCCAATCTTGTTTAATGATGTTAACTTAACAACAGATAAGGTGACCGTTATGTCTAAAGACAGTCACGTCGATAATCCCAACGGTGTCGGCTTTTTTGGCCTTGTCGGCATGGTCGTTTCCTCCTGCATCGGCACGGGCGTGTTCGCCCTTACCGGTCAGCTCGCCAACGTCGCGTCTCCCGGCGCCGCGCTGATCGCTTGGGTCGTGTGCGGCCTGGGCTTTTTGATGCTCGCGCTTTCGCTTGCCAACGTGGGCTCCAAGCGCCCCGATCTTGATGGCGCCTGCGCCTACGCCGAGGAGGGCTTCGGTCCGTTCCACGGCTTTATCTCCGGTTGGGGCTATTGGCTCTCGGCCTGGCTCGGCAATGTCGGTTTTGGAACCATGATCGCTCAGGTGCTCGGCTCCGACTATTGCTTGGGCACGATCATGCCGGGCGTGTTCTCCGATCCCGTGACCGGTAACCCCGCCGTCGTTGGCGTCGTCGTAGTCTCGCTGGTCCTGTGGGGCATTACCTTCTTAGTCATTCGCGGCGTCGAGAGCGCGGCTGCCTTCAACGCCATCGTCATGGTCATCAAGATTGCCTCCATCTTGCTGTTCATCGCATTCTCCTGCTTTGCCTTTAACGCCGGTGTGTTTAGTGCCGACTTCTGGGGCACTGCCGCTCGCAACGCCACGATCATTGCCGCGAACGGCGTGGAGCTCGGAAGCGTTGCCAACCAGGTCACGCAGTGCATCCTGATCATGATGTGGGTCTTTATTGGCGTCGAGGGCGCTTCGGTCATGTCCGGTCGCGCCAAGCGCAAGAGCGAGGTCGGCTCTGCCACCATCATCGGCCTGGTCGTGCTGCTCACCCTCTACATTGGTGCTTCTGTCATCCCGTATGGCGTTGTGGACTACGCCGACCTGGTTGCGGCCCCCAAGCCCGCTACCATCACCGTGTTTGAGCAGCTTGCTCCCGGCTGGGGTGGCGCCTTCATCTCCTGGGCCATCATCATTTCGGTGTGTGGCTCCTGGCTGTCCTTTACCATGCTGCCCGCCGAGGTCTCCTCGATGATGGCCGATCATGGCCTGCTGCCCAAGTCCTGGGGCGAGGTTAACGCCAAGGGCGCGCCGCAGATGGCGCTCATCATCGTCGGTGCCCTGACCGAGGCCTTCATCATCATTGCCACGTTTGCCGCCGACGCCTACACCTTCGCTATCTCCATGTGCACCGTGACCATCGTCGTTACCTGGGCCTACGCCGCCGCCTATCAGGTCAAGCTCTCCCGTGAGCGCGGCGAGATGGGTCAGGCTCTCGTTGGTGTCCTCGCCCTGGTGTTCCAGGTCGTGGGCGTGCTCTTTACCGGCTGGGGCTTCTTGCTGCTGGCCTGCCTGGGCTACATCCCCGGCTTCCTGTTCTATCGCAAGGCCCTTTCCGAGTCGGGTAGGTCCATGGGCAAGGGTCAGGTTATCTGCGCCGTGGTCATCGCCATTTTGGGCATCGTCTCGATTCCTATGACCTTTGCCGGCGTCATCCCCGTGTTCTAGCGATTGGAGCCAAGTCATGGATATCAAGACAATCGGCGTTGAGGAGTGGCTCAACGTTTGGGAGAAGAGTGCTACGTGGGATATCGCCCAGTCGACGATCTCGTCACTTACCATGGGCGAGCTGCGTGCTCTTGACGAGCAGGACGGCGCTACGTTCTACGAGCGTCTGGACCGCGAGAAGATGAACTACGGCTGGATCGAGGGTTCGCCCGACTTTAAGGCCGAGGTTGCCAAGCTCTACCGCCGCGAGGTCAATCCCGACCATATCCTGCAGACCAACGGCTGCACAGGTGCCAACCTCAATGCCATCATGGCTGTTGTGGAGCCTGGCGACCATGTCATCGCTGAGTGGCCTACCTACGCGCCGCTCTACGAGATTCCGCGCACGCTGGGTGCCGAGGTCGAGTACTGGGAGCTTCGCGAGGAGCTCGGTTGGAAGCCCGACATTAAGGAACTCGAGCGCCTGGTACGCCCCAACACCAAGCTTATCTGCATCAACAACGCATCGAATCCCATCGGCACGGTGCTCGATGCCGATACGCTGGGCCAGATTGCCGAGATCGCTCGTTCGGTGGGTGCCTACGTGCTGTGCGACGAGGTGTACCTGCCGCTCGAGAACACCGAGTCGTTTATGTCGATGGCCGACGTGTACGAGAAGGCCATCGTCACCAACTCGGTGTCCAAGACTTATTCGACGCCCGCTGCGCGTGTGGGCTGGGTCGTTGCTGACGAGGAAGTGTCCAACCGCATTCGCACCTATCGCGACTACACCATGATCTGTGGCGGCGTGTTTAACGACGCGCTGGCGACCTATGTGCTCGAGCACAAGGACAAGATCCTCGAGCGCAATCGCAAGATCGTGTTTGGCAACCGCGATATCGCGCAGGCATGGATCGATACGCAGCACCGTGTTTCCTGGACGGCCCCACAGGGCGTGTCCACCTCGTTTATCCAGCTGGATATTCCCGAGGACGACGAGGAGTTTTGCAAGCGCCTGCTGGCCGAGAGGGGAGTGCTGCTGGTTCCCGGTAGCCGTTTTGAGCTTCCCTGCGGCGCCCGTCTGGGCTACTGCGCGAGCGAGGACGTGCTCCGCGAAGGCTTAAGGCTTCTGGGCGAGGCCCTGGCGGAGTTCGATCGCTAGGACCTGGGTGCTCGGGCGAGCTTGCCTGACCGTACATACGGCCTTGGGTTAACCAAAAACCGACCCGCTCTCTTTATGGGGGCGGGTCGGTTTGCTATGGGCGACGAAGTCAAGTGTTTACATAAGAGACTGTGGCGCGGGCGCGTTTGCAGCCGGGCTTATACTTAGCCTTCTGTGAACGGTATGCATTGTCTGGTAAACGGTAAATGAGACGAATGAAATGAATAGGATGAACTTTTTTATGAATAGAATTCAAAATGGTTGAAGAGTACTTCTAATCATCGTTTCTATTCATAGCACTATGTGTTTTATGCAATTAGTGCAAGGTTTATTAAATACGACTTTCATTCTTTTCTTTGAGTGAAAATACGTTTAAGCACGTAAATACACTTTATTTAGACGAAGTGTTCCATGCGTGAAGTATATGTGTATGCCGTTCACCCCCTATAAAAAACCGTTCGGGGGCAAGGTGGAACTATGGGCTGATTTTGGATATAAATATGTCGTCAGCAATAACGCCTCACACGGAGGGGCGCTAACGAATCGGCCCCGACAAGGGCCCGAAAGAAAGGTAGGAGGCCATGACGAAAGGTCTGCACGTGCCTTCCGAGATCGGCAAGCTCAGGAAGGTCTGCCTGCACCGTCCCGGCGACGAGCTGCTCAACCTGCCGCCCGACGAGCTCGAGCGACTCCTGTTCGACGACGTCCCGTTCCTGGAGGTCGCACAGCAGGAGCACGACACCTTCGCCCAGATCCTGAGGGACCAGGGCGTGGAGGTCCTCTATCTGGAGAACCTCGTCGCAGAGGTGTTCGACCAGGTCCCCGGCGCCCGCGCCGAGTTCACCGACCAGTACATCTCCGAGGCCGGCATCCGCGGCCAGCACATGCCGCAGATCGTCCGCGAGAAGCTGGACTCCATCGAGGACAACCTCGAGTTCGTCAAGAAGACCATGGCCGGCATGACCAAGTCCGAGATCGAGATGCCCCTCACGGCCTCCACGACCCTCGACTCCCTGGTCAACTCCGAGTCCGAGTCCGACCTGATCATCGACCCGATGCCCAACCTCTACTTCACCCGCGACCCGTTCGCGGTCGTCGGCGAGGGCGTCAACCTCAACCGCATGTACTCGGTCACCCGCAACCGCGAGACCCTGTACGGCAAGTACGTCTTCAAGTACCACCCCGACTACAAGGACGTCTCGCTGTACTTCCGCCGCGACTGCCAGTTCCACACCGAGGGCGGCGACGTGCTGAACATCAACGAGAAGACCCTCGCCGTCGGCATCTCCCAGCGCACCCAGGCCGCGGCGATCGACGTCATGGCCCAGAACATCTTCTGGAACTCCGACTCCAAGGTCGAGCGCATCCTGGCCTTCGACATCCCCGTCTCCCGCGCCTTCATGCACCTCGACACGGTCTTCACCCAGATCGACGTCGATAAGTTCACGATCCACCCCGCCATCATGGGCACCCTGCGCGTCTACGAGCTGACCGCCGGCAAGAACCCGGGCGACGTGAACATCCGCCTGATCGAGGACACCCTCGAGCACGTCCTGGAGGACGCCACCGGCGTCGACCAGGTCAAGCTGATCCCCTGCGGCGGCGGCGACCCGATCGCGGCCTCCCGCGAGCAGTGGAACGACGGCTCCAACACCCTGTGCGTCGAGCCCGGCAAGATCTGCGTCTACGCCCGCAACACCGTCACCAACGACGTGCTGTACAAGGAGGGCCTGGACCTTCTCGTCGTGCCCTCCGCCGAGCTCTCCCGCGGCCGTGGCGGCCCGCGCTGCATGAGCATGCCCTTCTGGCGCGAGGACCTCTAAGTCTTTCCGTTTCCGGTGCGGTCCCCCTACAACCGCACCGGTTTCGCCCGTCAAACGGGCACCACTACCTAAGTATTTCATTTCTTCGAAAGGATTCGAACCATGGGTGTTAACCTCTCCGGCCGCAGCTTCCTCAAGCTCCTCGACCTCACCACCGAGGAGATCGAGTACCTGCTCAAGCTCTCCAAGAACTTCAAGGACATGAAGCGCGCTGGCGTTCCGCACCGTTACCTCGAGGGCAAGAACATCGTCCTGCTCTTCCAGAAGACCTCCACTCGTACCCGCTGCGCCTTCGAGGTCGGCGGCATGGATCTGGGCATGGGCGTCACCTACCTCGATCCCGGTTCGTCGCAGATGGGCAAGAAGGAGTCCATCGAGGACACCGCTCGCGTTCTCGGCCGCATGTATGATGGCATTGAGTTCCGTGGCTTTGCCCAGGACGATGTCGAGGAGCTCGCTGCTAAGTCCGGCGTGCCCGTGTGGAACGGCCTGACCACCGAGTGGCACCCCACTCAGATGCTCGCCGACATCCTGACCGTTCAGGAGAACTTCAACTACGACATCAAGGGCAAGACCCTCGTCTTCATGGGCGACTGCAAGAACAACGTTGCTCGTTCCCTCATGGTTGTCTGCTCCAAGCTCGGCATGAACTTCGTGGCCTGCGGCCCCGAGGAGTGCATGCCCGCTGACGACGTCATCGAGGCCTGCAAGCCCATCGCTGAGGCAAACGGCTGCACCATCAAGCTGACCACCGACGTCAAGGACGGCGTCACCGGCGCTGACGTTCTGTACACCGACGTGTGGGTCTCCATGGGTGAGCCCGACGAGGTCTGGGCCGAGCGCATCGCTCAGCTCACCCCGTATCGCGTCACCTCCGAGGTCATGGCTATGGCCAACCCTGGTGCCATCTTCCTGCACTGCCTGCCCAGCTTCCACGACACCAACACCACCATTGGCGCCGAGAAGTGTGAGCAGTTCGGCATCACCGAGCAGGAGGTCACCGACGAGGTCTTCGAGAGCCCCGCTTCCAAGGTCTTTGACGAGGCCGAGAACCGCATGCACACCATCAAGGCTGTCATGTACGCCACGCTCAAGTAAGAGCATCTAGCATCTCGCTCGGGGTGTATTGCTGCACACCCCGAGCGGTTTTGTCTGGTAAATATCTCGCGCCGGGCGGTGGGCACGGCACGGAAGATCCGCTTCGCGCGAGAACAACTAAATGATTTATGAAGGGGGGATGAGAACCATGACTGAGACCGCTAAGAAAAAGCGCGGTATGCCTTCATCGTTCACCATTCTTCTTGCTCTGCTGGCAATTGTCGCAGTGATTACCGTTATCGTCTCCGGCGCGTCCGGCGGCGAGGTTACTGCAGCTCGCCTGAGCGATTTCTGCACCGCACCGATCCTGGGCTTCGCTGACGCCCTGCCCGTCTGCCTCTTCGTTATGATCCTGGGCGGCTTCCTCGGTATGATGACCGAGACCGGCGCTCTGGACAACGGCATCGCCGTTCTGGTGCAGAAGCTTAAGGGCAACGAGATCATGCTCGTTCCTGTCCTTATGCTCATCTTCTCCCTCGGTGGTACCACCTATGGTATGTGCGAGGAGACCGTTCCCTTCTATGCCCTGCTCGCCGCCACCATGATGGCCGCTGGCTTCGATCCCATGGTCGGCGCCGCTACCGTCCTGCTCGGCGCTGGCTGCGGCTGCCTGGGCTCCACGGTTAACCCGTTCGCCGTCGGCGCTGCCGTCGACGCTCTGACTGGCGTTGGCATCCAGGTGAACCAGTCCATCATCATCGGCCTCGGTGCCGTCCTGTGGATTGTCACCACTGCCATGTCCATCGTCTTCGTGATGGGCTATGCCAAGAAGGTTAAGGCCGACAAGGGTTCCACCATCCTGTCGATGCAGGAGCTCGAGGACGCCGAGGCCGCTCACGGCAAGGCTGCTTCCGAGGTTAACAAGGAGGTCAAGCTCACTGGTCGTCAGAAGGGTGTTCTGATCGCCTTCGCCTTCACCTTCGTTGTCATGATCGTCGGCTTCATTCCGCTGGCCGACCTCAACGAGGGCGTCGCCAACTTCTTCGACGCCGGCGCTGTCTACGACGCCGACGGTAACACCGTCGTTCAGGGCTGGTCTGCTCTGATCACCGGCCTGCCCATTGGTCAGTGGTACTTCGACGAGGCTTCCACCTGGTTCTTCCTCATGGCTATCCTGATCGGTATCATCGGCGGCCTGTCCGAGAAGCAGATCGTCAACACCTTCATCACCGGCGCTGCCGACATGATGTCCGTTGTTCTGGTCATCGCCCTCGCCCGTGGTATCTCCGTCCTCATGGCTAACACCGGTCTCGACGTCTACGTCCTCGACGCTGCCGCCAACGCTCTGGCTGGCCTGTCCGGCGTGATCTTCGCCCCCATGAGCTTCCTGGTCTACTTCGGCCTGTCCTTCCTGATCCCCTCGACCTCCGGCATGGCCACCGTCTCCATGCCCATCATGGGACCGCTGGCTGTTAAGCTCGGCTTCTCGCCCGAGGTCATGGTCATGATCTTCTCCGCCGCTATCGGTGTCGTGAACCTGTTCACCCCGACCTCCGGCGCCATCATGGGCGGCCTCGCCCTGGCCAAGATCGAGTGGACGACCTGGCTCAAGTTTGCCCTTAAGCTCATCGTCGCTCTCTCCGTCGTTTGCGCCGTCATCCTGACCATCGCCTGCGTGATGATCTAAGTACCCCACGGGTACCCCACGGAAACCTTGACGATCCTCTACAGGATCACCTGGTCATCGTCTGTCCGGTGGGGTTAACCCACCGGTAGACTCCTACCTTTAGCCCCCTCCCGTTCCGTGCGCGGGAGGGGGCGCACTTTTGTTCCGGCGTTTTACCAAACGCCGGAACTGCTCGACGCTGCGCGCCGCCCAGGACGACAATTTGTCATTCAAAAGGCAAGGCATGACCAGAAGGTCTATGCCTTGCCTTTTTCATGCCAACTTGTTCGTCCTGAACGTCGCTCGCTGACGTTGGCTCTATCTGCGTCGTTGCCATGCCCGTGAAATGGGAGCCATCTTGTTCTGGCGGGCTTTCGCTGACTTATGCTCAACCTGCGGCGTTGCCATTGTTGGTGCAAGGGGAGTGCGTTGGGGGTAGCTAATTTGGGACGGGGCTTTTTTGACTACCCTGCACAAAGGGTAGTCAAAAAAGCCCCGTCCCAAATTAGCTACCCCTGCCCCGGCGGTTGTGGAGGGTCCGCTCCGTTATAATCGCGTAGGACATTAAATGGAAACGGGACGGGAGCCATACATGCGCCAGGGTTTCGACAACGCAAAGTATATTGAGCTGCAGGCTGCACACATTAAGGAGCGCATCTCGCAGTTTGGCGGCAAGCTCTATTTGGAGTTTGGCGGCAAGCTGTTTGACGACTATCATGCCAGCCGTGTGCTGCCGGGTTTTGAGCCGGACAGCAAGTTCCGCATGCTCAAGAGCATCGCCGACGATGTCGAGGTCATTATCGCCATCAACGCCAACCATATCGAGAAGAATAAGGCCCGCGGTGACTTGGGCATTACCTACGATGAGGACGTGCTGCGCCTGGTCGACCTGTTCCGCGGCAACGGCTTTGCCGTCGCGGCCGTGGTGATCACGCAGTATGCCGGCCAGCCCGCTGCCGATGTCTTCCGCAATCGACTCAACTCGCTCGGCATTCCCGCTAAGCTTCACTATCCCATCGAGGGCTATCCGCACGACGTGGACCTGATCGTGTCCGATGAGGGCTATGGCAAAAACGAATTTGTCGAGACCACCCGTCCGCTCGTCGTCGTTACTGCCCCCGGCCCCGGCTCGGGCAAGCTCGCGACCTGCCTGTCGCAGCTGTATCACGAGCACAAGCACGGCACCGCTGCCGGCTATGCCAAATTCGAGACCTTCCCGGTGTGGAACCTGCCGCTAACGCACCCCGTCAACATTGCCTACGAGGCCGCTACGGCGGACCTCGACGACGCCAACATCATCGACTCTTTCCACCTGGAGGCCTATAACAAGACCACGGTCAACTACAACCGTGACGTCGAGGCCTTCCCGGTGGTTCGCGCCCTTATGGAGAAGATCTTGGGGGAGAGCCCCTATCAGAGCCCCACGGACATGGGCGTCAACATGGTCGGTTTTGCGATTACCGACGACGATGCCTGCCGCGATGCCTCCAAGATGGAGATCGTGCGCCGCTACTTTGCCGCGGTCGAAAACGTGCGCCGCACCGGTTTGGGCGATGAGCAGGTCGACCGTCTTAAGCTCATCATGAAGAAGGCCGGCATCGATAAGAACTACTCACCGGCACGCTCTGCCGCTCTGACCAGGGAACAGCTGACGGGCGGCCCCGTGGGCGCCATGGTTATGCCCGACGGCTCCGTAGTGACGGGCAAGACCTCTACGCGCCTGGGCGCCGCGAGCTCCCTGATCATGAACGCGCTCAAGCATGTCTCGGGTGTCGATCTGGAGCTCGAGGTCATTAGCGATGAGGCGATTGAGCCCATCAGCAAGCTCAAGACGCATTTCCTGGGCAGCAAGAACCCGCGCCTGCACACCGACGAGACGCTCATGGCGCTTTCCATTACCTCGGCTACGAGCGAGACCGCGGCGCGCGTGCTGGCGGGCCTGGAGCAGCTGCGCGGTTGCGACGCATTCTTTAGCGTGATTATCTCGCCGACCGACGAGACAGTTCTGCGCAAGTTGGGCATTAACGTGTGCTGCGAGCCCAAGTTTGAGCGTCGCGGATTCTTCCATCGCTAAGGCTTGGATAGACGATATAAACGTCATATATGGCCGCGTCGGGCATGCGCCTGGCGCGGCTTATTTGAGCGCGCAGACCTTAAATTCGCTGAAAAATAGCCCGTTTACCTGCCTGAAGGCTATTTGAGGGGTATACAATTACCTTAATTGTATCCACCCTTGGCGGGATACCGTACAAGGGGTGTTATCGGCCATTAAGAGATGCATCTGTCGTGCACGGCACCGGTATGACCGTGCTCGGTTTGAGGAGGCTGCCATGGCGGGCAAGGGTCGTGCGAGTGTCAACGATATGAAGCGTGTCGAGGTGCTGGTGCTGATGGAGATTGCCCAGCAATCCGAGGGCAACGGAGGGGCATACGGCTTCTCGCGCAAGACGCTTGCCGACCGCGTGGGCGTGTCCCCGTATCGCGCCCGCGCCGCACTCGATCGCTTGGATTCGGATGGCCTCATCGAAGTGGTCTCGCGCTTTGACGACGACGGTGGCCAGCTCGCAAACGGAATCTGCCTTACTACGCGCGGCAATTGGTACCTTAAGGGCGTCCGTGCCGGCATGCTCGTCCAGGAAATGGCGAAGAGCGAGACTGCCGGCTGTTAACGTATCCGCTCAACATGTTGGGGCGCCGTTTTCGGTAACGGAGGCGGCGCTTTTGTTTCGAGTTTGAGAAATGCGGACGCTCGTGTGAAAAATTCCGAATGGCAATCGATGCGAGTATTACAATGAAGACCCGTAAGATGTGAATAGATAACTTCTACGGGAAGCGCAGGTAACTCAATATGACCAAGCATGTGTTCGTAACCGGTGGCGTCGTTTCGTCCTTGGGCAAGGGCATTACCGCCGCCTCGCTGGGCCGTCTGCTCAAGTCGCGTGGCTACAAGGTGACGATGCAAAAGGCCGACCCGTATCTAAACGTCGACCCCGGCACCATGAGCCCGTTTCAGCATGGCGAGGTCTTTGTGACCGAGGACGGCTATGAGTCCGACCTGGACCTGGGCCACTACGAGCGCTTTATTGATGAGAACCTTACCCGCGATTCCAACTTTACGACCGGCGCCATCTACAAGAGCCTGATCGCCCGCGAGCGCCGCGGCGACTTTTTGGGCGGCACCGTTCAGGTGATCCCGCACGTCACCAACGCCATTAAGGACAAGTTCCGCCGTATTGAGGAGCAGACCGGCTCCGACGTGGTCATCACCGAGCTGGGCGGCACCATCGGCGACATCGAGTCGCAGCCGTTTGTGGAGGCCATCCGCCAGTACCGCAAGGAGGCCGGCCCCGAGAACGTCTGCTACATCCATGTGTCGCTCGTCCCCTATATCGCCGCCGCCCACGAGGTCAAGACCAAGCCCACGCAGCACTCCGTCAAGGAGCTCCGTAGCTTTGGTATCCAGCCCGACATTATCGTGCTGCGCTCCGACCACCATATCGACGACGCCATCCGTGGCAAAATCGCGAGCTTCTGCGATGTCGACACCGACTGCGTTTTTACTAACGAGGACTGCGCGAGCATCTACGATGTGCCGCAGTTGCTCGCCGAACAGGACTTTGACCTGCGCATCTGCGAGCGCCTGGGTCTGGATCCGCGTGAGCGCGATATGAGCGAGTGGAATGAGTTCCTGCGCAAGCAAAACCACGCCAACCGTCATGCCGACAAGGTCAAGATTGCCGTCGTGGGCAAGTACACGCAGCTGCCCGATGCCTACCTGTCGGTTATCGAGGCCCTGCATCACGCCGGCGTATTCTACGATCGCCATGTGGATGTTCAGCTGGTCGATGGCGAAAGCCTCGATCCCGAGAACGTCAACGAGGTGCTGGGTGATGCCTCGGGCATTCTGGTCCCCGGCGGTTTTGGCAAGCGCGCTCTCGAGGGCAAGATTCTTGCCGCTGAGTTCGCCCGCGAGCACAAGATCCCGTATCTGGGCATTTGTCTGGGCATGCAGGTCGCCGTGTGCGAGTTCGCGCGCAACGTTGTCGGCCTTGCCGGCGCCAGCTCCTCCGAGTTCGACCCGGACGGCCCGTTTAGCGTGATCGACCTGATGAGCTCGCAGGAGGACGTCACCGAGAAGGGCGGCACCATGCGCCTGGGCGCCTATCCGTGCAAGCTCGCTGCCGACACCCTTGCTCGCGAGGCATATGGCGAGGAGCTTGTCTACGAGCGCCATCGTCATCGCTTTGAGTTCAACAACGCTTTCCGCGATCAGCTCGAGGGCGCCGGTCTGGTCATCTCGGGCCTTTCGCCCGACGAGCGTCTGGTCGAGATGGTTGAGCTGCCGCGCGACGTGCATCCGTGGTACGTGGCAACCCAGGCCCATCCCGAGTTCAAGAGCCGCCCGACCAACCCGCAGCCGCTGTTCCGTGAGTTCGTCCGCGCTTCCATCGGTCAGCACGAGGGTGTCGACCGTCTGCAGGTCACGCCGATGAACCTCGCTACGGACTAAGGGTGCCGGCGAGCAAGAAACATAACGAAGCCACTCCCTCGTCGCTTGCTGTCGCGGCGGGGGAGTATCTTGATTATCTAGCGGTCGAACGCGGCCTGGCGCGCAATACCATTGCGGCGTATCGTCGCGACCTGACGACCTACTGTGCCTTCCTTGAGCGCGCGGGGGCGGGTTCGTTCGATGATGTTGACCGCCATATGGTCGAGCGCTTTATCGCCGAGCGGCGTGAGGGCGGCTATTCCGATGCCTCGGTGGAGCGTGCGCTTGCGGCCGTTAAGGGCCTGCATGCCTTTTTGGTTCGCGAGGGCACGGTGCGCCAAAACCCTACGGCGGCGCTGCGCCTGCCCAAGAAGGCCGAGCGACTGCCGGAGTATCTCTCGATCGACGATGTTGCGGCCCTGCTCGATCAGGATTTTCCTGCGAGCGAGATGGGTTTGCGTGACCGTGCCATCCTTGAGGTGCTCTACGGCTGCGGTCTGCGCGTGAGCGAGCTGGTGGGACTCGACATCGGTGACATTCATATCGACGACGGTTTTGTGCTTGTGCGCGGCAAGGGCTCCAAGGAGCGCCTGGCTCCGTTGGTGGGAAACGCGGCGCGCGCCCTTACACACTATATATGTGATGCGCGCGGGTGCCTGGCGGCCCATGCCCACGGGCTTGAGACCACGGCGGTGTTTTTAAACAAGAACGGCCGGCGCCTGTCGCGCCAGGGCGTGCATGTGATTTGCGAGCGCTATGGGCGTCAGGTGGGACTGGTGGGGCTCCATCCCCACACGTTGCGCCACTCTTTTGCCACCCATATGCTGGCAGGCGGTGCCGACCTTCGCGTGCTGCAGGAGATCTTGGGCCATGCCGATATATCGACCACGCAGGTCTACACGCATGTCGACCGCACGCAACTGACCGAGGTATACCTGGCGGCGCATCCGCTGGCACATCGCTGACCTGCGCTTTTAGCAAAACCCCATAGAAGATTAGAGGACGGCCCCAGCCTACTCTAACGCGCGATGTGCGCGTTTTGGAGTGGACTGGGGCCCGTCTTTGCGTGTTGCCGGGGCGCTGCGGGTGGGTCGCGTGTGCCGTCGGTGGGGGAGTTTGGGGGGCGATGTGAACGGCGTGTAAAGGGGCGTAAAAATCGCCTCAAGGTCAACTTGAAGGTTGAGGTTGAAGAACGGAGTGCCACAGGTGGCATCTCGCGTTTGCTGCAAACACAATATGTTGTGTTTCCGAACATATGCTCGGGGGTGTTTTGCTTTGGGAAAGGGGTGGAGTGGTGGGGCGGGGTGGGGGAAGGGGTGGGGAAAGGTGTTGAAAAATGGGGCGGTTCCCCATATTATTAATGGCGTCGACAGGCGGGGTGGTTCCCCGCGTACGTGCCATCTGAGTAACCGAGGGGAGGGCGCACATGGGAATGACGGGCGCATACGAGCGCAATCTCGATGCAAAAGGTCGTCTGTCCCTGCCTGCACCCCTTCGCGAGGAACTTGGAGAGCACGTTCGCGTGTTTAAAGCCCTGGATGTCGATGCTCTGTACGTGTTCTCTGCCGAGGCCTTCGATAAGTGGGTCGAAGGACTCTTCGCGGGTCGTGAGGGCCACGAGGGTTTTAACCCCCGTGACATCAACGACCAGAAGCTCATGAGGGCGATCAACAAGCGCACCACGTCGATGGATGTGGACAGCGCGGGTCGTATCGGCTTATCTGAGTCTCTCCGCAAGCAGGCGAACCTCGACCGCGAGGTCACGGTTGTGGGCAACTACGACCACCTTGAGGTTTGGGATCGCGCCGCGGCCGATGAGGACGATGACGACGAGGCCCTGCTGGACCTCTTCTTCTCGTAAGGGCAAGGCACGAGTAACGGATGGAGCGTGGGATCTTGACACAAGAATATCGGCATGAACCTGTCATGCTCGGCGAAGTGCTTGAGTCGCTGCAGCTAAAGAGCGGCTCTGTCGTCTGCGATTGCACCCTTGGCGGTGCCGGTCATTCGGTAAAGATGGCTGCGCAGGTGGGGGAGACGGGCCTTTTGCTCGGCGTCGACCAGGACGACATGGCCCTCGAGGCTGCTGGCGCCCGTCTGGACCGCGAGGTTCCCGGCGTGCCCCATCGGCTGCTGAAGGGCAACTTCGGCGACTTGGACGAGCTGCTTTGCTCGGCCGAGGTGCCCGGGGTCGATGGCTTCCTGTTCGATTTGGGCGTTTCGTCGCCGCAGCTCGATATCCCTGGAAGGGGCTTTTCGTATAACGAAGACGCCCCGTTGGACATGCGGATGGATCCGGGTAACAACACCTTAAACGCAGCTGAGGTCATTAACACCTATAACGAACACGACCTCGCCCGGATTCTACGCGTCTACGGCGAAGAGAAGTTCGCCTCGCAGATTGCGCGCGAGATCGTGCGCCGCCGCGAGCTAGAACCGATCGAAACCACCGGCCAGTTTGTCGAGATCATCAAGGCTGGAATACCTGCTGCCGCTCGTCGGCACGGCGGGCACCCGGCCAAGAAGAGTTTCCAGGCCATTCGCATCGAGGTCAATCACGAGCTCGATGTGCTCGAGAGAGGGCTTGACGCCGCCACCAGGTGGCTCAACCCGGGCGGACGCATCTGCGTTATCTCGTATCACTCACTCGAGGACCGCATTGTAAAGAACCACTTTAAGGAGATGAGCCAGGGGTGCACGTGCCCGCCGGAGATTCCGGTGTGCGTGTGCGGCAACGTGCCGATACTCAAGGTCATCACCCGCAAACCCCTGGTTGCCCAACCCGATGAGGTTGCGCGCAACCCTCGGGCGAGATCTGCCAAGATCCGCGTGGCGCAGCGCCTATAGCGCGACGCACGCGATATTGGACCTCCCGCTCGTACCACAAACGAAGCTTAAACACACTACCAACGTACTCGGGATGGGAGGCGGCATATCATGGGCTATAACACCTCAAACGCAGCAGTCGCCTATGATATGAACGCCATGCCCGCTTACCGTGAGGCACCTGCGGCCCCCGTTGCTCCTCGCGAGCAGCGCTCGCCGCGCTTTGATGTCTATACGGGCGCGGGCCGTCAGGCAAACCAGGCGGTAAGCCCGGTTTTCATGAGCGTTCTAAAAACGTTTTGCATCATTGCGGCTATCTTTATGACGATCGGCGTGGCGCGCGTAGCACTTGCCGGTGTCACAGCCCAGGTGCTCAACAGCAACGCCGCGCTTACCAGCACGCTCGAGAAGGCGACCGACGAGAGCTCCGATTTGGAGGTCATGCACTCGGTCTACGGTGCCGACACGCGCATTCGCGACCTCGCGGGCGCTTATGGCATGGTGGAGCCCAGCGAGAGCGTTACACTTGACTTTTCGCAGGATGCAGCCGCGGGCGCTAGCTCGACCGCGACCGCTCAGTAACAAGACGGTAGCTGAGTATGACAAATGACTATCGCCGCGGGTCCGATGGGACTCGCGGTTCTGGACGTCCCTCATCGCGGGGACGTTCTGGTTATCAAGGAACGGGTCGGCCATCTTACAACGTCAGGCCGTCCTATGGCAACGACCCCGCGTCGCGTCTCCGCGGCACGAATGGCCCTCAAATGCATAACACCAGACCGCGCAAGAACTCGTCGACCGAATGGCTTACGGGCACGCCGCTGCCCCGCCGCGATGTCGTCATGGGCTGTATCGGTCTTGGTCTGGGCGCTGGCGTCCTTCGTCTTGCCGACTATCAAATAATCGAAGCCGATAAGCTGCGCGAGCGCGCCGATGCGCGCCGCCTGCTCGCCCAAACCCTCTATGCCAAGCGCGGCACCATCTACGACCGCAACGGTAATGTGCTGACCTCGTCGGTCGAATGCCGCAATATCGCCGTCAATCCGCTGCTGGTCGAGGATGTCGACAAGACAGTATCGGCGCTGGTCAAGGCGACCGGCGTCGACAAGAAGACCTGCCGTAAGCTCGTTGAGTCCGATGGCACCTGGGTGTATATCAAGCGCCAGGTGGACGAAGACGATGCCGCGGCGCTGGAGAAGAAAAATCTGCCCGGCGTGCTCTTTGAGCAGGCCATGAAGCGCGTATATCCGTATGGCAACCTTGCATCGCAGGTGCTGGGCGTGGTGAACGTGGACAACGATGGCCTGACGGGCCTGGAAAAGCAATACAACAAGATGCTGACTGGCACGGACGGCTCCTTGGTCCGCGAGCGTGCCAGAGACGGCAGCTATATCGCGGGTGGCGCCTATAAGAAAGTCGCCGCGGTGGACGGTACCGATATCGTGACGACGCTCGATGTGAATATCCAGCGTGCCGCCGAGGACGCCCTGGCCGAGGCGGTCGAAAAGACCAAGGCCAAGAACGGCTCGGCGTTGGTGACCGATCCTGCGACCGGCGAGATCCTGGCTGCATGTTCGTATCCCACCTATGACCAGACCGATCTTGAAAACGCCAAGACCGAGGATATGAACCTGCGGCTGGTTACCGATGCCTACGAGCCCGGCTCGGTCTTTAAGACGCTGGTGGCGGGTGCCGGTTTTGACCTGGGCGTCGTGCGTTCGAGCACGTCGTTTGAGGTTCCGGCGAGCATCAAGGTGGGCGACGACACCGTTACCGATGCCGACAAGCGCGACTACGCCATGTCGATGGATGTGCGCGAGATGATGCGCCGTTCGTCTAACGTCGGCTTTGTCCTGGTCGGACGCAAAATCGGTGCGGACGACTTTGCCACCTATGTCGATAAGTGGGGAATCGGCCACAGTTCCGGCGTCGATTTTCCGGGCGAGAGCCTGGGTATCGTCAAAGAGCGCGACCAGTATGATGGCGCGACGCTGGGATCGATGAGCTTTGGTCAGGCGCTGTCCGTGTCGCCGATCGAGGTCGCGCGCGCCGTGGGCGGTATCGCCAACGGCGGCGTGATGATGACGCCGCACTTCTATAAGTCCAGCAAGGGCGACGAGAAGGACTGGGGCGAAGGCGAGCAGGTAATATCCGAAGATGCTGCCGACCAGGTGACCTCGTGCATGCAGACGGTTGTTTCGGAGGGCACGGGCGTGGGCGGTGCCGTGGACGGCTACGATGTGGCGGGCAAGACCGGCACGGCCGAGCGCGCCGACGAGAACGGCGGCTACCTTAAGGAGAACTACATGTCATCCTTTATCGGCTTTGCCCCCGCTCAGTCACCCAAGGTGCTGTGCTACATCACGCTTGACGGTACGCCGAGCGGCTCCGATGCTGCCGCTGTGCCGTTCCAGAGCATTATGGCCAATGCGCTCGACGTGCTGGGCATTCCGCATACCAAGTAGGGGGTGCCCCCAAGGGCGGGGTCATTGTTTAAACTAGAGGGTGTTCACACGCCCTGCACCACGCATGGGTGGCACTGGGATACAATACGCCGGTAGCATTATTAGGTTTACAGGGGAGCTGCAATGATAGAGATCGCCGTCAACAACCTCGCGGCCGCAACAGGGGCCCGAACCGTGACGGAGCAGACCGATCGAGTTTGCCGCGGGTGCGCTATCGACTCGCGTCAGGTTGAGGAAGGGACGATCTTTGTCGCCTTCCCGGGCGAAAAGGTCGACGGAAACGACTTTGCCCCTCGTGCTATCGAGTCGGGGGCAGGCGCCGTCGTGATGACGCGTGAACCCGATGCCGATGTTCTTTCGCTTGCCCAGGACAAGGGCTGCGCCATCCTGCTGACGAATGACCCCGAGGAGTTTCTGCTGCGCCTGGCTCACGCCTACCGCCTGCAGCTCGGTTGCCTGGTCGTTGGCATTACCGGTTCGATCGGCAAGACCACGACCAAGGACGTGCTGGCGGCGGTGCTCTCCAAGCGCTATCGCGTCTGGGCCACCAAGGGTAATTTCAACAACTTGATCGGCATGCCGCTCACGGTGCTTTCAGCCCCGGCCGATACCGAGGTCCTGGTGCTCGAGATGGGCATGAACCATTTCCGCGAGATTGAGCGCCTTTCCCAGTCGGCCAATCCCAACCTGGCCATCGTGACCAAAATCGGCACCTCCCACATTGGCATCCTGGGCAGCCGCGAGAATATCGCGCGCGCCAAGTCCGAGATTGTCGAGGGCATGTGCGCCGCCGGCGACATTGCGCCGCTGTTGGTGCTTGGTGGCGAGGATGACTTTACCCCCTTCATTCGCGATACATTCGCCGTGCCCGCGGGCGTCGATGTGATGCTTGCCGGTGTTTCGGATGACGATGAGGTCTGCGCGCGCGACATTCGTGTTGACGACGAGGGCCGTCCGGTCTTTACACTCGACTTTGGCGCGGGCGAGAGCATCGAGACCATGCTTGTCATTCCCGGCGCGCAGTCTGTCCCCAATGCAGTGAAAGCCGCTGCGGTGGGAGTTCGCCTGGGCGTGACTCCGGAGCAGATCGATGCCGCTTTTAGGGGCCTTACCATTACGGGGCACCGTCAAGAGATTAAGCATGCCGTCGGCGGTGCCCGCATCATCGACGACTCGTACAACGCGAGTGCCGAGTCCATGGCCGCCGGTCTTGACCTGCTGTGCTCGCTTTCGTGCTCCGGCTCGCGCATGGCGATCCTGGGCGAGATGGGCGAGATGGGCGATGAGGCCGCGCGCATGCACGAGCTCGTGGGCGCCTATGCCGCCGCCAAGAAGCTCGACATGCTGGCGTGCGTGGGCGGGGAGCTCGCCACGCTTATGGCCGAGGCTGCCCGCATGATGGGCATGGACGAAGACCGTATCCAGGTGTTTGCCGATTATCAACAGGTGCTCGACCGCATGGGCGGTGCACTTGAGAAGGATGATGTTGTACTGGTCAAGGGTTCCCGCTTTGTTGAGCTCGACCGCTTTGTGGAAGGTGTGTGCTAGCCCATGTTCGGTAATCCCTCGTATCCCACATATCAGGCCTTTTTGGGACTTGGCATTGCGGCCGTCATCGCGATGCTGCTTATGCCGTGGTGGATTAAGCTGCTCAAGGTCGAGGGCATCGGCCAGCAGGTTCGCGCCGACGGCCCCAAGCGCCATCTGGTCAAGCAGGGCACGCCCACCATGGGCGGCGTGGTGATCTTGATCGCCGTCTCGCTCACCTGCCTTTTGATGGGCAAGCTCACCACCGAGCTCGTGCTCGTGCTGCTCGCCACGTTGGCGACCGGTCTGCTGGGCCTTATCGACGACCTGACGTCTGTTACACATGGTCGTTCGCTTGGCCTGACCCCGAGCGCCAAGATGATCGGCCTTACCGTCATCTGCGTCACCTTTACCGTGCTTGCCGTTAACTGGTGCGGCGTCGCCCCCGAGATTCGTTTTCCCGGCGGTCTGACGATTGACCTGGGTGTGCTTTCGACCACCATCGCCGGATTCTCGTTCCCGTGGCTCTACATTGTCTTTTGCTGGCTTATGATTGCCGGCCTTTCCAACGCCGTGAACCTGACCGACGGCCTGGACGGCCTTGCCGGCGGCACCTCTATGATCGCCATGCTCGCCATGGCCGCCATGGCGTTTTTGCACGGTGATGTGAACCTGTCCATCTTTTGCACGGCGTGCGCCGGTGCCTGCCTGGGCTTCCTTTGGTTTAACTGCTATCCGGCGAGCATCTTTATGGGCGATACCGGCTCGCTGGCGCTGGGCGCTGCCTTTGCCTGCACGTCCATCATCACCAATACCGAGGTCGTTTCGCTCATCATCGGTGGCCTGTTTATCGTCGAGACTCTCTCGGTCATGATTCAGGTCGTCTACTTCCACTTTACGCATAGGCGCGTCTTTCTTATGGCGCCCATCCATCATCATTTCGAAAAGAAGGGCTGGGCCGAGACCAAGGTCGTCATCCGTTTTTGGATTGTCGCCGCGGCTTTTGGCGCCCTGGGTCTTGCTCTGTTCTTCCAGTTGGGATAGTGGTCTTTCATGCCTCTTGCAGATTCCTTTAGCCTGCTTGTTTTGGGCCAAGGTAAATCCGGTCTTGATGTTGCGCGTTGGGCGCTCGTTCATCCCGAGCGCGTAAATGCGGTTACCGTCTATGGCGGTGGCGCCTCCGAACCTAACGACGCGACCCGCGCCCTCGAGGCGCTGGGTGCTTCGTTTGTCTATGGCACCGAGCGGGTCGAGGGCTCCTTCGATGTATGTGTGACGTGCCCGGGCATCTCGGAATTTTCTCCGTTCTTTGCGTCCGGTCGCGAGCATAGCGCCCAGATTATGGGCGAGCCCGAGTTTGCCTATCGCCTGTCGCCCGATAACTGGATTGCCATCACGGGTACCAACGGCAAGACGACCACCACGTCGCTAACCGATTATCTGCTTAAGGCAGCCGGCGAGGCCAGTGTGGCTGTCGGTAACATTGGCGAGCCGCCGGTCAACGAGGTGGACGGCCGTGCGCACAATGAGTGGTTTGTGGCGGAGCTTTCGAGCTATCAGATCGCAACGACGACCGAGCTTCACCCCCGCGTGGCGGTGCTGCTGAACATTACGCCCGACCACCTTGGCTGGCATAAGAGCCACAAGAACTATGCGCTCGCCAAGATCAAGCTGTTCGACAACATGGTCGATGACGACCTGGTGGTTATCGACGTCGAGGACGCCGGTATCCATGAGTTCGACGAGTGCATCTATGTGCCGGGCCGCCGCATTTGCAAGGTGGCCTATGACGAGCCCGAGGGTGCCGATGCCGCCTTTGTGCGCGACGGCATGATGGTCGTGCGCCTGAAGGGCGTCGAGACCCCGCTCATCGCGGCATCCGAGCTTAAGATTTCCGGCCACCACAATGTTATCAATGCCCTGTGTGCCGCGACGGCGGCGCTCGCCGTGGGTGCCGATGCCGATGGCCTGCGTCGTGGCCTTGCCGCCTTTCAGCCGCTTGAGCATCGCGTTGAGCCCTGTGGCGAGATCGATGGCGTGCGCTATGTCAACGACTCCAAGGCGACGAACACCGATGCCGTAGAGAAGGCCCTGACGGCGTTTCCCGACGATGACGTGATTTTGTTGCTTGGCGGCCACGATAAGGGAACCCCGCTCGAGGACTTTGCCCGTGTGGTGATGGATAACGTGCGATCGGTGGTGTGCTTTGGTGACGCGCGCGAGCGCTTTACCGCCGCCATGGACGAGGCAGATGTTGACGGCGATGTCGATATTGCCCAGGCCGACGATCTGCGCGACGCCGTTGACGTCGCCCGCTCGCTTTCGAGCCGCGGCGACGTGATCCTGCTTTCTCCCGCCTGCTCTTCGTTTGACGAGTTCTCGGGCTATGAGGAGCGCGGTCGCGTGTTTAAGGATTATGTTGCCCAGCTTGCTGCCGCGGCGGCATCGCATTCGGAATAGGAGCTGCCGGTGAGAGAGGAGAGCCCCCGCGCAGAGATGAGGAGGCCCGACTCGGACCGCGCATCATCCCGTCGCAGTACCCCGCGCTCCGGGCGCGGGGGTCAGACGTTTAGCGAGCGCTATATTGCCGGCGTGCCCGCCCGTATCATGCGACCCAGGCTGGTCTTTATGGCTTGTCTGTTTGGTCTGGTGTGTTTTGGCCTGCTGATGGTGTACTCGGCGTCTTCGGTCGAGGCGTTACACGAGAACGGCTCGGCGACGTTTTTCCTAGGTAGGCAGGCCGCGTTTGCCGGGGTTGGCGTGCTGGCCATGGTTGCCATCGTGCGCGTCTTGCCGGACAGCTGGTTTGGCGAAGACGTGCTCAGGATTTTCCTTTTCGCCATGATGGGCCTACTGGTTTTAGTGTTCTTTATGGGCAGCGGCAGCCGTGGCGCCACGCGCTGGCTCAATATTGCCGGCGTTCAGTTTCAGCCGTCTGAGTTTCTAAAACCGTTTGCCATCGCGTACTCGGCCATTATGCTCGACCGCTTCTTTTCGCCCGGCGGCAATATCAACGAGTTTGCCATCAAGATGCTCGGATGTCTGGGCCCTTCGATCGCGCTGATCTTTATCCAGCCTGACTTTGGCACTGTCTTGATCATCTTGGTGACGCTTGCGTGCATGGCTCTGTTTGCGGGATTAGATCCCAAATATATCGTTTGGACGGTTGCTGCCGGCGTCGCTATCATTGCAATCGCCCTTATCGCCGAGCCATATCGTATGACACGTGTCGAGGTCGCATGGAATCCTTGGGCCGACGAGTATGGCGATGGCTATCAGGCTACGCTTGCCATTATGGCCTTTGCCTCGGGTGGCCTGTTCGGCCGTGGCATCGGTAACTCCACCATGAAGTACTCGTATCTGCCCGAGGCGCATAACGACTACATCCTGGCCATCATTGGCGAGGAGGTGGGTTTTGTCGGTACCGTGTTGTTCTTTTTGGTGTTTGCGATGCTGATTTACTCGGCGTTTCGCATTGCCGAGCAGGCGACCGACCGGCGTGGTGCGCTCATGGCCTCGGGCTCTGCCGTTATCCTTGCGGTGCAGTTTTTGATCAATGCGCTGGGTATTCTCAACGTGATCCCCATGACGGGCAAGCCACTGCCGTTTATTAGCTACGGCGGTTCGTCAATCATCGTGTCACTCATGCTTGCCGGGCTGATCTTGCGCGTGTCGTACGAGAGCGCCCGTCGCGATGAGTACGACCGTCGCCGTGAGAGTTTTGCCGTTATGGACGAGAGCACGGCGGGAGAGCCGCATGTGCGCGGCGATCATCCGTCGCGCGGGGGCTTTACCGTATTTCCCGGCGCATCGTCGGCGCCCGAAACTCGCTCTCGACCCCGAACGGCTCCACAGGAGCGCTCTGCGCGACCGACAACGCGCAGCACGGGAGGCGGCTATGATCGCATCAACCTGAATTCGGATCCGTCGGCGCGCTTGCGCACCGACGATAGGGGTCCGCGCGTACGAAGGGACTATCATGACCGATAAGATGACGGTTGCCATTGCCGCCGGCGGTACGGCGGGACACATCAACCCTGCGCTTGCCTTGGCCGAGGAGCTTCGCGACCGCGGCCATCACGTGGTGTTTGTGGGCCAGTCGCGCAAGCTGGAGGGCCGTCTTGTTCCCGAGGCGGGGTTCGACTTTATGCCCATTACGGTTACGGGCTTCGATCGCTCCCGTCCCTGGACGGCGCTCAGCTCGCTGTGGCGCGTCAACAAGGCAAAGCGTGCACTTGGCAGTCATTTTTCTAAGATTGGCAAGCCCGATGCCGCCATTGGTTTTGGCGCCTACGTGGAGGTGCCGTTGCTGGGCTGGTGCAAGAGCGTGGGCGTTCCGTATCTGCTGCATGAGCAAAACTCTGTGCCCGGTCTGGCCAACAAGATGATGAACTCGCACGCCGCGCGCGTGTGCATATCGGTGCCGGCGGCGCGTGCAGCCTTTGAGCGCGAGGACGATCCCGACCACGTGCTGATGACCGGCAACCCCGTTCGCCGCTCCGTTATCGAGGGCGATCGCGCCCGCGGCCGTAAGGCACTCGGCGTGCCCGAGGACGCCACACTGCTGCTGGTCTTTGGCGGCTCGTTGGGTGCCCAGCATCTAAACGAGCGCGTCGCCTCGCTCAAAGGCGAGCTGCTCTCGCGCAAGAATCTCTACGTGTTGCACTCGACGGGCGCCGATGGCTTTGACGAGACCGAGCGCGCGCTGGCGCTTACCGCCGATGAGGCCGAGCGCTACCGCGTCCAGCCCTACATCGACAACATGGGCGATATGCTGGCGGCGGCCGACTTGGTGCTCTCGCGCTCCGGTGCCTCGAGCGTGGCAGAGATTGCTGCCCTTGCCGTGCCTTCGGTGCTGGTGCCGTACCCGCACGCAACGGCCGACCATCAGACCACGAATGCCCGCTATCTGGTGGATGCCGGCGCCGGCGTGCTCTGCGCCGATGCCGACATCGATGCCCCGGCGTTTGCCGACGAGCTGTTGCACCTGGTGGACGATGCTGCCGCCCGCGATGCCATGCGTCAGGCGGCGCGCGGTCTGGCGCAGGACAAGGCGGCCGTGCTTTTGGCCGATGCGGTAGAGGGATTGCGTTAGTTAGGCGGGATATCCCGGCTCGCCCTCGCGCGGACGCGGTAGGTGCGGTACAGTTAACGGGTTACAGGCAGTGTTTACGCAAGGAGTACACGAGCACATGGCTGATTCCCAGACTGCACCCTCCGCGCCCGAGTTTAAGAGCGCCCACTTTATCGGTATCGGCGGCGCCGGCATGAGCGGCATCGCCCTCGTTTTGCATGAGCGCGGCTATGCCGTCACCGGTTCCGATCTTAAGACCTCGCGCTATATTCGCCAGCTCACCCGTGCCGGCGTAAAGGTGCATGTTGGTCATGAGGCCGCTACGATCGACGAGGTCAAGCCCGATGTCGTCGTGGTCTCCACCGCGATTCCCGAGTCCAACCCCGAGCTTGTCCGCGCGCGCGAGCTGGGTATTCCCGTGTGGCCCCGCGCCAAGATGCTGTCGGCCCTGGGTCACGGCTACACCACCGTCGCCGTTGCCGGCACGCATGGCAAGACCACCACGTCCTCGATGTGTGCCACCATGCTCGACCGCATGGGGCTCGACCCCAGCTTTTTGATCGGCGGTATCGTGGAAGGCTACGACACCAACGGCAAGAACGGTTCGGGCGAGTACTTTGTCGCCGAGGCCGACGAGTCCGATAGCTCCTTCCTGTTCCTGGATCCCAACGTGGTTGTCGTGACCAATGTCGAGGCCGACCATCTCGATCACTATTCGGGTATTGAGGAGATCGAGGCCACCTTTGCCAAGTTTATGGGCCTGGTGGGCGAGGATGGCACCGTGATCGTGTGCGGCGAGGACCCGCACCTGGTTGAGCTTGCCAAGTCCACGGGTCGTCGCGTGCTTTCGTATGGCTTTGCCGACACTAACGATGTCGTGTGCGTGCACCCCGATGTCACCGGTATCCAGAGCGACTTCGTCGTCCGTCTTGAGGACGGCACCGAGCACGCTGTCGAGATTAAGAGCAACCCTGGTCGTCACAACATGCTCAACGCCACGGCCGTTCTGACCGTCGCCCATGTGCTGGGTCTCGATGTCGAGGCTGCCGCCAAGGCGCTTTCGAGCTTTGAGGGCGTCCGTCGCCGCTTTACGCATGTGGGCGATATCGATGGCATCACCGTCGTCGACGACTACGGCCATCACCCCACCGAGATCAAGGCCACGCTTGCGGCCGCCGCATCGCTGGGCTACAAGCATGTCGACGTCGTGTTCCAGCCGCATCGCTACTCGCGCCTGCAGGCGCTGTGCGACGACTTTGCCGATGCCTTCGCCAATGCCGACAAGCTGCTGCTGATCGATGTGTTCTCTGCCGGCGAGATGCCGATCCCCGGTGTCACCTCCAAGATGCTTGCCGATGCCGTGCGCGCCAAGCATCCCGGCAAGGAGGTTGTCTATTGTTCCAGCCGTCTTGAACTCAACGAGGAGCTCGAGCAGCTGGTGGGCGAGGGCGACCTGCTGCTTACTATGGGCGCCGGTGATGTCACGACGGTCGGCCCCGAGTTTATCGAGTACCTGACTGCCAAAAAGGATGCTTAATCCCTATGGGTCTGTTTAACGCCGTCATGGCGCTTTCGGGCATGATCGACACGGACGTGATCGAGGACGAGCGGCTTGCGCGCCATACGAGCTATCGTATCGGCGGCAAGGCCGACCTCTTTGTCACGTGCCATAGCTACCATGCCCTCCGCCGCGCCGTGGCGGTGCTCGACCGCGAACAGGTGCCCTGGGTCATTATTGGCAAGGGCTCCAATCTGCTCGTTGCCGATGCCGGCTATCGCGGTGCCGTTATTTCGCTGGGGCGTGAGTTCCAGCGCACCGTGATTGCCGAGGACGGCTGCACGTTAACCGTTGGCGCGGGCGTGATGTTTGCGCGCCTGGTCAACGATGCACTGTCGCGCGGCCTTTCGGGTCTTGAGTTTGCGGTGGGGATTCCCGGCTCGGTCGGAGGTGCGGTGTCCATGAATGCCGGCACCCGAACCGAGTGGATTGGCGCGCTGGTCGAAGACGTGGTGACATTTGATCCCGCATCGGGCATTAAGCACTACGCGGGCTCCGAGATCACTTGGAGCTATCGTGAGTGCAGCCTGCCGCGCAACGAGATTATCTTGGAGTGCGTGCTCAAGCTTACGCCCGCGCCCAAGGTCGATATTCGCGAGCGTATGGAGCGCTATCTGACGCGTCGCAAGCGCACGCAGCCCATGGGCCGCGCTTCTTGCGGTTCGGTCTTTCGCAATCCGCCCGATGCAAGCGTTGGCAAGCTGATCGAGGATTGTGGATTAAAGGGTTTTTCGATTGGCGGCGCGGAAGTTTCGCCCGTTCACGCTAATTTTATCGTTAATAACGGGACCGCCTCGGCCGATGACGTGGCCGCGGTCATGAGGCATGTACACGGAAAGGTGAGGGAGGCGTATGGCATCGAGCTCAGACCGGAAGTTAAATTCCTCGGCTTCTAGAGCATCGAAACCTACCTTCCGCCGCGCCGGAGGGCGTTCCGGCGCACCTGCCTCAACCCAACGCAAGCCTGCGATGCCGTCCAAGGCCGCCGGTGCCATGCGAGCCGCTAAGCGTCCGGTCGCTACGCCGCAGCTTGGTGCCCGTCCTTCTGCAAAAAAGGCACCACGTCCCGCGGCAAGGCCCATCGCCACGCCTAAGCCCGCAATGGGCTCTAGGCCCGTGCGTTCGAGTCGTACTGTCGGAGCCGCAAAGCCCCGGTCGCTTACCTCGGTTCCCGGTTCCGCCAAGCCCGTTTCGGCCAAAAAGGAATTTAAACCGCTGGCGTCGCTTGGCTCCGCGGCCACTCAAGCCGCCGGTGCCGCGTCGGCCGTTAAGGGCAAGGGCAAAATCGTGGGCGGCATTCTGGCCGCCTTGGCCGTGCTTGCCATCGTTGCCGTCATCGTGATCAACTCCGGCCTGTTTGCCGCAACCGATATTCAGATCGAGGGCAGCGAGCACGTGACCAAGCACGATGCCATGCAGCTGATCAGCCTGCCCGAGAACACCTCGCTCTTTAACGTATATCCCGACCAGATTACCGAAGACCTTAAGCAAAATCCTTGGGTTTCGGGCGTGGACGTTCAGCGACAGTTTCCCCATACGCTCATCATTACGCCGACGGAGCGCAAGGTTATCGCGATCGCCTATATGAGTTCGGACGACCTTGCGTGGGCGATCGGCGACGACGACACCTGGATCGCGCCGCTCTCGACTTCGGTCGAAGTGGACGACCAGGGCAATGTCATCACGTCGGGGCAGGGTGCCAGCACGCTGAGCGGTATCGATGCCGCTCTGGCGCTTGCCAAGCATTACGGTGCCGTGCTGCTCACCGATGTTTCGGCCGATGTTGAGCCGGTTTCTGGGCAGCCGGTCTCATCCAAGGCCGTTAAGGCGGGTCTGGACTACGCACGTGGTTTCTCGAGCGAATTCCTGGCGCAGATTAAGGATATTTCCACGCCTTCGGTCGAAGCCATATCGGCAAATCTCGATTCGGGTATTGAGGTGTCACTGGGCGATTCGGACGATATTGCCAAGAAGGAGCGCATCGTAACCAAGCTTCTTTCGCAGGTAGAGGGCGTGACTTATATTAACGTTCGGTCTCCCGGCAACTATACGTTTAGGAATGCGCCGACCGCATAGCCTCTTAAATGGCTTTGTTGAGGGGCCATACCGCGCCGTTTATCTGGTTTGTTTGGTTTTCACGGTCAATTATTTGACTGATACGTTCATAATGTGCAAACATAATACGGTTTACCTTTGCATTTACTTTCAACCTGAAGGTTAATGTGCGCAGGGGTCGACCCATGCTATGGCTATAACCTTTGTTCGGAGGACCGACATGCACGAGACAGAGATCAACAACTACCTTGCCGTCATTAAGGTGGTCGGCGTCGGCGGCGGCGGTACCAACGCGGTCAATCGAATGATCGAAGAGGGCATCCGCGGCGTCGAGTTTGTCGCCATCAACACCGATGCTCAGGCACTCGCGATCTCTGATGCCGATATCAAGGTGCACATCGGCACCGACCTCACCCGCGGTCTGGGCGCTGGCGCCAACCCCGAGGTTGGTCGCAAGGCCGCTGACGAGTCCCGCGATGACATCGCCGAGGCGCTTGCCGGCGCCGACATGGTGTTTATCACCTGTGGCGAGGGCGGCGGCACCGGTACCGGCGCTGCGCCCATCGTTGCCGATATCGCCATGAACGAGGTCGGCGCGCTGACTGTCGCCGTTGTGACCAAGCCCTTTACCTTCGAGGGCCGCAAGCGCAAGAAGAGCGCCGAGGAGGGCATTAAGACCCTCTCCGATTGCGTCGACACCATGATCGTTATTCCCAACGACAAGCTGCTTGACATTGCCGAGAAGAAGACCACCATGCTCGAGGCCTTCGCGATTGCCGATGGCGTCCTTTCCCAGGGCACCCAAGGCATCACCGACCTCATCACCGTCCCGGGTATCATCAACCTGGACTTCGCCGACGTTAAGACCATCATGAAGCAGGCCGGTACCGCCATGATGGGCATTGGCACCTCTTCTGGGGACACCCGTGCCGTCGACGCCGCCCAGCAGGCCATCTCCAGCCCGCTGCTCGAGAGCTCCATCGATGGTGCCACGCGCGTGCTGCTTTCCATCGCTGGCTCCAAGGACCTGGGCATCCAGGAGATCAGCGACGCTGCCGACGTTGTCGCCAATGCCGTCGACCCCGAGGCCAACATCATCTTCGGTACCGTTGTCGACGAGTCTCTGGGCGATCAGGTCCGCATCACCGTTATCGCTACGGGCTTCTCTGACTCCAACGTTAACCGTCAGGACGAGCTCTTTGCCGCCCAGCAGTCCCAGAGCAAGGCCGCTGCTTCCGAGCCGCAGCGCACCGCTCCGGCTTCTAGCCCGGCTCAGGCCGCCCCGACCCGCAACGTCGGCGGTACCGAGCTTCCCAACTTTGGCAACGACCAGTTTGAGCTTCCCGATTTCCTTAAGCGCGGTAGCTTCTAAGCATAAATTTGCATTGCTTTATGCAGGGGTGCGTCCGCTTGGATGCGCCCCTTTTTGTTTTGTTTCGACTTTGTAAACCGTAACCCTCCAATCTCTTTACGTTCCCTTTACGTTTGCTCCCAGTGCAGCGAGTATCCTCTTAAGGAAGTATGGCAGCCGTATAAATACGGACTGTAGCGGCAGTGCCGCGGTACTTGTTGTATTAGGAGGCTTTAGTATGGCAGCACGTGCGGACAACGTTTCGCGTGTCGACCATGATGGAGTTACGTTGGTAGAGGGCGGGACGCGGGATGTCCTTTTTGCCTTTACCGAGCGCACCGGTGGTGTGTCCGAAGCACCGTACTCCTCGCTCAATCTGGGCTCGCATGTAGGTGATGACCCCTTTTCCGTTCAAGAGAATCGTCGTCGAGTACTCGACGCCATGGGTGCCGTAGCGTGCGAGCATAATTTGCTCGTGCCCAACCAGGTGCATGGGGACCACGTTGTCGTGGTGAGCTCCAGCGGAGCCGATGACCTCGAAGACATTCGCGAGCAAATTGCCGAGGGCTGTGACGCCATCGTGTGCACGGCGCGCGAAGTTCCCGTGCTGCTGTGTTTTGCCGATTGCGTGCCCGTGGTGCTGGTGGCTCCCGGCGGCTTTGCGGTGGTCCATTCCGGCTGGAAGGGCACGGTTGCTCGCATCTGCGCAAAGGCCTGTCAGGCGCTCTGTGAGGCGGCGGGCTGTGAGCCGAGCGATGTCTCGGCCTATATCGGGCCGCATATCCTGGGCGACGAGTACGAGGTGTCGCAGGAGCTCATGGATCGCTTTGCTGTTGAGTTTAAGAGTATCGATGCGACAGGCACGCGTATGCTCGACCTTTCTGCCGCTATTTTTGAGGCACTTGAAGATGCTGGCGTTGTGAAAGACCGTATCGTTGATACTGGGCTTTCGACCATGCGTCAGAATGACCGCTTTTATTCCTATCGCAAAGAGGCTGGCACCTGTGGGCGCCATGCCGCAATCGGTGTGATGCTATGAGAAAGATCGTATCGGTCCTGAGCGCCGCGGTGCTCGCGCTTTCGCTGTGTGCATGTTCCTCGGGATCCTCCACTTCTTCTATTACCGTTGCCGGTTCCACCACCTGCCTCCCCATTGCCGAGATTGCGGCAGAGGGCTTTAAGGAGGAGGCTGGCGTTGACGTGCTCGTCTCGGGCCTGGGCTCTTCTGCCGGCATCGAGGCCGTGAGCAACGGGACGGCCGATATCGCGAGCTCTTCTCGCGGCCTGAACGCCGACGAGCAAGATCTTGGTTTGACCCCGATCGTTATCGCCCACGATGGCATCGCCGTCATCGTGAACGACGACAATCCGGTCGACAACCTTTCGACCGATCAGCTGCGCGATATCTACGCGGGAAAGATCACCAACTGGAAAGAGGTTGGCGGCGAGGACTTAAAGATCCAGGTCATTAACCGCGATGAGGCATCGGGCACGCGCGAGGCGTTTCGCACCATTGTCATGGATGGCACGCCGTTTGACCGCCGCTCTGCCGTGCTTTCGGGCACGGGCCAGGTCCGTGACGTCGTGTCGCGTTCGCGCGGCGCCATCGGCTATATCTCTCTGGGCTTCGTCGACAGCCTTAACGCCAAGACATCGGTCAAGGCCGTTTCGGTCAACCATGTCGAGGCATCGGAGAAGACCGTTGCGAGTGGCGGTTATCCCATTTCGCGCGACCTCTATTTCTTTGTGAAGGGCACGCCTTCCAAGCAGGCTCAGGCTTATATCGACTACGTGACGTCCGAAAAGATGGACAAGCAGATTCGCGAGGCGGGCTTTATCCCCGTCACCAATGACGGGAAGGGGAGTGAGTAGCATGGATGCACAGGAAACCCCCCAGGTTGAGCAGAAGGCCCAGACGCCCAAGAAGCGCGAGCTGGCCCTGGTGTCGCGCAGTACCTATATCAAGGAGAAGGCGCTGCAGTGGATCTTCTTTGCCTGCGCGTTTTTGGCGGTCGTCACCGTCATTTTGATCTTTGTGTTCACCACGTATTCGGCCTTGCCGGTGTTTACCGATATTGGCCTGGCAGATTTCTTTAGTCTTACGTGGGCGCCCTCCGAGGGACATTACGGCATCATGTCGCTGCTGGCCGGCTCTGGTCTGGTTACCGTCGGCGCGCTTGCCATGGGTGTTCCGCTGGGCGTGGGCACCGCCGTGTATCTGGTCGAGATCGCCAGTAAGCGCGTGCGTAAGCTCATCAGCCCCGCTGTCGACCTGCTGGCCGGTATTCCGTCTATTATCTACGGCTTCTTCGGCATGATCATCATCCGCCCGTTTATCGCGCAGATCACCGGCGGTCTTGGCTTTGGCGCGCTGACGGCTTGGTTCGTGCTCGCCATTATGATCGTCCCTACGATTACCACGCTCACCATCGATGCCCTCAATTCCATCCCCATGGGCATTCGCGAGGCGTCCTATGCCATGGGCGCTACCAAGTGGCAGACCATCTACAAGGTTGTGCTGCCGGCGGCCAAGCTGGGTATCGTCGACGCCATCGTCTTGGGCATGGGTCGCGCGATCGGCGAGACCATGGCCGTGCTCATGGTCGTGGGCAACGCGCCGGTCATTCCCGACAGCATCTCGAGCCCCATCTCCACTCTTACGAGCCAGATTGCGCTCGATATGAGCTATTCGTCCGGCCTGCATCGCTCGGCGTTGTTTGGCATGGGCGTGGTCCTGTTTATCATTTCCGCCACGCTGGTGGGCGTTGTCCGTCTGATTTCCAAGAAGAAGAGGGGGTAGGCTATGTCCGATTCCGTTGACGCGAAGATCGATTCGACCTCGTCGCGCGAGCGCATCAAGCGTGCCCTTTCCCATGGCAAGAAGGGCCGCATCAACAAGGACCTTTCCAACAAGATCATGCTCGGCGTGTTTCGCGCTGCGGCCTATATCACCACGCTGGTGCTGGTCGCCATCATCGCCTACGTTGTCATCAACGGCCTGCCGCACATCTCGCTTGACTTTATCTTTGGCTGGCCCCAGGGCGTTAACGCCGAAGGCGGCATTTGGCCCACGATTGTCTCGACCGTGTACGTGACGGCGCTCGCCATGCTCATCTGCACGCCGATCGCCGTACTTGCCGCCGTCTATTTGGCCGAGTATGCCAAGCAGGGTAAGGTCGTCGAGCTCATCCGCTATGCGGCCGATGCTCTTGCCTCGGTTCCCTCTATCGTTATGGGCCTGTTTGGCTACGCGTTGTTCGTTGAGGCGATGGGCTTGGGCCTTTCGATGATCTCGGCGGCTCTGGCGCTCGCGTTGCTAATGTTGCCGATCGTCATGCGCACCACCGAAGAGGCCATTCGCGCCGTGCCGCGCTACATTCGCTGGGGTGCCTACGGCCTGGGCGCCACCAAGTGGCAGGTCGTCTCCAAGATCGTGCTGCCTTCTGCCTTTGGACGCATCGCCACCGGCATCGTGCTTGCCATCGGCCGCGCTATCGGCGAGACCGCTGTCGTGCTCTACACGATGGGTCAGGCTATTAACCTGCCCATCACGCCGCTCGATTCCGGTCGACCCATGACGGTCCACCTGTACCTGCTTGCCAACGACGGCATCAACATGAACGCAGCCTACGGCACCGCGTTGTTGCTGATGGTTATCATTTTGGCCTTCAATCTGTTTGCGCGCTTCCTGTCGCGCAAGCGCCGCTAGCTAAGGAGTCCCATGTCCGTTTACCAGTCCGCTCCCACGCTGGAGCAAGCGGCCATCACGGCCAAGGATTTCAATTTTTGGTACGGTGACTTTCATGCCCTAACGGGGCTTGACCTCAACATCGCCAAAAACGCCATCACGGCGTTTATCGGTCCTTCGGGCTGCGGCAAGTCGACGTTTTTGCGTTGCATTAACCGTATGAATGACCTGATCGAGGGCACGCGCGTCGAGGGCACCATGACGCTCGACGGCAACGATATCTATGCCGAGGGCGTCGATCCGGTCGACCTCCGCCGTCGTGTGGGCATGATCTTTCAGCAGCCCAACCCGTTCCCCAAATCCATCTACGAGAATGTCGCCTTTGGCCCTCGTCTGCAGAGCGTGACTAGCAAAAGCGACCTCGATGACATCGTGGAAGAATCACTCAAGCGCGCCAACCTCTGGAAAGAGGTATCCAATCAGCTCAACAAGGATGGTTTGGCGCTCTCGGGCGGTCAGCAGCAGCGTCTGTGCATCGCACGCGTGCTTGCGGTGCAGCCCGATGTCCTTCTGATGGACGAGCCCTGCTCCGCCATCGACCCCACGTCCGTCTCTAAGGTCGAGGATCTGATGGCCGAGCTGGCGCCCGAGATGACGATCATCATCGTCACGCATTCAATGCAGCAGGCAGCTCGTATTAGCGACTACACCGCCTTCTTCTTGCAGGAAGTTGCCGGCGAGCCCGCCACGCTCATCGAATATGGTCAAACCGACGCGATCTTCACCAGCCCGGTGGACTCGCGGACGGAAGACTATATCACCGGCCGCTTTGGCTGATCGGTGCGACTAGTCCCAAGCCGATCGGATCTGGTCCGGTGCTTATTCACTGTGCGGGCGGCATGACCGCACCCAACTGATTGGAGTGAACCATGCGCAAACTGTTTTCCCGTCAGCTCGTCGAGGCCCGTCACGAGATGCTGAGCATCTATGAGGCTATCGACCTGGCCCTTCACGACGCCGTGAAGGCCTATGTGACCGACGACCGCAAGCTCGCCGTTAAGACCAAGAAGCGTACCCTTTCGCTTGACGCCCGTTGCGCCAACCTTGAGGCCGTGTGCTACAACCTGATCGCGACGCAGTCGCCGGTCGCCTCTGACTTCCGCCTGCTGCAGACGATTATCTACGTCGACTTTAACCTGCAGCGCATGACCGATAAGGTTCGTCAGATCTGCCGTGCCGCAAGCCACATGGTCAAGGCCGAGATCTCGCTGCCCCAGGAGCTCGTCACGCTCGTCGAGGCCGAGGCGCAGGCCGTGTACCAGGTCCTGGGCTCCTCGATCAGCGCCCTGGTCACCAACGACATGTCCATCATTTGCAACCTGGCCGTCGAGGACGAGCCGGTGCACGCTGCCTACGAGAAGTTCTTCCGTACTTTCAACCGCATGGATGCGGGCGAGTTTATGGATGACGACAGCAACTACGACGACCTGCGCCGCGCCATCATGGTGTCGCGCTACCTCGACCGTATCGCCTCGATTTCGATCGATGCCGCCTGCCGTCTGACGTTTTTGCTGACTGGCCAGCGCATGAATGCCGGTGATATCGCCCGCACCGACGAGGACGAGCTCGAGAGCATGCGTGTTCCCGCTGGCGAGGGTGTTATCATGAGGCCCGCCGTCGACGCCCGTTTTGTCTCCGGCCTGAGCCCCGAGGAGATTTCCGAGAATCTTCGCTATCTGATTGAGCATCTTGAGGAAGATGGCGACACCGAGGATGACGACGAGGAGTAGGGTAGCCCCTCGTTCGTAGCGAGAATGTAAATACCTTAAGCGGCGCGACCTTGCGAATGCGGGGTCGCGCTGTTGCGTTAGCATGGGACTACTTGTAAGTAGGTTGCGGAAGGCGATTGCAATGGATAACTATACGGACTTGATGCGTGCACGCCGCGAGCAGATTCTTGAGCGGTTTTATGCGGCGCTCGATCGTGCGGGGCGCCCTCACGATGCCGCTCGCTTGATAGCCGTGTCCAAGACCGTCGGTGTGGACGAGACGATTGCCGCCATTGACGCAGGCTACCGTCATTTTGCAGAGAATCGCCCGCAAGAGCTGGTTTGCAAGCTGACCGGCCTGGCCGAGCATCCGGAGCTGCCCGCGGTCCGTTTTGATATGATCGGCAACCTTCAGACCAACAAGATCAATGCGGTGCTGGGGTCGGCCGAGTTGATTCACTCGGTGGGGTCGCTGCATTTGGCTCAGGCAGTTTCGAGTCGCGCCGTCCGCAAGCTGGAGGCAGGTGAGCTTACGGCGCCGCAAAAGGTGCTGATTGAGGTTAACGTGAGCGGTGAGGAGTCCAAGGGTGGCTTTTCGCCCGATGAGATTCGTGCCGCCGCGGGGGAACTTTCAGAGCTTGAGGGAATTTGTGTGCAGGGGCTTATGACGATGGCGCCCCGGGGGAACAAGGATGTGGCGCGCCGAACCTTTGCCGGGTTGCGCGAGCTAAGAGACGAGCTGCAGACGGCTCATCCCGACCTTGACCTGTGCGAGCTTTCGTGCGGCATGAGCGAGGACTTTGAACCCGCCCTTGAGGAGGGCTCTACGCTCGTTCGCCTGGGCAGGGTAGTATTTAGCCCAGAGTTTGCAGTAAAATGAGGGTCTGAAGTGCGCACTGATTAACGGAGCGCCTGCACTAAACCGCGAGAGGACACAACCATGGGCTTCCTTGACGAGATTAAAAATAAGATGCACCTGGGCGGCCAGCAGGGTTACGACCAGGGTTATGGCCAGGATGACGACTACGGCTACGATGATGGCTACGACGACGGTTATCAGAACAATGGCTATAGTGGCGCTTCGGGCGAGGGCTTTTATACCCAGGACGAGCCGAGCAACGGCCTGCTGGGCCAGACGCGTCGCGGCGAGGCCGAGTCGGTCGCCGTGTACACGCGCTCCGGTCAGCTGGTGGGCGATGATTCCCGTCACGCCACGACCTATAACCCGCCTTCGCGCTCGCAGGATACCGGGGTCGGTACCTATCGTCCCGGCGCCTACGACACGCCGTCGAGCTATGCCGAGAATACGCGCGCACGCGCTGCAGCACCTGCGCCTGCTCCCGCTCCGAGCGGCGCCTCGACCTATGCGAGCAATATCATCAACGCCACGCCGCAGCTTCCGGCGTATGTCCTGCGCCCCGAGAGCTATGACGACGTGGAGACCGTCGTGCGCCGCGTTCGCACCAAGCAACCCGTCGCGTTGATCTTTGTTGGTGTTCGCACCGAGGTTGCCAAGCGCGTCCTGGACTTCTCTTACGGCTTTGCCTGCGGCCTGGGCGCCACGGTCAAAGAGGTGGGCGACCGCGTGTTTATGGTGCTGCCCGCCGGTTGCGAGGTCAAAGAGTCCGACCTTAAAAAGCTGCGCGCCGACGGCTACCTTAAGTAAAGACAAGACGAGGAGATTCTCATCAACATCTACACCATCGTCCAGCTGGTCAACACGCTGTTCAACTTTTACTCTACGCTCATCGTGGTCTATTGCTTTATGACATGGATCCCCATGAAGCAGGGTGGATTGCTCCAGGATATCGCCGCGGTGCTCGATAGCATTTGCGGTCCGTGGCTCAATTTGTTCCGTCGCTTTATTCCGCCGATGGGCGGTATCGACTTCTCGCCGGTCGTTGCGATTATTGCGTTGCAGTTGGTGCAGAGGCTGGTTCTGCAGCTTCTTATAGGTATACTCGTATAGAACTGGCT
Source organism: uncultured Collinsella sp. (assembly GCA_934646815.1). GTDB lineage: Bacteria > Actinomycetota > Coriobacteriia > Coriobacteriales > Coriobacteriaceae > Collinsella. The sequence goes on from CAKUEW010000001.1 coordinate 193,168, forward strand.
CAGTAACTCACGTCGGGCGCTTGGCGCCAAGACGAAGATAAAGGAGAACTTGTTATGGCTATTACCCCTGCTGACATTCAGGCCCAGACCTTCTCTGAGGCCAAGCGCGGCTACGATCCCGCCGAGGTCGACGTCTTTTTGGAGACGCTGTCCTCCGAGGTCGACGCTATGCTGGCCAAGATCGTTGACCTTAAGGGCCGTCTGACCGCTACCGAGCAGCAGCTTGCCGACACGCAGGTCCAGCTTGCCCAGGCTCAGGAAGCCGCCGCCCAGGCCGTTCCCGCCGCCCCGGTTGCCGCGCCCGCGCCCGATTTCTCCGCTCAGGAGCGTCAGATTTCTGCCGCCCTTATCGCTGCCCAGCAGACCGCCGAGGGCATCGTCAACGACGCCAACGAGAATGCCGACCGCATTCGCAACGAGGCCGACGCCAAGGCTCGTGAGGTCATTCGTCAGGCCCTGACCGAGAAGCAGGCCGAGCTCGAGGAGATCGACCGTCTGAAGGCTTCCCGTGAGGAGTTTAAGGCCGAGTATCTCAAGCTTATCCAGCACTTCATGGATGACGCTCAGAACTCCTTCCCGGCCGATCTGATGGCTTCTACGCCGGTTGGCTCCGCTGCTTCGCCTGCCGTGACCGTTGCCGCCGAGCCGCTGCCCGTTGCCGAGCCGGTTGTTCCCGTGGCCGATCCCTTCGCCCCGATCGACAACTTTGCCGCCGACGACCTGGACTAGTCGTAGGACCGCAATCACTCGCTAAGAAAAAGGACCCGCTGTGCGCGGGTCCTTTTTTGTTGCTTGTAAGGGATGTCCCAAAAATCTACTTGAGGAGGAAGTCGGAAAGGGGAATGGTGCGGGCCTCGCGATGCTCGGGGTCGGCGATGTGGTCGGCAGGATAGCCACAGACGAGCATGTGATAGGGATAGACATCCTCGGGCAGGTTGAACTGCTCGCGGGCCACCTCGGGCTTAAAATGGCACACCCAGCACGTTCCCAGGCCCTGCTCGGTAGCCTCCATCATCATTTGATCGCACACGATAGACGTATCGATAGCGCTGGAGTTCATCTGATCGTAGGGGCGCACCCAGGCATCATCGGTAACACTGCAAATAAGGAAGATAAGCGGAGCGCCAAAGATAGACCCATCACGAGCAAACCGAGGCTGACAGGCAGCAACCTTCTCCAGCAACTCAGGCGTATCCAGAACCAGCACCCGAGAAGGATGATTATTACAAGCAGAAGGAGCAATCCGCCCAGCCTCAACAATCGCCTCTACGACCTCCTGCTCCACCGAGCGCTGCTCAAACTCACGACAAGAATACCGAGCACGAGCCAAATCCAAATACGCCATACAAGCCCTCCAACAGTTTAATAACGAAACAAAAGATAACCGAAGGGTACCCAGAGCACCGTACATCCAAACGCTCAGCACAGCCCCAAAGTACCCAATCGAGCACCAAAGGCCACATCAGCCAAGGCCACATCACGCTCAAACCATCAGCCCAAGTTCCAATGGTGGTACGTAAGGCGAAGGGCCGGCACCTGTTTACTTTCGAACGACTCTGCCACGCAGCCGGAGTGAGAAAGCAAACAGGTGCCGGCCCTTCGCCGCCGGGACACGTACCCCCAATTAACTGTTCTTCATTACAATCGAATCCACAACATCCGCCACATTCTCACAGCAGTCTGCGCAATACTCCAGGAAGGCGTAAACGTCGCGCCATGCGATGACCTCGAGCGGGTCCTTGCCGTTGACGTGCAGGTTGCGCATGGCGTTGATGTAGAGCTCGTCGGCCTCGGACTCGATGGTGTTGATCTGGATGACGAGCTCGCGCAGGGTCTTGGACTTGCGGTAGTTAGGCAGCTCGACCATGAGGTCCTTCATGGCGCGGCAGGCGTCGGTCACCTTATGGGCGATCACGATGGCATCGGGATGGATGCTCTGGATATTGGTGAAGTAGACACGCTGCACGACGCCCTCGATGCGGTCAAGTACGGTGTCGAGTGAGCAGCTCATCAGGTCCAGGTCCTCGCGCTCGAGCGGGGTGATAAAGGCGGTGAGCAGGGCGTCCTCGAGCTCATGGTGCTTCATATCGGCCGAGTGCTCAATCTTATGCATCTTGTCGAGCATGTCGTGGATCTGCTCGGGATCGAAGTTCTCAAAGATCTGCGTGAGCAGCTCGGCGGCCTGGACGGCGAGGTCGGCGCAGGCGACGTAGTTGTCAAAGTAGAACGAATCAGGTTTCTTTGCCATGAGTGGGTCCTTTCGAGGCGAAGACGGGTGGGGCGAATATCGGTGCCCGTTTGGGCGGCAGTTACCTTAGAGGAACATCATGAACAGCTTTGCCATGACAAAGCTGATGAGTCCGCAGGCGGGGAAGGTGAAGAACCAAGTGAACATCATGTCCTTGACCACGCCAAAGTTGATGGCCGAGAGGCGCTTGACGGCGCCGACGCCCATGATGGCGCAGGTCTTGATGTGGGTGGAGGACACGGGGATACCGGTAAGGGTGGCAAGCAGCAGGTTCGCAGCGCCCGCAAGGTCGGCGGAGAAGCCCTGATACTTTTCGAGCTTAACCATGCTCTGGCCGACGGACTTGATGATGCGCTCGCCGCCCACGCTGGTGCCGATGCCCATGGTGGCAGAGCATAGCAGCATGATCCAGATGGGGATGCCTGCATCGCCCACGCCGGTCTGACCGTTAGCGAAGGCGACGCCTAAAAAGAGCACGCCGATGAACTTCTGTCCATCCTGCGCGCCGTGCATAAAGCTCATGGCCGCGGCACTCGCGATCTGAGCGTATTTAAAGAAGACGTTGGCACGTCGCCTGTTGGCGGCGGCAAAAAGAATCGAGACGAGCTTGCACAGGACCCAGCCCATGACAAAGCCCAGGCCGATGGAGAGCGCAAGACCGTAGATGACCTTCATCCACTCGTGGACGTTGACGCTGCTGGCTCCGCCCAGGGCAATGGCCGCACCGGTGAGGCCGGCGATAAGGCTATGGCTTTGCGACGTGGGGATGCCAAAGCGCGACGCCGTAGCGCCGTAGACGACGATGGAGAACAATGCCGCGCACAGGCAGGCGAGCGCCATGGTACTGTCTCCGCCAAAATCGACGATGTGCGAAATGGTATTGGCGACGCTCGCGTTAAAGTGCGTCATGATGAGCACGCCCAAGAAGTTGAACGCGGCGCTCATAAGGATAGCGGCGCGTGCGGGCATGCAGCGCGTGGTGACGCATGTTGCGATCGCGTTGGGGGCGTCGGTCCATCCGTTGACGAAGATGGCGCCGAGCGCAAGGATCACGGTGACGGCAAGGACCGGGTTCGACACAAGTTGGCCGAGGAAGGTTGAGAACGTTACGTCCATGTATGGGCTTTCTCGAAGTTTGCAGACACGTTACAAAAACATGATAAATCGTATCACCTCCTGCACGTTTCTTTACGCAGAGCTGATGGTTGAAGTGAATTTTTTGGCAGTAAAGTTGAATATTAGCCTTGTTGACCGCGACAGTCCTTTTCGCTAACACCTTATGCGGACACGGGGATCGAAGCCGTCATTTCAAAACCACAGTCTGTTCGCTTTACAACAGGCAAACATGCGTTCGATAATAGAGGGCATGGAATATCGACAGACAGATGGCAAAACTCGGCGCGTCCACAAGCAGTATGTGGACGTGGTGGCCCGCATCCTCGCGGGAGGACAAGTTGTGCCGGTTACTGTTTGCTGGGTTGACGGTCGCTGCTTTACGATCGACGAGATTGTATCGTCCACTGGGTTTGGGCTAACGGTCCACGGTATTCGCACGGCGACCTATAAGGTGCGATTTGGCGGGCATGCGACCGAGCTGTATTTGGAGGACCAGACACGCGAGCGGGCGGATGGTTCGCAGACGCATGTGATGCGCTGGTGGGTGTGGGCGTTCGACCGTACGCTCGAGGGCGAGCGTCGTAGGTAAGACCGTGCGCCGTTCGGGTACAATGGCAAGAAACTTGTCACCTCGGTGCTGTCATTCGCAGCGCTTTCTGAAAGGACGAAGGTATGAACGATATTCAGGGCTATCAGAACGGCCCCATCGAGACCGGCGCAAGCCGTGCCAAGGAGATGTCGCCGCGCGCGTACAACCTTGCCATGTCCGCCCTCATCTTTTTGGGCTTCTGCGCCATGGGCGCCGGTGCGTACTTTACGAGCACTATGGCGTTTGCGCGCATGATGATGAGCGGCGCCGCCCTGCCGCTCGTCTTTGGCTCGTTTATCCTGACCATCGTCGGCATCGTCATGATGTCGGCTGCCGCCGGCAAGCAATCCGTTGGCCTTTCGCTCGCGGGCTATGCGATTTTTGCGAGCACCTTTGGCCTCACCGCGTCGTTTGGCCTTGCCAACTACGACCTGCCCACCATCAACACTGCCTTTATCGCCACGGCCGCCATCACCTTTGTCTTTGGTGCCCTGGGCGTGACGTTCCCCAAGTTCTTCCAGCGTGTGTACGGTATCGGCTTTGGCATTCTGCTCGCTACGATTCTGGTCGAGATTGTGCTCATGTTTATGGGTGTTTCGCAGACCATCACCGACCTTATCGTGATCGTGGTGTTCGCGGGCTTCATTGGCTATGACACCTATGTGGCCACGACGGTGCCGCCCACGCTGCCCAATGCGGTGCTCATGGCGTCCAACCTGTTCGTGGACATTATCAACGTGTTCCTTCGCATTCTGAATATTCTTGGTCGTCGCGACTAGTGCGAGACTCGCAACGATTTTGTCGCATGCGTAAAACGATGGGAAAGGCGGTCCTTCGGGGCCGTCTTTTTTGTGCGTGGCGGGGTATCATGGATTGGGAAAAAGCCGGCAGCGGCAGCGATTGGAAAGGTGGCCACTATGGCAGACGTCGACAACAGGAATCGTACCCGAAAGCCCAACCGCTCGGGGCAGCCCAATCCCAAGCGCGAGGCTCGCGCCAAGGCAGCCGAGCGCCATGTGGCGGCTGTGGAAGGAACGTGCGCCAAGGATATCGAGCGTTCGCTTGCCGGTGTGCGCGAGTTTGATGGTATGCCTGCCGGCTTTGTCGCTGCGATGAAGGCCAAGGCGCAGAAGGCTGCGGCCGCTGAGGCCGAGGTGGCGGAGGCCGAAGTTGCTGAGGCCGAAACTGCTGAGGTCGAGGCTGTGGAGGCTGCTGAGGTCGAGGACGCGCCTGTTGAGGAGTCTGCCGAGGGCGCCCCTGCCGAGGATGCTCCCGCTGAGGATGCTGCCGAGGAGCCCGCGCTGGCGCTGCCCGAGGTCACGGTCCTCGATGTCTCGGCCACGCAGGCCATTCTGGATAACGGTCGCGGCTATGCGCAATTCTGTGACATGGCCGTGCTCGCCTTTGCCTCGTTCACTAATCCGGGCGGCGGCTATGTCCAGGGCTACCTGGGCCAGGAGGCGACGCTGTGCGCCGATTCGTACCTGTACAGCGTGCTCGATAAGCAGCGTAAATGGTATGGCGAGAATCGCCGTCGCAATATCAACTGCGAGCTGTATCGCAACCGTGCTCTGGTGGTGCCGGCGGTGCGCTTTGATCGCAACCGCGTACATGCGTATGCTGACGTTATCGTTGCCGCTGCTCCCAACGTCAAGCGCGCTCGCCAGGAGTATCGCGTGAGCGATGACGCGCTGCTTGAGGCCCTGCGCGACCGCATTCGCTTTGTGCTCGCTATCTGCGACGAGCTGGGCCGCGACAAGCTCGTGTTGGGTGCTTGGGGTTGTGACAACAACGGCTTTGATGCCGAGGCCGTGGCCGAGCTCTTCCGTAAGGAGCTCACATCGGGCGACTTTAAGGTCAAGCAGGTCTTCTTTGCCGTGCCCTCTACGCGCTGGGACGAGGATTTCGCCAAGTTTGAGCATGTGCTGGCGAACTTCCCCGAGCCCAACGAGGAGTCCTATGCCCAGGTTGCCGCTCGCGCTGCGGCTGCCCGTGCTGCCGAGCAGGCTCAGGCTGCTGCCGAGGACGACGAGGATGACGACGACTGGCGCAAGTATCTGTAAACGCTGCGCTTGACGTGACATGCCGAGCCGACGGGAGTGACTGCCCCCGTCGGCTTTTTACTGAGTGAGGAGCTCAAGATGAAAAACGTTCTGTGCTTTGGTGACAGCAATACGTTTGGCTATGATCCGGCGGGCATGCGCGACGGTACCGCTGTGCGCTATGCGCAGGATGTGCGCTGGTGCGGGGTGGCCCAGCGTGATCTGGGCGAGGGCTGGCACGTGATCGAGGAGGGCCTGAACGGTCGCACGACGGTGCGCGACGACATGTGCCATCTCGATACGAACCTCAACGGTATTCGCGCGTTGCCGATGCTGCTCGAGGCGCATAAGCCACTGGATGCGATCGTGATTATGCTGGGCACCAACGACTGCAAGACGGTTTTTAGCGTGACGGCTTCCGATATCGCCCGCGGCGCCATGGCGCTCATCCGCGCCGTCCGCGCGTTTCCGTGGAACGCCGCCGCGCCCTGCCCGCGTATTCTGCTGATGGCACCCATCAAGATTAAGCCGCAGATCGCCGACGTGTATATGACCGACTTTGATGAGCGCTCTGTTGAGGCCTCTGAGCATTTTGCCGAATACTATGCACATGTTGCCGAGCAGTTTGGCTGCGACTTTTTGAATGCCGCCGACTTTGCCGAGGCAGGCGATATCGACTATCTGCACATGACGCCCGAAAGCCACGAGGGCCTGGGCCACGCCGTAGCGGCCAAGCTCCAAGAGATGCTCGGTGAGTAGCGCGACCCCAAACCACCACAATGGGGACAGGCACCTTTGTGGTGGTTTTGCCCGCGTCAACGAACGGCTCGGCTGCCATATGGGCATGGACGAGCTCATCGACCTGTTTGCCGAGGGCGACGAGCTCATCTCCAATACTGCCTTTGAGGATTTGGAGCTTGCCTACGACGTGGCGAACGGGGCGACCTTCGACGGTGTCGTGTTTCGCTCCTGCGTGTTTGACGGTGTCGACCTGAGTGGTTCGACCTTTCGTGATGTGATGTTTCAGGGCTGTCGCTTTATCCGCTGCAATATGGAGGGCTGCTGGCTTAACCGCTGCGACTTTGTTGACTGTTCGGCGCCGGGGCTCAACTTGCTCAAGGCGCGGCTGTCGAGCGTTTCGTTTGCGTCGTGTGATCTGAGCTATGCGAACCTTTCGGAGGGGCGCATTGGCCCCGTGAGGGCGCGAGGCACGCGCTTGACCGAAGCCGCGCTTCAGGGTGCCAAGCTGGGGCAGTTGCACCTGGACCATTGCGATCTGACGCGCGTCGATGTGTTTAAGACGCCGCTTTCCGGCGTGGACGTATCGCGCTGCACGTTTGCGGCGCCCATTGTTTCGGGCGACTACCACGAGCTGCGGGGTCTGACAGTCAATGCCGAGCAGGCGCTGGCGTTATCGGGTTTGCTGGGCATTCGGCTCGCTGAAGACTAGGCCGCAAAAGAGAAAACCACCACAAAGGTGCCTGTCCCCTTTGTGGTGGTTTTGGTTGTGGGCTTAATACTGCCACATGTGGTTGACGGGGCCGGAGCCTTTGCCCATGTCCAGGCCGGCGGCGAGGGCACCCGTTAGGTAGGCCTTGCCGGCGTTGATGGCATCGGCAAGATCCATGCCCTGCGCCAGGGCGCAGGCGATGGCGGATGAAAGCGTGCAACCGGTGCCGTGGGTGTTGCTGGTCTCGATGCGCTTGTGGCGGAACCACGTGGTGAGCGGATCGCCCAGGTGGTTGCCCTCGTCGTCGAGCGGTGCGGGCTCGGCCAGCACGTCATTTGCCTCGTTGACAAAATGCCCGCCCTTAACCAGGGATGCGCAGCCATAGCGGCGGGTGAGGAGCATGGCGGCATTTTGCTGCGTACGCTCGGAATCTACCTCGTAATCGAGCAGCGCCATGGCCTCGGGGATGTTGGGCGTAATAAGCGTTGCCAGCGGGAACAGACGGCGGGTGAGCGCTTCGGCGGCGTCCTCGGCGATGAGGCGAGCACCGGAAGTGGCAACCATGACGGGATCGACGACCACGTTGGTCGCATCCCACGCGCTCAAGCGGTCGGCAATGACCTCGATAATCTCGGCAGAAGAAACCATGCCGATTTTGACGGCGTTGGGGCGAATGTCCTCAAAGACGGCATCGATTTGCGCCGCTACGATATCGGGTGAGACATCCTGCACGGCGGTGACGCCCAGCGTGTTTTGTGCGGTGATGGCGGTGATGGCCGTCTCGGCATACAGACGGTGCGCCGTGATGGTCTTGATGTCGGCCTGGATGCCGGCGCCACCGCTGGAATCGGATCCCGCGATGGATAGGACGGCAGGTACCTTGCTACGATCCATGTTCGCTCCCTTTGCGGTCGAATTCAAATGGGTCTTGTTCCTTGCCTGCATTATAAAGATGCCCGGGCCGGCTGTATGCCGATCCCGGGCGGGTGATGCAATCTTTACGCAAATGAAAGCAATTGTTCACAAGTCAACATCTGATGGTCGCTGCTGCGTGCGTGCAGATAGCTGCGGCGATAAGGCTAGTCCTCCATGCCTAAGTCGATCGTGGTGCCCTCGAACACCTTATTGACGGTGCGGACGGCGCACATCTTGCCGCACATGGTGCAGGTGCCCTCGGTGGCGGCGGGGGATTCCTCGTAGCGCTTTTTGCCGGTGACCGGGTCGAGCGCGCATTCCCACATGGCGTCCCAGTCGAGTTTGCGGCGCGCCTGGCCCATCTTGTCGTCCATATCGCGGGCGTGCGGCACCTTCTTGGCGATGTCGGCGGCGTGCGCGGCAATCTTGGTGGCCATAAGGCCGTCCAGCACGTCTTGGGCGTTGGGCAGGCACAGGTGCTCGGCCGGCGTCACGTAGCACAGGAAGTCGGCGCCGGAGCTCGCGGAGATGGCGCCACCGATGGCGGCGGTGATGTGATCGTAGCCCACGCCGATGTCGGTCACCAGCGGTCCCAGCACATAGAACGGGGCGTTGTGGCACAGGCGCTTCTGCAGCTTCATGTTGGCGGCGATCTCGTCGAGCGCCATGTGGCCCGGCCCCTCGACCATAACCTGGACGCCGGCGGCCCAAGCGCGCTTGCACAGCTTGCCCAACTCAATCATCTCGGCGGTCTCGGTGGCGTCGTTGGAGTCGTAGAGGCAGCCCGGGCGGCAGGAGTCGCCGAGCGAGATGGTCACGTCGTACTCGTGACAGATCTCGAGCACCTCGTCAAAGTACTCGTAGAACGGGTTCTCGTTGCCGGTAACCTCCATCCAGCCAAATAGCAGCGAGCCGCCGCGGCTGACGATGTTCATGAGGCGGCCGGTCTCCTTAAAGGTCTTGATGACCGATTTGTTGATGCCGCAGTGGATGGTCAGAAAGTCCACGCCGTCCTCGGCATGCGCGCGCACGACCTCGAGCAGGTCGTCCTTGGTAAGCTTGACCAGCGGCTTTTCCATGTAGCCGATGGCGTCGTACATGGGGACGGTTCCTACCATAAGCGGCGTCTCGTCGATAAGCTGCTGGCGGAACTGGCGCGTCTTGCCCGAGTTGGAGAGGTCCATGATGGCGTCGGCGCCAAAGTCCTCGGCGATCTTAACTTTCTTCCACTCCTCGGCGGCATCGGCCTTATCGCCCGAGATGCCCAGGTTCACGTTGACCTTGGTGGACAGGCCCTCGCCGACGCCAAAGGCACGCATGCCCTTTTTGATGTGCACGATATTGGCCGGGATGGCGATGCGGCCGTCTGCCACGCGCTCGCGGATGTACTCGGGGTCGCGATGCTCGCGCTCGGCGACTTCTTTCATCTGTGGTGTGATTTGGCCCGCGCGGGCAAAGTCGATTTGCGTGACGAGCTTGGGCTCGGTCTGTGTGCTCATTGGCACGGCTCCCTTCGTTGGCATTACCCATATCAGGTTCGTGGGTCAGGGCGGGCGCGCCCAATCTCAGCCTGCCGTCGTGTCCCGCAAGCTCCCCGTTTATGTAATGGGCTCAAGTATAGCTCGAATGGGTACATTTGGATTTGTAAGTCTGCGCGTACGGGGAGGCGAATATGGAAGACAAACATTTGTATCGCGAGACTCGGTGGAATATGTCGATAGGGGAAAGCCGTGCGCATCACGGCCTGGTGGCCATCGGGTTTGCGGTGCTTGCCGTGCTGGTTATCGCCTTTTCTATCTGGACATTTGGCGGGCGCGGTGGCGCTGCCTGGGAGTTTGAGGCCGACGACAGCCTGCCGATCATGACGATGAAGGTTTCTGGCGGCAACACCGTGGCTGCACCTGGTGACTACTGGTATCCGCGCGATGAGTTTGTGCAGCTACAGCTAAGCGGCGGGTCCATTCCGGGCGAGGAGATCGAGCGCGCGACGTTCGATGCCGCGCTCAAGACGCTGACAGTGAAGCTTAAAGACCAAGGCGATGTGCCCACAACGATGGATATCGCGCTGACGGAATGGCGCCTGAAGCCGCCGTCGGATATCGAGGTATCCGAGGTTGAGCACGTCAAGGTTACCTATCAAGATGGCTCGACGAGCGAGATTGCAAAAGCTTACGGCCTGGCGGAGTAGGTGGGCGGTCCGGTCGAGTGCGGGGCGGGCCGGCCTGCTGCCGCCCCCATAAAGAAGTTGCGGTGAAATAGGGACTGATTTACCTGCGAAAGGGGGCTCAGGCAGCCCCAACAGTCCCTATTTCACCGCAACTCATGAAGGGTATGTCGGGCGCCTTCGCTTCTAGAGTGCCTGCTCGTTGACGAAGACCAAGGTGTTTCTTTTTGAGAGCTCTGGGGTGTAACGGTAGCCAATGTTGAAGCCCGTGAGATCGCTTGCATGTTCGATCTTGTTTTCTGCCATCCATCGGACCATCGAGCCGCGCGCCTTTTTGCTGGCGGTCGACCGTTGGATGGGCTTGCCGTTGCGGATACCTTCGCCAAAAAGGCAGGTGAGAACCGCTGTGTCTTGTGTGATATGGGGCAGTACAGCCTTGGCGTACTCCACGCTGGCAAGGTTGACGATCGCGGTATGGGACCCGGCGGGCGCAATGGTTTGTGCGAGCCGTTCGCCCCAGAAGTCGTAGAGATCGCGGGTGCCATCGACGGCGAGCTTGGCCCCCATTTCCAATCGATAGGGCTCAACGCCATGGAAAGGCCGCACGCATCCGTACAGACCCGAGAGAATCCAGAGATGGTTTTGCAGCCAAGTGAGTTGCTCGGTATCCATGACCTCGGGTGCCATGCTCTGGTATTGAATGCCGTGGTAGGACATGACGGCGGGGGAGACGCGGCACGCAAGGGCGGGATTGGTGAGGTTGGCATCGCGCGGGACAGGCACAAATTGGCAAAGCGTATCCAGACATGACGCGAGCAACTTGTCGCTTACGTTCCAAAGGGCCTGCAGCCCCTGGGCACCCTCGCTTTGCTCAATGTCCAACAGCGCCTGGTGCAGTCGAGCCGTCTCGCCCGCAAAGGGCGGAATGCCCTGAATTTCAAAAGCATCTTGAGCCAGCCGCATCTGCTTGGCGGGCGAAATGATGACCTGCAGCATGGGATCTTCCTCCCGCTAAAGAAGTTGCGGTGGAATACGGTCTGTTTTGGCTGCTTAAAGGCCAGATTAGTCCGTATTTCACCGCAAGTTATGGGTGGGCTGGGTTAGGCGCGCTTGAGGAATGCCTTGTAGCCGCGATAGGCCTCGTAGATGTCGGCCTTGTTGGCGACCTCCCACAGGGCGTGCATGGACAGGACCGCTACACCGGAGTCGATGACGTTCATGCCGTACTCGGCCATGATGTAGGCGATGGTGCCGCCGCCGCCCGCGTTGACGCGGCCGAGCTCGCAGGTCTGGAAGTCTACGCCGGCGTTGTCCATGATGTCGCGGATGAGCGCCATGTACTCGGCGTCGGCGTCGTTGGAGCCGCCCTTGCCGCGGCTGCCCGTGTACTTGTTAAAGCACAGGCCGCGGCCCATGAAGGCGGCGTTCTTGGTCTCGAACTTGCTGGCGTAGCCCGGGTCGAAGCCGGCGGACACGTCGGAGGAGAGCATGCGGCTGCGGGCGAGTGCACGGCGCAGGACCAGTGGACTGTCCTCGCCGGCGAGCGTCATGATCTCGGCGACGGTGTTCTCGAAGAAGCGGCTCGTCATGCCGGTGGCGCCCACGGAGCCGATCTCCTCCTTGTCGACGATCAACGTGATGCTCGTGCGCTCAACGTTAGCGACGTCGATCTGGGCGAGCATGGACGGATAGGCGCACACGCGGTCATCGTGGCCATAACCCAAGATCATGGAGCGGTCGAGGCCCATGTCGCGGGCGGGGCCGGCGGGCACGACCTCGATCTCGGCGGAGAGGAAGTCCTCCTCCTCGACGTCGTACTGCTCCTTGAGGATGTCCAGGAACATCTGCTTGACGGGGTCCTTGGGGGCATCCTTGTCGTCCTCATCGAACTTGACGGGGCGTCCGCCCACGATCACGTCGAGGATCTCGGCGTCGACGGCGTCCTTGGCGGGCTTGGCCATCTGCTCGCTGGAGAGGTGAATCAGCAGGTCGGAGATGGTAAAGACCGGATCGTCGGCCTTGTCGCCGATGTTGATATCGACGGTGGTGCCGTCCTTTTTGCAGATGACGCCCACGAGTGCGAGCGGGGAGGCCACCCAGTGGTAGCTCTTGACGCCGCCGTAGTAGTGCGTGTCGAGATAGGCCATGTCGCCGGCCTCGAAGGCGGGGTTCTGCTTAAGGTCCAGGCGCGGCGAGTCCACGTGGGCGCCCAGGATGTTAAAGCCCTGCTCGAGCGGAGCGGTACCCAGGTTGACGAGTATGAGGTCCTTGCCGTGGTTGGCGGCGTAGACCTTGTCGCCGGCCTTGAGCGCGCGGCCCTCGGCGATCACGGTCTCCAGATCGACATAGCCCGCCTCCTCGGCCATCTTGATACCGGTCTTGACGCACAGGCGCTCGGTCTTGTTCTCGCTCAAAAACTTCTTATAGCCACGGCAAAGCTCCTCGAGCTCCTCGATCTGCTGTGGCGTGTACTTTTTCCATGCGCAGGGACGCTCCATGACGCAGGCTCCTTTCGGATCGATCGTGCTGGTTAATGTACCGTGAGCCATCGTATCACGCGCGGGCGTGCGGCGGCGAGGGAGCTTGATGTGCGGTGGCTGCGGGGCGGGGAGCGTGTAAACTGGTGGGAGCAAATCGTGCCCACCAAAGCGAGGTATTTCATATGTCTGATAAGCGCCGTGCCTTTGCCGTCATCGATGGCAACTCGCTCATGCATCGCGCCTTCCACGCCGTGCCGCCCACCATGAACGCGCCGGACGGTCGCCCCACCAACGCGATCTTCGGTTTCTTGAATATGTTCCTCAAGATGATCGACGCCTTTAACCCCGATGGCGTGGTCGTGGCGTTTGACAAGGGCAAGCCGCGCGTGCGCATGGAGATGCTGCCGCAGTACAAGGCCCAGCGCCCGCCGATGGACCCCGACCTGCATGCGCAGTTCCCCATGATCAAGGAACTCCTTGAGGCCCTGAACGTACCGATTTTGCAGTCCGAGGGCTGGGAAGGCGACGATATTCTGGGCACTATGGCACGCCTGGGCGAGGAGGCCGGCTGCGACATGCTGCTGGTGACCGGCGACCGCGATATGTATCAGCTCGTGACCGAGCACGTCAACGTGGTCTCGACCCGCAAGGGCCTGTCCGACGTGGCGATTATGACGCCCGAGAGCGTGGACGACCTGTATCACGGCATTACGCCGGCGCTCGTGCCCGACTTTTACGGCCTGAAGGGCGATACCTCCGATAACATCCCCGGCGTGCCGGGCATTGGCCCCAAAAAGGCGAGTGCGCTCATCGCGCAGTACGGCAGCCTGGACGAGGTCATCGCGCATGCCGATGAAGTCAAGGGCAAGATGGGCGAGAACCTGCGCGCGCATATCGACGACGCGCTGCTGAGCCGCAAGGTCGCGACCATTCGTACTGACGCTCCCGTTGAGCTCGATTTTGACGCGACGTCGTTCCCGGCTTTTTCTGCCGACGAGGTGTCTGCGGCGCTGGGCACGCTTGGCATTACGGCCATGCAGAACCGCTTCTTGGCGCTGATTGGTGGTGAAGGCGGGGCTGCGGCTGCTGCCAGCGTGTTCGAGATGCCTGCGGCCACGCGTGCCGTCGCTGGCGACGCCGAGGCAGTTGCTGATGTGACCGTTGAGGTTGCCCGCGCCATCGAGGCCAACGAGTGGATTGCCGCCGTGGTGGACGATGACAAAGAAGAGGGTGCGCTCTTTGGCCTGACGCGCACGCTGTGGCTGGCGACGTCTAAGGGCTTGTTTGCGCTTGAGGAAGCTGATGGCGACGCTATGGTTGCTGCCGAGGGCTTTAACTTCACTCACGGCGTAATCGCCGGCGTGCTCGCGCGTCTGTTTATGGAAGGCCACGTGGCGAGCCCGGACATGAAGGCGCTGCTGCACGAGCTTTCGCCCATCGATTCCGCCGAGCCCGAGCTCATGGATCCGCTGTCCGCCGACTCCACGCGTGTCTTCGACACCGTGGTGGCCGCCTACCTGCTGGATTCCGACCGCTCGGAGTTTGATGAGGCGTATCTGGCCGATACCTATCTACAGGTGTCGCTGCCTGCGGTACGCGGTGCGGAAGGTGCTGGCGAGGATGCCCCTGCGCCCGCTGCCCGTACCGCGGCCCTGACGCTGGCTCTGGTGGCACCACTGCGCGACCGCATGGCGCGCGAGAACGCGGCCAACGTGTTCGACGGCATCGAGATGCCGCTCGTGCCCGTGCTCGCCAAGATGGAGCGCGCGGGCATGCTCGTGGACCCCGATCGTCTGCATAGCCTGTCCGAGGGCCTGGCGACTCAGATTGCCGAGGTCGAGCGCAACATTCGCGATCTTGCCGGCGACGAGACGTTCAACATCGGCAGTCCCATGCAGCTGTCGCACGTGCTCTTTGACGTGATGGGGCTTCCGACCAAGGGCCTCAAGAAAACCAAGCGCGGCTATTACTCGACCAACGCCAAGGTGTTGAGCGATCTTGCTCGCGATCACGAGATCGTACGCTTGATTTTGGATTGGCGTGAGAAATCAAAGATCAAGTCGACGTATCTGGACACGCTGGGCCCGCTGCGCCGCGGCGACGGTCGCGTGCACACCACGTACAACCAGACCATCACCGCGACGGGCCGCCTGTCCTCGAGCGACCCCAACCTGCAGAACATCCCGACGCGCTCGGAGCTGGGCCGTACCGTCAAGACGGCGTTCTCGGCGGGTGAGGGCAGCCTCTTTTTGGCGGTGGACTACTCGCAGATCGAGCTGCGTCTGCTCGCGCATCTTTCGGGCGACGAGCATCTGGTGCGCGCCTTTAACGAGGGCGAGGACTTCCATGCCGAGACCGCGGCGCGCGTGTTTGGCGTACCCGTGTCCGAGGTGACACCCGACCTGCGCAGCCGCGCCAAGGCCGTCAACTTTGGCATTGTGTATGGTCAACAGGCCTATGGCCTGTCGCAGTCGCTGCATATTTCGATGGCCGAGGCGCGCGACATGATCGATCGCTACTATGAGGCCTACCCGGGCGTGCGCACGTTCCTGGATAACGTGGTGGCGCGCGCCAAGCAGACGGGCTATGCCGAGACCATGTACGGACGCCGCCGCCACATTCCCGAGCTCAAGGCCAAAAACCCTCAGCTCCGTGGCTTTGGCGAGCGCACGGCCATGAACCATCCCATGCAGGGCACCGCGGCCGACATCATCAAGATCGCCATGGCCCGCGTAAGCCGCCGCTTGGAAGAAGAGGGCTTTGCCGCCCACATGATCTTGCAGGTGCACGACGAACTGGACTTTGAGTGCCCTGTGGACGAGGTTGAACGCCTCACCACGATGGTTCGCGATGTCATGGAGCACGTCGTAGACCTGCGCGTGCCGCTCATCGCCGAGGCCAGTACCGGTGTGACCTGGGCCGACGCTAAATAGACCCCAACGGGCCCGAGCAATACGCTCGGGCCTTTTGTTTATGAGTCTTATGAGATTTATCAATCTTATGAGTCTTATGAATCTTATGGGACTTATGAATCTTATGAAAATAGAATCGAGTTGATAACAGGGTTGGGAGGTCGCATGGAATATCGGAATCCTTTTAAACCGACTGCCGGCAAAATGCCACCCGTGCTCGTTGGTCGCGACAAGGTCGTCAATGATTTTGTCGAGGGTTTGTACGAAGGGGAAGGCGCCCCTGGTCGGTTGATGCGTATTACGGGGCCTCGCGGTTCGGGCAAGACCGTTCTTTTGTCTGAGCTCGCCAAGATTGCCGAGGAACAGGGCTGGCTTGTGGTCAATGCCGCCGGTTCCGATGAACTCGTCGAGTCTCTTTCCAGAAAACTCAAGCGAGCCCCTCATTTCAATGAGGTGCGCCTAAATGCGCAGGTTCCGTTCGCCTCCATTGAAGCTCAACATCAAAATGCATCGCCTGATGATTTTGAGTCGGTTCTCGAATTCGCTACAGGCGAGATGTCCAAGCGTGGCAAAGGCCTTTTGATAACAATCGATGAGGTCCAGGATGCTCCGATGGATGCAATTCGGACCATTGCATCGGCCGTGCAGTTTATGATTCGCGATGAGAAGAACATCGCTCTCGTCTTCGCGGGAATCACGACGGGCGTTCTTGACATTTTGAATGGGAAGTCTCTGACGTTCCTGCGCCGCGCCAAACCCGAAGAGCTGGATGCCATTCCGCTAGATGAAGTGCGGGATTCACTGCTTCAGACAATTGAGGAGTCAGGATTCTCGATTGACGACGACGCGCTCGATGCCGCAACTGAGGCAACGCGGGGATACGCTTACCTGATTCAGCTGGTGGGATACCACGTGTGGCGTGCGGCTTGGCTGAGAGGTCGCGATGGAGAAGGACCGATTTCAATAACGCTTGCTGATGCCCGTAAGGGGATTGAGTCTGCTCTCGAAGAATTTAGGATGGCGGTGCTCGAGACCGCTATTTCCGACCTGCCTAAGACGGCGATCGATTTTATTCTTGCCATGAGCGATATGCCGGATGTCGCATCGGTGGCAGAAATCGCCAAAGTGCTTGGTAAATCGTCGGGATATTTGAGCCCGTACCGTCGCAAGTTGATATCGCGCCAGGTAATTGAGCCAACAGCGCCGGGTTTCGTGACATTTTCGATTCCCTTTATGAAGGAATTCCTGCAAGAGAGTCGAGAAGAGATATTGGCAAGATACGGCGAATAGCGCTAATCAAATAATCAGCCAAGTATCTTGCCGCCAAGACGCCATCTAGGCGGCAAGCAAGTCAACGCAGCCATGCCCGGGGCCGGCAGTTTGATTTTTGTAGATTCCGCACGAGCCGAAGGCCACTTAATGTGGCCTTCGAGCGAGCCCAGGACCTGACCGAGCAAAAATCAAACGGCCGGCCCCGAGCATGGCTGCGAGTTTAATGAGCCGCCAAGATGGCGTCGATGAGCGTCAGTACGCCCCCGTCGTTGTTGCTCGGAATGCGCCACTTGGCATGCGCGTTCATATGCTCCTCGGCATTGTCCACGATAAAGCTGTGGCCCACGCGCTCGAGCATAGGAATGTCGTTGTAGGTATCGCCCACGGCGGCGGCATCGGCGATGTCGATACCCAGGTGCTCGCACAGGTTCGCGACGCCGGCGCCCTTGTCCACGCCCAAGTTCATAAAGTCAATCCACTCGCGACCGGCATTGGTGACATAGAGCTTATCCGAGAACGCGGGGCTATAGTCCTCGCGGAATGCGGGCTCGGCATCGTAGGCCGGGAAGAAGATTGAGATCTTGTTGGACTCATTGTCGAGGCCCTCAAAGGTGTCGACGTAGTTGATCGTGTTGTAGTAGACGCTGATCTCATCATGGTATTGATGGTCGCGGGCGAGTACATAGAACTCGTCATAGCAGCACAGCACGGGAACGGCGCGTGAATCCTTCGAGGCGTACGCAAGCACCTGCTGATATAGCGCTACATCGATATTGCTCTTATAGATATAGTTGCCGCGATAGATCACGCAGGCGCCGTTGTCGGGGCAAAAGGCGAGGCGATTCTTAATGCTCTCGAACATCTCCTCGAGCTTGGGTGCGGGGCGACCGCTGGCGGGGCAGAACACGATGCCGGCGTCGGCGAGCTTGTCCAGACGCTCGTCCAGACCCTGGGGAAGCACGCGCTCGTCGGTGAGCAGCGTCTTGTCCATATCGACTGCGAGGATTTTGATGTTGCCGATATTCGCATCGGATTCATAAGTTTGCATAAACACGCGCCTTTCGTTTCGAAATTGTTTCAGACGTTATGACCATCGATTGGTAATCGGGCGTATTTTCGCAGGAACGGTGCTTGTTTGCACGGCAATTCACAAACTAATGAAAAAACTTTTCAGAAATTTGAATTTCTCACTTGTGCAGTAGGCACTTTAGCGTAATATAGCGAACATCGAAAACGGAGACGGCAAAACAACCGCTTACCGAGGAAAGGGTACCGTTTACGATATATGAATTGCGCCCGGCGATGCATGAAAGGAGAGGCAGATGCAGTTCGTACAGATCATCACCACTGCAGACAATGCCATCCGACGCCAGCGCGCAATTTCCCGACGACGATAACAATCGTCTCTGTCCGCATGGGGCGAAATGCCTCAACAGAGTCATTTTGAGGTCGTTGGGTTTTAGCACGACATAGCCGCATGTTTCTAGGGCATGCCTGTGCTGCATTCTGCTGAATAACCTGATATTGCACGGTATTTGACCTCGAAGTGACTTGCAACTGACCGATGTTCTAACTAGCTACCAAGGGCGAAAGGAAACAGCCATGAGCAAGGAAAAAGTCGTTCTCGCATATTCCGGTGGTCTTGATACATCCGTATGTGTCAAGTGGCTCCAGGATGAGAAGAATCTCGATGTCGTTTGTGTTTGCGGCAACGTTGGCCAGGAGGAGACCGGCCTGGATGCCAAGAAGCAGAAGGCCCTGGACCTGGGCGTTCTGGATTGCCAGGTGCTCGATCTGCGCGATGAGTTCTCTGATGAGTTCCTGACCAAGGCCATTGCCGCCAACTCTATGTACGAGAACAAGTACCCGCTGCTCTCCGCCCTGTCCCGCCCGCTGCTTGCCAAGAAGCTCGTCGAGGTCGCTCACGAGTTCGGCGCCGCCTACGTCGCCCACGGCTGCACCGGCAAGGGCAACGATCAGGTCCGTTTTGAGGCCGCCGTCAAGGCGCTCGATCCCGAGCTGAAGGTTATCGCCCCGGTCCGCGAGTGGGATCTTAAGTGCCGTCCCGACGAGGTCGCCTATGCCCACGCCCACAACGTGCCGGTCCCCGAGGGTGCCAACGACAACCCCTATTCCATCGACGACAACCTGTGGGGCCGCGCCATTGAGTGCGGTCACCTGGAGGATCCCTGGAACGAGCCGCTCGACGATGCCTGGGTTATGACCAAGAACCCCGAGGACACGCCCGACACCCCGACCTACACCGAGATTGAGTTTGAGGCCGGTAAGCCGGTGGCCGTCGATGGCAAGAAGATGAAGCTCTCCGAGATCGTCATCGCGCTCAACAAGATTTCCGGCGACAACGGTTTTGGCCGTCTTGACCTGGTTGAGGATCGTCTGGTGGGCCTCAAGAGCCGCGAGTGCTACGAGGTTCCCGGTGCCCTGACGCTCATCACCGCCCACAAGGCGCTCGAGGACATCTGCGTCGAGGGCGATCTGCTCAAGACCAAGATCAAGCTCGAGCAGGATTGGGCCACCGCCGTGTACAACGGCCAGTGGTACAGCCCGCTCAAGAACGCGCTTGACGCCTTTATGGCCGACACCCAGAAGTTCGTGACCGGCACCGTCCGTCTGAAGTTCTTTAAGGGCAACTGTCACGTCGTTGGCCGCAAGAGCCCGTATAGCCTGTATGACTACGGTCTGGCTACCTACGACCGCGACACTACCTTCGACGAGAAGGCCAGCGCCGGCTTTATCGAGATTGACACGCTGTCGCTCAAGACGTGGGCCAAGGTCCAGGGTCCCAGCTCTGCTGCCGCCCAGGCCTAACGCCTCCTTCCTTTGGTATCCGCGCGGCCCATCCGCGTGATACATAACGGGCGCACGGGGTCCCTACCTTTCGTTATGCTTGCTGACACTTCTTAACATCGGTGGCCCCTACGTTCCGCCCGCATATATGACGCCGCACCTGCGGCTGAGTCCGAGCCCCGCCGGGGTTGTCCGGCGGGGCTCTTTCTATCTGAATCGTCTGATGTGCATGTCTGTGAACCTCTGCACTATATAAGGAGTCATTTCTATGTTTAACGCTATCGCACACGCTTTGCTTTCCCTTGCTCCCGAGCTCAACGTCGCCAAGGTGGAGGAGGTGCCCACGAGCCTGAAGGCTTGGATCGACGGTTCGCAGAGCAACGGCTGGAGGGAGTCGATGGGCGCCAAGTGCCAGGTGCGTCACTTCTTTGCGAACTAGCATATCGACCTCGTACTTGGCGGGGAGATGTGTAAAACTAGCGGTTGAAAAATCGCTTTAGCGTCATGGCGCATGGCTATTGGGCGCCGGTGTTTTGGTATTCGATGAAAGGGGACGGTCCCATGGCTCTTTGGGGTGGTCGTTTTGAGGCGGGCGTGGCCGAGGTCACGCAGGAGTTTGGCGCGTCGCTGCCGGTTGACAAGCATCTCTATAAGCAGGATATCGCGGGCTCTAAGGCGCACGCCAAGATGCTTGCCGCCCAGGGCATCATTAGCGACGAGGACGAGCAGGCAATCGCCGAGGGACTGACCGCCATCGAGCAGGATATCGATGCGGGCAACTTTTCCTTCGATATCAACGACGAGGATATTCATATGTCCATCGAGAGCGAGCTGACGCGCCGCATCGGCGAGGCGGGCAAGCGCCTGCACACTGGTCGCTCGCGCAACGATCAGGTGGCCACCGACACACGCCTGGGCGTCAAGGCGCTCGCCAAGGAGCTCATGGAGGCCAATCTGGAGCTGCGTCACGTTTTGGTTGAGACTGCCAAGAAGTACGACCGCGTGATTCTGCCCGGTTATACGCATATGCAGCATGCCCAGCCGGTGCTGCTGTCGCATCATCTGCTGGCGTATTCGTGGATGTTCGCGCGTGACTTTACGCGCCTGAACGCCGCTTTCGACGCTGCAGACAACTGCCCCCTGGGCGCTGCGGCCCTTGCCGGCACCAGCTATCCGCTCGATCGCCAGATGACGGCGGCCGAGCTTGGCTTTGCGGGCGTGATCCCCAATTCGCTCGATGCCGTGTCCGACCGCGACTTTTTGCTCGACCTGCACTACGCCGGTTCGGTTATGGCCATGCACCTCTCGCGCCTGTCCGAGGAGATCGTGCTGTGGTCGAGCTCGGAGTTTGGGTTCATTACGCTTTCTGATTCGTACTCCACCGGCTCGTCCATCATGCCGCAAAAGAAGAATCCCGATTTTGCCGAGCTCATCCGCGGCAAGAGCGGCCGCGTGTACGGCAACCTGGTGCAGCTGCTCGTGACCATGAAAGGTCTGCCGCTGGCCTATAACAAGGACCTGCAGGAGGACAAGGAGGGCGCGCTCGATACGGCCCATACGCTTATGCAGTGCCTGTCCGTTATGGCCGGCATGATCTCGACCTGGACTGTTAACGAGGGCGCCATGGCACGCGAGTGTGGGGTGGGCCACCTGGCCGCCACTGACGTTGCCGACTATCTGGCCAAGCGCGGCCTGCCGTTCCGCGAGGCACACGCCGTGGTGGGCCACCTGGTGCTGATGTGCGAAAAGCGCCGCTGTAATCTTGAGGATCTGCCGTTTGAGGTGTTTCAGGAGGCCAGCCCGCTCTTTGACCGCGATATTACCGAGGCGCTTGATATTCCGTCGATTGTTGCCGCACGTACGACCGAGGGCGGTACTGCGCCCGCTGCCGTTGCGGTGCAGCTTGAGCGTGCCGAGGCGCAGCTTTCGTCTGACGAGGACGTGTTTGGTTCGTTGACCAAGGTTGTCGAGATGGGCCATGGGGCAAACTAGGGCTTAATCGGCACGATACCTGCTGTTTCTTGCTAAATCGTTTTGCTTTTACGGGCGCTTGCTGATGCGGGCGCCCGTTTTTGTTGCCATAGGGGAAGAGCTTGTCGAGAACTTTTGAAGGACCTTTGGGCAGGTTGTGAAGGACTTACGCTCACGGGCGGCAACCGACCGCCCACTCTGTTCGTTAAGGTCTGTAGCTGGGCAGATGGTACTCTAGTCGAGCTTCGAAACAGAAGTGACACATATGGAGCGCTTCAATAAATAATAACGCTTCAATAGACGGCTCAGTGTTTAACTGCAGCAAAAACTCTGTTACGATGCAGTCCAGGCGTTGCCGGAATGGGACTTTGGCACGCGCGAGAACCAACTTGAAAGGCTACATTATGGCTATCGAGAAGACCTTCATCATGATTAAGCCCGACGCCGTTCGCGATCGCAAGATCGGCGAGATTGTTGCCCGCATTGAGCGCAGCGGTCTTGTTATCGAGCGCATGGAGATGACCACCCTTGATCGCGCAACGGTCGAGGAGCACTATGCCCACCTCAACGACAAGCCTTTCTTTGGCAACCTGTGCGACTTTATGACCAGCGGTCCGGTCGTCAAGATGGTCGTTTCCGGTCTTTCCGCCGTCGCTAAGATGCGCACCCTCATGGGTGCCACCAACCCGCTTGAGGCTGCTCCTGGCACCATCCGTGGCGACTTTGCCACCGATGTCAATGCCAACGTGATCCACGGCTCCGACTGCCTGGAGAACGCCGAGATCGAGATCAAGCGTTTCTTTGGCTAAACCAGCTTTGACTCCTTAAAGCTGTTAGCGTGTGGCTTGGGCGCCGCGGAACTCCATCCGCGGCGCCCTTTTTGTCTCGGTAGATTTTTGGGACATGCCTAGAAATCTACCTTTCGCGATCAGCGCGATACGAGGTAGATTTCTAGGCATGTCCCAAAAATCTACTAAGGGGCCCGCTCGGATGTGTGTTCCGAGCGGGTCCCTTGCTGCTGGCTTGTGGCGTTGGATGCCTTAGGCCTCGTCGACGACCTTGAGGCCGCGGGTCTGGTCGATCTCGTTGAGCAGGTTGACGCGGCGCTCGTGACGGCCGCCCTCAAACTCGGCGTCGAGCCATTCGTCAACAATCATCTTGGCGAGCTCGGAGCCAACGACGCGGGCGCCAAAGGCGAGCACGTTGGTGTTGTTGTGCATGCGTGAAAGCTTGGCGCTAAAGGGCTCGGAGCACACGACAGCGCGAACGCCCTCGACCTTGTTGGCGGCAAGGCTAATGCCCACACCGGTGCCGCAGATCAGAATGCCCAGATCGACATCGCCGCTGGCAACAGCCTTGCCCACCTTGTAGCCGGCGATGGGGTAGTCAAAGCTCTCGGAGGTGTCGGTGCCAAAGTTCACGACCTCGCAGCCGCGCTCCTTCAGGTGCTCGGAGATGATGTTCTTGAGCTCGACGGCGGCGTGGTCGTTACCGATACCGATCTTCATGGATGGTTCCTCTCTGGTCCGTGCGGTGGAATTGCTAAAGGTTTTTACCGCGTTCGACTGCATGATAGCGCGACTTTTGCCTAAACGCTCGAGCGTTTTTTGGTCAAACGGTTTAGCAATTATCATCATCAGCTCATCACGAAATGTGCCGCCAGTTTGCTCCTTGTCGCCGTCTGCCAGAACCTGGGTTGCAGATTATTGCGCCTTGGTATCAAATGAAGGGGTTATATCTGTATAAGAACCACCTTGTTATGTGCGCAGGAGACACTTATGCCTACTGATTCCATCCGCGATACTGCGTTTTGTGACGTTTTGAACCGCGAGCTTGTCTGTGCGCTCGGTTGTACCGAGCCCATCGCCGTTGCCTATGCGGCGGCGCTGGCAAGGCAGACGCTGGGCTGCGAACCCGAGCATATGGATGTCGCCTGCTCGGGCAATATCATCAAGAACGTGAAGAGCGTGACCGTGCCCAACTCGGGCGGCATGCATGGCATTGAGGCCGCGGCGGTGCTGGGCGCCGTGGGCGGCGATGCCAAAAGCGCGCTCGAGGTGCTCGAGAGCGTGGGTGACGCGGATCGCGCTCGTGTGACCGAGCTGCTTGCCGACGTGAGCTATTGCGATGTCTCGCTTGTCGAGGACGTTCCCAATCTGTATATAAAGGTGACTGCCGCGGCCGAGGGACATACTGCGGTCGTTGAGATCACCGACCATCATACCAATGTGACCTGCCATACGCTGGACGGTGTTCCGGTGTGCGGCAAATCGGCGGGGGAGTGTGCCGCCTGCGCCGAGCGCGTGGTGGCCGAGCGCGAGGCAGATAGCGCCGACACGCCCATGAGCATCGAGTCCATCATCGACTTTATCGAGGATGGGGATATCGAGGGTGCCCGTGCTGCCGTCGAACGTCAGATTGAGCTGAACGGCGCCATTAGTGCTGAGGGCTTGGCTCACGCCTGGGGTGCCGAGGTGGGCCGCACGCTGCTGGGTGCGCGTGCCGATGACGTTGCCTGCCGCGCCCGCGCCCGCGCAGCAGCCGGATCCGATGCCCGCATGAATGGCTGCGCCTTGCCGGTCGCCATTGTGTGCGGCTCGGGCAATCAGGGCATCACCTGCGCGCTGCCCGTTATGGAATATGCCGAGTACCTGCGCTGCGATCACGAGCGCCTGGTGCGCGCCGTGATGCTGTCCGACCTCATTGCCGTGCACATTAAGAGCTACATTGGTGCGCTGTCTGCGTTTTGTGGCGCCATCTGTGCTGCGTGTGGCGCCGGTGCCGCCATTACCTGGCTGTGCGGCGGTACGCGTGAGCAGATTGGGGCGACCGTCTCCAACACGCTCGGCAACGTGGGCGGCATCGTGTGCGACGGCGCCAAGGCAAGCTGTGCCGCCAAGATTTCGGCGGCCGTCGACGCGGCGATTTTGGGCCATGATATGGCTATGCAGGGCCGCGGCTTCCGTGCCGGCGAGGGCCTGATTCAGGACACCGTCGAGCAGACGATTGCCAGCATGGGCTACGTGGGCCGCGTAGGAATGAAGGATACTGACGTCGAAATCCTCAACATCATGATCGGAAAAATTCGTGTCGACTGCTAGTAAATAAGTTGCGGTGAGATAGTTCCTAGATTGCCCTGCGGGGGCTCAAACAGGAACTATTTCACCGCAACTGCGTTTGGAGCTCTGACGCCTACGACAGTTCGTCGGCTACTTGGTGCTCGTAGAAGGCTTCGATGACGGCGTTGAAATCGCGCGCGAAGTCTTCCATGGTTCCGCGCCAGGTGGCACGGCTGGGCTTGCCCTGACCCACATAGGCGGTTTGGATGCCGCAGTCGGGGCTGGGGAAGTCGCGCTTGGGGTCGTTGCCCACCATCAGCACCTCGTGCGGCTCGAGTCCCATAACCTGCAGCTGCTCAAGATAGTACGTGGCATCGGGCTTGCAGCGGGTGGCGTTGCCCATGTGTGTCACCAGCTCAAAGGGCGCATCGGTCAGCTCGCCCCAGCCCATACGGCACTCGATGGCGCCCTGGGGAAAACTGGGATTGGTGAACAGCGCGCAGCGCAGGCCCGCGTCGTGCACGGCCTCAAGCGCGGCATGAGCCCCTGGCATGGGCTTGGCGGCAATGGCATCGTCGTTTTTGCTCGGCAAAACCTCGTAGTCGTAATAGGAGAATGCCTCGGCAATCACGGGATCCGAAAGGCGTACGCCGCACCGGCGCTCAACCTCTCGGCTGTAAAACTCATAATTGGTAATGTTGTCCGTGCCGCTTCGACGGTTGGCGTTGAGGTCTACCAAGATGGTACCGAGTCGCGCCATCGTGCCGCCGCGGCTGCGTCGGCCGATATCTGCGAGCATCGACGATACATCCTTAAAATAGCGGAGGATAAACGCATTGAGGTTGATGCTAAGAAGCGTTTCGTCCATATCGAAAACGACAGCTTTGAGCACGCGGACACCTTTCTCGTAACATATGTCCAAAAGATTCGGCTCCGGATACTTTACCCCAAAGGTGTATAGGCAAACTGCTTATCGTCAAGTTGCGAACGGACGCGCCACAAGTTTGCGAAAAAGTCTCCATACGAGTAAAAAAACGCAGTTCACGCTTGAAATCGAAGTCAATTCCCCGTAACCTATACGAACGTGATTGCATAAGCATCACATTAGTATCTGTCGGCTCCCGAGTGTTCCTAAACGTTGTGTGCTTGTCGCACCCTTCTGTAGGTCCTAGCAATCGGGGCCCCGTAGTTCGAAAGGGGTCCACCTTTGAGTGAGATTCAGAACTCGTCCATTTTCTCTCTTGACGATGTCAACGAGGAGGAGATGAACAACCTCATCGACGGTACGATTACCGACTTTGATGAGGGCGATCTCGTTAACGGCACTGTCGTTAAGATCGAGCATGACGAGGTGCTCGTTGACATCGGATTCAAGTCCGAGGGCGTTATCCCGGTCCGCGAGCTGTCCATCCGCAAGGACGCTAACCCTGCAGACATCGTTGCACTCGGTGATCCCATCGAGGCTCTGGTTCTCCAGAAGGAGGACAAGGACGGTCGTCTGGTCCTGTCCAAGAAGCGTGCCGAGTACGAGCGTGCTTGGAACCGCATCGAGGAGAAGTTCAACTCCGGCGAGAACGTCGAGGGCGAGGTTATCGAGGTTGTCAAGGGCGGCCTGATCCTCGACATCGGCCTGCGTGGCTTCCTGCCCGCTTCCCTCGTCGACCTTCGTCGCGTCAAGGACCTCACCTCCTACATGGGCACCCGCATCGAGGCCCGCGTCATCGAGATGGACCGCAACCGCAACAACGTCGTGCTCTCCCGTCGCGTCGTGCTCGAGGAGTCCCGTAAGGCCGAGCGCTCCGAGATCCTGTCCAAGCTCAAGTCTGGCATGCGTCTCCAGGGCACCGTTTCCTCCATCGTCGACTTCGGCGCCTTCGTCGACCTCGGCGGTATCGACGGCCTCATCCACATCTCCGAGCTCTCCTGGAACCACGTCAACCATCCTTCCGAGGTTGTCAAGGTCGGCCAGGAGGTCGAGGTCGAGGTTCTCGACGTCGATCTCAACCGCGAGCGCATCTCCCTGGGTCTCAAGCAGACCACCGAGGATCCGTGGCGCGCACTGGTCAAGAAGTACCCCGTCGGCGCTATCGTCGAGGGCACTGTGACCAAGCTTGTCCCGTTCGGCGCTTTCGTCGACCTGGGCGAGGGTATCGAGGGCCTGGTGCACATCTCCGAGATGGCCAACAAGCACGTCGATCAGCCTTCTCAGGTCACCCACGTGGGCGACAAGGTTCAGGTCAAGGTCATGGAGATCGACCTCGACCGTCGTCGTATCTCCCTGTCCATGAAGTCCGCTGCTGAGACTCTGGGCGTCGAGATCGAGGTTACCCCGCTGCCTTCCGAGAAGAAGGACGAGGAGACCGACGCCGAGTAAATCGGTTTGACGATCACTTGTTTTAAGGGATCCGCCTGTAATGGGTGGGTCCCTTTTTTGTTGAGAATGCGCCGCTTGTGGCTCATGATTCATCATGTGAGCCGCTCGCTCGCTATTGATTTTTCGGCATGAAAAAATGCCGACATCCCGCCTCGGGGAGGAGGCGGGAACGCACCGAGTAGACGGAGGGGTGCGGAGCGCGGTCGCGTCTCGACTGACGACGTTGCCCATCGACGGGACTATTGTAGCGCATGGGCGGTTCTTGGTTTATCGTGTCGAGCGCTTGCGTTGTGTCACCGTATGTGGTGGCGGTGTGCTACACTCTTGCACTGCTGAGTGGGTCAGACGGTCGCGCGATGTGCTGCTTGCAGTACGCGTGAGGAAAGTCCGGGCTCCAGAGGGCGGGATGCCGGCTAACGGCCGGGCGGAGTGATCCGACGGAAAGCGCCGCAGAAAAGAAGACTCCCACCTGCGCCGCAAGGCGTAAAGGGAAAAGCTGAAACGGTGGTGTAAGAGACCACCAGCGTCGTGGCAACACGGCGGCTTGGCAAGCCCCATCCGGAGCAAGCGCGAATAGGAACGCTATGGGCCGGCCCGGTCCGCGTTCGGGTAGCGTGCGTGGAACTGCACGGTAACGTGCAGACAAGATAAATGACCGTTCACGACAGAACCCGGCTTATAGGCCCACTCGGCACTTTGTTGACGCTGCGAACCCGTCAGCGCGGTAATCTGCCTTTCAAGCCTTCGGGCATGACCAAAAGGTCAATGCCCTCGTCTTTCAAGGCACCTTGCTCGCGCTGACGGGTTCTCTTTGCGACGGCGTCAGCTGGCCGATTTGGCGCTCATTCGTCGGTCGCCGCCATAAGGCGTGCTCCCTCCTCTTTCGGGCCAAATCGACTCAGCTGACGCCGTCTCGCTGTTGGTGACGGAGTCATCGGCGTTGCCGTTCTTTTACCGGGGTTATCGGTATGTCATTTGCCGTATTATTGAGGCTGTTTGTTGCTTTTCTTGGGTTTGAGGGGCTTTGTTGGACAGCTATTTTACTCTGCAATCGAATATTGAGGCTTCGGGCGAGTTTGTGGACCGCAAGAGTCGGTTTATTGCCCAGCTGATCCATATTGAGTCCGAGGATGAGGCGAATGCCTTTATCGAGATGGTTCGCAAGCGTCATTATGATGCGCGCCATAACGTGCCGGCTTGGATTTTGGTCGATGGGCGTGAGCGTCAGAGCGATGACGGTGAGCCCAGCCGCACGAGCGGCATGCCGACGCTCGAGGTGCTTCGCGGTGCGGGGCTCAAAAACGTCTGTTGCGTAGTGACGCGCTATTTTGGCGGAACGCTCCTGGGCCCTGGCGGTCTGGTTCGCGCCTATACCGCGGCGACGCAGGCGGCTGTTACCGCGGCGCGGGATGCCGGGCAGATTGTCGAGATGACGAGTGTTGTGCCCGTGGACGTTCGTGTGGCGTATCCCCAGTACGAACAGGTGCTTCGTTTGGCGCAGGATTCTGGTGCCAAGGTTTTGGACACCGACTTTGCGGATGCCGTGACGATTCATCTGGTCTTTAAGGCGGGGGAGCAGGAGCCGTTTTGCGAGAAGATGTGCGAGCTTATGGCGGGGCGCGAGGAGATTGAGGTCGGCGCTTCCGAGTTTGCCGAGTTTTAACGATGAAGGCCGCCGTGCTTTTGGGATGTCCCTAAGCGCGGCGGCCTTCGGCTTACCTGTGGTTACGGGGCGCTATGCGAGCTGCTTGAGGATGTCGCAGGCGATCTCAACCGCGTCGTCGATGCAGCCGGGGCAGCTGCGGAGCGGGCCGTTGTCCGAGCCGATGCCCTTGAGCGTGCCGCAGATGGTCGTGGTGTTCTTCTCGCCAAAGCGCTTGGCGATTTCGCGCGACAGCTTGTAGGTCTGGCCCTTGGTTTTGGGGTTTTCCATGCCGTCGCTCATCACGAAGCCCATGACGGCCACGGCGCCCGAGATGGCGCCGCAGGTCTCGGTCATGCCGCCCATGCCGGCGCCAAAGCCCTCGGTAAGGGTGAAGGCTGTCTCGGGGTCGAGGCCGATGGCGGGCGCGAGCGTGCAGGCGACGGCCTGCGCGCAGTTAAAGCCGCGGGCGTGGTATTCGGCAGCCTGAGCCTGGCAAGCTGCGGTGTCGAGCTGGGTGGTGTCGATCTGCTTCATAGGTTTCTCCTTGTTTGCGGTGTACCCGCCTATAGTACCCTTGCCGGCGCGCGTGCTCACCGAGACGTCCATGCATATCTACTTGTTTTTATCCATTGAACAATTACTTAAGATTTGGGACAAACACTACTGATGATTTTGTCCCATTACCTATCTGCGGGATGGGTTGAGAGGGGTGCTGCATAGCGGTATCGTGAACCGAATAAAATCAAAACCCGAGTAAGGGAGTTAAATATGAGTGAGCAGGCCATTGGAACCACTTGCGTTCAGGGCGGTTATCGCCCGGGCGATGCGGAGCCGCGCCAGGTGCCTATCTATCAGTCCACAACGTGGAAGTACGATACGTCCGAGCATATGGGCAAGCTGTTCGATCTGGAGGAGTCGGGCTACTTCTACAGCCGCCTGCAGAATCCCACGTGTGACCTGGTTGCCGCCAAGATCTGCGAGATGGAGGGCGGCACGGCTGCGATGCTCACGAGCTCGGGCATGGCCGCGAACTTCCTTGCGATCTTTAATGTGGCCGGTGCCGGCGATCACGTGGTCGCGAGCTCTGCTATCTATGGCGGTACGTACAACCTGCTCGCCCATACCATGGGGCGTATGGGTCTGACCTGCACGTTTGTGGCTCCGGATTGCACTGACGAGGAGCTCGAGGCCGCTTTCCAGCCCAACACCAAGCTCGTCTTTGGCGAGACCATCGCCAATCCCGCGCTCGCGGTTCTCGACATCGAGCGCTTTGCCAAGGCCGCGCACGACCACGGCGTGCCGCTGATGGTCGACAACACCTTCCCGACGCCTGTGATGTGTCGCCCCTTTGAGTGGGGCGCCGACATCGTCACGCACTCCACTACTAAGTACATGGATGGACACGCGGCCTATCTGGGCGGCGTGATCGTCGACCACGGCACGTTTGACTGGATGGCCCACGCCGACAAGTTCCCGGGTCTTACCACGCCCGACGAGAGCTATCACGGCGTGACCTATGCCGAGAAGTTCGGCCGCGAGGGCGCCTTCATTACCAAGGCCACCGCTCAGCTTATGCGCGATCTTGGCCCCATGCAAAACCCGCAGGCGGCGTTTTTCCTGAACAGCTCGCTCGAGAGCCTGCATGTGCGCATGCCGCGTCATTGTGAGAACGGCCTGGCTGTTGCCAAGTTTTTGCAGAGCCACCCTAAGGTGCGTTTTGTGAGCTATCCGGGCCTGGAGGGCGACAAGTACTACGATATGGCTCAGAAGTACATGCCCAACGGCACCTGCGGTGTTGTGAGCTTTGGCTTTAACGGTGGTCGTGCAGCGGCCGAGACCTTTATGAAGAGCCTTAAGCTCGCCCAGATCGCCACGCACGTGGCCGATGCTCGCACCTGCTGCCTGCACCCGGCAAACGCCACCCATCGCCAGATGAACGACGAGGAACTCATCGCCTGCGGTATCTCCGCCGACATGGTGCGCCTGTCGTGCGGCCTGGAGGACACGGCCGATCTGATCGCCGACCTTGAGCAGGCGCTGGAGCAGTGCTAGGCTAGCGTTTGTATGAAGCGCCGGTTGCCTTGAGCTCCGGTGGGCTTTTAGTTCCGATTCCGTAGGCGGGACCTCGATTGCAGTAATTGCGCGATCGAGGCCCCGCTTTTTTGCGCTGTGTTACAAGAGGGGAAGCGAATGGACAAAACTGCTGAGCAGCTACGCCGCGAACGCATTGCACTGGAGGGCGATACCCACGGCAAGAACAAGTGGGCGATCCTGTTTACCGTGCTCGTCATGACGTTTATGGCGTGCCTGGATTCGAGTATCGTGACCGTGGCGCTGCCCGTAATGCAAAAGGAGCTGGGTGTGGGGCTCGATCGCATCCAGCTCGTGAGCTCGGTGTACTTGCTGGCGACGTGCGTGGCCATGCTGCCGTTTGGCCGCTTGGGTGACGTGCGCGGCAAGGTGAATATCTTTCAACTGGGTGTGATCATCTTTACGGGCGGCTCGCTGCTGTGTGGCCTGTCGAGCTCGCTCGAGGTGCTCATTTTGGCGCGCATCGTTCAAGGCATTGGTTGCGCGGCTGCCATGGCCAACAACATGGGCATTATCACCGAGTCGTTCCCGGCGCGCGAGCGCGGCCGCGCCATGGGCATCCTCGCGACGTTCGTGGCACTTGGCATGATGTGCGGTCCGGTGCTCGGCGGCGTGCTGGTGGCGAGCTTTCCCTGGGAGAGCATCTTTCTCATCAACATTCCCGTGGGCGTTATCTCGTTTGTCGTGGGGCTCTATACGCTGCCGCATGTGAGGCCGCAGGCTGACGAGCGTCCCATGCCGCTGGCCGAAGCCGCGCGCCGCTGCTTTGCGAGCCCTGCTTTCTCCATTAACTTGGCCTGCATGCTTATCGTGTTTATAGGCATCGGCGCCTCCGAGTTTATCCTGCCGTTCTATTTTCAGGATGCGCATGGCTTTGGCAGCGACGTCTCCGGCTTGCTGTTTTTAGCGCTGCCGGTAGTGAATGCGTTTGTGGGTCCGCTTTCGGGCGCGGTGTCTGACCGTGTTGGCTGCGAGGCGCCCACGGTCGTTGGCTTGGGCGTATACGTGTGCGGTCTGTTTGCCGTGAGTACGCTCGATGAGCATTCCTCGATCTTGGCAATCGTGTGCTGCGTTGCGTTTATGTCGTGCGGTACCTCGATCTTCCAGAGCCCCAATAACTCGCTGTATATGGGCTCGGCTCCGCGAGAGGCGCTCGGTTTTGCGGGTAGCTTGGGTAGCCTGGCGCGTTACGCCGGCATGGCGCTGGGTATTACGGCGGGATCGCATGTCCTCTACGGGCAGATGAGCGTGGCGATGGGCAAGACCGTCATCAGCTATGTGGCGGGGCGCCCGGATGTGTTCCTGTTTGGCTTTCGCTCGGTTTTCTATGTGCTGATGGCTGTGGCCGCCGTAGGCTTTGCGCTCACGATGGTGCGTTTGGTGAGGACGCGCTCCAAGCATTAGCGGTTTTGGGTCGACCTGCCACAAATCGCGCCCATTTACTACGTTTGGCCGCGCAGTCCCAACCATCTCGCATTTGCCAAAAACAAAAGCGCAGGTAGACGGTTCGCTGTTTTTCAGAAATCGGGGGCATGGACGGGGGTGTTGGGTTAAACGTAGTAGATGGGCCGCTTTCGTGGGGAGCATCGCCGAATGATCCCTTGGGGACGGAGGGAAACGGATCATTTCTGGCTTTGCGATACCCATTGTTAGCCTTGAGGACGCCGATGTTCTCAAAACTATGCCGGTTTACGGCGATGATTTGCCGTATGGGGACCACGCCGTCAATTTTAGAAAAATGACAAGCTGTCTACCTGCGGTTTTGATAACGCGAGTTCTGGCCTGGTTGAGAGTCTGCGATTTATCACCGTAAACCGGCATAGTTTTGAAATGAAACCAGAGCAGTATCAGCTTTTGGAGCGCGATAATCGCGCAAAAGTAGTCAAAAAGCCCCGTCCCAAAAAGACTGCTTTGGGACGGGGCGTTGCTTATTGTGCGGGGATGAGTTTGAAGGCGATGGAGTACTGGTTGACGAGCGGGGCGCTGCGGCTAAAGAATACCTGGCCTGCAATGGGGGAGACCAGGTGCTCCTTTACGCTGCGGTCGAAGGTATCGAGCACAACGGCCAGTTCTTGACCGCTAGCCACGGCATCTCCGGGAGCCACACAAGGCACAAAGAAGCCGCCGGCGTGCTCGGCGCGGACGTCGCGGAGCTCAGCTTCGGTTACCTGGGCGCTGGCGGCAAGACTCTCGCCGGGCGCGTTGCAGGTTGCGAGCGCCTCTTCGCTCGCGGCGCCGATGCGCACCAAGAACCGCACGATGCCGTCCTCCACCTCGCGGGCAGAGGCGGCATCGATCGACCCCGTCTCCTTTGAGAACACCGAGAACGCATGCGTGTCCCACACCTGCCAGTTGTAGTTGAGCGTGGTGGTATCGAAGGTCGAGGGTTCGCGCAGCAGCGTCACGGGCATACCAAAGAGCGATGCGAGCTCGAGTGACTCGCGACTGAGCTCGCCCTCGTCGGTGATGCGCACGTGGGGCAGAAAACGCCCGCGCAGGTAGAAGCTCGCAAGCTGAATGCCAAAGGGGTATCCCTGTACAGCGCTAAAGAGTCCGGCGGCGATGCGTTGCGTGGTTTCGCCCTTGTCGTAGCCGGGAAACATGCGGTTAATGTCGGTATTGTCGACCGGCCAAAAGCGCTTGTGCACGTTCATCGAAAAGCCGTTGACCGCGGGGATCACCAAGATCTTCTTGCTGGGATCCAGCAACCCGGCGTCCTCGAGTGCCTGCAGGCGCGTGACGAGCCCGGCGGCGATGAAGGTCTGCTGCACCTCGTTGCCGCGCATGGATCCCACGACGGCCAGGCAGGGCTCGGCATCGTCGGCACCAAAGGCGGCGCCGGTAATGGTGAGCGGCTCGCGATAGGGCGTATCGAGCGTAAACAAGTTGTGCGTCTGCATTATTGTTCATCCTCCAAAATGCGACCAAGCAGCGAGCCGGGGTAGACCACGGGGTATTCGCGCAGCGTAAAAAGTAGACCAGAGACGGGGGCCGTGACCGTCTGGGCGACATCTCCGGCGAGCGGGTCGGCGACGATGCCGATCACCTGGCCGGCGGCGACGGGCTCGCCGTGCGGGGCCTGGGGCAAAAAGATGCCGCCCGCCTCGGCGTTGAGGTAGCTCACCGCGCCGTCACGGCTCACGATGGGCGGTCGATAGGCGCGGTAGTGCCCGGCCCACATACCAAGCGATGCCGCTAGACGCAGGATGCCGTCGACCAGACGGTTGCCGTATTCGTGCGTGACGCGCATGCCCACGCCTGTCTCGACGACGAGCGTGCGCGTGCCGCGTTCGTTAAGGGCATAGGCCAGCGTCGAGCGCAGTACCGTGGCGCTCGCGTGTACCCACACATAGTCGACATTGAGCAGCGGGGCCAAAGGCAGCAGTTCGTCTGCCGAGACCTCGTTGATGCGCACCTGCGGCATCTCGCGCAAAAAGATATTGGAGGCATGGATGTCAATCGCGACGTCTGCCCCGGTCAGGTCGTCGATGACGGCTGCCGCGAGCGTTTCGGTCACCTCGCCGGCGGCGCTTCCCGGAAACGTACGGTTAAGGTCGACATCGAACATGGGCACGCCGCGCTCGATGCAGTTGATGCCGAGCGGGTTGATAGCGGGGTAGATGTCGATGGTCCCGGTCAAAAGCTCGGGATGCTCGCTCAGACGTCGTCCCAGCTCGTAGGCTACGTACTGGCCTTCGAGCTCGTCGCCGTGTATGCCGGTCACCACGGCGATGCGTCGACCGGCGCCACGGGCTTCGGTTCCCGTTCCCACGATGCGGCGCTTTTGCACCATCAAGTGCTCTGCGACGGGAAGCTCGGAAGAATAAACGGTTTCAATCACGGCTGCTTGCTCCTATTGACTGTTCTCGACGATGACCGAGACCTGCTGCTCCTGGCGCACGCCGCCGCGAAAGACGCCGGCCTCGATGGGACAGTCGGCAAAATCACGGCCGTGGGCGATTGTGATGTATGTGTCGTCGACTGCGCGGTCGTTGGTTGGGTCGACGCCGCGCCAACGGATGCCATCGTGGATTTCGGCCCACGCGTGCGTCGCACCCTCGCCGATCATGAGGCCCACGACGTAGCGCGCGGGGATGCCTTGCGCGCGGAGCAAGGCAATCAGAATGTGTGCATAGTCCTGGCAGACGCCCGTGCCCTGTGCGTATGCCTCGGCGGCCGTGGTCGCGACGGTAGTCGAACCGGGCGCGTATTCCATGCGCTCGTGGAGTGCGCGCGAGAGCATGCTCGCCTTGGTGAGCGGGGCCGCATTGGCCTGCACGCGCAAGACATCGCCGGCAAATGCGGCGAGCCCGTCGCTCATACCCGTAAAACGCGAAGGCCGTGCGTAGATGGGGTGTGCCACCTGCGGGCGCTCGTCCCGCGCGTCGACCATCACCAGGCCTGTCGACACAAAGCTAAAGGTGTCGTGCGGCTCGCTGATGCGGCCCACCTGGATAAGGTTGCCGAAGCCGTCGTGCTGGCGCGCGAGCGTCGCCGAGGGCGCGAGGACCGTCTGGGCGCTGATCACCGTTTGCGTGACCGTAGTCTGCGGCTCGCAGCGCAGTACAAAGTCGTGGTCGCTCACGCTGCCGTCCATTTGCAGCGTGGTTTCAAAACTGTAGCTGAGGATTCGCATACCGCGCCGCACCCCCCCCTAGGCGAAAATCTTTGCCACGAGCTTGAGGATTTCGCCTAGGTCCTCGTAGGTGGCGTTTTGCGGAAAACCGGGCTCAAAGACAATGTTCACCAGGGCCTTGAGCGCCTGCTTGTCGTAGGGAGCGCCGGTGCGGTCGATGCGGCTCACCAAACGATGCGTCTCCTGCTTAACGCTGTCGAGCTGGTAGGACAGGCGTGCATACAGGTCGATGCGCTCGATGGAAATGCCGCACTTGATGATGGCGCGCGCGGCGTCGTTTGCCACGAAGTCGTCGACGCAGCCCTTAAAGGCCATGATATTGTCTTTGACGAGTTGCAGGTCGAGCAGGGGGCTTTCGGACGTAGCTGCCGCGGCGATTTCGTCTACGGCCATCTGCACATACGAAAGCGACTCGGTGCCCAGCACATCGCGCAGCAGAACGGCGTTGTCGTAGGCCGCACCCATGGAGTGGGCGAGCGAGCAGGGGTTGTCGGCGTCGAAGAGGCAGTCGCGGAAAAACGTGAGCGGATCGTCGTTTTCGGCCGAAAAGCCCAACTCCTCGAGCTGGCCCTTCCAATTGCCCTCGGTGCTGTCGAGCGCCTTGTCGTAGGTGGCGATGATGAAGTTTTGCGTGGTGTAGCTGCGCTCGATGTAACGGCCGAGCCACAGCAGGTGATCGATGCGGTCTAGTGAGAGAGTACCCATGTGTCCTTAAAACCTCCTCCTTGGCTTGAGTTGACGACGGCCGAGCCCTCGACGCGCGAATAGCGCGTAAGGCCGCTGGGCCAGACGGTGGTCGTGGCGCCCGAAAGCACAAAGGCGCGCAGGTCGGCCTTGCGTGGCACGAGTTCACCGTCGATGTAGGTGGGCAGACATTTAAAGTCGATGACCTCCTGGGCGATAAAACGCCGCGGCTCGCGTCGGATGAGCTCTTTGAGATCGGCCAGCTTTTGCTCGCTGAGCTCGGAACCAAAGACCACACCGTAGCCGCCGGCCTCGGCCACGTCCTTGATGACCAGGGTGTCGGCGTGCTCCTGCACATATGCCATGTCCTGGGGATAAATAGGCAGGTAGGTGGGGGCATTTTGCAGAATGGGCTTCTCGCCCAGGTAGTACTCGACCATCTTGGGCACAAAGTAGTAGATGCCTTTGTCGTCGGCCGCACCGTTGCCGGGTGCATTGATAACAGCCACGTTGCCGGCGCGGTAGGCGCTCATAAGGTTCGGCACGCCGATCAGACTCTCGGGCTCAAAACACAAGGGATCCAGGTATTCGTCGGACAGGCGACGATAGACCGCGCCCACGCGACGGTTGCCGCCGGCATCGCGGTAGTAGAGCACCTCGTTGTCTACGAAGAGCTCTGCCGGCTCTGCCAGAATCGCGCCGACCTTTTCTGCCAGGTAGGCATGCTCAAAGTAGGCGGCGTTGAAGCGACCGGGCGTGAGGATTACGTTGACACCGCCGGTGTTCACGTTGTCGAATATTGCGCGCAGGCGCTCTCCGTAGTCGCGGTTATCGACGAGCGGGGTCTCGCGGAAGGTCGTGGCGTCGCAGCGACGGCAAAGGGCGCGGGCGATAAGCGGATAGCTGGCGCCGCTGGGGATGCGCAGGTTGTCCTCGAGCACGTACCAGGTGCCGTCTTGGCCCTCGACTAGGTCGATGCCCGAGATGTGGCTGTAGATGCCGCCCGGCGGCGTGATGCCCTCGCACTGCGGCAGATAGCCCGAGCTTGCAAAGGCAAAGTCCTCGGGGACCACGCCGTCGCGGATGATCTGCTTGGGGCCATAGACGTCGGCAAGGTAGCGGTTGAGCGCGTCGACGCGCTGGATGAGTCCCGCCTCGAGCGTCTTCCAGGTCTCGGCATCGATCACGCGCGGGATCGCGTCGAAGGGGAAGAGCCGCTCGTTAAAGTGCCCGTCCTTGTAGAGGCCGAACTTGACGCCGTAGCGGGCGAGCTGTTGGTTGATCTTGGGCGTATGCCCGATCAGGTTCGTGTAGGGCGCACGAATGGAGCCTTCTTCGCTAGCCATGATCCCTCCCTTTGGTCTGCTGTTTGATGGGGTTAATTGTGCGTAGTGTTTATTTCGGGCCTGTGAACAGGCAAAACAGTTTCCAACGCTTTGCCGGTATGTTTCCAATCGGTGCATGCGGGGCGCGATAATGTCGAAAAAGCAGTCAAAAAAGCCCCGTCCCAAAAAGACTGATTTGGGCCGGCCGAGGCTGGTCGAGGCTATTTTGTTGCAGTGGGGCTTGTGGGGCGGGCGGGGGTCGGTACGTGGTAGACTATCCTGCAACGTATGTACATTGCGCGGTCGGTTGCCGCGAGAAGGGGTTGCGCCATGCAGGAGCTCGAGGATCGTATTCGCCATGACGGCATCGTAAAGGCCGGTAATGTCCTTAAGGTTGATGCCTTCCTCAACCACCAGTGCGACGTGGAGCTGTTCGACCACATGGGTGCCGAGTGGGCCCGTCTGTTCGAGGGCGTCGAGATCAACAAGATCCTGACCATCGAAGCTTCGGGCATTGGCATGGCTTGTATCGCGGCCCAGCACTTTGGCGGCGTGCCGGTGGTCTTTGCTAAGAAGGCGCAGTCCATCAACCTCGATGGCGAGCAGTATGCCACGACCATCTACTCCTTCACCAAGCAAAAGGAGTACCCAGTCATCGTGGGCAAGCGCTTCCTGTCCGAGGGCGACAAGGTTCTGATTATCGACGACTTCCTGGCCAACGGTTGTGCGCTCGAGGGTCTCATTAAGATCTGCGAGGCTGCGGGTGCCCAGGTTTCCGGTATCGGCATTGCCGTGGAGAAGGGTTTCCAGGGTGGCGGCGATAAGCTGCGCGAGCGCGGTTTCCGCGTGGAGAGCCTGGCCCGTATCGCCGACATGGATTGCGAGAACGGCGAGATCACCTTCGCCTAGATTTCGCCTCAATCGACTTTGCGCAATGTGACAAAGGGACGGTCCCTTTGTCACATTTTTTGTTTGAAGCGAGGTAATGATATGGAAGAGGGCAAGTTGGGATGGCGCGAGTATGCGCGATTTGCCGAGATGTCGGCCGAGGAGTTAGCCCGCGACTGCGAGGTGCAGGTGTTTCGCGCGACGGGTCCGGGAGGCCAGGGCGTGAATACGACGGACTCGGCGGTGCGCATGAAGCATGTACCCACGGGGATTACCGTGACGGCGCGCGAGAGCCGCAGCCAGTTCCAGAACCGCGCGAGCTGCCTGCGCAAGCTGAGGACAGAGCTCGAGCGCCGCGGTCGTCCGCCGCGCCGCCGCGTTAAGACCAAAGTGCCCCAGCGCTCACGTCAGCGCAGGCTCAACGATAAGCACTTCAACGCCATCAAAAAGGCCAACCGCCGCAAACCCGTCAGCGATGAGTAGCCCTCCGATAAGTTGCGGTGAAATAGGGACTAAATAGGGGATTAAAACGCTTAAACAGTCCCTATTTCACCGCAACTTAGGTTGGGGCTAGCGAGTGGGGCGCCAGACTTGGAGGGCGGCGGGGAGGATGTCGACCTCGATGCGCGAGGCGACGATGGGTTCGCCGTCGGCCTGGATGGGGTAGTCGGGCTCCTCGAAGGTGAGTTCGGCGTGGCGGCAGCGACGCATGCGAACCGGTGGCAGCTTGGTGTGGTGCCCGTCTTTGGCCGAAAGGAACATGGGTAGGGCGACGGCGCGCGGCACGGGGCCGCAGGCGTAGCAAACATCAAGCAGGCCATCGCAAGCATTGGCATTGGGGCAGATGCGATAGCCCGAGCCATAGGTGGGACCCAGCTGAATCGCCATGATAATCGCACGCACGCGCTCGGCCGGTGCACCATCAAAGCTGACGGACATGGGATAGTTGCGGTAACGCAGGCCAAACTGCTCGAGTCCCGAGAGGGTGTAGAGCGGGGCCCCGGTGAGACCTGTCTTTTTGCGGAGCTCCGTCGTGCCCAGACCGATGGCGGCGTCGATGCCCACCGAAAGCGTCTGGTCGTAGTATTCGACCGCCGCATCGCCGCTGCCTGCCGCGGGATTCCATGAGCGAACGCGGCCGATATCTTGGCGTTGCATCTCGCAGGTGAGCAGGGCGGCAAAATCCCTACCCGAAAAATCGCTAATGCCGAGCGTTTGGGCAAAGTCGTTGCCGGAGCCCACGGGTAGTACGGCAAGCGCGGGGCGCGTGTCGTCTTCGTGGGTCATAAGCCCGTTGACGACCTCATGGATGACGCCGTCGCCGCCGAGTGCGATAACGGTGCGGTAACCATGCGCATGTGCGGTAATCTCCTTTGCGTGCCCCATGCGCTCAGTCATAACGAGGTCGAACTGGGACGTGCGCGCCGTCATGTCCAAAAAGCGCTGCAGGCGCTCGGCGACCTCGCGCGCCGCTCCCGACTGGGCAGCGGGGTTGGCGATGATGAGCGTGCGACCAAAGTCAGTTGCGTGCATGGGGTTTATCTCCCGGCGGTGGCGTAACGGCACGACCGACGCCGAACTACGTCGGTCGTGCCGTACTGCGGACAATACGTCTACTCTATCAGGTCGTTGTGGCGCTCGATAGCCTCTGCTACCGTGCCGCCCTCGTCCACGATAAGCGAACGGCGCTTGGGCGAGATGATGCGCTGCGCAGGATACACGCCGCGATGACCGCCGGCAAGATAGCTGATAAAGGCAACGATCACAAAGAAGCCCGCCGCCGTTCCGTGGAACAGGTCGATCGCCATCATGCAGGTGGTGATGGGCACGTTAAGGCCGGCGCAGAACACGCCGAGCATGCCGAGGGCGGCCATAAAACTGGGGTCGAGCCCCGTGAGGCATCCGATCCAGCCGCCGAGTGCCGCGCCGATGCCAAACAGCGGCGTGACCTCGCCGCCCTGGAAGCCTGCGCCCAAGGTGAGCGCGGTTACGACAAGTTTGATGGCGGCGTCCGCAAGCGTCGTTTTGCCCGCAAAGCCCGCGCCCGAAAGCCAGGTGGAAAGACCCGCGTAGTCCCAGGCGTTAAGGATGGCGTATGCCGCCAGAACCACGAGTGCGCCCATGAGCGCGCGAACCAGGTAGTTGTTGATAAAGCGGCTGTACAGACTTTTGACGGTACGGACCGACCAGGCAAAGAGACGCGCGGTGAGACCAAAGATGATGGCGCCGAGAACAACGATGGCGACGGTCCGGGGCGACATGGTGGGCACGCTGGAGATGACGTTTGCCTCGTATTCGGTGCCCAGGCCAAGGGACGTAAAGTAGCCGGTAAACGAGGCGACGAGGCAGTAGATACCTGCGGTGTAGTCGATCTTGCCGATAAAGCACATCTCCATGCCAAAGAAGGCGCCGGCGAGGGGTGAGCCAAACACGGCGCCAAAGGCAGACGAGATACCGGCGAGCATAAGGTCATGATGGTCGTGCTTTTTGAGGTGGGCGAGGTTCGACACGTTGCTGGCGATGGTGCCGCCGATCTGCACGGCAGCGCCTTCGCGACCGGCCGAGCCACCGGTGAGGTGCGTGAGTGTGGAGCAGATAAACGTCAGAATCGCCATGCGCGCGTGGATGAGGCGTGTGCCCAGGGCGGAGTCGATCACCAGGTTATTGCCGCGCTTGGCGGCGAGGCCGTGATTTTTGTAGACCCAGGCGGTGGCGACGCCCACGGCGGGAAGGAGCGCGTAAATCCATGCGTGATGCTCGCGATAGTCGGTCGCGATATTCAGCGACGCCAAAAACGCCCAAGCCGCCACGCCCATGGCGAGCGAGACGATTACGACGAGCACGAGCAGTTTTCCGCTTTCGAGTAGGTTGCGTGCATTGCGGCGCGTGTCGGCGGCCAGCATAAGCTCGGAGCGGGTGAGTTGCTGCCTGCCGCTCGTTATGAGGTCGACGGGTGAGAACGCGCCTCCGTTGCGTTCCTGAGCGTCGTCGGTCGGGGTGCTTGAGGTTTTGGGCGTATCGGTCAAAGCGGTGAATTCCTTTTCTTGATTGTGTTGAAAGCATTATAGGACGCGCTGCCTGCGCCAAGGCGGTGGGTTGGTTTCCGTTGTGTTACAGAGGGTATTGCCGACAGGTGTATTCGCGGGCGCGGCCCGTATCGTGATGCGCTGGCGCGGGATTATACTGAATCGAACATAAAGAACCGGCGCGCAGCTTGTGCGTTGGCGCCGTGCCGTTAAAGGGGTGCCTATGGCAGAAAAACTCATTCCGCTCGAGGACGCGCAGTCGATCGTCCTGGCGCACGTGAATCCGACCGAGCTCGTCGATATTCCCGTGTGGCAGGCGGCGGGGCTTCCCCTGGCTGCGGACGCCGTGGCGGACATCGATATCTCGCCGTTTGCCAATAGCGCCATGGATGGGTATGCCGTGCGCTCGGCGGATCTGGCTCATGCTTGTGGTGATGCGCCCGTGACGCTTGACGTTATTGGGCACGAAGCCGCCGGGCACGTGTTTGACGGTGCGATCGGTGAGGGCGAGACGGTGCGCATCATGACGGGCGCACCGGTGCCCGAGGGCGCCGACGCCGTGGTGAAATATGAGATTGTTGAGGTACTCGAGGGCGATGGCAACGAGGGCTCGTGCGTGAGCTTCTCGGCGCCGGCCAAGGTGGGGGAGAACGTGCGTTCGGCGGGCGAAGAGGCCCATGCCGGTGATGTTGTGATGCATGCGGGCGAGGTCGTGGCCCCGGCGGGCGCCGGCCTTTTGGCAAGCGCTGGGTACGCGAACGTTAAAGTACATGCCGCGCCGCGCGTGGGCATCATCTCGCTGGGAACAGAGCTGGTCGCGCCGAGCAAGATGCCGGCACGCGGGCAGATTCGCGACTCAAACTCGTCGGCATTGATGGCCGAAGCGCTCGATGCCGGAGCCGAGCCCGTGTTCTACGGTATCGCCCCCGACGATGAGCAGGCAATCTCCGACCTGCTTCATCGCGCCGTGCAGGAGTGCGACTTCGTTATTACGAGCGGTGGCGCCTCGGCGGGAGACTATGACTACGTGACGGCGCTGGTTCATCGCGAGGGCGAGGTCCTGTTTGACCGTATTTCGATGCGCCCCGGCAAGGCCATCACGTTTGGCCTGCTTGACGGCAAACCCTATCTGGGGCTTTCGGGCAATCCGGCCGCGGCGTATGTGGGCTTTGAGATGCTCGCTCGCCCGGCGATTCGTAAGATGCGCGGTTTTGCGCCGAGCGCGCGTCCCGTGCAGCAGGCCACGCTGACGCATGCGGTAAAGAAGCGCCAGCATCGCCGCTTTTTCGATCGCGCCACGGTGGCGCGCGATGCCGAGACCGGTGAGCTGCTGGTAACCGAGGCCAAGACGCAGAACTCGGCGCTGCTCGGCACGATGCAGCGTGCGAACTGTCTGCTGCGCATTAACGAAGGTCCGTGCGAACTCGCGGCGGGGGATGTCGTGGACGTTGTCCGCGTCGACCTGCCCGAGGAAGCGGTGCTGTAATGCCGTTTGTCCCACAGCATTGCTTGTTGAGGAGGAGTTCATGAATTTGAAGATATCGATCGTGACATGCTCGGATACGCGCGACATTTCGCAGGATGAGGCCGGTGCCGCGCTCGAGGAGCTGATCGTGGCGCAGGGCTGGACGGTGGCGTCGCATGTGGTCGTGCGCGATGACATTCGCGAGATCGGCGGTGCCATCGTGGAGGCCGCCGATGCGTACCAGGCCAACGTTGCGCTGACCTGCGGCGGTACGGGGCTTTCCATGCGCGATGTGACGCCCGAGGCCACGCGTGCCGTCTGCGACCGCGATGTGCCGGGCATTGCCGAGGCCATCCGAGCCTACTCGATGACCAAGACGCGCCGTGCCATGCTCTCGCGCGCCGTGTGCATGCAGAGGGGTCATACGCTTGTCGTAAACTTTCCTGGTTCTACCAAAGCGGCTCGCGAAAGTTGGGAGGCAATCGCCGATCAGCTGGAGCACGCGGCCCAGATGACAGCGGGCGGCGGACACGCATAATAAGCGCTCGACCTGCGGCGGAGTGACCTCTTTGGTTGCTCCGCCTTTTTGTTGTCCTCAAAGAAGGCAAGGCCCCGCAATTCATTTATAAAATATATTCTCAAGAAAGAATAATTTATCGCCAGTATTATTCCTGGAAAAATATAATCTGGTTACAGAATAAAGTCCGCGGTGAGGTGCCGGGGCACAAGGTTCGAAAGGGTTCGCTATGTTCGATAT
This sequence comes from uncultured Collinsella sp., assembly GCA_934646815.1. Classification (GTDB taxonomy): domain Bacteria; phylum Actinomycetota; class Coriobacteriia; order Coriobacteriales; family Coriobacteriaceae; genus Collinsella. The sequence continues at coordinate 237,085 of CAKUEW010000001.1, forward strand.
GGTTTCTCGCCGCGGTTTCGTCTCGCTTTCCGCCGCAGCTGCCGCTGGTTTTGGTCTGGCCGGTTGCTCGGGCAATAAGGTGGCCGATTCCGCTGGCTCCGATGCCGGCTCTGCCAAGGCTTCCTCCAAGAACAAGGCCGTTGAGCTGCAGGTCTTCGCCGCCAACTCGCTCGAGAAAGCCCTGCCCGAGGTTCAGGAACTCTACACCGACCAGACCGGCACCACCTTTGCCGACACGCAGTTTAAGGCCTCGGGCGACCTGGTCGAGCAGATGCGCGCCGGCGCTGCGGTCGACGTGCTCATCACCGCCTCCAAGGGCACCATGGATGACGCCGCTACCGCCGAGCTCATCGACTCCGACACCCGCGAGGACATGTTCGTCAACGACCTGGTGATCATTCGTGCCGAGGGTTCCGGCACCAAGGTCGAGGCCATCTCCGATGTCGCCACCCTGGACGGCAAGATTGCCATCGGTGATGCCCATACCGTCCCTGCCGGTAAGTACGCCAACCAGGCGCTGGCCTCCGTGGGTCTGTACACCGGCACCGAGGGCGACGACGGCGAGTATGCGCCCCAGATCGCCGACAAGGTCGCGCTCGCCGATAAGGTGGGCACGGCTGCCGCTTATGTTTCCACGGGCGACTGCGTGGCCGGTTTTGTCTACAGCTCCGATATCTTCCGTTACGACGGCATCGAGGAGGCCTTCGTGTGTCCCGAGGATTCGCACAAGCCCATCGTGTACCCGGGCGCCGTCGCCGAGGGCTCCGAGAACGCCGACGAGGCCAAGGCATTCATCGACTTTTGCCTGAACAACAAGAAGGCGCAAAAGATTTGGGCCAATTACGGCTTTGAGCTTTCCGAGTAGTGCAGCTTGGCGCGATAATTCCATTGTTTTGTATTTCGCCCCGCCCTCGTCCTCTTTTGGAGCATTTCGTGCTTACTAGATTTCGCATTCTTACCATCTGCGCTTTGACGCTCGCGCTTTGCTGGGTGCCGGGATGTGCGTTTGGCGGGGATGCCGAGGACGGGGCCCGGGTCGCCACGACCGCCCAGGGGCTTTCCTATGGGCTCGATGGTTTTGAGCGATTGGCCAAGGGAACCGCCCGCACCATGGAGGGCCAGCCTGAGGGCTATCGATTTCCCGTTGATGGGGACGCGGACCTTATTGTGGTACCGGCTGCCGATCGTGTGGTGGCGTGGATATCGCCCGTGGCAGCCCAGAGGTGTGGATTGGACCCGCAAGACAGCGAGAGCGTGTCGGGTCTTAAGGACCTTGTCTACGAACTTGACGGTGCAAACAGCATGGGAGGCGCACGGCTGGAGGACGTGGACCTGCCCTGGTGCGTCACGACGGAGGCAACGTTTGATGCCGGCGGGTATACCTATGGATTTGACGAGCGTGGTGCAGATGGGGACCGCTATGTGGTGATCGCATCTGCCTCGGGCGATGCCAAGAGCGGCGCGCGCTGGCTCGATAGCGCTCAAATGGTAGAGGCGTTGTCTGTCGCGATGCGGGATGAACAGGGGCCCTTGACCTCTCTGGTCTCCTTTTTGGGCGGTATCGACTACCGACCGTTTTGGGTGTCTATCAAAACGAGTGGCCTTGCCCTGGTAATCGCCTTTGCGTTGGGCCTGTTTGCCGCGTGGAAGACCATGGGTACCACGAGCCGCGTGAAGGGTTTGCTCGATTCGGTCTTTACGATTCCTATGGTGCTGCCGCCCACGGTCTGCGGATTTCTGCTCCTCATGCTGTTCGGCCGCTCGACCGGGGTGGGCCAGTGGCTGATCGCGCACGGCATCTCGATTGTCTTTACGTGGCCGGCGGCGGTGATCTCTGCCGTGGTGGTGTCGTTCCCGCTCGTCTATCGTACGGCCCTGGGCGCCTTCGAGAGCCTCGACACGCAGATGCTCGATGCGGCGCGCACGCTGGGCTGGTCCGAGCGTCGCATCTTTACCAAGCTTATGATGCCCCTCGGTTGGCCTTCTATTGCCGCCGGTACGGTCCTTGCCTTTGCCCGCGCCATGGGAGAGTTTGGCTGCACCCTGTTCTTTGCGGGCAACTACGCCGGCATTACGCAGACCATCCCCATCGCCATCTACTTTGGGTGGATGGGCGGCAACACGTCGGTAGCGCTCTTTTGGGTCGTTGTCGTGATCGTCTTTAGCTTCTTGGTCATCCTATTCATCAACATGTACACGGCGCACTCGCAAAAGTACCGTGAGCGGGGTCTTTCCCGTGCGGAGCGCAAGCAGACCAGGGGTTTCGCCAGTCAGGTCGATTCGCTCGATCCCGTCGGTGGCGATGCCCTGCGTATCGATCGCGAGGCGCTGGCCGAGCTTATGCGCGACGACGTGGTCGCAAAGGGAGGTCGATAAGCCATGTCGCTCGTTCTGGATATCAAAAAACGCTATCCCGGATTCACCCTCGACATCCAACTCGAAGCCGGCGAGGAACGCGTGGCGCTGCTCGGCGCCTCCGGATGCGGCAAGAGCTGCACGCTGCGTTGCATCGCCGGCGTGGAGACACCCGATGAGGGTAAGATCGTCGTCAACGGTGTGACCTTCTTCGACTCGGCCGCGGGCATTAACCTGTCGCCCCAAGAGCGCAAGTGCGCCCTGTTGTTCCAAAACTATCAGCTGTTTCCCCATATGACGGTGGCCGATAACGTGTGCGCCGGCGTGCAAAATGCGGGCGATGTGGCGGCGCGGCGTAAGCTCGCCAAGCGCTATTTGGGCATTTTTGGGCTCGCCGACTTTGCCGACCGCTATCCCGCGCGCCTTTCGGGCGGCCAGCAGCAGCGCGTGGCGCTTGCCCGCATGGTGGCGGCGCACCCGGGCATCTTTATGTTCGACGAGCCCATGAGCGCGCTCGACGCCTACCTTAAGAGCGCGCTCGAGCAGAACATGCTCGACCTGTTTGATGTGTGCAACCGTACCGTGCTCTACGTGAGCCACGATATCGACGAGGCTTGCCGTCTGTGCGAGCGCATTTGCGTGATGCACGACGGGCATATCGAAGAAATTGGGTCGGCCGAGAACGTGGTGCGGCACCCGCAAACATTGGCGGCGCTACGTCTGACGGGCTGCAAGAATACGAGCCGTGCGCAAAAGATTGGGCCCCAGGAAGTTGAGGCGCTCGACTGGGGCATGACCTTTAACGTGGGCCACGAGGTGCCCGACGACGTGGCATACCTGGGCATTCGCGCGAGTTATTTCCACCGTGACAATCGCGCCGAGCGCGGTCGCAATAGCTACGACCTGCACGTTGCCCGTGTGAGCGATTCGCGTTTTGAGCGCTTGGTACTGTTGGACGTGCCACGCGCCGACGCGCCAACGCGTCTGCAGTGGAAGGTCAACAAGGTGGGTGTTTCGGTGAACGAGCTTCCGCAAGAGGGCGAGACGCTGCGCATGCATTTTGATGCGAGCAGGATCCATCTGGTGTGCCGGTAACGTGGTGGGCAAGGCGGTCGAGAATGAAGTTCTCGGCCGCCTTATTATTCGACTGCCGTTCGCCGATTAATGCATGACAAAAACTTATCAAGCAAAATAATTATTTATTGAGTGACAGCGTACGCTGCTGTCGTACGCGTGTCGGCGGTGTTCGCGCGAGCGGGGACCGTTGATATAGTGATGTTCAACTTGTAAAGGAGGGGCGCCGATGCCGCAATCGACATATTCTCGCCGCGTTGCCGCGTGCGCCCTGTATATGGCTCGGAGTCGCATATGAACAGGTATGTTCACGGCTCCGGGAGAGACGACGCACAACTAAACCATCAGCTGCAAAGCAGGTTCCCCAAAATTCCGGGTTTGAGCACGGTCGGATTATCGCCATTCGCCGTGCACACATACCGCCTAATTCCGTTTTTGGTTCGAGAGGGGAACCGTTATGGCTGAAGAATTCGAAGAGGTAAAGCTGCCGCGCACGTTTGAGGAGTTTAACGAGCAGCGCAAGGCGGCGTTTATTCGCGTTAAGGATTACAAGCAGGCCGGCAATCGCCTGGTCGGCTTTTTGTGCAGCTATACGCCGCTTGAGATTATTGATGCTGCCGGCGCTGCGAGCGTCGCCCTGTGCGGCACGTCCGACGAGGTGATTCCCGAGGCCGAGAAGGTACTGCCGGCAAACCTCTGCCCGCTCATCAAGTCGACCTACGGCTTTGCCTATTCGCAAAAGTGCCCGTTTACGTACTTTAGCGACATGATTATCGGCGAGACCACCTGCGACGGCAAAAAGAAGATGTACGAGCTGCTGAGCGAGCTCAAGCGCACGCACATTCTGCACCTGCCGCAGAGCCGTGACCGCGCCTACGAACGCGAGGGCTGGTACGAGGAGTGCTGCCTGCTCAAGGAGGAGCTCGAGAACTTCTACGGCATTACAATTACCGATGATGATCTGCGTGCTGCCGTGCGTCGTCGTAACCGCCTGCGTGCCGTCCAGCTCGAGATGTTTGCCCTGCAGGCCAACCAGCCTGCGGCCATGAGCGGCGTCGATCTGATGAGCACGATGTTCGCCGGCACCTTCAGCTTTGATATCGAGGCCTACACGCAGCAGCTGGAGCAAAAGGTCGCCAAGCTGCGCGAGTCCTACGAGGCCGGCGAGCGTCCCGTGGCCGCGGACGCTAAGCGCATCCTGATCACCGGTTGTCCGGTGGGCGGCGTGATTAACAAGATCGGCCGCACCATCGAGTCTAACGGCGGCGTGGTCGTGTGCATGGACGACTGCTCGGGCGAGCGCACGGCGGCCATGATGGTCGACCCAGACGCACCCGACATCCTGCACGCCATCGCCGACCGCTACCTGGACATCAACTGCTCGGTCATGACGCCCAACAATGGACGCATGGAGAACACCCTGGCCATGTGTGAGAAGTATCACGTCGACGGCGTCGTGGAAAACGTGCTGCAGGCCTGCCACACCTTTAACGTGGAGAGCGCGCGCATGCAGGAGGCTGTCGAGGGCTCGGGCATTCCGTACATGAAGATCGAGACCGATTACAGCAATGGCGACATGGGCCAGATCGAGACGCGCATTGCCGCCTTTATCGAGACGCTGTAGGTAACGCGAATGTGACAGGGAGACACCCCTTTGTCACATCAATCTGGAAGGAAAAGAAATGATTGAGTCTAATGTCAAGATTGGCGTAACAGAAGTGAGTCCCCGCGCCGTGCAGCGTGCGGCGGAGGCGAACTTTAAAAAGGGCTACTACTGCTGCGAGTCGCTTGTTTACACCATGAAGCAGATGTTCGAGCTCGATGTGCCTGATTCTGTTGTTGCAATGGCCTCGGGCATGTCGGTGGGTGCCGGTAAGTCCGGTTGTACCTGCGGTGCCTTTAACGGTGGCATCCTCGCTATTGGAATGTTCTTTGGCCGCACCGAGCAGGACGGCCCCACGAATCCCAAGTCCATTAAATCGATGGAGCTCACCCATGAGCTGCATGACTGGTTTAGGGGCAACAACGGTAAGCATGCCATCTGCTGCCGCATTTTGACGAAGGAATTTGACATGGGACGTGGTGAGCACAAAGAGCAGTGCATTTATTACACCGGCTTGTGCGCCTGGAAGGTCGCTCAGATGGTCTGCCGTGAGTGCGGTATTAAGAACCTGGATGAAATTGACGAACCGGCTCCGCGCCGCAAGGTCGCCGATATCGAAATATAGCTGAAGGAGCCCGGCGAGATACCGGTGCCCGATATGTGAAAACCAACGAGGTTAGGAAGCCTATCCATATGGAGTTGATTAAGAAAATCCCTGTTCCCATCTGCGGCGTCGCGTTGGGTTGTGCGGCCCTGGGCAATCTTTTGCAGAGCTATTCCGAGGCGTTGCGCATGATCTGCGGAGCGGTCTCGGCGCTGTTCCTGCTGCTGTTTGTTATCAAGGTGCTCGCATTCCCCAAGTTGTTTGCCGAAGATATGGCGAATCCGATTATGGCAAGCGTTTCGGGAACCTTCTCGATGGCGCTCATGCTGCTCTCGACCTATATCAAGGGGTATCTTGGCGCAGCGGATGTGGCGTTTGCCGTGTGGGCCATTGCGATTGCGCTTCATGTCGCGCTTATCGTCTACTTTACGGTTGCGTTTGTGCTAAAACTTAAGCTCAAAGCCGTTTTTGCCAGCTATTACATTGTGTATGTTGGCATCGCGGTTGCGGCGGTTACCGCGCCCGTGTACGAGGCGATGGCAATTGGCGTCACGGCGTTTTGGTTTGGCCTCGTGAGCTTTGTTGCGCTGTTCATTTTGGTTGCGATGAGGTATGTCAAACTGCCAGATGTGCCAGAGCCCGCCAAGCCGCTCATTTGCATTTACGCTGCGCCCATGAGCCTGTGCCTCGCCGGTTACGTGCAGTCTGTTATGCCCAAGAACCAAGTCTTTTTGCTCGCGATGTTTGGCGTGGCAACGGTCATTTATCTGTTTGCCTTGGTTCAGCTGGCTCGTTGCCTTTCGTTGCCGTTTTATCCGAGTTGTGCGGCGTTTACCTTCCCGTTTGTAATCAGCGCCATCGCGTCTAAGATGACGGCTGCCTGTCTTATGAATATGGGGACGCCGCTGCCGTGGCTTGCCCCCGTTGTGCTTGTCGAGACGATCATCGCTACCGTTCTGGTGGTTTATACCTGCGTGCGCTATCTTGCATTTCTAAAAGGCTAGCGAATGTGACAAAGGGACTGTCCCTTTGTCACATGTAAGGAGGATGCTGTGGTTGGCATTGGTATCGACATAGGCTCTACGGCTGCGAAGGCCGCGGTGGTGGATGCCGGTGGTGCGGTCGCGTGGACCTGTGTGATTCCGACGGGCTACTCGTCGGTTGATGCGGCTGAGCGCCTGCGTGGCGAGCTCGCTGCGGCCGGCTATGACGTGGCGGCCGATGACGCGCGTGTCGTCGCCACGGGTTATGGCCGCGTTGCCGTGCCCTATGCCAACAAGGTGGTGACCGAAATCACGTGTCATGGTGCCGGTGCGGTCCGCTTGTTTGGCGACCAGGGCACCGTGATCGACGTGGGCGGTCAGGATACCAAGGTCATCCAGCTCAAAGGCGGTCGCGTGACCAAGTTTGCCATGAACGACAAGTGTTCCGCCGGCACTGGTCGCTTTTTGGAGATTATGGCCGACCGTCTGGGCATTACCCAGCAGCAGATGGCCGACCTTGCCCGCGCCGGCGAGCCCACCAAGATTTCCAGCATGTGCACCGTCTTCGCCGAGAGCGAGGTCATCAGTCTGATCGGTCGCGGTGAGCCGCGCGAGAACATCGCGCGCGGCGTGATCGACAGCGTCGTATCGCGCGTGGCGACTATGGCTGGGCAGGCGGCGGGCGCTCCGTACTACCTGACCGGTGGCCTGTGCGAGAACGTCTATGTTGTGGAGCGGTTGGGCGAGCTGCTGGGTTCTCCAGTGACCACCACGCCCCAGGCTCGCTTTGCCGGCGCCATCGGTGCGGCCGTTCGTGCGCAGGCGCTCGGCTGATGCACCGGCCGTAGGTGCGCGTTCATGCGTATACTGGGAAGGAATGTTTGTATTTGAGAGGAGGTATCGATGCTCGACGATCAGATTAGGCTCACGTCTATGACCGCCGCGAGCGGTTGAGCCGCTAAGTTGGCTCCCGGAGCCCTCGCCCAGGTCCTGGGTGACTTACCAAATGTGCCTAACGACAACCTGCTCGTGGGGTTCGATACTTCCGACGACGCGAGCGTCTTCCGCGTAGGGGAGAACCTGGGGCTCGTGCAGTCCATCGACTTCTTCCCGCCGATGGTCGACGACCCCTATCTGTTCGGCCAGATCGCAGCGGCCAACTCGCTGTCGGATATCTACGCCATGGGCGGGCGGCCGAGCCACGCCATGAACCTGCTGTGCATCCCCAGCTGCCTGGGCGTTGAGGTCGCGGGGCAGATCTTGGCAGGCGGTGCCGACAAGTGCGTCGAGGCCGGCTGCTCCATCGCGGGCGGGCACACCATCAACGATGACGAGCCCAAGTATGGCCTGTCCGTGAGCGGTTTTGTGCCGCTCGACCGTATGCTCGCCAATAGCGGCGCGCGCGTGGGCGATGCCCTGCTGCTGACCAAGGCGGTCGGCTCGGGTATCATCGCCACGGCCATTAAGGGCGAGCTGATCGAGCAGGACGAGGCTGGCCCGATGTTTGACTCGATGCGCACGCTCAACGAGGCTCCGATCCGCCTGGCCGAGGGGCTTGAGCTTCACGGTTGTACCGATGTTACGGGCTTTGGCCTGATCGGGCATGCGTGCGAGATGGCCGAGGGCTCGGGCGTGCAGATTGAGCTTGTGGCGGGGGCGGTGCCGCTCTTTGACCAGGTGCTCGACATGGCGCGGCTGGGCATTATCCCAGCGGGCGCCTACCGCAACCAGGACTTCTTTGGGTCGCGCGTGGCGGCCGACGAGGACCTGGAGCCGGGTATGTCGGATGCGCTGTACGACCCGCAGACCTCGGGCGGCCTGCTTATCGCGGCGGGTGCTGACGAGGTGGAAGAGCTTGCGCGCCGCCTTCATGCCGAGGGGCGTATCGCTGCCGTTGTCGGGCGTGTCGTCGAGGCGGTGTCGGGCGGCCCTGCTGTCCGCGTTATTCGTTAGCTGCGCGTTTACGTATTTGTTTGCCGTTCTAGAACGGTTCTTTCGAAAGGAATTGCTATGTCTACCAAGATTGAAGTCAATGCCATGGGCGATGCCTGCCCGCTGCCCGTCGTCAAGACGCTCAAGGCGCTCAAGCAGCTCGATGGCGAGGGCACGGTCGTGACCTCGGTCGATAACGAGACCGCCGTCAAGAATATTTCCAAGATGGCGCAGGAGAAGGGCTGCACGGCTTCGGTCGAGAAGATTTCGGACGCCGAGTGGCACGTGGCCGTCGCCACCGCCGGCGCCGTTGCCGTGGCCGATCCCGAGCAGGACGGTGCCGCCTTCTGCGACGCCAGCGCCGGCAAGGGCAAGCTGGTCATCTCCGTCTACACCGACTGCATGGGCCGCGGCGACGACGAGCTGGGCCATAAGCTCATGAAGGCCTTTATCTTTGCCGTGACGCAGCAGGAGGAGCTGCCTGCGACCATGCTGTTCTACAACGGCGGCGCCAAGCTCACCGTCGAGGGCTCGCCCGTGCTCGACGATCTTAAGGGTCTGGCCGAGCAGGGCGTCGAGATCCTCACCTGCGGAACCTGTCTGGATCACTTTGGCATTAAGGACCAGCTCGCGGTGGGCGAGGTCACCAACATGTACGTGATCGTGGAAAAGATGGAGCAGGCCGTGCGCGTCGTGCGCCCGTAGCTTATTGGATGGGATTGCCATGAGGGAGAAGCGTCCGGCGCTGGTCATCACGTTTCCCACCACGGCGGCCGCCATGGGGTGCGAGACCCTATGCGCCGAGCGCAGCCTTCCCGGGCGTACGATTCCCGTGCCCGGGGAGGTCGCTGCCGGCTGTGGTCTGGCATGGAAGGCCTTGCCTTCGGATGAGGAGCTGCTGCGCGGCGAGCTTGCTGCCGCCGGCGTTCCCACCGAGGGCTTTACCGTGATCGACATGTGGGAGGTCGTGCGATGATCTACCTGGATAACGCGGCGACGACTATGCACAAGCCGCAGACGGTGGTCGATGCCGTGACGCAGGCGATGTGCTCGCTCGGCAATGCCGGTCGCGGTGCCACGTCGGGCGCGCTCGATGCGGCCCGCACGATTCACGGCTGCCGTGCAAAGCTTGCGCGCTTGCTGGGCTGCCCGCGAGCCGATCATGTCTGCTTTACGCCCAACTCCACGGCGGCGCTCAACACGGCGATCAACGGCGTGGTGCGCCCCGGCGATCGTGTGGTCACGACGGTGCTGGAGCATAATTCCGTGCTGCGTCCGCTCAATCGCTTGGTGGCGGAGCGGGGCGTGACGGTTGAGCATGCGGGCTGCGATGAGCGCGGTGTGCTTGACTATGACGAGCTTGAGCGTTTGGTGACGCCCGGCACACGCGCCGTGGTGGTGACGCACGCCTCCAATGTGACCGGCAATGCGGTCGATGTTGCGCGCGTGGCGGCTATGGCTCATGCGGCCGGCGCGCTCGTAATCGTCGATGCCTCGCAGTCTGCCGGCACGGCGCAGATCGATATGGCGGGCATGGGGCTCGATATTGTGTGCTTTACCGGCCATAAGGGGCTTATGGGGCCTCAAGGCACCGGTGGCCTGGCTGTGGCGGAGGGCGTTGATGTGGCACCGTGGGCCATGGGCGGCACGGGTGTGCACAGCTTCGATGCGCTGCAGCCGCTTGAGTGGCCCACGCGTCTCGAGGCCGGAACGCTCAACGGGCATGGCATCGCGGGGCTTTCCGCCGGGCTCGACTTTATCGAGGCCCAGGGCGGCGTGGACGCGATTGCCGCGCACGAGCGCGTGCTTGCCGATCGTTTTCTTGCCGGCGTTCGCGCGATCCCGGGGATCAAGCTCTACGGCGCCTTTGATCAGCCGACGCGCTCGGCGATCGTGTCGCTCAACGTGGGCGATATCGATTCGGCCGAGATCTCGGACGCACTCATGCAGGGGTGGGGGATTGCGACGCGCCCCGGCGCCCATTGCGCCCCGCTTATGCATCGCGCGCTGGGAACCGAGCGCCAGGGCGTCGTTCGATTCTCGTTTGGGTACTTCAACACGACCGAAGAAGTCGATACGGCGGTCGATGCTCTGCGCGATTTGGCCTGCTAAAGCCGCTCAACCGTATATACTTGCGGGACGGGTATCTTGCCCGTCCCGTTTTTGTTTCGACCCGAAAGGTGGGCCCATGGCCTCATCCGCCCCGCGCGGTCTGCGCTCCGACCATGTCCTTACCGTCGGCATCGCCCTGTTCTCGATGCTCTTTGGCGCCGGCAACCTCATCATTCCGCCGTTGCTGGCGCTGCAGGCAGGAACCGCCACGCCGGCCGCGATGCTCGGTTTCCTTGTCGCCGCCATCGGTCTGCCTGTTATGGGCTTTATCGCCGTGGCGCTGGCCGGCACGGCGCGCGAGCTGGCCGGCCGCGTGCATCCGCGCTTTGGCGAGTTTTTCGTTGCGGCGGTGTATCTGGCCATTGGCCCGTGCCTTGCCATTCCGCGTACGAGCTCTACGGCTTTTGAGATGCTGGTGCCGCTGCTGCCCGAGGGTATCTCGCTCGGCACGGCGCGCCTGGTGTTTGCCGTCGGCTTCTTTATCGTGGCGTTTGCGCTTACGCTGCGCCCGGGCGTCATTACCCGTGTGCTCGGGCGTATTACGGGCCCCGCGCTCATTGCGCTGATTGTGTTGGTCGTCGGCGCTGCCGTGGTGTCGCCGTTGGGGCCGGCCGCGGCCCCGCAGGCTCCGTACGATAACGGTGCCGCGGTCCAGGGCTTTTTGACCGGCTATCAGACCATGGATCTGCTCGCATCGCTCGCCTTCGGCATCATCATCGCCGAGACCATTCACGAGCTGGGCGTTACCGACGACAAGCGCGTTGCCTTCGAGATCTCGCGCTCGGGCGTCATTGCCGGCGCACTTATGGCCATCATTTACTGCGGCTTGGCCCTTGCCGGTGCGCAGCTCGGCACCGCAATGCCCGACGCCACCAATGGTGCTGCCATCCTCGCTCGCTCGGCTTCTATGCACTTTGGCCTTGCCGGTACGGTCGTGGTGTTCGCGATCTTCTTTCTCGCCTGCATGAACGTGTGCATCGGCCTCATTAGCTGTTGTTCGCGCTATTTCTGCGAGACGTATGTGGTCGAAGGGGGAGCGGAGGCTTCCGAGGAGGCCATGCGTCGCCCGTTTGCGATTCTCGCCTTTGTGTTCGCCGCGTTTTCGTGCGTGCTTTCCAACGTGGGCCTCGACGTGATTCTTATGTTCTCGGTGCCCATGCTCAACGCCCTGTATCCCGTCGCCATCGTGCTGGTGCTTATGGGCCTGGTGCACGGTTTTTGCGACGCGCATCCGCAGGTGTGGGTCTGGGTCGGCGGCGTGGTTGCGGTTCAAAGTGTGATCACCTCGGTGCGCGATGCGTTCTTTGCGGGCGCATGGCTGCCGTTTGATGCGCTACCGCTGGCAGATATCGGTGCCACGTGGGCTCCGGTCGCCGTAGTCGCGTTTGCGATCGGCCTGGCCCATAGCCAGTTTGTCGCACATTCGAGGAGCTAGGACATCTGCGCTTGCACAGGCGGGGAGTCTCCCCTATAATTTCCTTCGCTTTGGGACACGCAAGGTTTAGACCTTAGCTGCTCAACACCTTCGGGACGTGGCGCAGTTTGGTAGCGCGCCTGCTTTGGGAGCAGGATGTCGCAGGTTCAAATCCTGTCGTCCCGACCATATCTTGCGGGCGTAGTTCAATGGTAGAACCCCAGCCTTCCAAGCTGATGACGCGGGTTCGATTCCCGTCGCCCGCTCCAGTAAAACCGCAGGTCAGAAGCTCAACAGCGTCTGGCCTGTTTTCATGTGTAGCAACTCAACCACATCCCCTCCTAAGTTGCGGTGAAATACGGACTGTTTTTTGCATATTTGCAGCCTATCAGTCCGTATTTCACCGCAACTTTTTGTAAAGGCTGGTTTTGATACCGCTGAGAGGCCTATGGCTACCGTCTGCCGAGAGTAAAAATATCTTTTGAAGTTCTGACCTGCAGCGTCAAGCTTTTGGTCAGTTTTTGGCAAGGTGTTCCGAAAGGCATATGCGATAGCGTAAAGTCATTCGCTCGTTCTTGACGGTTGTGGGGCTGGCCATGCTCGATAAAGGCAAACATTTTCCGCAGTCATACGCAAGGATGCTGTTCTCGGCTCTTGGAATTCATCAAGATGGACAGCTGCTTATAACAGTTGACCCTTGGGATGAGCGTCGCGCGCGTGAACTTATGCAGGAAGAGCTTCTGTTTCGTCTCTATAACCATGTGTACGTGGATCCGGTTTATTGGAATAACCTTGGCGTTGAGGACCGCGTCTTTCAGTTGGCGTCTGCTATTGCAACCGTTGAGCCCGACGCGGTATTTTGTGGAGCTACTGCGGCTCTGCTCTATGGCATTGGTTCGGCACATACGCTACTCGATAAGGTTCAAGTGCTATTGCCGCGCTCTACCAGGCGTGATACCTATGATTTTGTTGAGTATCGTCGCTGGCGGGCGGGCGAGGTTTGGCAACTTGGCCCGTTTGCGCTAACGGATCCGTACCGGACGGTGGTCGATATCGCCCGAACCGCTGCATTTCGTTATGCGCTTGGCTATGTCGATGGGCTTGCTCGCGAATATGATGTTGAGCGCGAGGAGTTAAGGGCGTATGCGCGGGCCAACTGCCGCGGGCTGCATGGCATCGCGCGTGCATTTGACGTGTTCGAGTACATGGATGGCAGGTCGGACAACGGTGGAGAGTCCGAGGCGAGAGCGGCGATGATCCTTGCGGGAGTTGCCACGCCCGAGCTTCAGGTTGAAATAACGCGCCCGGGAAATGCGGGCTATTATCTGGCCGACTACGGCTGGCAGATGCCCGACGGCTCCTGGATGCTGGCCGAGCTCCATGGCTTAGGCAAGTTTGAGGATGATGCTCAAAATAATCCGGAGCATGCAGCGGCAAAAACTTATCGGGCCGCCCTGATGCGCGATGCAAACTTACGCGCTATGGGTCACAATGTCATCCACTTCAAACTCTCAGATACTTACGATGTCGAAGCATTCGGTGCCATGATGCGAGGCTACGGCATTCCAACCACAAAACCCTACGCCAGCTCCTGATCGGCCGCCCCTTCAGCGCTCCCACCCACCAAACCTCAATAAGTTGCGGTGATATACGGACTAAATGGTGGTTTAGAGGCCTAAAACAGTCCGTATTTCACCGCAACTTAGGAGGGGATGGGGTTGAGGGGCGGGAGGGGTGGCGCTGCTTTCGATTAGGTGCGGGGGCGGTGGCGGAGCTTGTCGATGGTGCTGTCGGTGTCGCGGCTGTGGGCGTCGCGGGGGTCGCGGGCTTCGGCGGCGGATTGGCGTTGGCGGCGGTAGTCGATCATGCCTTGGATGACCGGCTTGCCAAAGCTCACGACGTCATCGTTGTAGATGGCGGTACGGGCGGCAAGCAGGCAGTCGGTAAAGTCCAGATGCGTTTTACCAAACAGCCTAATGGCGAAGGCGATGACGGTGGGCTCGTCCACCATCACGTCGTCGAGCAGCCTGGTCAGGGCGGCGGCAATCTGAGGGCGGGGAACTTTGTACACATCGCGTAGCGTGACGACGACGCGTGTGATGATCTCGGGATAGACGCGAGCGGTGCGCGTGGCAATCACTTTGGCGGCGCGCGGCGACAGAACGTCGTCGTCATCGAGCAGATAGCGCAGAATAACGGTCTCGTCGATGATGGTGCTACTCATGAATGTCAACTTCCTCGGGGCCAAGAACCGTCTCGGAGCTTTCGGCTGCTAGGTACTCAATCCAGGCATTGCGCTCCTCAGTGCGGCGGTTGGGGTCCCCATACTTTTTAAGCACGCCATACGCGGCGGCGCCGTCCTTCGATCGCACCGCGACCGGCTGGAAGGGGAGTTTGCGCATCAAAATGCTCTGCGAAACAAATAAGCGTACGGCCTCGGCAAGCGACGTACCCATGGCGTCGTAGAGGCGCTCGGCGTGCTGTTTGTCCTCTTCGCGGATTCGCACTTGCAGGATGGCTCGTTTTTGAGTCGATGACATCACTGGCCTCCCTTACCTGGTGTGCAACATGGACGGATAAATGCGGCATGCGTCAATAATTGCCAATCTTATATCCATTACTTTATTTCACTCAAGTTAATGAGTGCTAACAATATTACAAGCGTAGTACACCCTTCAAATAATGGCTCGAAAAAGCTTGCGATTATACGCACGTACGACACGCACTTTTATTCGCTACAAAGAATAATCCTGAACTGCTAAAACACCTGCAATACACCCGTATTGCAGGGCTTGCGCATAAGTTTGCCCACGGCAACTGCGTATATTCAACCTGTATACCGTTGGAGGAATTCTATCGATTGCTCGTTTCGCCGTGAACACTCGATGCGCCGACGCCAGGCCACGGGCGGCCTGGGGCAACGCCGGCAGGGTCTCTCCAGCAAGGGATTCAGGAGGGAGTGAACAACATGGGCAATAAACGAGTCGTGGCCGATTCTTCGCGCTGTATTGGGTGCCAAACCTGTATGGCGGCATGCATCGAGGCGCACGACATCCCCGGCAACATCGCCGCACCGCGCTTGCGCGTGACGCGTACGTACGAGATCTCCGCGCCGGTGGCTTGCCATCACTGCGAGGATGCCCCGTGCGCCAAGGCCTGTCCTACGGGCGCCTTGTTCTTTGATCCAAAGAACCATCGCATCGGCGTGAACGAGGACAACTGCATTGGCTGCAAGAGCTGCGTCATGGCATGCCCCTTTGGCGCCGTGAGCGTGGCGACCACGCAGGTCCCCGTCTTGATGGGCGATATCCGCGTGGGGTCGCAGACCAAGAGCTTTGTGCTCAAGTGCGACCTGTGCGTGGACCGTCCCGGCGGCCCGGCGTGTGCCGAGGCGTGCCCGACCAAGGGTCTCACCCTGGTGGACGAGGAACGCCTGGCGGAACTCACCGACGAGCGTGCCCGCGCCGCGATCGAACACGAGGCGTAAGCGGCCAGCTCAACAAGCCCAACGATTGTCAAACAAACACCGAATAATCGGTAGCAGAGAAAGGAAGGAGGGTGTCATGGAGAAGCATAAAGTGATCTGCCCGTACTGCGGCGCCGGTTGCCAGTTTAACCTCCTGGTTCAAAACGGCCAGGTCGTGGGTACCGAACCGCTCAACGGCGTCACCAATCAAAGCGAGCTGTGCCTTAAGGGCATGAGCGGCTACGACTTCATCAACGACACCAAGATCTTGACTCCCCGCGTACTGCACCCGATGATCCGCCGCACCAAGGGCGCGGATCTTGAGCGCGTAAGCTGGGACGAGGCACTGGATTTCACCGCATCTAAGATGCAGGCCATAATTGACGAATATGGTCCTAACGCTGTCATGACCACCGGCTCTTCTCGAGGCGGCGGCAATGAGGCGAACTACGTCATGCAGAAGTTTACGCGCGCGTGCATCGGCACCAACAGCGTAGACAACTGCGCCCGTACTTGACACGGCCCTACTGTCCTCGGTCTGATGGACACGGTTGGTTCAGGTTGCATGTCATGCTCCATCCCCGGTATGGAGGATGCGGGCTGCATTTTCCTCTTCGGCTATAACCCTGCCGATTCGCACCCCATCGTCGCAAGGCGTATCGTGCGAGCCAAAGAAAAGGGTTGCAAGATCATCGTCGCCGACCCGCGCCATATCGAAACCGCGCGTATCGCCGATATCTACCTTCCGATCAACAACGGTTGCAATGTGGCGTTCCTCAACGCCTTTGCCAACTGCTTGGTCAATGATGGCCTCTACGACAAACAATTCGTCGCCGAGCATACGAACGGCTTTGACGAGTGGTGGGAGACCATCAAGAACTACACTCCCGAATCCGTACAGGACATCACGGGTGTCGAGCCCGCGCTGATCCACCAAGCTGCCGAGATGTACGCCACGGCGAAGCCCTCTGCCATCATTGGCTGGGGCATGGGCGTATGCCAGCAAAAGCAGAACCTGAAGACGGTGCACACCATCGCCTCCATCGCCTGCGTTGCCGGCCAGATCGGCAAACCCAACTCTGGCCTCGCGCCCGTGCGTGGTCAGAACAACGTCCAGGGCTCCTGCGATATGGGCATGCTGCCCAACCTGTACCCCGGCTATCAAAAAGTCACCGACCCGGCTGCCCGCGCCAAGTTTGCCAAGGCTTGGGGCGTGCCCGAGGAGAAGCTGCCGCTCGAGGAGGGCTACAAGCTCACCGACCTGGGTCACCTGGTCGACGAGGGCAAGGTGCACTGCTTCTACAACTACGGCGAGGACCCGGTGCAGACCGAGCCCGATTCGGCCGGTATGCGCAAGACGCTCTCCGAGCTGGACCTGTTTATTTGCCAGGACATCTTTATGACGCAGACGACCATGCTCGCCGACGTCATCCTGCCCGCTACCTCTTGGGGCGAGCACGAGGGTGTCTTTACCGCGTCTGACCGTAGCTTCCAGCACTTCGACGCCGCGGTGCCGCCCAAGGGCGAGTGCCGTCACGACTGGGAGATCTTCGCGGACCTGTCTACGCGCATGGGCTACCCCATGCACTACGACAACACTGAGCAGATCTGGAACGAGTGCATTAGCCTGTGCCCCAACTTTGTGGGCGCAACCTACGAGAAGATGGCGCCCGAGGGCGGCTACGCCCAGTGGCCGGTCAAGAGCACCGATGTGAACGACCACGGCACCCCCGACATGTTTGCGGGCGGCAAGTTCACCACCAAGGACGGCCGTGCCAACCTGATGGCGCACGATTGGGAGGCGCCCTCCGAGCTTCCCGACGATGAGTACCCGCTCATCCTGTGCACCGTCCGCGAGGTCGGCCACTACAGCTGCCGCTCCATGACCGGCAACTGCAAGACGCTGGCGCTGCTTGCCGACGAGCCCGGCTTTGTCCGCATGAATCCCGCGGACGCCCAGGCGCGCGGCATCAAGAACGGCGACATCGTCTCGATCCACAGCCGCCGCGGCCAGGTATACAGCCGCGCCGACGTGAGCGACCGTATCAACAAGGGCACGGTCTACATGACCTACCAGTGGTGGATTGGCAAGTGCAACGAGCTGACCATGCACAAGGTCGACCCGGTTTCGCACACGCCCGAGGACAAGTTCTCCGCCTGCCAGGTCGACGCTATCGCCGACCAGGTGTGGGCCGAGGGCGAGGTCGAGCGTCAGTACACCGAGCTCAAGCAGGCTCTGGTGGATGCCGCCGCTCCCCAGGACGTTGAGCCCGGCGCCGCCAAGTTCGACGACGAGACGCACGTGAACCAAATCGTGTAGCCCCGTTCTCGTTGGCTTTTTGGGCCGGGCGTCCAAGCGCATCGGGCGCCCGGCCCGTTATTTTGAAAGGAAGTGGGGATGAACCGCTTCATCGACATTAACCCGGAGAGGTGCATCGGCTGCGGAACATGCCAGTCCGCCTGTGCCGACGCCCACCGGATGCAGGGTCTTCAGGACACGCCGCGTCTGGCGCTCGTGAAGACCGGCGGCATCTCGGCCGCCCTTGCCTGCCACCATTGCGAGGGTGCCCCCTGCGCCGAGGTCTGCCCGGTGAACGCCATCGAGCACGACGGCGACCGCATCCACGTTAAGGAGCAGGAGTGCATCGGGTGCAGGCTGTGCGCCATCGCGTGCCCCTTCGGTGCCATCCACCCCGATGGCACGTCTATTGCCGGCGTCGCAGGCATGTGCGACCCGACGCCTTCGTATCCCAAATCCCTGAGCAGCCTGCTTACGTGGGTGCCCGGTCAATACACCTGCGCGGTGAAGTGCGACCTGTGTGCCTTTGACCCCGACGGTCCGCATTGCGTGGCGGCTTGCCCCACCAAGGCGCTTACCGTCATGGGTGGCGCTGCCGATCGCGAGCTCGATGAGGCCAAGCGCCTGCGCTCCATCGAGAACGGCCCGGCTGTCGACGTCGCCGCTGTTGCCCAGGGCCTGTCCGAGAAAGCAGAAGGGAGCGTAAGCAATGGATAGCATGACGCTGTTTATCGCATCGCTTGCCGTCTCGTGCATCGGTGCGCTCGCCTCGGTTCTGCTGATCAAGGCCGATAACGCCGCCAAGACCGCCGGCTGCCTGATCGGCGCCGTTGCCGCGGCGCTTTCGTTCGCTGCCGGTATCCAGGCCGTTCTCGGCGACGTTACCGCCATCGACACCGTGTTGTTCTTCCCGTTCGCTCGGTTCCAGCTGCTGCTCAACCGCCTGTCGGGCGTCTTTGTGGCGCTTATCTCGGTGCTCGCGTTTGCAGGCTCCATCTACGGCCTCAACTACTTTGACGAGTATCCGGGAAAAAAGGCCCGCGCCGGGTTCTTCTTCAATACCTTTGTCGCATCCATGATGCTTGTCATCACGGCCGACAATGTGTTCTGGTTCCTGGTTGCCTTTGAGCTCATGTCGCTGACGAGTTACTACCTGGTCGTGATTGAGGAGAACCAACAGTCCATCCATGGTGGCTGGCTCTACTTTGTCATCGCGCACGTGGGCTTTGTCCTGATCATGGCGAGCTTTCTGATTCTCGCCAACCATGCGGGCGGCTCGTTTGCCTTTGCCGACATCCGCGCCACGGTTTTCGATCCCGCAAACGCCTCGGTCTGCTTTGTGCTGGCCTTCTTTGGCTTTGGCGCCAAGGCCGGTATCATCCCGCTGCATTCGTGGCTGCCCAAGGCACACCCCGAGGCGCCGTCCAACGTGTCGGCCCTCATGTCCGGCGGCATGATCAAGATCGGTATCTTCGGCATTCTCAAGGTGGGCCTGGACCTGCTGGGCGCTTCGGGCGTTCAGACGTGGTGGGGCATGCTCGTGCTGGTTATCGGCGCGATCTCGTCGGTCCTGGGCGTTGCCTTCGCTCTGCAGGAGCACGACATCAAGCGCCTGCTGGCCTACCACTCCGTCGAGAACATCGGCATCATCTTGCTGGGCGTGGGTGCCTCCATTTGCGCCCAGGCGCTCGGCTACACCGGCATCGCCGTCCTGGCCCTGATGGCCGCGCTCTATCACACGTTTAATCACGCGATGTTTAAGGGCGAGCTGTTCTTGGGTGCTGGCGCGCTGCTGTATGCTACGGGTACGCGCAATATGGAGTCGATGGGCGGTCTGTTCCGCCGCATGCCGGCGACGGCCATCTGCTTCTTGATCGGCGCGCTTGCAATCTCGGCCATCCCGCCCTTTAACGGTTTTGTTTCCGAGTGGTTTACCTACCAGTCGCTCTTTAACGTGGCGACGCTTGCCGACAAGCCCGTTATGGTCGTTGCCGTGTTTGCGGCCGTCGCACTTGCCATCACTGGCGCACTTGCCGTCACGTGCTTCGTTAAGGCTTACGGTGTCTCCTTTGCCTCCGCGCCCCGCTCCGAGGCCGCGGCCAACGCCAAGGAAGTGCCGGCACCCATGGTCTTTGCCCAGGGTCTGCTGGCGGCCATCTGCGTCGTGCTCGGTATCGGCTCGCCGGTTATCGCCCCGGTGCTCGTCGATGTCGCGGCATCGGTGCTCGATCCCGCAGGTGGCGTGTTTGCCGCCGAAGGGCTGCAGCTCATGAACCAGTACTCCGGCGCCGCAACCTCCACGCCCGCGATCGCAATCGCGCTGGTGGTCCTGGTCGCCATCGCCTGCGCCTTCCGTAAATCCAAGCAGGTGGGTCCGGCTCAGAAGTCCCAGCCTTGGGCGTGCGGTTATGCCCCCAATGCCGAGATGCCTGTCGTGGCCACCACCTTTGCCTCCGATGTCTCGTGGTTTATGAAGCCGCTGTACGACCTGCGTGACCGCTGCACGGCCATCTGCTGGGCTATCGCGCACTTCTTCCAAAAGCTCACCGGGGTTGCCGAGGTCGTGGAACCCGTTCCCGACCGCGTGCTGGTGGACGCTCCGCATCGTGGTATTGCGTGGCTCGCACAGGTCTCGACCAAGCTCGAGAGTGGCGACTACAGCCTCTATATCGTCTATATCGTCGTGGCGCTCGTGGCCTTCTTGGCACTCGCCGTATTTATGGGTTAAGGAGGGGAGCATATGAACAACATTGTGCTGGGCATCGCCCAAGGCGTCCTCGTTATGCTGGTGGCGCCGTTCTTCTCCGGTCTTGGTCGCGTGATTCGCGCCAAGATGCACAACCGTCGCGGTCCGAGCATCATGCAGGACTATCGCGATATCGCCAAGCTCCTGGCTCGCCCCGAGTCGGTGAGCGAGGATGCGAGCTTCGCTATCCGCATTATGCCTCCGCTGTTTTTGGCCGTCGCCTTTATGCTTGCCATGGGTCTGCCCATCTTTACGGCGCAAAGCCCCATGCCGGTCTTTGGCGATGCCATCACCATCATGTACAGCCTGGCGCTTGCACGCTTCTTCTTCTCGCTGGCCGGCGTCGATTCGTCCAATGCTTACGCCGGCATCGGCGGCATCCGCGAGCTGCTTATGAGCGTGCTTATTGAGCCGTCCATGCTGCTGGCGCTGTTCGCCACGGCACTCGTGTGCGGCTCCACCGATATCGCCGCCATGGGTCAGCACATCCTGGCCGGTGACATCCAGGCCCCCGTCGCGGTCGTCCTGGCTGGCATTGCCTTTGCCGCCGCCTGCTATATGGAGCTGGGCAAGCTGCCGTTTGACCAGGCCGAGGCCGAGCAGGAGCTTCAGGAGGGCCCGCTTGCCGAGCTTTCCGGCCCGTCGCTTGCCATGGCCAAGCTCGCCATGTCCATGAAGCAGATCGTGATCGTCTCGTGGTTCTGCGCGATCTTCGTCCCCTGGGGCGAGCCCCAGACCACGGGTGTCGCGGCCATCCTGGGCGCGGTCATCTTCCTCGTTAAGTGCCTGATCGACTTTGTCGTGTGCGGCGTGATCGAGAACTCCTGCTCGCGCTCGCGCTTTAAGGTGCTCGGTAATCAGACTTGGGCCGTCGTGGGCATCGCCGTTTTGGCGTTTGTCTTCGTTATCGTCGGCGTGTAGGAGAGGGGAGTAACAATGACACTTTCTACCAGTCTGTCCCTTCTCGGCCTGGTCGCCATCCTGGCGCCCATGGTTGGCTCGCTGATCGTGGCCTTCCTGCCGCGTCCGTACGCCAAGTGGACTACGGCTATCGCTGCCGCCATCGCCACCGCGGCGAGCGTTGCACTTGCCGCGACCTATGCGCAGGCGGGTTTCCCGGAGCTTTCGGTCCCGTTTGTCTCGTTTGGCAAGGCGCTCGTGCTGGGCTTTGTGTTCGACCGCATGTCGACGCTGCTCGCTCCCGCCTTCGTGGGTATTGGCTTTTTGGTCGTGATCTACTCGATCCCGTACATGAGCCAGGACAACCGCGAGCATCCCGATCTTCCGCGTCGCCGCTTTTATGCCTACCTGTCCACCTTTATCGGTGCCATGGCGGGCCTGGTGTACAGCTCCACGCTCGTGGGCCAGCTCGTGTTCTTTGAGATTACGGGCGCCTGCTCCTGGGGCCTCATCAGCTACTACATGACCCCTACGGCCAAAAAGGCCGGCATGAAGGCCCTTATCATCACGCATATCGGCGCGCTTGGCCTGTACCTGGGCGCTGCGGTGCTGTTTGCCAACACCGGCACGTTTGCCATCACGGCCATCTCGGGGCTCGATGCCACCGTTAAGGCCGCGGTGCTGCTGATGGTGCTCTTTGCCGCCTGGGCAAAGTCCGCACAGGTCCCCATGTATATGTGGCTGCCTTCGGCCATGGAGGCCCCTACGCCGGTCTCGGCCTACCTACATGGCGCCTCGATGGTCAAGGTGGGCGTGTGCGTCTTCGCGCGTGCGCTCGTCTCTGCCGGCGAGGTTCCCCAGATTGTGGGCTGGGTCGCCGTCATCGACGCCATCATCACCATGCTCTTTGGCTTCCTTATGTACCTGCCGCAAAAGGACATGAAGCGTCTGCTGGCCTTCTCCACGATCGCCCAGCTCTCCTACGTGTTCTTTGGCTTGGGCCTTTCGGTCTTTGGCAGCCAGCTCGCCTTTGACGGCGCGGTCTGCCATATCTTTAACCACGCCTTTGCCAAGACGCTCTTCTTCCTCGTCGCCGGTTCGTTCTCGTTTACGCTCGGCACGCGCATGCTGCCCCGCCTGCGCGGCGTGCTCAAGAAGTATCCCGTCAGCGGCATCGGCTTTGCCGTCGCGGCGCTCGCCATTGCCGGCGTGCCACCCATGAACACGTTCTTCTCTAAGTTCCAGATTATCGCCGGCGGCTTTTCCGTCGGTGCGGCCAACGCCGCGATCATGGTGCTCGTGCTCATTATGGTTGCCGAGACGGTCGCCACGTTTGCCTGGTTCCTTAAGTGGATGGGCTACTGCCTGCCGGGCGAGCCTTCCGAGGAAGTCGCCGCGGGTGCCCCGCTGCCCCGTGCGATGGCGTTCGTGTTCATCGTGCTCGTCATCATGGTCATCGTCAGCGGCCCGCTTTCGGCCAGCTGGATCGGTTAGGAGGTAGAACATGGGTTACCAACTCGTCAACCTGCTGGGCGGCCTCCTTATCGTCACCTCGACCATGGTCGTCATCAGCAAGTCCATTAAAGTGGCCATCCGCTGGTATGCGGTGCAGTCGCTGATCCTGGTGGGGCTTCTTGCCACGCTCGGCAACGTCACCGGTGCCTCCGAGCTGCTCATGTGGGCCGTCTCGGCGTTTGTGACCAAGGTGCTCCTGGTTCCGCTGATTTTGTCGTATGCCTATCGCAAGATGGGGGAGCCCAGCGATCTGGGCCTTACGCGTGGCACCAAGCCGGCATGGACCATCTGCCTCATCGCCGTCGAGGTCGCTATCTGCTTTGCCGTGGTAACGCAGATTAAGCTTCCCACCGCCGAGGTCGCCACGCCCGCGCTGGCCATTAGCTTCGCCCACTTCTTTGTGGGCCTGTCCTGCATTATCACGCAGCGCAACATCATGAAGCAGATCTTTGGATACTGCCTTATGGAAAACGGCAGCCACGTGACGCTCGCCCTGCTGGCGCCCACGGCTCCCGAGATCGTCGAGACCGGCATCGCCACCGATGCCATCTTCGCGGTCATCATCATGTCCGTCGTCGTGCTCAAGATCTGGCGTACCTACCAGTCGCTCGATGCGCACGACCTTTCCGATCTGAAGGGCTAGGCACATGGATACCTCCACATTGCTATTGGCGCTCGTTGCGTGCCCCCTGGCCCTGTCCGCCATCATGGCCATCGTCCCCAAGGCTGCCTCGCGTGCGGTCTTTGAGCTCTGCCACGCCGTCTCGGCCGTTGCCGTGCTTGCCGGCTCGCTCGCCATCGCGCTGCCCGTCTTTACCGACGGCGGCGAGATCTGGGCGCTCGATCCCTGGTTCCATGTCGACGCCCTGGGTGCGCTGTTCGTGCTCATCATCGGTATCATCGGCTTTTGCATCGCCGTGTATTCGATTGGCCTGGTTCGCCAGCTGGTCGCCGACGGCGTCTACGGTCCCGATCAGGTAAAGCAGTACTACGCGTTCTACAGCCTGTTCCTGTTCACGATGCTTTTGGCTGCAACGACCAACAACATCATCATTATGTGGGCGGCCATCGAGGCCACCACGCTCGCCTCGGCGCTGCTCGTCGCGCTCAAGAACACGCGCCATGCCCTCGAGGCCACGTGGAAATACATCATGGTCTGCACCGCCGGCGTCGCCTTTGGCCTGTTCGGTACGCTGCTGATCTATGCCAACGCCGCCGACGTGATCTCGAACCCGCATATGGCCGCGTTCCTCTCGGGCATTCTTCCCGAGGCCGATAAGCTCGACCCGGCGATCGTTCGCCTGGCCTTTGCGTTTATCGTGATCGGCTTTGGCACCAAGGCCGAGGTGTTCCCCATGCACACTTGGATGCCCGATACGCTCTCCCAGGCCCCCGGTTCCATCTCGGCGTTGCTTTCGGGCGTGGTGCTCAAGTGTTCCATGCTCATCATCATCCGCTTTGACATGCTCGCCACCCATGCCATCGGCAGCGACTTCCCGAGCTTGCTGCTGCTGGTGATCGGCGTGCTGTCCATCGTGTTCTCGAGCTTTGCGCTCTTTGCGCAGACCGACATCAAGCGCAAGCTGGCGTACTCCTCGTGCGAAAACGCCGGCGTCATCATGCTCTGTCTGGGCGTTGGCGGACCTTTGGGTATCGCTGCGGCCCTGCTGCACAGCATGTTCCACGGCCTTGCCAAGTCGCTGTGCTTCTGCCTGACCGAAAACGTGGAGCATGCCTACGGTACGCGCGACCTGAGCACGATCCGCGGCATCGTCGAGCGCGCGCCCATTACCGCCGCGCTCATGGTCATTGGCTTTTTGGCACTGGCTGGTTTTCCGCCCTTTGCCATGTTCATCTCGGAGTTCGGCACCTTTGTGGCGGCCTTTGCCGCGGGAAGCCCTTGGTGGCTTGTCGTGATCGTGGCGCTCGCCCTGACCGTTGCCATCAGCGGTCTTACGCGCGTCGTCATCTCGTCGGTCTTTGGTAAGACCCTGCACGATCCGGTCGATACCGAGCGTCGCGAGTCGAGCATTTGGATGCTGGTTCCCGAGGCCCTGCTTGCCGCGTGCCTCATCTGGTTTGGTGTGGCCACGCCCGTGCCCGTGGTGCGCGGCGTGGAGAACGCCGTCGCCATCGTGCTCGATCAGGATACCGATGAGCTGCACACGGCTCCGATGTTCCGTGAGTTCTTTGGCTCCGAGACCGCTCAGAGCGAGGTGGAGTAACGAATGATTGAAACTGAGAACAAGGTGTATGCCCGTCGCTGCGAGAGCCATGTCGAGGCCCTGCGCCGCGCCGTTCCGGGCTGCATCGAGAAGGTCGAGTGGCAGTGCGAGGACCAGCTGACGATCACCGTCAAGCTGGACCGTCTGCCCGAGGCCGTCCACTACCTGTACTACGAGCGCTACGGCTGGATTCCCGTGATCGTGGGCAACGACGAGCGCAGCCTGTGCGGTCGTTACGCCGTGTACTACCTCATCTCCATGGAGGGTGAGGACCCCGGCTGGGTCACCGTGCGCGCCGAGGTCGATCCTGCCAAGATGACGTTCCCGTCCGTGACGCCGTTCGTCCCCGCCTGCGTGTGGGGCGAGCGCGAGCTGCGCGACATGTTCGGCCTGATTCCCGAGGGTCTGCCCGATCGCCGTCGCCTGGTGCTTCCCGACGACTGGCCCTGTGGCCTGTACCCGCTGCGCAAGGACTCCATGGACTACCGTTTTCGTCCCGCTCCCGTGAGCGACATGGAAAACTACGAGTTCTTGGCCGACACCAAGGGCAAGGAGACCACCCTTGTCCCCATGGGACCTTTGCACATCACCTCCGATGAGCCCGGGCACTTCCGCCTGTTCGTGGAGGGCGAGACGATCGTCGATGCCGACTACCGTCTGTTCTACGTGCACCGCGGCATGGAGAAGGTCGCCGAGACGCGCCTGAACTACGACGCCGTGACGTTCCTTGCTGACCGCATCTGCGGCATTTGCGGCTGCGCCCACTCGGTTGCCTACGCCGAGTCCGTCGAGCGCGCCCAGGGCATTCATGTCCCGCTGCGCGCCCAGTACATCCGCGCTATCGTGCTCGAGGTGGAGCGTCTGCACTCGCATCTGCTCAACATTGGCCTGGCATCGCACTACACCGGCTTCGACTCTGGCTTCCAGCAGTTCTTCCGCGTCCGCGAGAAGTCGATGGACCTGGCCGAGAAACTCACCGGCCACCGCAAGACCTACGGCCTCAACGTGATCGGCGGCGTTCGTCGCGACATCCTGGCCGAGCAGAAGCTCTCCACGCTCACGACCATCCATCAGCTGCGTTCCGAGGTTACCGAGCTTGTCGACGTGCTTCTCTCCACGCCCAACTTTATCGAGCGTACGAGTGGCATCGGCATCCTGGATCGCAAGATTGCCCGCGATTTCTCGCCGGTCGGTCCGCTCATGCGCGGCTCGGGTTATGCCCGCGACGTGCGCTTCGACCATCCCTTCGACGGTTACGCCGATCCGGATATCCAGAAGATGCGTGCCGCCACGGCCGACACCTGCGACGCCTTCGGCCGTACCGCCGTGCGTATCCAGGAGGTCTACGATTCGATCGACATGATCGAGACCATGCTCGAGAACTGCCCGTCGGGCCCCATCCTCACCACGGATTGGGAGTACACCCCGCACAAGTACGCCATCGGTGCCACCGAGGCGCCGCGCGGCGAGGACGTGCACTGGGCCATGCTCGGCAACAACCAAAAGTGCTACCGCTGGCGCGCCAAGGCCGCCACATACAGCAACTGGCCGGTCCTGCGCTACATGTTCCGCGGCAACACCGTGGGCGACGCGGCGTTGATCGTCGGTTCGCTGGACCCGTGCTACTCCTGCACCGACCGCGTGACGGTGACCGATGTGGCCGCCAAGCGCGACCACGTGCTCGACAAGGAGCAGTTCGAGAACGTCTGGCGCGACAAGTCGCCGCTTGCGGGCGAGGGCACTGTGGCCGCTCCGCTCGATGAGGAGGCGCTCTAATATGCTGAAGCTTTGGAAGGTTAACGCCAAGGCGGGCGACGCGACGGTCAAGTACCCGTTTGCACCGTTCCCCACCAACAAGGACATGCGCGGCAAGCCCGAGCACAACGCCGAGCTGTGCATCGCGTGCGGTGCCTGCGGCGTGGCGTGCCCGGCCGATGCCATCCGCATGGATACCGACCTTTCGGCCGATACCATCACCTGGTCGATCGACTACGGCCGCTGCATCTTTTGCGGTCGCTGTGAGGAAGCTTGCCCCATGGAGGCCATTAAGCTCACCGAGGAGTTTGAGCTGGCCGTCATGAGCAAGGCCGACCTCACCAGCAAGAGCGTCTACACGCTGGAGCACTGCTCGCGCTGCGGCAAGCCGTTCGCCCCGCACAAGGAGATTGACTACGCCAAGCGCCTGCTTCAGGCGGCCGGCGGTATGGAGGCCGAGCAGGCCGCCCGCACCGTCGGTATGTGCCAGGAGTGCAAGCGCGAGCTCGACGCACTGCGTGCCGCGTCGGCCGTTAAGACCGGCAACGCCGCCGGCATGGTTGCCAACGAGACGCCCACGTCCGGTGAGCCCCAGGGCCCCGGCATGGAGTATCTGGGCGGCCACGGCGTGAACCCGGAGTATATCGATCGCGAGCTCAACCCCGATGCGCCCGAGATTCCCGCCGGTCCGGCGCCGGTCGAGGGCATCATCATGGATCTAGACAAGAAGGAGGAGTAACCATGGCCGAACCCACGCTTTTGCCCGAGCGGCTTCAGTACCGCCCGACCAAGATCGAGCTCGACGAGAGCATCGAGAAGGCTAAGGCGACCCTTCTTAAGAAGATCAAGCGCTCGGTGTACGTCTACCGTGTTGACTGCGGCGGCTGTAACGGCTGCGAGATCGAGATCTTCGGTTCCATCACGCCCGTTTTTGACGTCGAGCGTTTTGGCATCAAGGTTGTGCCCTCGCCCCGTCACGCCGACGTGCTGCTGTACACCGGTGCCGTGACGCGCGCCATGCGCATGCCGGCCCTGCGCGCCTTTGAGGCCGCACCCGATCCCAAGATCGTGGTGTCCTACGGCGCGTGCGGCTGCACGGGCGGCATCTTCTACGACAACTACTGCGTCTGGGGTGGCACGGACAAGATCTTGCCGGTCGATGTCTACATCCCCGGCTGCCCGCCCAGCCCCGCGCAGACCATCTACGGCTTTGCCATGGCGCTCGGTCTGCTGGACCAAAAGCTGCATGCCGAGACCACGGTTGAGGCCGCCGGCGAGCAGGCAGACATTTTGCACCCCGGCGTGCCGTACAAGCTACGCGTTGCCATTGAGCGTGAGGCTCGCGCCATGAGCGGCTACCGTTACGGCCGCGACCTGGCCAACGAGTTTATGGATACGCTCGAGGGCGCGCCCAAGGGCGATATCCGCGGTGCCATGGCACTGCTCATCGATAAGCAGGACGATCCCCGTCGCGTCGAGGTGTACTCGGCGCTGCAGGATCTGGTGCTGGCCGGAGGTCGCTAGATGGAGCTCACGGACCGCTCTGGTTACTTTGCGGGCCCCGGCATGCTCGGCGGCTCCTTTGGCGATGCCTCGCGCGCAAGCGACGAGGCCGCCGAGGGCGTCGCCGACCCCTGCCTGGGGCACGAGCCCGATCAGGTGGTCTTTTACGAGCTCACGCGTAAGTTTGTGGAGACCGAGGAAGACGTTCCCCAGGAGGCCTGCGACGTGCTGTACTACACGCTCGCCGTGGGCCACCACACCGGCGTGCTCGACTGCTTTGAGCCGCGCCTGTCGGTACCGGTGGACGTGTTCTATACGCTTGTCGATGCGCTGCCGGAGGGGGAGGCCAAGACCAAGTTCGAGGCCATCCGCTCCTTTGGCGAGTGCCAGCTGGACAAGGCGGCCGTGCCGTCGCTACTCGAGGCCTGCGACGCGCTGCTGAGCGAGCGCGGTTTTCGCGGCTCGGCCAAGGCCGGCATCTCGGTGTTCGACGCCGACTTTGGCCTGCATGCCCAGCAGGTCGCGTTTCTGATGAAGTTCCGCGACCTGGTTGAGCGTGTGCGCGACGTGTCGGGCGTGTATCTAACGGGAAGGTTGCAGTAATGGGTCGCGTTGTGGATGGCCGTGTGAACGGCGCCCCGTTTGAGGGTATCGTGCTCACGGCGGGAAGCGTGCTGCGTGCCGACGATGCCGCCGGCCCCGTGCTCTCCAAAAAGATGGAGGACGCGCCCATTGCCGGCTGGTACACCATCGATGGCGGCCAGACGCCCGAGGACGACATCATCGAGATTAAGCGCGTGCGTCCGCCGCGCTTGGTTTTGGTCGATGCCGCCGACATGGCGCTGTCCGCAGGCGCGATCCGTTTGCTCGATAAACATGACGTGGCCCGTAAGTCGATGTTTACCACGCATTCGCTCCCTTTATCGATTCTGATCGAGGAAATCGAGCAATCGTGCGATGATATCGTCTTCGTAGGGATTCAGCCGGGCGACACGGAGTTCTACAACCCCATGTCCCCGGAGGTCTTTGACGCCGTCGACGCCGTGTACGACGCCGTGGCCTCCAACGACTTTTCCCACTTTGTCCGCTTGGGGCAGGAGCAGTAGCGCTTGCCCTACCTGGTTAGGAAAGAAGTGATTGACATGGCAGATTCCAAGGTGGAGTATCCCACTCCCGATTGCCTGGCGCCCGCTGCGATCGAGGCCAAGACCGAGGCCGCCGGCGTGACCAAGGCAAACCTGCCGGTCGCGAAGGCCTTTGTTTTGGCGATGTTCGCCGGTGCGTTCATCGCCTTCGGCGGCCTGTTCTTTACCGTGTTCTTGAGCGATAGCACGCTGGGCTGGGGTGCCCAGCGCGTTGTGGGTGGCCTGTGCTTTTGTCTGGGCCTGGTGCTCGTACTTATTTGCGGCGCCGAGCTCTTTACCGGCAACTCGCTTATGGTCTGCGCGCTCAAGAGCAAAAAGGTCACCCTGGCCCAGATGCTCAAGGCATGGGTTGTCGTGTGGGTCGGTAACTTTGTCGGTGCCCTGTTCATCGTCTTTTTGGTGTACATGGCTGGCCTCTACAAGCTTAACGGCGGGGCAGTTGCCAATTCCATGGTGAGTGTGGCCGCCGGCAAGGTGACGATCGACGCGGTGACGATCTTCTTCCGCGGCATCCTGTGCAACATCTTTGTATGCCTGGCCGTGTGGATCGGCACCGCGGGCAAGACCGTGGTCGACAAGGTCGTGGGCATTCTGCTGCCCATCGCTGCCTTTGTGGCCTGCGGTTTTGAGCACTGCGTGGCCAACATGTACTTTTTGCCCATGGGTGCCGTGATGCACGCTTGCGGCTACGGTGCCGACGTTGCCGGTGCCGATGCGCTCAACGTTGCAGGCATGGCGATGAATCTGTCTGTCGCCACGCTGGGCAACATCGTGGGCGGCGCTTTGATCGTGGGACTTGGCTACTGGTTTATCTACGCCAAGAAGTCCCAGGCGTAAAAGGCCCTTTTGAACGTGCGAGGCCTCCCGAGGGGCGTTTGCCTTTTGGGAGGCCTTTGTGTGGGGCTGCGGCTGGTGCAGCGGTCTTGGTGGTGCGGCGGTTTGGCGGCGTGCCGCCGTCGCTGCCCCGCGGTGGGGCTTGAGCCCTTGGGTTGGAAGGAATAATCGAGATGGCATCTACAGCTATGCATGACGGTCGCTCCGTGGTGACGACGTGCGGGGGATGCTATGCCGATTGCGCCTTTGCGGCCCATGTTGAGGACGGGCGTGTGGTGGCCGAGCTGCTGGTCGAGGGCCACCCATGTGCGGCGCGCGCCCTGTGTGCTCGTGGGCGTCATCGCCTAGCCATGCCCTTTGACGAGCGCGATCGCATTTTGCATCCCATGCGGCGTCGCGCGGATGGCTCGGGGTTCGATGCAATTACCTGGGACGAGGCGTTTGCGGAGATTGCGGCGCGGCTTGCGGGGATTGTGGACGAGTGCGGCCCGCGTGCTCTGGGCATGACGCTCGGCGTGCCGTCCTTCGACCGCTACTGGGCCTATCGCGTTATGCATGCGCTTGGTTCTCCCAACGTGTACGGCGCCGACGGCGCCTGCGAGGTGAGCAGACTTACCGGCTGGGAGCATAGTCTGGGCTACAGCCCCGCCTCCGATCTGGCACACACCGATTGCATCATGTACCTGGGGCGCTCCATCGTTGATTCGTCCACGATGGGGGCAGTTGACGCGTTGAACGATGCGCGCCGGCGCGGGGCGAAGATTATTGTGGTGGACCCGCGGCGCAGCGGTTCGGCCGCACTTGCCGACCGCTGGCTGCGCGTGCGCCCGGGATGCGACCTGGCGCTGCTGTTGGGTATCGCGCACGTGTTGATTGCCGAGGACCTGTACGACCACGAGTTCGTGGCTCGCCATGCCACGGGCTTTGACGAGCTGGCGCAGGCGGCGCGTGCCTGGACGCCTGAGTGGGCCGAGTCGGTGTGTGACGTGCTGGCCGCGGAGATTGTCGCCACGGCACGCGATTTGGCCGCCGCGGCTCCCGCGGCCGTGGTGGATGCCGGCTTTCATGGCGGTATCGGCATCGCGTATGCCAACAGCACGCAGACGGCGCGCGCCATCTGTTTGGTCGATGTGCTGCTGGGCTGCATTGGGCATGCGGGCGGCGCACTCAACCCACCGACGCCGCTTGTACTGGGCGACTTGGACCCCACGCGCTTTGCGACGCCGCCGGTGCCGCGTGAGCCCAAGCTGGGGTCCGAGCGCTATCCGCTGGTCGATCCAGTGCGCGGCCTGTGCACGACCATCGGTCAGTCCATTCTTGCCGGCGGTTTGCGTGGGCTCATCGTCTATGCCAGCAACCCCGGCGCAGGGTACGGCAACGCGCAGGCGTGGCTTTCGATTCTGAAACAGCTTGACCTGCTCGTGACCGTTGATATCCGCTGGTCGGAGACGGCGCGCGTGTCCGATTACGTGCTGCCCGATGTGACGTATCTGGAAGCCGACCGCGGCGTGGGCACGGTGATGGGTGTCAACGATGC
Source organism: uncultured Collinsella sp. (assembly GCA_934646815.1). GTDB lineage: Bacteria > Actinomycetota > Coriobacteriia > Coriobacteriales > Coriobacteriaceae > Collinsella. The sequence goes on from CAKUEW010000001.1 coordinate 269,087, forward strand.
CCGCGTGTTCTACCGCAACGCCGTGCTGCCGGTTTTGCATGACGACACACGTCCCGGACGGGAGATCTTTGCCGGCCTGGCGAAGGCGTGCGGCGTGGGCGCGTACTTTGACTTTACGCCCGACGACTTGGCGGCGGCGCAGGTGGCGCCGTTTGGGATCGACCTTGGCGAGCTCAAGGAGCGCGGCTGGGCCGATACGGGCGCTGTGCTGCCGCCGCGTACGGGCGAGCCGGTGATTCCGCTCGCTGGCGGCAAGATCGCGCTGGCGAGCGACGTATGGGAGGCCGCCGGCTTGGGCCGTGTGCCCGGCTGGATCGCGCCGATGGTGGAGCCCGGCCCGGGGATGTTTCGCCTCATTAGCGGCAACCGCCCCTTTGAGTCGCACACCTCGCGCAGGCTCGCGGCTGCCGGTGCTGCCGAGGCGGGCTCGGATCTGGATGCCGTGCAGATGAACGCCGATGTTGCTGCGCGCATGGGTATCGCCGACGGCGAGATTGTCGAGCTGGTGAGCGATATGGGTCGCGACCGCGTGCACGTGCAGACGACGCCGTATCTGCACCCGGCGTGCATCTTTACCTCGGCCGCGCCCGGTGGGCGTTCGTTTGGTGGCGACGCCGGTGGCGCGCAGGCCTTGGGTGTGGGTCCGCTCGACCATACCCCCTTGCGCTGGGATCCGCTGACGGGCGCTGCGCTCACCCAGGAAAACGCCGTTCGCGTGGAAAAGATCGCGACGCCCGGGGATAATGCTGAGTAAACGTTTCGACTGATAGATTCAACTGATTCACCTTTGGTTTGAAAGGCCGCACCATGAGCGATAGCCAGAACATGTCCGATGAGGTGCGCGCCCACCTGCGCGCCATTCCGTCCGTCAACGAGCTGCTCGCGGAGTGGCCGGTGGTAAAGGCGGCGGGGGAGACCTGCGACGCCGTGGTCCATGCCGCTGTGACGGCAGAGCTGGACGAGGAGCGCGCTGCCATCCGCGGCGGCGCGGCCCCGCGCTCCAAGCGCGACTTGGCGGCGGCCATCGAGTGGCGCGCCCACCGCTCTGCGCTGCCGAGCCTGCGCCCAGCGGTCAACGCCACGGGCGTAGTCATCCATACCAACCTGGGCCGCGCCCCGCTCGCGGAGTCGGCGGCGAAGGCCGTGGCCGAGGTCGCACGCGGCTACAGCACGCTCGAGTACAACGTGGATACCTGCTCGCGCGGGTCGCGCAAGGAGCATGCCGCTCAGCTGGTCCGCCAGCTCACCGGCGCCGAGGACGCGCTCGTCGTCAACAACAATGCCGCCGCGGTGCTGCTGGTGCTCGCCACCCATGCCGCGGGCAAAGAGGTTATCGTGAGCCGCGGCGAGCTCGTCGAGATCGGCGGCAGCTTCCGCATTCCCGATGTTATGGAGGCCTCGGGCGCCCGCTTGGTGGAGGTCGGTGCCACGAACCGCACGCACCTGGCCGACTACGAGCGCGCCATCACGCCCGACACGGCGATGATTCTTAAGGTCCATCCTTCCAACTATCGCATCGAGGGCTTCCACGAGGAAGTGTCCTCTAAGGAGCTCGCGGCCCTGGCCCATAAGCATGGCCTGCTGTTCTACGAGGACCAGGGCTCGGGCGCGCTCTTGCCCGATGACATCCTGGTCCGCGGCGGCGAGGAGCCCACGCCGGCTTCGGTCGCGGCGGGGCTCGATCTTGTGTCGTGTTCGGGCGACAAGCTGCTCGGTGCCGCTCAGGCGGGCATCATCATGGGTCGCCGCGACCTGGTCCAAGCTTGTGGCAAGCACCCGCTCATGCGCGCGCTTCGCCCCGGCAAGCTGGCGCTCACGGCGCTCGAGGCAACGCTTCGCCTGTACATGGACGGGGCGGACGTTGCCCATCGCGAGGTTCCGGTGCTCAGCATGCTTACGCTGCCGCAGGCCCATCTGGAGCGCCGCGCTCGTAAGCTGCGCGACCACATGGTGGCGGGGCTCGATAAGGCCGGCTGCCCGTGTGCCGTGCAGGTGGAGATCGTCGAGGAGTCGTCGACCCCCGGTGGGGGTTCGCTGCCCACCGTGGAGCTGCCCACGATGTGTGTGGCCGTGTGCCCGGTGGATGAGCACCTGACGGTCGATGCGCTCAAGCGCTCGCTCGTGCAAGATTTTGATACGCCGGTGGTTACGCGCGCCTCGCACGACCGCGTGCTGTTTGATGTGCGCACGCTGGTGGGCGATCGCGATATCGAGACGGCGGCGACCACGCTCGTCGCGTGCGCGGAGAAGGCGATTGCCCGATGAGTGAGGCGCAGGAGCTTGTGGAGTGCCCCGTCATCGTTGGCACCGCGGGCCATGTCGACCACGGTAAGTCCGCGCTCATCGAGGCGCTAACCGGCAAGAACCCCGACCGTCTGGAGGTCGAGCGTCGCCGCGGTATGACGGTGGAGCTGGGTTTTGGCGAGCTGGCGCTGCCGAGCGGCAAGATCGTGGGCCTGGTGGACGTGCCGGGCCACGCGCACTACCTGCGCGCCATGGTACAAGGTGCCACGGGTATCGATGTTGCCGTGCTGGTGGTGTCTGCCGTTGAGGGCGTGATGCCGCAGACCCGCGAGCATGTTCACGTGCTGGAGCTGTTGGGTGTGACGCACATGGTGGTCGCGCTGACTATGTGCGACCTGGCGGATGACGAGATGGTTGAGCTGGCTGAGCTCGACGTGGATGACTTTTTGTCCGATACCGTGTTTGCCGGGGCGGCCGTTGTGCCCGTGTCGTCTAAGACCGGTGCGGGGATCGATGATTTGCTGGCGGCGCTCGATGGTTTGGTGTCTGCCTGCTGGGGCGCCTGCCGCGACCGCGGCGAGAGGATCGATGCCGCACCGCGCCTGCCCATCGACCGCTGCTTTACCATCAAGGGCGCCGGTACCGTGGTGACGGGAACACTGCACGATGCCCCCGTCGCGGTGGGTGACGAACTCGTCGCGCTGCCGTCGCGCACGGCCTGCCGCGTGCGCGGGATTCAGGTGCATGGCGATACGCCGCGTGCCTTGCCCGGACAGCGCGTGGCGCTCAACCTGGTGGGCGACGGTGTTGCCGCGCTCGAGCGCGGCGAGATGCTGGGCGTCGCCGGTCGCTTTGGCCAGACGCTGCGCTTTATGATGACGTTTACGTATTTGGGCCGCGAGGGCGCTAAACCGCGCGTGCTTGAGTCGGGCGCTCGTGTGCACGTGATGGCGGGTACGGCCGAGGTCGTCGGCCGCATTATGCTCATGGAGGGCGAGGCGCCCATGGCGGTGGGCGAGACCCGTACCGTGCAGGTGCGCCTGGAAGACCCGCTTCCGCTGCGCGCCGGCGACCATGCCGTGGTGTTGTCGTACTCGCCGGTGATGCTCATCGGCGGCGGGCGCGTATTGCTGGCCCGATGCCGTCGCTCGCGCGAGCTTTCCGACGGCGAGCGCGTGCTGTATGCGGCGCTTGAGGCCGGGGATGTTGTGGGTAGCGTGGGCGCTTGGCTGGCGTTGCAGGCGCTGCCGGTGGCGGCTGCCGATGTTGCCGCGGCGCTGGATATCGCTGCCGGGGATGTTGCTGCTGCCCTGCGTGAGTTGGTCGCGCAGGGTGCCGTGCGCGCGCTTGTTGCGGGCGATGCGACGCTCTATGCGGATGCCGCGATGCTTGATGCTGCGATGGATGCCCTGGCTTCAACCTTGTCCGCGATGCATGCGGCGGCTCCCAAGGAGACCGGCTTTACGCCCGGTGCGGTCGCCCATGCCGCCTGGCCTGTTGCCGATGATGACGTTGCCGCGGCGCTCATTGCCGAGGGCTGCTCGCGTGGCGTATGCGCGGCAGAGGGTGCCGAGGTCTTCGACCCGCACTCAGCGGCCGCTGCGGCGCGCGTGGTGCGCGAGGCCTGCGAGCGCATCGTCGCCCTGCTGGATAAGGCTGGGCTGGACGCGCCGACGTTGCCCGAGGTGGGCGAGCAGCTGCAGCTCGATCGCGACACCATGACACGTGCCCTGCGCGAGCTTTCGCTCAACCGAGCTATTGTGAAGGTCGAGCGTGACGTGGCTCTGTCTGCCGCCGCCGAGGCCCATGCGCGCGAGCTCGCCGCTGCGGCTATCGCGGAGGCCGGCGGCGCTGCCACCACAAGCGCCCTGCGCGAAGCCCTGGGCGTGTCACGTAAACGAGCCATCAGCATCCTGGAGCACCTGGACGCCGTACGCTTCACAACCCTCGACAAAGAAGCCGGCGGCCTCCGCTCCCTGCGCTAGACAGGCGCGTCCCGCCGCGGGCTCGCCACATCTGGGCGGGCCACCTCGGTCCCCCTCATCAGTTGCGGTGAAATACGGACTGTTTTCCGGCTCCAAGCCGCCCAACAGTCCGTATTTCACCGCAACTTATGGGCTGGGGGTGGATGCGGCGAGGGTAGTCAAAAAGCCCCGTCCCAAATTAGCTACCTTGCTTGGTTTGGTAAAATACCGGCGCACTTGGGAACGGATGGGCTCCGGTGGGCTCCGCGGTCCTCAAAACCGTTGCGAGGCGTGCAAAACGTCTTGGATGTGTTCGATTCACATACGTTCCCGCCATACGCTACCAGCGCTTTTGTGCTCGCGGTCTTGCTGCGTGCCGCAAAGGCGCTGTTTTGTTTTTGCGCGAGCTTGTCGTGTCGCCCGGTTTAACGGCGAAGGCATTTGGCTTCGTGCGCCGCATTTTGAGCATGCCGATGGGGGTGTTTTGCCGTATGACTACCGTAAGACGAGCTAATCTTTCCTGCGTCGTCCAGGCGGGCGGGCTGTCATCGCGCATGGGGCGCGATAAGGCGACCATGTCGTTTTGCGGCGAGCCGCTTATCGAGCGTGTGCTGGGACGGTTGGCGCAGGTTGCCGGAGAGCTCGTCGTGACGACCTCGCGCCCGGATGAGCTTGCCTATCTAGAGCAGCGCACCTTTGGCGGCTTGACTCCCCGCTTGGTGATGGACCTGGAGGGCCCCGCCGGTGCCATGCGCGGCATCGCGAGCTCGCTGGCGGCTGCGCGTTTGCCCCTGGTTGCCATTGTCGCCTGCGACATGCCGTTCGTCTCGCCGGAACTTGTCGGTGTGCTTGCCCATCGTGTTGAGGCCGAGGCCCTCGACGCGTGCGTGCCGCGCGAGGAGCGGGGGATTGAGCCCCTTTGCGCTGTCTGGCGTCGTGACGCGTGCGCGCCGGTTGCCCAAGAGCTGCTTGCCGCCGATCGCCAACGTATCCGCTGCTTGATCGATCGCGTGCAGGCGGGCTATCTGGATGAACCCCAGATTGTCGAGGTTGCGGGCTCGTTACTCTGCTTCGAAAACGTCAATACGCCCGAGGAATTTGAGGCGGCCGAGTTGCTCGCCTAGCTCATTGCCTCAATGATGGAGGATGCCATGTCTCACGATATCTGCCCCGACACCGGGGAACCCTGCACTTGCGATGGGTCTGACCCCTGCACCTGCGGCTGCGGTAGTTGCGGACATACGGCCGAGGAGGAGGCTGCCGCTGCGGCGTATCGCGAAGCGCACCGCGAGGCCCCGCTTGGTGATGCCCTTGACCGCGAACGCAAGATCATCGTGTCGTTCGACAGCACGTTCGATGTTATGGAATGCGAGCGGCTGTGCCTGGACGCCGGCGTGCCCGGGCGCATCATGCCGCTGCCGGGTTCAATTACCGCGGGCTGCGGCCTGTGCTGGGCCATGCCGTTCTCGGGCGACGCCCTCTCCGCCTTCCGCGCCACCACCGAGGGCCACGTAACCCCCGCCGACTACCACCACCTCGTCCTCTAACCACCACAATGGGGACAGGCACCTTTGTGGTGGTTTCTGCCGTAAAACCACCACAAAGGTGCCTGTCCCCAATGTGGTGGTTTTGAAACGTGCGGGAAACAGCTTCGAAACACGCAATTCGCACGTCAGGTATTCAAAAACGCTTCTACCTGCATCGTAATCAAAACGAAACATCCGCTCGTCGGCTTATTCGTAACTTTGCTGCAACAGTGCGATATTATCCATATTCGATAAAGCTCACGGCGCATGGGGCGCCGCGAACGACACCTTTCTTTTCCATCAATTGGAGGAAGCATGAGCTATACGCAGAAAGTTCTCGACGAGCTCAAGGCCCGCTATCCCGAGCAGCCTGAGTTCATCCAGGCCGCGACCGAGATCCTCGGCACCATCCAGCCGGCGCTCGACGCCCACCCCGAGTACGAGGAGGCCGCCCTGCTGGAGCGCCTCGTCGAGCCCGAGCGCATCGTTATGTTCCGCGTTCCCTGGGTCGACGACCAGGGCAAGGTTCAGGTCAACCGCGGATACCGCGTCGAGTTCAACTCTGCCATCGGACCCTACAAGGGCGGCCTTCGCTTTAACCCCACGGTCACCCTGGGCATGCTCAAGTTCCTGGGTTTGGAGCAGATTCTCAAGAACAGCCTGACCACCCTTCCCATGGGCGGCGGCAAGGGCGGCTCCGACTTTGACCCCAAGGGCAAGTCCAACAACGAGATCATGCACTTCTGCCAGTCCTTTATGACCGAGCTCTATCGTCACATCGGCCCCAACACCGACGTTCCCGCCGGCGACCTGGGCGTTGGCGGCCGCGAGGTTGCCTACATGTTCGGTCAGTACAAGCGCCTGACCAATGAGTGGACCGGCGTCCTCACCGGCAAGGGCCTCTCCTTTGGCGGCTCGCTCGCCCGTACCGAGGCCACCGGCTACGGCCTGGTCTACTTTGTGGACGAGTACCTCAAGAGCCGCGGCGACTCCTTCGAGGGCAAGAACGTCGTCGTTCACGGCTCCGGTAACGTCGCCATCTACGCTGTCCAGAAGGTCGCCCAGCTCGGCGGCAAGGTGCTGGCCTGCTCCGACACCCACGGCTGGGTCGAGGATCCCGATGGCATCGACTACACCGTGCTCGAGCACGTCTATAACCAGAAGCGCTCCGGCCACGACAAGGGCGTCACGCTGGCCATGTACGTCGACGAGAAGCCCAGCGCTACTTGGCACGAGGGCGACGGCCGCGGCGTGTGGCAGCTGCCCTGCGACATCGCGCTGCCTTGCGCTCGCGAGAACACGCTGCTGCTCGAGGATGCCCAGGCGCTCGTCGCCAACGGCTGCAAGGTGGTCGGCGAGGGCGCTAACATGCCCACGACCATCGAGGCCACGACCTACTTCCAGGAGAACGGCGTCGCCTTTATGCCCGGCAAGGCTGCCAACGCCGGCGGCGTGCTCGTGTCCGGCCTGGAGATGAGCCAGAACGCCGAGCACCTGTCCTGGACCTTCGAGGAGGTCGACGGCAAGCTTGAGCAGCTCATGCGCGGCATGTTCCACAACGTGGACGACACCGCCAAGGAGTACGGCGAGGAGGGCAACTTCGTCATGGGCGCCAACATCGCCGGCTTCCTCAAGGTCGCCGACGCCATGCTCGCCCAGGGCGTCTGCTAAATCCAGCTCGACATATCCCGGCACAAGCTGATGCGCATGAGGCTCCCGACCATCCCGGCCGGGAGCCTTTTTCTATCTCGGGGCATCCTCATAACTTGCGGTGAAATACGGACTGTTTAGCGCTTTAAACCCGCCAAACAGTCCGTATTCCACCGCAACTTCCTGGGGGTCCCTCTAGGTTGCGGTGGAATAGTTCCTGGATGTGGCATCTGGGACGGTTTCCGGGAACTATTTCACCGCAAGTTATGGATGGGCGGGAGGTTTTTGTGCTGCGGAGGGTCGTGCCCCCTCGTTTGGTACACTTAAACGTACTGGACAAGTGAAGAGATGGGGGAGAACGTGCTCAAGTTCGGTACCTACGTCCGTGTTGGAAACGCGGCCGAAGCCTATGAGCTCTTGCAGAAGAACCGCAACAACAAGATTGTGGGCGGCGGCATCTGGATGCGCCTGGGTTCGCGTCGCGTCGCGACGGCGATTGACCTTTCGGCCTGCGGACTCGATCAGATCGAGGAGACCGACACCGAGTTTCGCATCGGCGCCATGTGCACGCTGCGCCAGCTCGAGCGCCATGCCGAGCTTAACGCGCTCGTCAACAACGTGTTCGAGTTCGCCGTCCACGACATCGTGGGCGTGCAGCTGCGCAACACCGCCACGGTGGGCGGCAGTATCTACGGCCGCTTTGGCTTCTCGGACGTTCTCTCTGCCTTCCTTGCACTCGATTCCTACGTTGAGCTGACGGGCGCCGGTCGTGTGCCGCTTGCCGAGTTCTTAAACATGGGCTACGTGCGCGACGTGATCGAGCGCGTGGTGGTTGTTAAGCACGATTACCGCGCGAGCTACGCGGCCGTGCGCAAGGCCGCGACCGACTTCCCCTCGCTCAACGTCACTGCCGCCTGGTGGGACAACACCTGGCACGTCACCGTGGGCGCCCGCCCGCTGCGCGCGACCCTGCTGCAGGGCGAGGCATGCGGCCTTGCCAGCGAGCAGCCTTCCGAGGACGAGCTCCGCGCTCTGGCCGCGTCCGTGCGCGCCCTGAGCTACGGCACCAACCTGTGGGGCTCGGCCGACTACCGCCGCCGTGTCTCCGCGCCGCTTGCCGTTCAGGCCGTGCGCCGTGCTGCCGGTATCGAGCTTTCGGCCGCACTTGCCCGCGAGCTCGAGACCGTGCAGATTCCCAAGTTTGCCACGGACGAGTATTCCTGCCGCCGCGTGCCCGGCGTCGATTCTAGCGAGGTGCGCTAATGGCTGCCAAACTCATCGATCTTTCCTTTACCCTTAACGGCCGCAAGGTCAAGGTTCAAATTGCCCCCGATACCATGCTGTTTGCGCTGCTGCGCGAGCAGGGTTGCGCGTCGGTGCGCTGTGCCTGCGAGACCACTAACTGCGGCCTGTGCACGGTGTGGCTCGACGGCGACCCGGTACTGAGCTGCTCGGTTCCCGCAGCCCGCGTCGAAGGCCACTCTATCACCACGCTCGAGGGCCTTAAGGCCGAGTCCGAGGCGCTCGCCCGCGCGATGGCCGCCGAAGGCGCCGAGCAGTGCGGTTTTTGCGCCCCCGGCCTCATCATGAACGTGCTGGCCTTGGCCCGTGCCGCCAAGGAAGACCCGACTCTCGTCGCCACGCGCGAGGAACTGTCGCGCCAGCTGGCCGGCAACCTGTGCCGTTGCAGCGGCTACGAGAGCCAGCTGCGCGCTATCGTGCGCTTCCTCAACGAGTCCGGCGTGCAGGTGGGCTTTGAGCTGCCCGAGCTGCCGGTCAACGACACGAGCTCCGACGGCGTCTCCTACAAGCAGATTACCCACAGGCAGCCCAAGAAGGACTCGAAGGCCCTGCTCGAGGGTCGTCCCGTCTACACGGGCGATATGGTGCCCGCCGGCGCTCTGATCGTCAAACTCAAGCGCAGCCCCTATGCCCGCGCCAAGATTCGCTCCATCGACACGTCCCGCGCCCTGAAGGTGCCCGGTGTCGTGGGCGTCTACACCTACGAGGACGTGCCCCAGCGCCGCTTCACCATCGCCGGCCAGAGCTATCCGCAGCCCTCGCCCTACGACCGCCTGATCCTCGAGAACCTCGTGCGCTACCAAAACGAGGAGGTGGCGATCGTCGCCGCCGAGACCGAAGAGGCCGCCGACAAGGCGCTCAAGCTCATTAAGGTCGACTACGAGGTGCTTGAGCCCCTGCTCGACTTTACCAAGGCGCTCGATAACGACATTGTGGTCCATCCCGAGGGCGACGTGACCTTTATGTTCCCGCAGGGCGGCGACGTGCCGCGCAACCTGGTGTGCAGCGGCGTCAACGACTTTGGCGACCTGGACGAGGCCTTTGCCCAGAGCGACATCGTCTTTGAGCGCACCTACACCAGCCAGGCCACGCAGACCGCGCCCATGGAGACCTTCCGCGCCTTCGCGACGACCGACGCGTTCGGCCGCATCTCGGTGACCACCTCCACGCAGGTGCCCTTCCACGTGCGCCGCATGATCGCGCAGTCGCTCGACATTCCGCAGTCGCAGGTGCAGGTCATCAAACCGCGCATCGGCGGCGGCTTTGGCTCCAAGCAGACGGGCTGCTGCGAGATCTTCGTGGCGTTCGTGACCCAGCAGACCGGCCGTCCGAGCTATTGCTGCTACACGCGCGAGGAGACCATTACCGCTGGTAACTCGCGCCATCAGATGCAGATGACGGTGAAGATGGGCGCCATGAACGACGGCACCATCACGGCCATTGACCTGCATACGTTGTCCAACGCCGGCGCGTACGGCGAGCACGCCACCACGACGATCGGCCTTTCGGGCCATAAGAGCCTGCCGATCTACAACCACGTAAAGGCGAGCCGCTTTAGCTGGGACGCCGTCTACACCAACACCAACCGTGGCGGCGCGTATCGCGGCTACGGTGCCACCCAGGGCCAGTTTGCCGTGGAGAGCGCCGTCAACGAGCTCGCTGACATGCTGCACATGGACCCCGCCGACCTGCGCCTTAAGAACATGGTGCACGAGGGCGAGATCATGCCGCAGTACTACAACGAGAAGCTCAACGCCTGCGCGCTCGACCGCTGCCTGCTGCGCGCGATGGACATGATCGGCTGGCGCGACAAGCCGCTGGCAGTGGACCTGGGCGACCGCGTGCGCGCGCTGGGCTGCGCCCTCACCATGCAGGGCTCGGGTATCTCCAACGTGGACATCGCCGGTATCGACATGCGCCTGGAGGAGGACGGCTTTATTACGCTTTCGACCGGCGCTACCGATAACGGCATGGGCGTCGACACGATCCTGGCGCAGATTGCCGCCGAGGAGCTGGGCGTGGAGAGCTCGCTGATCGTGGTGCGCGGCGTGGACACCGACGTGTCGCCCTTCGACGCCGGCTCGTACGCGAGCTCGGGCACGTACGTGACGGGCCTTGCCGCCAAAAACGCCGCGACCGAGCTGCGCGAGAAGATTTGTGCCAAGGCCGCCCAGATGTGGGATGTGGACGCTACTGACGTGGTCTTCGACGGCCAGTACGTGCGCCTGGCCGACGAGCGTGCTGCCCGCGAGCGCAGCCGTTACCTGACGCTGCGCGACTTTGCCAACCTGTGCGTCAAGAACATCGCAGGCGGCGACGCGCTGACCTCGCATGCCTCTGCCTGCCTGCCCGTTTCGCCCCCGCCGTTTATGGCCGGTATTGCCGAGGTTGAGGTCGACAAGGCCACCGGCAAGGTGACCGTGGTGGATTACGCCGCGGCCGTGGACTGCGGTACCGTGATTAACGAGGCGCTTGCGCGCGTCCAAGCCGAGGGCGGCATTGCCCAGGGCATTGGCCATGCGCTCTACGAGATCGTTGAGCATGACGACCGCGGCCGCCTGCGCACCGGCAACTTTATGAGCTACAAGCTGCCCACGCGTCTGGATATCGGCAGCATTCGCGTTGCCTTTGAGCCGAGCTACGAGCCGACGGGCCCGTTTGGCGCCAAGTCGATCGGCGAGGTCGTCATCAACACGCCGCTTGCTGCCGTGGCCTCGGCCGTCGCGCACGCTACCGGCCATCAGGTCCGCTCGCTGCCCATTACGCCCGAGAAGGCCCTGCTAGGGGAGTAGACGAGGAGCCGCTGCCGCCGCTTGATTGTCCAGCTCAGCCCCCGGGGAAAATGCATCCCACTTTTCAGCCGAATTGTGGGATGCATTTTCCTTTTGAGGCCCTTTGGGAAACTGCATCCCATTCCAAGGCCTCAAACTGGGACACACTTTCCGGTTAGCACCTCAAACGGAAAGTCCATCCCGGAATTGGCGCTCAAAATGGGACGCGTTTTCCAAAAGGCCCCGCTCGGGGAAACTGCATCCCATTCCGAGTCGTCAAATCGGGACACGCTTTCCCATGCGCGGCCCGCGCTTCCATATCGCCGATCCCCTTCTTGAGTTGCGGTGATATAGTTCCTGTTTTGGCGGACGCCCCCAGGCAGGAACTATTTCACCGCAACTCATGATGGTCGGCTGCGCGTACTCGTGGTGAGGTCGTGAGCCTGTAAAACGTGTGCGTGCGCTTGCCGTTCGTATCTGCTATCATTCCTAGTCTGTGCGCGCATGCGGGCGTGGCGGAATTGGTAGACGCGCCAGATTTAGGTTCTGGTGGGATTCCCGTGAAGGTTCGAGTCCTTTCGCCCGCACCAACGCACCCGCGTCGGCCCCGGCCGTCGCGACCCTTTGTTGCATAAAGGTACCAGCACCTCAGATAAGCTGGGCAGTATGAGGAGGAACGTGTTGAACATCACCGCTTCTGACGTCAAGGACGCCAAGCTCACCGCTACGGTCACCATCCCGGCCGCCGACGTCGACGCCGCGATCAAGAAGGCCTACAAGGAGACCGCCAAGAAGTACCGCTTCCCGGGCTTCCGCGCCGGCAAGGCTCCCCGTCCGGTTATCGACTCCGCCCTTGGCGCCGAGGCTACCCTCGCCCAGGCCACCAACGACCTGATCGCCAACAACGAGCCCGCCGTCCTCAACGAGCTGGACATCGTCCCCACCAAGAGCGGTGACTACAAGGAGCTCGACATCGCCAAGGATCACGAGGACTACACCTACACCGTCGAGTTCTCCCTGCGTCCGGCCGCTGAGCTCTCCTCCTACGACGCCGTCGAGATCGAGATGCCTCCCGCGGAGGTCACCGAGTCCGAGATCAACAACCAGGTCGAGATGCTCCTCAACTACCGCGCCACCTTCGAGGACGTTGAGGGTCGTGCCGTCGAGGCTGACGACTACGTGACCGTCGACCTCAAGGCCGTCGAGAACGCCGACAACTTCGCCGCCGAGGGCCGCATGCTCATCGCCGGCAGCGACAGCAACCCCGCCGAGTTCAACGAGGCCCTGATCGGCGCCAACGTTGACGACGTCAAGACCGTCACCTGGACCGACGAGGTCGAGGAGGGCGAGGAGGCCGAGACCCACACCGTCGAGGTCACCGTCAAGGGCATCAAGGTCCGCAACACCCCCGAGCTCACCGACGAGCTCGTCAAGTCCGACTTCGGTTTCGACGGCATCGACGCCATGCGCGACGCCATCAAGCTCGAGATCGAGCAGGACAAGGAGTCCCGCCTGCCCGCCGAGAAGGAGAACCGTTGCGTCTCCGCTCTCGCCGAGCGTCTGCAGCTCGAGGAGATGGACGCCGACTACGAGCAGTCCGTCTTTGAGGAGCTTGGCCAGAACTTCCTGTCCAACCTCGCTGCCCGCGGCATGACCCTGGACACCTGGCTGCCCGCTTCCGGTCTGACCATGGAGCAGTTCATCGGCGACCTGCACAAGCAGGCCAACGACGTTGCCCGCGAGTCCCTGGCGCTCGACGCCCTCGCCCGTGAACTCAAGATCGAGGTCACCGAGGACGACATCAACGCCGAGTTCGAGAAGGCCGGCGTCAAGGACGTCGAGGCTTCCAAGGCCGAGTTCATCGCCGATGGCCGCATGCCTGCCGTCCGCGAGTCTATCCGTCGCTCCAAGGCCGTCGACCACCTGGTCGAGAACGCCAAGGTGACCGAGGTCGACGAGACCGCTAAGGACGCCGAGTAATTCTCGCCACCTTGCCCGCGAGCGCATGCATGCGCCCGTGATGGGGTAAAGTTATAAGCCGGTTATCCGGTTGCTTCGTACGGTGCCAGCCAATGCATAGCATGCGGGCACCGTACGTTTGTCTAGAACCATTATTGGTCCGTAAGAGAAATGGAGATGCGTATGATCGCTAAGTTCGATTCCGCCCTCGTGCCATACGTTATCGAGCAGACGCCGCGTGGCGAGCGCAGCTACGATATCTATTCGCGCCTGCTCAACGACCGCATCATCTTCTTGGGCGAGGAGATCAACTCCGTCAGCGCCAACCTGGTCGTTGCCCAGCTGCTGCACCTTGAGAGCCAGGATGCCGAGAAGGACATCTCGCTCTACATCAATTCGCCTGGCGGCGAGGTCTACTCCGGTCTGGCGATTCTGGACACCATGAACTTCATTAAGCCGCAGGTCTCCACCATCTGCGTGGGCATGGCCGCGTCCATGGCCGCCGTGCTGCTTTCGGCCGGCGCCAAGGGCAAGCGCTTCTGCCTGCCGCACTCCAAGGTTATGATTCACCAGCCCAGCGGCGGTGCCCAGGGCCAGCAGACCGAGATCGAGATCGTGGCCGAGGAGATCAAGAAAACTCGCCGCGAGCTCAACCAGATCCTGTCCGACGCCTCCGGCCAGCCCATCGAGAAGGTCCAGGCCGACACCGAGCGCGATAACTACCTCACGGCTGCCGAGGCCCTCGATTACGGCCTGATCGACCGTATCGTTACCTCGCGCGACCTCGCCGCGAAGGACGCTTAGGATGGCCGGTAACATGCAGGACAGCTTTGACGAGAACGGCAACCCCATCCGCTGCTCTTTCTGCGGAAAAGAGCAAGGTCAGGTTCGCCGCCTTGTTAAAGGCCCGACCAACATCTTTATCTGCGACGAGTGCGTCGCCGCGTGCTCCGAGATTCTGGAGGAGTCGCTGGCTTCGGACTTTATGGACGCCGCGCGCAACGGCAAGCTGCCGGGCTTCCTCAACGACCACGGCCAGGCTGCCAACCAGCCGGCTATGGAGCCCGATACTGATGGCTTTGAGCTGGAGGACGACGCTCGCCAGGTCATTACGCACGTGCCGACGCCGCACGAGATCTATGCCGAGCTTTCGGCCTATGTTATGGGCCAGGAAGACGCCAAGCGCGCCATGTCGGTGGCCGTGTACAACCACTATCGCCGCGTGATTGAGGGCGGCGCCGCGCTTTCGGCCTTTGACGAGGTCGACGACATGGGTGGCCACCTCGATGACGACATGGACGAGGTGGAGCTCGCCAAATCCAACATCTTGCTGCTGGGCCCCACCGGTACCGGTAAGACCCTGCTGGCGCAGACGCTCGCGCGCATTCTGGAGGTTCCGTTTGCCATCGCCGACGCCACCGCCCTTACCGAGGCCGGCTATGTGGGCGAGGACGTGGAGAACATCCTGCTCAAGCTCATCAACGCCGCCGATGGCGACATTGAGCGCGCGCAGGTGGGCATCATCTATGTGGATGAGATCGACAAGATCGCCCGCAAGGCCGAGAACCTGTCCATCACCCGCGATGTTTCGGGCGAGGGCGTTCAGCAGGCGCTGCTTAAGATTCTTGAGGGCACGGTGGCCAGCGTTCCGCCCACCGGCGGCCGCAAGCATCCCCAGCAGGAGCTGCTGCAGATCGACACGACCAATATCCTGTTTATCTGCGGCGGCGCCTTCGTGGGCCTGGACAAGATCATCGCCGACCGCGTGGGCAACAAGGGCGTGGGCTTTAACTCCGAGATCGCCGGCCCCACCTCGGTCGACGAGAACGACCTGCTGCGCCAGGTGCTCCCGCAGGACCTCAACGCCTTTGGTATGATCCCCGAGTTCGTGGGCCGTACGCCCGTCGTCACCCAGACGCAGGCGCTCGACGAGGACGACCTGGTGTCGATCCTGACCGAGCCCAAGAACGCCGTGGTTCGCCAGTACCGCAAGATGTTTCAGCTGGAGGACGTTGATCTGGAGTTTGAGGACGCGGCCCTGCACGAGATCGCCCGCATGGCGCTCGCCCGCAAGACCGGCGCCCGCGGCCTGCGCGCCATCTGTGAGGATGTGCTGCAGCAGACGATGTTCGACCTCCCCAGTGAGGAAGGCGTAGCCAAGGTAGTCGTAACCGAAGCCGCCGTAAAGGGCGAAGAACAGCCCATGCGCATCTACGGCTAAACCAGCCCAAACACATTTGTCGATAGCCTCCGACCACCCGCGGCCGGAGGCTATTTTATATATACGCAATAACCCCAACTACCTGTGTTATTCTGTGTGTTTGTTTAAAGTCTCAACGAAGTCAATTCAGACTGAAGTAATCGATACCTAAGGCGTGTTCGCCTGCTTGGTTTTCGTAGATTCCGCACGAGCCGAAGAGCACTAAATGTGCTCTTCGAGCGAGCCCAGGACCTGACCGAGCGAAAACCAAGCAGGCGAACACGCCGACGGGCAAGGGAGAGATATATGGAAGACATGGAAGAGATGCCCAAGAACTACGATCCGTCGACCAACGAGCCGGCGATCCTGCAGAAGTGGCTCGACGGCGGCTACTACAAGCGCCGCGCCGGTGTGGGCGACTGCACCGTCACCATTCCGCCTCCCAACGTGACCGGTAAGCTCCACATGGGCCACGCCACCGACGACTCCATCCAGGATGCCATCATCCGCATGGCCCGCATGCGCGGCAAGTCCACGCGCTGGGTGCTCGGCACCGACCACGCCGGTATCGCCACGCAGACCAAGGTCGATAAGAAGCTCAAGAGCGAGGGCATCAGCCGCCTGGAGATTGGCCGCGACAAGTTTGTCGACGCCTGCTGGGACTGGACCCACGAGTACGGCGGCATCATCGTCGAGCAGATCAAGCGCATGGGTTGCTCCGTCGACTTTGACAACGAGCGCTTCACCATGGACGAGGATTACGCCCAGGCCGTGCGCAAGGTCTTCTGCGACTGGTACCACGACGGCCTGATCTACCGCGGCAAGCGCATCGTCAACTGGTGCCCCAACTGCACCACCGCTATCTCGGACGACGAGGCCGAGTACAAGGACGAGAAGGGCCACCTGTGGCACCTGCGCTACCCGCTGACCGAGCCGGTCAACGGCCAGGATTACATCGTCGTTGCCACCACGCGCCCCGAGACCATGCTCGGTGACACGGGCGTCGCCGTCTCCCCGAAGGATCCCGAGAAGGCCGCCTTTGTGGGCAAGACCGTCATGCTGCCGATCGTCAACCGCGAGATCCCCATCTTTGAGGATTGGCATGTCGACGCCAACTTCGGTTCCGGCTTTGTTAAGGTCACCCCGGCCCACGACCCCAACGACTACGCCATGGGTCAGGCCCACGACCTGCCGCAGATCAATATCTTTGACGAGCACGCGGTGGTCGTCGAGGGCTACGGCGAGTTCACCGGCATGAACCGCGATGAGTGCCGCGAGGCCGTCATCAAGTGGTTCGACGAGCACGGCTTGCTCGACCACGTGGACGAGCACGACCACTCCGTCATGCACTGCTACCGTTGCGACTCCGCGCTGGAGCCGTGGCTGTCCGAGCAGTGGTTCGTCGCCGTCGAAAAGCTTAAGGGGCCGGCGCTCGACGCCGTCAACTCCGGTAAGGTCACCTTCCACCCCGCGCGTTGGACGCAGACCTACACCACATGGATGGAGAACCTCAAAGACTGGTGCATCAGCCGCCAGCTGTGGTGGGGCCATCGCATCCCCGTGTTTTACTGCGAGGACTGCGGCTGGGAGGACGCCCTCACCGAGGACACCGACGTGTGCCCCAAGTGCGGCGGTCATCACATCCATCAGGACGAGAACGTGCTTGACACCTGGTTTAGCTCGCAGCTGTGGACCTTCGCCACGCAGGGCTGGCCGCAAAAGCCCGAGCTGCTCGAGGGCCATCACCCCACGACGGCGCTCGTCACCGCGCGCGACATCATCGCGCTGTGGGTCGCCCGCATGGTCATGAGCTCGCTGTACTTCTTGGACGAGGTACCGTTTAAGGACGTCGTCATCTACCCGACGATCCTGGCCAAGGACGGCAGCCGCATGTCCAAGTCCAAGGGCAACGGCGTTGACCCCATGGACCTCATTGGCATGTACGGCGCCGACGCCATGCGCTACAACCTGCTCACGCTGTGCACCAACAACCAGGATGTTAAGTTCGACGCGAACATCGACAAGAAGACCAAGCAGCTTATCGACAGCCCGCGCACCGAGCAGGCCAAGAGCTTTGTGACCAAGATTTGGAACGCCAGCCGCTTCCTGCTTATGAATATGGAGGGCTACACGCCCGGCGAGCCCGTCGTGGAGACGCCGGCCGACGCCTGGATGTTCAGCCGCCTGGCCAAGGCCGTGAAGATGGTTACCGAGGGTATTGAGAACTACACCTTTGGTGACATGGCTCGCGGCGTGCAGCAGTTCTTCTGGAACGAGGTCTGCGACTGGTACGTCGAGGTCACCAAGGCCCGTCTGAAGGGCGAGGGCCGTCTGCAGGCGCAGCGCAACCTGATCTTTGTGCTCGACACCTCCATTCGCCTGATGCACCCGCTCATGCCGTTTGTGACCGAGGAGATCTGGGACAACATGCCGGCGAGCGTGCTCGACATGGACGCCGAGGGCAACGTGGACCGCGCCGAGGCGCTTATGATCGCCAAGTGGCCGGAGCCCGCCGACTACGCCAAGTACGTGGACGAGGACGCCGAGCGCGCGTTTGAGCTGTGCCGCACCGTCGTTTCTGCCGCCCGCGCCACGCGTTCGCGTTACCGCCTGAGCCCCAAGGCCGAGCTTGACGTGGTCGTGCGTGCCGGTGCCGAGGATATTGAGAAGCTCGAGAGCCTGCGCTCTACGATTGAGCCGCTGGCAAACACTGCCTCGCTCGTGATGGGCGTGGACGTTGAGAAGCCGGCCGCGAGCATTGCCGTGGTCGACAGCGGTGTCGAGGCATTTGTGGTACTCGAGGGCAAGGTTGACCTTTCGGCCGAGAAGGCGCGTCTGGAGAAGGAGATCGCCGCGGCCCAGAAGGAGCTCGCCGGCTGCGAGAAGACGCTCGCCAACGAGGGCTTTGTGGCCAAGGCCGCGCCCGCCGTTGTCCAGAAGAAGAGGGACCGTGCAGCTGAGCTCAAGGAGATCCTGGCGGCGCTGACGGCTCAGGTTGCGGACTTCTCGTAAGGCTTCACTGAGGGGCGCGTCCCGACGCTTTGCTCGCTACTGCGAACAGTCCTGCGCAAGACGGACAGCACATTTAGTGCTGTCCTTTGCGTGCGGAACTTGTATCGAGCAAAGCGTCGGGCCGCTCCTAGGTCGTTTACGTGGCTGTCTGCATCTGGCGTGTTAGGGCCACACGGCTGGTGCCTTGATTCTGCTGCAAGCGGGTAGTGGCTGATATTGTTAACGCGAG
This sequence comes from uncultured Collinsella sp., assembly GCA_934646815.1. Classification (GTDB taxonomy): domain Bacteria; phylum Actinomycetota; class Coriobacteriia; order Coriobacteriales; family Coriobacteriaceae; genus Collinsella. Next base: position 287,944 of record CAKUEW010000001.1, read on the forward strand.
GGGCTCATTCTTTTGATGGGCCTCTTTTTCTGTTTTGGGGGACTTTGGTTTATGGCTAAGCGTTCGGGGTCGTATTGCGTTCCTTTCTCGTTTGCTTTGCTTTCGTTTGGTGAGGCTGTGGGGCTGGCTGCTGATACGGGGCGGATTTCTGGGGATGCTGGGCCTCTGCTTGAGACGGTTGTCGATATGCTTGATGAGCTGGGGCGGCCGGATGAGTATTTCGATTGCATTCAGGTTGCCGGTACCAATGGCAAGACTTCTACTACTCGTTTTTCGGCTGCTATTCTTCGTGGCGAGGGGCTTAAGACGGCGCTGTATACGTCGCCGCAACTGGTGCGCTATCCCGAGCGCATGGAAGTTGACGGCCGCGTTGTGAGTGATGAGGCGTTTGCCCGGGGCGTTTCTGCTGCTGTTGAGGCGGGGCGTCGTGTGAATGAGCGCCGTGTTGCGGCGGGGGAGCGCGCGTATAGCATTACGCCGTTTGACCTGCTTACGGCCGCCGCGCTTGTGGTGTTTGCCGAGGCCGCGGTGGATGTTGCTGTGCTCGAGGTCGGCATGGGCGGACGTTGGGACGCTACGAGTGCGACCGATCCTGTCGCTGTTGCCATTACGGGCATTGGACTCGACCACACGCGCATTTTGGGTGACACGCTCGAGGCGATTGCAGGGGAGAAGGCTGCAGTCATTAAGCCCGGGCGCTTGGTCGTATTGGGCGAGGGTACGCACGAGGCGGGCGTTCAGCGTGTGATGGATGCCCGTTGCCGCGAGTGCGGGGTCGTGCCGCTCGTGGTTAGCCACGCTACGACTAAGGTGCCGGCGCACGTGGGCGATACGGTGGAGTTTAGCTGCACCACGCCGCGCGCAATCTATACGTCGAGCATGGTCAAGCCGGCGTATCAGCCGCAGAATGCAGCGTGCGCGATTATGCTGTGCGAGGGATATTTGGGCCGCGAGCTCGATCACGAGGCGCTCGATGCCTCGCTTATGGGTTGTCCCACCCCGGGCCGTTTTGATGTGCTGGGGACCGATCCGCTCAAGTTGATTGACGCCTGCCACAACCCCCAGAGCTGCGAGAACTTTGTCAGCGCGCTGGACGAGATTGATCCGTGCGTGGAGAATCGCCCCACGCTGCTGTGCGCCGCGCTGGCCGATAAGGACGTGGCGGGTATCGTCGACGTGCTGATCCCTGCCTTCCCGCGCGTGGTCGTGACCCAGACCGATTCCGATCGCGCCCTGCCGGCAGAGGAGCTTGCCAAGCTCGTGGACGCCGACAAGCTGGCCGGTGTGTACTCCAGTGTGCCCGAGGCGTTGGCTGCCTTCGAAGCAGCGGGTGAACCCTTCGTAGCAGCCGGCACCATCACCCTAGCCGGCGAAGTAGCCGCCCACCTCCGCTAACCCGCCCTGCCCCCTCATCAGTTGCGGTGAAATAGGGACTGTTTTACAAGCCAGAAGGCATATTTAGTCCGTATTCCACCGCAACTTACAACCAGTCTTTTTGGGACGGGGCTTTTTTGACTATTTTTGCTTGTAACGTACTTGTAAAGTGCCATCCCGCTTACGAAATCATTTATGCCGCTTGACCTGTCGCATATTGCGCAACCCTGTTGCGCAGGGGTACGCTCAGCCTAACTTGCAAATCGGACCAGTGCTGTGGTCCGTTGAGCCAGTCGGGAGGAATTATGAATAGAAGGCATGTCAACGCGGCGATCACCGCGGGCCTGGCCCTTACCATGACGGTCGGGTCGGTGCCGCCGCAGGCGTTTGCCGAGATGATGCAGGGCGATACCACTCAAGTCGTAGCCGAGCAAAGTGCCGACGCAGCAACTGCGGACTCCGGCAAAGCAACCTCGGAAGATCAGACGGACGACAAGATCGCCTCGCTCGCCGAGCAAACCGACCTGCACGTTGCCGAAGGCTCCGACGCCACGCTGCCCCAAACGGTAGCGGCAACCTACGAGAGCGGTGCCACCAAACAGGAAAACGTCAGTTGGAAGCTGAACGGCGCCGATGCTCCGGCAACCTTGGCGCAGCTGTCTGCGGGTTCGTACGAGTTCGAAGGCACCGTCGACGGCACCACGCAGACGGTCAAGCAGCGCGTGGTTATCGAGGTCACCACAGCGGATCCTGCCGCAGTTGACGCAGTCAGCGTCGCTGCACCGACCAGTGAAAACGGCCGCAAAGTCGTTTCGATCGAATCTAATCCCATCATTGAAAAGTATGTCGGCTTCGATAACGGCGACTATGTGCCATCCCCTGAAGTGAAGGTAAAACTGTCTGACGGCACTGAGGGCTCTGCCTTTGTGCAGTGGGATGAAAAGTCGATAGAGACGTTTACCTCGGCAACCGAGGAGTCCGAAATCGCTATCACGGGGCAGATTGGCGGCGCGTACGCAAACGGTCAATGGTTCTCGCTCGCTGAGCCATTCGATGTGACCGGTGTGCTCAAGGTCTACGCTCCTCGCACCACGGGCGGCACTCAGTGGTCCACATGGACCGCGGCGGGCATTGCACCTACGCTGACCTCGAGTGTGTCCGTTTACTATTCCAATGGCGAGTCCCGGACGTGCCCGGTTGTGTGGAATGAAATATACGAGGACCAGTACCAGAAAGCGGGCACGTTCGTTGTCGAAGGACACATCAGGGATTGTCCCTCCATGCTCGCGCATTGCACCGTGAGTGTTCGTGCGGTCAAAAGTGTCGAGACCGAGTTGACGTGCACTACCATTACTGGCGAAATGCCGAGCCTCCCGTATTCTGCGAGGGTTACCTTCGAAAATGGTGCTTCCGAGCTCATTTCTGTTTCATGGGACTACATCTATGAGTCCAGCTACTCGAAGCCCGGCACGTTTGTGGTTAATGGCAAGCTCAATGGTTTCGATAATCGAGCTGTTACCTGTACGGTGACGGTAAAAGACGCCAAGGATGTATTGGATCTTAATTCGTTGGCATACGAGCGTGTGGTGGGCGACACCACACCGCTTACCACCAATCCAAGTTTCTTGGTGAGCCAGTCGAGCACGGGTTCTTACTATCGTGGCTTCCAGGTGGATTGGGACAACGCTGACGTGTCGCAATTTCAAAAAGCTGGCACGTATACCGTTACCGGAACGCTTCGGTCCGATAGTGTGTCTTCTGTTGATGGTCTGAAAGTTACCGCAAAGGTCACCGTTAAAGAGGTTGCATCCATCGAGAAAATTGCTCCGGTGAGTACTCCTGTCAGCGTTCGCCCCACTTCGGGCAGCGGTCTTCCCACCAGCGTCATGGTTACGTTTACGGACGGCACCAAAAAATCTTGCTCTGTTAACTGGGACACCATTCTGGATTCCCAGGTTGCCAACGAGGGCACCTTTACGGTATCTGGTTCACTGTCATATTGGACGCAATATACGTCTCCTACGGGCTCCAACCAGGTGAGCTTGGGAGACGCCAATCGCGTTTCGGCTACTGTCAATGTTCGCGTGCTGCAGATGCCGGCCTCAACGACGGTGAGCACGCTTATCGGCGGTCAGCCCAATATGCCAGGCACCGTTGAGGCAACCCTCTGGGATGGCACGCGTGGCGGTTTTTCCGTTCAGTGGCCCGATCTCAGTCAGGAATCGCTCAGCAAACTTGGCCAGACTACGGTGACCGGTCACTTTACGGGCTCGAATATTCCTGTCACAGCCACAATCAACATCTGCGATCTTGCTGATGACTACATTGGCAAGGTGGCCTATGTGCCTGGCGTTGGCCTAGCGATGCAGAGCTACATCCAGCAAGTTAAGTTGACGGATGGTAGCTACTACCAGCCGAGGTACTTTTCTGGAACCCCTTATGAGTGGGCCGCACTTCCTCAAGGTCTTGTAGACGGTAAGCCTGGCGAGTATGAGATTGGCGGCATTATTTCGGGAACGCGCGCAAATATCCGCGCCACTGCTGTTTGTGGTGAGGTAAAGGGCGTTAATTGCTATGACGAGGACGGCAGGAAGCTTGCGACGTCCTATGAGGAATGGAGGGTTATTTATCCTGGCGAATCCATTAACTTTGATCATTTGACTGTCGATGGCGTTCTTCAAGATGGAACACCTTTCTACAATCTGCCTATTAATTGGGATGAGTATAACGGGGTCCCTGATCAGAGCTGCACAATTACCGGTACCGTTGTCGGTACATCAATTCCGGTGAAGATGCACGTTATTATCGCGAAGGATTGGCAGCCCGAGCCGCAGACCATTACGGTGCTCAAAGGAACCGATGGCTCCAGTTTGCTCCCACAATATCTCACACTATTCGCTTCCGAAGCGAAGGACCATCCGGGGTATAACGCTCGGTATTGCAGTGTCACATGGAATACTAAGGACTTTAATTGGAATCAAGACGGAGTCGTTCACGGCACTGCCCAGTTCGCGTATTCCACGGGCTATGGAGGCGACACGGTCGATATTCCAGTGACGGCGACCGTAAAGGTGGCGGGCAAGGCTACGTCTGTCCAGAGCGGCACGTTGTGGACAGTTCCGGGTACCGCGCCCGTTTTGCCGGAGACCCTTGAGGTCGTTTACGACAACGACATGTCCGCAGGCCCCCAGCTCGAAACGGTCACGTGGGATGATATCTCTCCCGATTCGTATGCTAATGATGGCTCCTTCAAGGTTAAGGGCAAGCTTTCGGGTGGTGCAGAAGCAACGGTTACCGTTGACGTCTGTGCTGTTACTTCCGTGAATCTTCCGGAGCGCATCACCACGGCAAATGGTGTTGAACCGGAGCTGCCATGGAATGGCATTACGGTGACCACGAGCGACGGTATGACGCGTTCTGCCTGGATTGGATGGGACAACTACGATTCTTCGGCTTACACTGGAGAGGCGGGTAAGGTTACGACACTATCCGGTAGGCTGTATGCAAGAGGTTTTACCTTGTATAGCAATGGCGCCTACACCGGTGTCAACGTCCAGACCAAGATCGTGATCGATGGTGTCGAGAAAGCCTTCGATAATGGTGAGACCGCAGTGACCACCAAGGCCGGTACCGCTCCCGCGATGCCTTCCAAAATGGCGGTCGAGATGAGTGACGGCTCTGTTTCTACGGCTGCCATAGAGTGGGATCCGATTGAGCCCGAGAAGTATGAAAAGCCTGGCACGTTCTATGTAACGGGCCATGTTGTCGGCTTTAATGGTGCTGCCGCCATGGCGCTCATGGACGACGAGGGCCAGAATGTTGGCGTTGATGAGAACGGCGTGGTAACCGCTAAGGTGACGGTTGCTGACAAGGCGGCTCAAAAGGTTGCGCTGCAGCCGCAGGCCGTTGTGATTAACACGACGGTTGGGTCGACGCTGACACTGCCTAAGTTCGTTAATGTCAATTACTCTGACGGCACCTTCACAGCACATAGCCAATACGATGGCACCGAAATCACGGAGTGGACCGACACCGACGGCCTCAACATCAAGGAGCCACTCGCCAAGACCGGCACCTACAAGCTCGTCGGCAAGCTCAAGGGCATCGACAACGTCAACGCCATCGTGTACGTCAACGTTCGCGAGGCGCCGCGCACTATCACCAAGCTCGAGGCCAAGTCCTTCAGCGTGGCCAAGGGCACGTCCAAGCAGGACCTGTACGCCCAGATGCCTAAGCAGGTTGTGGCGACCTATTCCGACGGCTCGACCGACCTGCTTGACATTGACGCGTGGGACCTGTCCAACGTGACGGATGAGGTGCTCAACGGAACCAGCACGGTGCAGATTACGGGTACGGTTAAGGCGAATGGCGCCAAGGTGACCTGCAGTGTGACCGTGGTGGACCAGGATGCCCGGACGCCCGACCATGTTGAGGCGATTCCTGATATCCAGATTGCAGACAACGCCAAGGTTGCCGACCTCATGGACAAGCTGCCGTCCAAGGTGACGGTGGTCATGAAGGACGGCACGACTACGGTCGAGTCGCCTGTTGAGTGGACGCAGGTCGACAGCCTGGGCCGCGCCGGCAACGAGTTTACGGTTACGGGCTTGACGGACAACGGCATGACCGTGACGGTCAAGGTCAAGGTGACCGCCCATATCGTGAGCCTGGACGTTGCCGATGGCATTGAGGTCGAGCGCGACACGAAGGCTACGGATGCTCTGGCTAAGCTGCCCGAGAAGGTCACGGCGGTTTACTCCGACGGCTCCGAGGCTGAGGTCGATGTGAAGTGGAATACCGACGGTCTTACTGACAAGGACTTTGCCAAGGAGGGCAAGGTCACAGTTAAGGGCACGGTGGCTGGAACCGACCAGGAGGCGGAGTGCACGATCAAGGTCACGAAGCCGTTGCGCGAGATTCCCGACCACCTGGCCGGCACCGTTGAGGCCGTGACAGTCGACGACGGCGCAAAGCCCGAGTCCGTTGTGGCTGCGCTGCCCACCACCGTGAAGGTTGCTATGAGGGACGGCTCCGAGGTCGATGCGAAGATCGACTGGACCGCCCCCAAGGATGCCCTCACCATTAAGAACGACGGCACGAGCGTTGACATTACGGGCAAGACCGCGGTCGGCAACTTTGAGGTTACGGCTACGGTCAACCTGAAGCCGGTTGTTGAGAGCATTGCTGACGTCTCGCTTTCGGTCGCTCGCAACACGGCCGCCGACGACATTGCGCTGCCCGTTCAGGTGACGCTGAACATGTCCGACGGCTCGACGAAGACTGCCGCCGTTGCGTGGGATAAGGCCCCGCTCACGGCTGATGCCCTGGCTCAGCTGGGCGACATTGTGCTTGAGGGCACGGTCGAGGGCACTTCGGCCAAGGCCAAGTGCACGGTGACGGTTGTGAAGAGCGATGCCGAGATTCCGGCGTCTGTTAAGTCGGTCGCAGGCGTTAACGTTCCCGAGGGCTCGTCTGCCGATGTCGTGCGCGAGGCGCTCAAGGACGTCAAGGCGACCGTGCTCATGAAGGACGGCAAGACCACGGCGGAGTCCGAGGTCACGTGGACCGAGGTTCCCGCGGCGGCCGCCACGTATGGCAACACCGTTGTTGCCAAGGGTGTGACGGTGAACGGCAACCTGCCGGTCGAGGTCACCGTTACCTCCACGACGACGATCGGTCAGGTCGCCGAGGTATCGCAGATTACCGTCGAGCGCGACACGAAGGCCGAGGCGGTGACTCGCCAGCTTCCCAAGACCGTTGGAGTGACTTATACCGACGGCCACACGGATACCGCTGCGGTTACGTGGAACACGGACGGCCTCGACAAGCAGCTCGCCGCCGTTGCCGAGTACACCATCGAGGGCACGGTCGAGGGCACGACGCTCAAGGCCACCTGCAAGCTGGTCGTCGAGACGCCTGCGAGTGAGATTCCGGTGACGCCCGCGACGCTGGATTCCGTTGAGGTCTTTGAGTTTAGCTCGCCCGACGAGGTGCTGAAGGCGCTGCCCAAGAAGGTCGCCGTGACCATGAAGGACGGTAGCCAGAAGGACTACGACATCGACTGGGAGAATGTGCCCGCGCTTAACTGGGGCGCCGACGATATGACCGTGACCGGCAAGGTTCACGGCACGGAGCTGACGGTCAGCTGTGGCGTGGTCGTTAAGGCACGTCCGGAGGCCAGCGGCATGGTGATTGTCGACCAGAACGGCAAGGCCACGACCGCCGAGACCACGCTCAGGGTCGAGCGTGGCAAGGAGATCGATCTGGCCGCCGCGGCGAGCAACGCGGCCGACGGTGCGATGCTGCGCGGTCCCGTGACGTGGACCTCGTCCGACCCGACCATCGCTACAGTGGAGAATGGCAAGGTCAAGGCCCTCAAGAACGGCACCGTTGTCATTACGGCGACGCTGGATGTTAACGGCGGGGCTGTTGCGATCTCGCTTGCTGACGATGGTCCCGACGCTGAGGCGCCGGCACCTTCGCAGTTCACCGCTTCGGTGACCGTTGAGGTTGTTGAGCCGGTCGTTGAGCAGAAGCCGACGGACGGCAAGGACAACGGTGGCAAGTCTGATGTCAAGCCGGCTTCGGATGCGAAGAAGAACGGCAAGAAGGCCGCCGCTGGGAACCTTGCCCAGACGGGCGACAGCACGGCCGTTACCGTCGCCGCACTTGGCGGAACTGGCCTGCTGGCGCTGATCGCCGCCGCGATCGAAAAACTGCGTCATCGCGCTGAGTAGCGCAGAGCGCATAGAGCCCTAGGGCACAAGAAGGCCTCCCGTTCCTCGTAAACCACGAGGGCCAGGAGGCCTTTCGTTTGGCTGTGGGGGTAGCTAATTTGGGACGGGGCTATTTTGACTACCCTGTAAGCGGGAAGTCAAAATAGCCCCGTCCCAAATTAGCTACCCTTTGCCTTATGCAGACCTGCTTGCCACGAAATGGGCCTATTTACTACGTTTAACCGACTACCCTCGACCACACTGAGAATTGTGAAAGTAAAACCGCAGGTAGACGGCTTGTCAATTTTGCGAAAACACGGGTATGGTCGACCCATGCGGGTTAAACGTAGTAGATGGCCCGTTTTCGTGGCGCGGCGTTAGGAATGTGACAAAGGGACTGTCCCTTTGTCACATGGGTTAGTCCAGGCGGACCGGATCGTGGGGGTAGGCGTTGAGGATCTCGACGCCGGACTCGGTGACCAGGGCCAGGTCCTCGATGCGGACGCCGGTGCGGCCGGGGAGGTAGATGCCCGGTTCGATGGAGAACGTCATGCCCGGCTCAATGACCTGCTCGTTGACCAGCGAAACATCACCTGGCTCGTGGTCCTGCAGGCCGATCGAGTGGCCCAGGCGGTGCGTAAAGTACTTGCCGTAGCCGGCATCCTCAATCACGTCGCGCGCGGCGCGGTCCAGGTCGCACATGCGCACACCCGGCGCGATGAGCGCCTCGGCGGCCTCGTTGGCGCGGCGCACGATATCGTAGATGCGTGCCGTCTCCTCGTCCGGCTCGCCCCAAAAGAATGTGCGTGTCATGTCCGAGCAGTAGTTGCGGCGACGCCCGCCAATGTCGAACAGCACCACGTCGCCGCGCTTGAGCACCGTATCGTCGGGCTCATGATGCGGGTCGCCGGCGTTGGCGCCAAAGCTCACGATGGGCGGAAAGCTAAAGCCCTCGCAGTCGTGCTTGCGATACAGGCCGAGCATCTGGTCGGCAACCTCGCGCTCCGTCACACCCTCGTGAACGAGCTTGATGGCGTCGGCCATCACGGCGTCGTTGGCCGCCGAGGACAAGCGCATGAGCTTCTGCTCAGCGGCGTCCTTGTAGGTACGGGCGGCTGTCACGGCGAAGTCGCCCAGGAAGAACTCGCTGGCCGCATGGCGTTCCATGAGGGGCATTAAAAAGCCGGAGCGCATGACGGTGTCGATGCCGAGCGACTTGGTCGGGTTGATTTCGCGCGCGATGGCGTCGGCCACGATATCAGTATCGGTGTGGTAGGCAATGCGGGCATTGTCATACTCGGGCAGCTGATGCAACGCGTTGACCAGGATCACGGGCTCGGTATCGCGCGCGAGCAGCACGCCGCAAAAACGTTCGAACATATCGGCATAAAAGCCGGTCAGGTAGTAGATCGACCACGGGTCGTTTACGAGCAGCTGCGCGCCGGGGTGCTGGGCCTCGAGCGCATCGAGCACGCGCGCCACACGCTGGTCATCGACATGTGCCATGAAACATCCTTTCGTTAGGGTGCCACCATGGTATCCCATACGCCCCTTCATAAGTTGCGGTGAAATACGGACTGTTGGGCGGCCTGGAGCCGGAAAACAGTCCGTATTTCACCGCAACTTATGAGATGGGTGGCCGAAAGCGGAGTAATGGCAAAAGTAGTCAAAATGGCGCTGTCAAAATGGGCTGGTTTTCAAAAGTGGGGCGGATTACGGGGCTGGATCGATGGTGCCCGACCATAGCGGAAATGGCGAAAAAGAAACCGCAGGTAGACGGCTTGCGTATTTTCGCAATTCGTCGGTATGGTTGGGGGCTTTCGATTGAGCCCCGTAATCCGGCATAGTTTTGAAATGACACCAATCTGGCAGCATGCTAGTTTCCGATCCCAGAACAAGTTGCGGTGAAATAGGGACTGCTGGGCGGCTTAAAGCCGGAAAACAGTCCGTATTTCACCGCAACTGAGGAGGGGATGGGGTGGATGGTGGGGTAGTTAAAAGAGACACGTCCCAAATTAGCTACTTAGGCTGGGTTGATGTTCATGCTGGCGACTAGGTCGATGCCTGTGTTTAGGAGGTTGGGCAGCACGACGTCGCCCATGCGGATGGGGGCGTTGACGACCAGGCCTCGGATGAAGGTCATCGCCTGGGCGTGGAGTTCGAGTGGGATGGCCTCGGCGGTGCGGACGGGGAGTAGGGCTTCGTCGCCGCCGGTTATCGCCACGGTGGTGGTGAGCACGCGCATGGGGCAGGTGAGCTCCTGATGTGCGAACTTGTCGCCGCGGGGGCAGCTGTTGCCGGTCACGGAGCGCACGTCCACCACGGCGCCGTTGGCGTCGCGCTCCACCTCTACAGTGAGGAGGCACTCGGATGGGCAGGTGGTGCAGTTGAACCGTAGCGTCTCAATTACGTTATCGCTCATGGTTTATGCCTCCTCAGCGGAATCGACGGACAGGACAATCTCGCTGGCACCAAGGTCGAGCGCGCGTTGGATGACCTTCGCCGGCAGCGGGAAGCTCTCCATAACGCTCGGTTTAAACGCGCGAACCTTGCCCACAAACAGCTCCTCGCCGCCTGCCAGAATACGCACGCGGGCCGCATCGACCGGTCGGCGCACGCGGAAGTTTAGCTTGGTGAGCGCCACAGCCGTAATGCGTCCGGGCAGCGCGTAGCCCGCGATGCCGGCGGGGGAGACCGTGAGCTCGCAGCCCGTGCCCGCAGCGCTCGCGCCATCACCTGCGCCGTCGCCTAACGCGTATGCCGCCGCAGCCGCACCGGCGCACTCGGACTCGGTCGTCACATTGTCTGCCAGATCGTGTACGTGCAGCACGTTGCCGCAGGCAAAGATACCCGGCACGCCCGTCTGCAGACTTTGGTCCACCACGGCGCCGCGCGTGCGCGGGTCAAGCTCTACGCCCGCGGCAACCGAAAGCTCGTTCTCGGGAATCAATCCCACCGAAAGCAGCAGCGTGTCGCACGGAACAATGCGCTCGGTCCCGGCAATGGGTGCCAGGCGCTCGTCGACCTTGCTCACCTCGACGGCTTCCACGCGGTCGCGCCCAATCACGCGCGTGACGGTGGTCGACAGATGCAGCGGAATACCAAAATCGTCCAGACAGTTCTTGACGTTGCGGCGCAGGCCGTTGGCATACGGCATGAGCTCGTACACGCCCTCGACCTGGATGCCCTCCAGCGTGCAACGGCGCGCCATGATCAGTCCGATGTCGCCCGAGCCCAAAATGACGGCGCGCGAGCCGGGCTTGAGGTTTTCGATGTTGATGTATCGCTGCGCCAGGCCGGCCGTAAACACGCCGGCGGGTCGGCTGCCGGGGATCTTGATCTCGCTGCGCGTGCGCTCGCGGCAACCCATGGCAAGGACGACGGCATGTCCGGTGAGTTGCAGCATGCCGGCGGGATTCATGAGCGTGACGGTGTGGAGCTGGGCGTTATCAACGCCCGGCGCACCTGCAGCGCCCGCGTTCTCACCTGTGCCTTCGCCGCCGTCAACCCCAATCACCATGCTGTCCAAGAACAGCGCAATATCTGTCGCGCGCACCTGGTCGATAAAGCGCTGCGCGTACTCGGGGCCGGTGAGCTCCTGCTTAAAGTGCGACAGGCCAAAGCCCGGATGGATGCACTGGCGCAGGATGCCGCCCAGGTGCTGCTCGCGTTCCACTATGGCCACGCGCGTGCCGGCTTTATGCGCGGCAAGCGCGGCCGCCATGCCGGCAGGTCCGCCGCCGATAACGACCACGTCGAAGGCCTGCGTCGCCACCGCGCCACCGACCGCGTGCGTCGCGTTCACATCAAAGCTCGCCATCCTAGCGCACCCCCTTCAACGGTCCCTCAACCAGCCAAGATCCGGTATCCTCCAGTAACACCTCGCTGGGCTCACAGCCCAGCTCGCGGGCAAGAATCGCCACCACGCGGCTCTGGCAAAAACCGCTCTGGCATCGGCCCATGCCGGCTCGACAGCGCCGCTTGACGCCCTCGACCGAAACCGCACCCGGCCGGCGTCGAATCGCGGCTAAAATCTCGGCCTCGGGCACCGTCTCGCAGCGACAGGCAATCTGCCCCCACGCGGGGTCGGAGCCGAGCAGCTCTTCCTTGCGCGCAAGCGGCGCGCGGTCAAAGTCGTCCGGCGAGCGGCGAATCGGGTCCCAGTCCGCTCGCTTGCGCAACGCCACGCCGGCATCGCGCAGCACAAACTCCATGCGCTCGGCAATGGCCGGCGCGCTCGCCACGCCCGGCGACTGAATACCCGCCGCCTGGAACAGCCCCGGCACCACGGCCGATTGCCCAATAAAAAAGTCGTTCGTCCCCTTAATAACCGGACGGCCGCCGGCAAACGCGCGCACCACGCGGCGCGTGTCAAGATCGGGCACCAGCTTGCGCGCGCCGGTCAGCAGCGCGTTCACATCGCCCGCGTAGGTCTGCGTGTCGCCCGGCTCGCGCACGGCGGCCGTCGCGGTGATCACGGTGTTGCCGTGCACGGTGCCCGTCACGATGACGCCCTTGGACACCGGCGTCGGCACGGGGTAGAGCGGCATCAGTGCGCGCGGCTCCTTGTCCAGCACCACGATGTTGCCCTGGCGCCAGACCATCTGGAACTCTTCGGCCCCCGCCATGTGCGAGATATCCGCAGCGCCGTTACCTGCGGCGTTGATCAGGTAACGGCAGCGCACATCGCCGGCGGGGGTCGTCAGCGTAAAGCGTGTGGCCCCTGCCCCGTTGCCGCCCGACTCGCAAACCTCAATCGCCTCCACCGGCGCGGACCTCATAAATGTCACCCCGTTGGCCACGGCGTTCTCCAGCGCCGCGATGGCGACTTCAAACGGGTCGACGTAACCGGTCGAGGGACACCACAACGCGCACGTGGCCTGGGCACTCGCGCGCGGCTCCAGCTCGCGGATGCGCTCGGGGCCAATGACCGTCAGCTCGGGCACGCCGTTGGCCAGGCCGTTGCTCCGCAGCTGCTCAAGATGCGCGCGGTCCTGGTCGTTAAAACCCAGCACCATCGAGCCGGTGCGGCAAAACAAAAAGCCTAGTTCTTGGGCCCACGTGTCGTACAGTTCGCAGCCGCGGGCGTTGACCTGCGCCTTTACCGTGCCCGGCGCCGGATCGTAGCCGGCGTGCACCAGGCCGCCGTTGGCCTTCGACGCGCCCAGCGCGATGTCGTTGGCCGCCTCGACCACGCAAATGGACAGGTCATAGCGCGCGAGCTGCCGCGCGATGGCGCACCCGGTAATGCCCGCGCCCACAATCGCGATATCAAACGTTTCTGTCACAGTGCCTCCCAGACGAGTTGACAGGCTGTCAATAAGACTATCCTACGGTCTGCGCACCCCCAGCGCGGCGGCAATGCGGCGAACAGCCCCGCAACACCCGCCAACGGCAGGCGAGGGGAGAACCAGCACGGATTTCGTCCTTCGTCAGACCGCGGGCACCACCACCCGGGCTCGCGGTTGATACCGCTACCTGTTACAGATTGAGACGTTGAGTCCACAGGAAAAAGTTCGTCTCAATCTGTAACAGCTGGGGAAGATTTTGGGGTCTAGTTGTTACAGATTGAGATTGTTGTCTGGCTGGTTGACCGTTCGTCTTGATCTGTAACAAGTAGAGGGTGATATCGGCTTCAGATGTTACAGATTGAGATGTTTGGCTGATGGATTTCCGTTTGTCTCAATCTGTAACATCCGGGACCGATTTTGCTGAGTAGTTGTTACAGATTGAGACAAACTTTCCAGTTGGTTTTTAATGTCTCGATCTGCAACAACTAGGGGATGTTTTTTGGGGTCAGTTGTTACAGCTTGAGATATTGACCGGTGGGTTTTCCGTTTGTCTTGATCTGTAACAGGTAGAGGGGAATTACGGTCCTAGGTGTTACAGATTGAGATGTTTGGCTGGCAGGCTGACCGTTCATCTCGATCTGTAACATCTGGGACCGTTTTTGACCCGTGGATGTTACAGATTGAGATGTTTGGCTGGCAGGCTGACCGTTCGTCTTGATCTGTAACATTTGGGACCGTTTTTGACCCGTAGATGTTACAGATTGAGATGTTTGGCCGGCGGGTCACCCGTTCATCTTGATCTGTAACATCTGGACCCGGATCCCGCCCCCAACTGTTACAGATTGAGATGTTTGTGTCCGCGTCGGCCCCGTGCTCGTCCGTAGTCCCATATAAACAAACCCCGTGGTAAACTTGACCGGACTGTAACGATTCCGAAAGGTACACCTCAATGTCCAAGTACATCTCCGAGCTCATGTCGCCGCAGCTTATGGGCGTCATCTATGCCTTCGTTGGCTTTATCATCGCCCTGTACGTGCTGTCGGTCGTCTATGTGTTCATCGACGCTCGCCGCCGCGGCGCCAGCGCCTACGTGGCATGGGGCATCATCGCCCTCATCCCGTTTGTGGGCCTCATCGCCTACCTGGTCCTGCGCCCGCACTCCTACGCGGCCGACCGCGAGGAGCAGGAGCTGGACATGGCCCTGCGCGAGCGTCAGCTTGCCCAGTACGGCACCTGCCCGCAGTGCGGCGCGCCCATCGAGAAGGACTTTGTGGTGTGCCCGGTGTGCGACACTCAGGTTCGCAACGTGTGCCCCAGCTGCCATCGCCCGCTCGACGCGCACTGGAAGGTTTGCCCCTACTGCCGAACTCGCATCCAGTAACGCATCCATCGCCGGGCCGGCCGCAAGCACAAGCGCCATGTGCGCCGAGGCAACGCCGCGGGCGAGCGCACGCCGCAAGCCCTGGGCACCGCGCATCCCGCGCATGCGCCCACGCCCCACGATGAAGCATGCGTAGAAATTCGCCCGCCGTGCCATTAAGGTGCGGCGGGCGCTTGTATACCAAGGCAACCTGCCTATAATGATGCAAGTTAAAACGCACCTGCCCGCTACAGCACGTACCTGCAACTGCATGTATTTGCATCCGAGAGGAGAAAACATACCCATGAAGGCACTCTACAATGACGGTTCGGTGGCCGAGCTCCCGCAAGACGAGGTCACGCACGTCATCCGCCACTCCGCTGCGCACATCATGGCACAGGCCATCAAGCGCCTGTACCCCCAGGCCGACTTTGCCTACGGCCCCGCGACCGACAACGGCTTCTACTACGATGTCGACCTGCCCGAGGGCGTCAAGATCAGCGAGGACGACTTCCCCGCGATCGAGGCCGAGATGAAAAAGATCGTCAAGGAGAACCTCAAGTTCACCGTCTACGAGAAGCCCCGCGCCGAGGCCATCGCCCTTATGGAGGAGCGCGGCGAGAAGTACAAGGTCGAGCACATCGGCGACCTGGACGACGACGCCCGCATCACCTTCTACCAGCAGGGCGACTACATCGACATGTGCGTCGGCCCCCACATCTGCTACACCAAGGCCCTCAAGGCCTTTAAGCTCACCGGTGTCTCGGGCGCCTACTGGAAGGGCGACAAGGACAACAAGATGCTCACCCGCATCAACGGCGTCGCCTTTGCCACCAAGGAAGAGCTCGACGAGCACATGCACATGCTGGAAGAGGCCAAGAAGCGCGACCACCGCAAGATCGGCCGCGAGATGGACCTCTTTATGATGCGCGACGAGGCCCCCGGCTTCCCGTTCTTCCTGCCCAACGGCATGATCCTTAAGAACACGCTGCTGGACTACTGGCGCGAGATCCACCACAAGGCCGGCTACGTGGAGATCTCCACGCCACTCATCATGAACAAGCAGCTGTGGAAGACCTCTGGCCACTGGGACCACTACAAGGACAACATGTACTCCACCGTCATCGACGACGAAGAGTACTGCATTAAGCCCATGAACTGCCCGGGTGGCGTGCTGGTGTACGCCTCTAAGCCGCACTCCTACCGCGAGCTGCCCATCCGCGCCGGCGAGATTGGCCTGGTGCACCGCCACGAGCTGCGTGGCGCCCTGCACGGCCTGTTCCGCGTGCGTTGCTTTAACCAGGACGACGCCCACCTGTTTGTGCGTCCCGACCAGCTGACCGACGAGATCGTGGGCGTGGTCAACCTCATCGACTCCGTGTACCAAAAGTTTGGCTTTAAGTACCACGTTGAACTTTCCACCCGCCCCGAGGACTCCATGGGTTCCGACGAGGACTGGGCGCGCGCCGAGGAGGGCCTCAAGACCGCCCTGGACCAGCTGCACATGGATTACGAGGTCAACGAGGGCGACGGTGCCTTCTACGGCCCCAAGATCGACTTCCACCTGGAGGACTCGCTCGGTCGTACCTGGCAGTGCGGCACCGTGCAGCTGGACTTCCAGATGCCCATCAACTTTGACCTGGAGTACGTGGACGCCGACGGCTCCAAGAAGCGCCCCATCATGCTGCATCGCGTGTGCTTTGGCTCCATCGAGCGCTTCATTGGTATTCTGATTGAGCACTTTGCGGGCAAGTTCCCCACCTGGCTGGCTCCCGTGCAGGTCAAGGCGCTTCCCGTCTCCGAGAAGAGCCGCGATTACGCCCACGAGGTGTGCGCCAAGCTGGAGGAGGCCGGCATTCGCGTGGTCTGCGACGACCGCGACGAAAAGATCGGCTACAAGATCCGCGAAGCCCGCAGCATCGACCGCGTGCCCTACATGCTCATCCTGGGCGAGAAGGAGGTCGAGGCCGGCAACATCTCCGTCCGCGATCGCTCCAACGAGACCGTTCCCATGAGCGTTGACGAGTTTGTTGCCAAGGTGCTCGAGGAGATCAAGACTCGCGCCTAGCACAAACAACACAAGAATTAACAAAGGCGATCGTCCTTTTGGGCGGTCGCCTTTTTTGTTGTCTAAAGAAGAAAAGCCGCTGGTTAAAGCGGCTTTTTTGTTGTGCAAAAAGGTACAGGTTTTTGTAGAGGCGTATGGAGATGCACCCATTCGCGACGCATTTTGTGCAATCTGGGAAAACGCGAGCAGTTTGCTCGTATAATGAGCAACGTCGAAAGATACAAAAACCTGTACTTTTGCGACTGCGCCTAGCTGCGAGCGAGAAGCCTGTTCTTAACGCCCCTGCATCCGCGTGTGTCGCGGAGCTGGAAAAGGGGGCGAGAGATGGAACAGACAATGCGGCGCCAAGAGCAGCTGCCTGGTGCCTTTAGCGGCACCGCAACCAAAGGCCAGCACGGCCGCGTCCGCTGGTATCTGGTCCACACCCCCAACGGTAAAGAGCGCGAGACCTGCGAAAAGGTCCGTCGCATTATCCCGCACGAGCTGATGCAGGACGCTTTTGTGATGCAAAAGGAGTTCTGGTTTAAGCGGGACGGTGCGTGGTCGCTCCAAACCAAACCCATGTACAAGGAATACTTCTTCGTCGCCACGCGCGATGCCGCCCTGCTCGACAAGGCTTTGGCCCAGTTGAGCTTTGGCTGTCGCATCGCCGGCAGTAGGGAGCGGGCGTATATGCCCATGCCGGACGATGCGCAGGACTGGTACCGCAGCGTGCTGGACGACGACGGCGTGGTGCGCAACAGCGTCGCCCGCATCGAAGGCGGCGTGTTGCACATAGAGCAGGGCCCACTGGTGGGGCAAGAGGCTCGGGTGCACAAGATCGACCGTCATAAACGCTGGTGCCTGGTGGACGTGGGCGAAGGCGACTCCGCATTTAGGGAGCTGCTTCCGCTTGACGTGCCCAGCAAAACGTAAGGGGACGTTGCACCGGCAATTCATTCGCATTTTGAATTCATCGATTGGGGGATCCCTGGGGAACGGGGACGTAAGTTTGATTTTGGCTGCTAAAGAAGTAACAGAGAGTAATGCGCCCGTGGGTGCGACGCTCATTGCTCAGGCTATGGACCGGCGCGAGGGCGCGGCGGGTTCTGGGGCCGGCGCTGCGGCAAGCACGAGTGCGGTGAGCCTCCCGGGCTCGCGCGAGTTCGTCGCAGAGTCCCGTGCGCTCGACACGCGCTCTTTCGGGTACCGCTTCGTGAAACGCGCCTTCGACATCGCCTTCAGCGCGTGCGTCTGTGCCGTGGGACTCATCCCTGGCGTGGTGCTCTGCGCGTTCATCGCGGTCGACACCAAGGGCGCTCCCATCTATGCTCACGAGCGTGCGGGGCGCTTCGGCCGTCCCATCCACGTGCTCAAGTTCCGCTCCATGGTCGCCGACGCCAATGACGTGGAGAAGTACCTTAGCCCCGAGCAGATCAAGGAGTGGCACCGCGAGCGCAAGGTCACCAATGACCCGCGCATCACCAAGCTGGGCCGCGTCCTGCGCAAGACCTCCCTCGACGAGATACCTCAGTTTATCAACGTGCTCGCAGGACAGCTCTCCGTTATTGGCCCTCGCGCCATCACCTACGAGGAACTCGGGAACTTCACGCACGAGCAGCAGGTGCAGGTGCTTGCCGTCCCCCAGGGTATCACCGGCGCCTGGCAGTCGGGCCCTCGCAACCTCGCGACTTTCGAGAACGGCCTGCGCCAGGAGTTTGAGCTCGCCTACGCGCGCGGCGCGAACCTCAAAGGCGACTTGCGGGTCTTCTTCAAGACCTTCTCGGTGATGTTCGGCAAGAAGAAGACGGGGAGGTAGCGCATGAGTGCTGACAAGCCCCTCGTCTCTATCGTGGTGCCGACCTACAAGCGCGCTGACAGGATCCGCGTGGCTCTGGACTCGATTGCCGCGCAGGATTACGGCGCGGAGAACATCGAACTGATCGTAGTGAGCGACAACCGGCCGGAGTGGCCGGAAAGCGCCGAGACTGACGCGGCAGTCGCCCCCTATGCCGCGAGTCTGCCGCACTTCAGACTGCTGCACACCGCCGGCCAGACCGGTGGCGGGGCGGCGCGCAATTACGCCTGTCGCCAGGCGGCGGGCGAGTACCTCGCGTTCCTCGACGACGATGACGAGTTCCTGCCCGACAAGGTGTCCACTCAGGTCGCCTTCATGCAGGAAAACTCCCTCGACATGAGCTGGCAGGATGTCTCGTGGTATGACGAGCGTGGTCGGCTCGTGGAGCACCGCAGGCTCGACCACTGCGAGGAATTCTCCACCGAGGGCCTGCTACGCGCGCACCTCCTAACGCCGATAAGCCCAACGGCCATCTATATGCTCAGACGCGACCTGTTCGACCGCACTGAGGGTTTCGGCGAGGTGGCGACTGGCCAAGACTGGTGGCTGATGCTGCGCTGCATAGAGGCTGGTGCCCGCATGGGTTACATGCCTGAGGTGCATGTGAGGCAGTATCAGCATTCCGGGGAGCGCCTCTCGCTGGGTCAGAACAAGATCGACGGCGAGGTGGCCCGCCACGAGAAGGTGCGCGAGTACTACCCGCGCCTCTCGAAGCGCGACATCCGCTACATCGAGTTCCGCCACAACGCTGCGCTCGCGTTCGCGTGCAAGCGCAGCGGGCGCATGGCGGACGCCGCCAAGTATGCATTGAAGACCATAGCCGCCTCGCCCGCGGACTGCGTGCGCAAGGGGCTCGACTACTTTGGGAAGGGAAAAAGGGCGTGAGTTCAGCAGGTATTTTGAGAGTCGCTTATCGTGCAGGTCTTAACGCGATGAGTTCCGTATTCGGTGCTAAGCATGCGAAAGTCTTTGATGCACGAGTTCGATTTGGACGCAAACTCGACCTCAATGAACCGTCAACCCTCGCCGACAAAATATGTTGGCTTGAGTTCAACGAATACGCAATGAGTCCTCTCGTGGCCCGCTGCACGAGTAAGGCCGAGGTGCGCGGGTACCTGAATGATAAGGGCCTGGGCGAGTACCTAGTGCCGCTGTGTTGCGATCCCTGGCTTGTGTCTGGTGATGTGGACATTGAGGTGCTGCCGGATGCCTTTGTCATGAAGGCGGCGCAAGGGTGCGGGATGAACCGCATCGTGACGGATAAGTCCTTGGAGGACAAGGCGAAGCTCGAGTCTCTTGCACTTCGCTGGCTCGAGGAGGACTACGCCCGCGCTTGCATAGAGCCACATTACTTGAACGTACGGCATGCTGTCGTCTGCGAGGAGCTCCTGGCCGCGCCCGAGGAGATTGTGGACTACAAGGTTCATTGCATGAACGGCAAGGCGCGACTCGTCCAGACGTGCAGCGATCGCGCGAGCGATCTGGCCGAGTCTCTTTACGACATGGACTGGAATCCAGTCGAAGGCCTTAAGGGCATTCGCGCCCAGCCTGTGGGAAGACCGGTACGACTTGGCCTCATGCGGGAACTCGCCGAGTTCGTCGCCGCTGACTTCTCATATGTGAGGGTCGACTTCTACGAGGTGGGAGGTCGCGTCTACTTCGGCGAGTTGACCTTCACCCCTGCAACGGGTGTTCTGCCCCACTTCTCTGACGATCTGGTGGAGAGACTGGGAGGCATGCTTCGCATCCCGACCGACGACCGCAAGGAGGCCATTGAATAGATGGGTGACACCCCTAGAAAGATAGGTCTCATCGGCCGTGTGGACCCCGAGGGCACGATGTTCGACGGCCAGACAGTGAAGACGCGCACCGTGTGGCGCATGCTTCGCGAGCGCTATGGTGCCGAGAATGTCGTCACGGTTGAGACCCTCGGCTACAAACGTGAGCCGCTGCGCGTGTGGCGCGAGTGGAGGCGCTGCGTCGCAGAGTGCGACGACATCGTGGTGTCCCTCTCGCACAACGGGCGCAGGCTTTTCTTCCCGTTGCTCAAACGGGAGGCCGAGCGTCACGGCAAGCGCGTGTACCACGACCTCATCGGCGGATGGCTCGTGCGCGACTGCGGCCGTGAGCCCAAGCTGCCGGCTCTGCTCAGCTCCTTCGAGGTCAACTGGGTTGAGTCGGCCGACCTCGTGGAGGGGCTCAAGAAATTTGGCGTGGAGAACGTGGAGTTCCTGCCGAACTTTAAGCAGATCGAACCTCTGGCCCCGGAAGAGCTGGAACAGCCCTCGGCCGCTCCACGCCGCCTCTGCACCTTCAGCCGCGTGATGGAGGAGAAGGGCATTCTGGATGCAATCGCTGCCGTGGCGAGGCTCAACGCCGAGGACGGCGCGGGGTCGTGGGAGCTCGACATATACGGGCCTGTGGATGACGGCTTCCAGAGGTCCCTGGACGAGGCCCTTACGGCGGAGCCCGCCGCGCGGTACTGCGGCAGCGTTTCCCCTGAGGAGAGCGTCGGAGCCGTGAGGCCCTACTGGGCGCTTCTGTTCCCGACCAAATGGAAACCGGAGGGCTTTCCCGGCACCGTTATCGATGCACTCGCCGCTGGCGTGCCCGTCGTGGCGTCGAGGTGGCGCTACTACGGCGAGATGCTTGCTGATGGCGAGACCGGCGCGAGCTGCGAGTTCGGCGGCGGAGCGGATGAGCTTGTGGGTGCCATCCGCGAACTCGAGGTACTTGAAGCGGAGGGGCGCATGATGCACGTGAAGCGCTGCTGCCTGGAGAGGGCCAAGTCATATTCGGCCGATGAACTCTTCGGGCGGATGTGCGAGAGGATAGAGTCTAACTGGAGTGATCGCGCGTGACTGTGCTTATCCATTTCCCAATAGATCGAGTGGCGCCTACGGGTGGACCCGCGGGATACCTATGCAACCTGAAGCGGGGACTGGAAGAGGTCGGGGCCACCTCCTTCGAGTTTCTTCCGCACGCTGGGGAGCAGATTGAGAAGAACGCCTTCCTGCGCAAGGCCGTCCCGAACCGGCTGAAGGAGCTTCGACGCTTACACAACTTGTTGGCGTTGCCCTCGAAGAATCTCCCCGCGCCTGTGGATTATTCCCGTTACGAGGCAATCCACTTTCACTCGACGGAGGACTTGTATATACATCGCGGCGCACTTGAATCGTATGACGGAAAGGTCGTTCTTACCTCGCACTCGCCCTGTGCATACCATAAGGAGCTTATCTCGAGACTGAACCCGGCCGACGCCGAGAGGCACGCCGACGAGCTCGAGGAACTTTCCGTCATCGATGACTACGCCTTCAGGAATGCAAATGTGGTCATGTTTCCATGCGCTGAGGCGGAAGAGCCCTACTTCCACACCTGGCCTGGGTACGCTGCAGCGCGGGACGAGTCGAAGATGCGCTACCTGCCTACGGGAATCGCGCCTTGTACGGCCAAAGCCGGGCGCTCGGAGGTTCGTGCGCACTACGGCATCCCCGAGGAAGCGTTCCTCATGTGCTACGTGGGCCGTCACAACCAAATCAAGGGCTATGACTCGCTCGTTGAGATGGCCCTGCCGATGCTCGCCGACCGCGATGTCTGGATGCTCGTCGCGGGTAAGGAGGGCCCGCTTTTCGCGCCAAGGCACGAGCACTGGGTGGAGGCAGGCTGGACGGATGACCCGCACTCGCTGATTGCCGCGTCGGATGTCTTCGTACTTCCGAACAAGGAGACATACTTCGACCTGGTTTTGCTCGAGGTGCTTTCGCTTGGCACTCCGGTAGTTGCGACCAGGACCGGCGGTAACAGGTACTTCGAACGCCTCGGCTCAAGCGGGATCTTCCTTTTTGAGGACGTGGCAGGTTTCAGCAATCATGTCTTTGAGGTTCGGCAGGCGGGTAGCGAGGGCCGGGATTGCATGAGAGCCGCAAACAGGTCCCTTTTCAAAGAGCGATTCACATGCAGAGAGTTCGCCCGTAACTACGCTTTGGTCTTCGATATGATTACGGGAGGCGGTGTTTGAGTTGAGCATGGCACAGACCATAGCGTTCTACCTCCTCGTTTTCGCGGGCGCGCTTCTTCTCACCCGGCGCTCTGAAACTACTGGCAGGCCATTTGGCCTCATCCTTGCGACTGCGTTGCTCGTCCTGGTCTCAGGATTCCGCGCTCACAGCGTAGGCGTGGACACCGGCTTTTATAAGATCGGCACCGACTACTTCTTTCAAAACGGCGAGGTCTATTGGCGCTACAGCTTTGCGTACGGTTACGGCGTATTCACTAGCGCTATTCTGCACGTGTGCAACGACTACACCGTTCTGCTTTTCGTTCAGGCTATCATTACCCACGGGTTGATAGCAGCCCGTTTCTGGGACTTTAGGCATGGCGCATCGCTTACTTTCATGATGCTCGGCTACCTTTGCACTGCCTACCTATTGACCCTCTGCATCATCTGTCAGTTCGTTGCCGTGGCAATCGTCTTTTATTGCTCGCGTTTCTTAGACAAAGGCCACCCGTTGCTGTACCTGCTTGGAGTAGCGATTGCCGCTCAACTTCATCTATCCGCGCTCATCTCCATCGTTGCCGTTGTCCCCTTCCTCGTTAAATTCAGGGGAATTAGCGCTCGGAGGGGGCTTCTCCAGGTTCTCGGGTGTGCTGCCCTGGCATTAGGCTTCGTGTTTGCGTGGAACCAGCTTACTGGCAGCTACTCAAATTACAACACGAGCACCAAGGCCTCGTCAGTGGGTCTCATGGTATTCATCCAGACACTCGTTCTGGTCGGCTCCTTGCTCCTCGTCGGATATTTCAAGACGATGACGGATCATTATGGCGATATTCGCGCACGGCTTAATGAATTTGCGCCGCATTCATTATTCCAGTATGTGTGCTCGCTTGGCCTGTCATCAGCATCCTACGTTATCGGTAATGCAGGCCGTATCTCCTACTACTTCATGCTCTTCGGCCCCGTTGTATTCGGGGCTATCGCTAAAGAGGCCAGGACTAATAGGCCTGCGTTCATCTGTAGCTTCCTTTTGGCCGTCTGGCTCGTCGCGTATCTTGTGTACGCCTTTTTCATGCACGACGCCCTCGGCATCCTCGCATATTCATTCGTCTGGGACTAGTTTTTATGTTAGGAGCTTTATGCGCATAACCACTTCAAGAAGTGACATTGTCTGGAACTACGCTGGCACCATCGTATCAATGGCAAGTAACTTCGTGCTGCTTCCCTTTCTCGTTGCGTTTCTTTCCGACGAGATGCTCGGGCTCTGGTACGTGTTCGTTGCAGTGGGCAACTTGGTGATGCTCTTCGAGTTCGGGTTCAACCCGACCTTTTCGCGCAATTTCGCCTTCTGCTGGGCGGGGGCGCGGCACTTGGTTCGCGAGGGGCGTGACCCCGAGTTCTCCGATGAGGCGGATCCAACGCTACTGGCCAGTCTTATCGCGGCGTGCAAAATGGTCTACGGACGTGTGACACTATTTGCCTTTGCCGTTCTCGCCATCCCTGGGACAGTCTATGTGTTCTACGTCTCTTCCGGTCTAGACTTCTTTGAGGTCATCGCATCATGGGCTGTTTACGCTGTGGCCGTCCTTCTTAACCTCTACTTTCTCTACTACGCAGCCATGCTACGTGGTATCGGCTCCATCGCGGCTGACAACAAGATCAAGATCGCTGCAAGGGCCTCGCAGCTCGTGGTGACGGCGCTGTTGCTTTTCGCGGGTCTTGGCCTCTTCGGGGCAGCGGTTGGTTTCATGGTTAATTCCGTTCTCTACCGCGTTCTCGGCTCGCGAGCCTTTTGGCGGGACCAGCGCGTTGCCGCGATGGACATACGGTGCATTCGCACCGAGAAGGCGGAGGTGTGCGAGGTCTACAGAACCATCTCCTATAACGCGTACAAGGACGGCGCGGTTCAAATAGCCAACTACGCCTCTACGCAGGCGAGTACGCTCATATGCTCGGCTATGCTGGGGCTTGCCGAATCCGGTGCCTTCTCCATTGCGTTGCAGTTCGCCAATGCCATCGGCAACCTTGGGCTCGCGCTTGCAAATTCGTATCGCCCGATGATTCAATCGGCCTACCAGCGCGGCGACGATGGGCTCATCCAGAAAGCCGTAGGGAAGAGCGCGGTGGCTTACCTCGTAATTTATCTTACCGGCTACCTGGGGGTCCTCATCGTCGCGTATCCGCTGTTGGCGTTGTTCAAGCCTGGGTCGTCCTTCAGCCCGCTCATCTACAGCGGAGTGAGTTTATACATGCTGCTCTACGACTGGCAATCTCTGTTCGCATCAATGCTCTGCAACATGAATAAGATCCCCTATACGACGGCCTATATCTTGACTTCGGCGTGCGGCGTCGCCCTCAGCGTAGCTCTCATCTGGCTCGGTGGCCTTGGCGTCTGGGGGCTTGTGTTGGGCTTGGCGCTGCCGCAGCTCGCCTACAACAATTGGAAGTGGCCCTTGGCTGCGTCGCGCGAGATAGGGACGACGACTCACGGCCTCTTGAGAGCCGGGGTCGATGCGTTTCGTTGCAGGAAAGGATAGCAGCATGTCTCTTTCGACTTTTGTTGATGACTACTACCGCTACACCGGCACTCGGAGCGTCTCTCCCAAGGTGCTGCTGCGTGACCACTCGCTCCGTTACCTTCTTTGCCTTCGGGGTGGGGTGTTCCTAATGCCCATACGGAAGCATATGCAAACCAAATACGGTCTCGAACTTGGGCGGGGGACGAACATCGCTCCCGGGCTCTACCTCGGCCATCCCTACGGCATAACGGTGAACCCGAACGCGCTAGTTGGTAAGAACTGCAATCTGCACAAGGGTTGCACGGTGGGGCAGGAGAACAGAGGGAAGCGTAAAGGCGCGCCGACGCTCGGGGAGCGCGTATGGGTCGGCGCCCATGCGACCGTCGTCGGTGCGGTGATTGTCGGTGACGATGTTCTAATCGCACCGAACTCGTACGTGAACTGCGACGTTCCTTCGCACTCGATTGTAGTCGGAAATCCCTGCCGAATAATCCCTCACGAAAATGCGACTGAGGGCTACGTGGAGAGGCTGGTGTAATCGCCCTTTGTGCGGTCCGGGCTCTGAGTTTTGAAATTAGCTGACGAGGCCGACGCGCAGGGCAACGTGGATGTGCTCGAGATCAAAAGGCCCTTCGCCAACGAGTTCATGCTCACCAGCTCCACGTAGCGCGACAACTGCATCCCCGTCCGGGAACTGAGCTACGCCGTGATGCAGTGCCAGAAGTAGGTCGCCTACCTGCTGAACGGGGTGCCGCTCTGGAGACAAAGCTGACCAAGAGGCTCGCTTGCGACGGACTTATCCTGTCCGATCTCCCCCTGAGGTTCACGTTCTCGAAGGGGTTCGTGATTATGGGCAGGGACCCGGAGGGCGAGCGCCTGCGCGACTTCGACCTCATCCGCCGGCAGTACGCCGGGACGGTCGACGTGATCCCTATGGCGATCTCATTAGGCGCTTCCGACGCATCGTCGAGGCCATAGGCCGTAAATCCGACGGCGGAAGCAACGTTTCCGCCGACGTTCGATAGAAAGGATTGCTGAACATGAAGATTGCAGTTGCAGGAACCGGGTACGTAGGCCTCTCGCTGGCCGTGCTCTTGGCCCAGCACAACGAGGTGCACGCCCTCGACATCATCCCCGAGAAGGTCGAGAAACTGCGCAACTACGAGTCGCCCATTCGCGACGCGGAGATCGAGCGGTTCCTGGCTGAGGCTAAGGCCGGGGAGCGCGAGCTGAGCCTGACGGCCACGGTGGACCCGGCGGCGGCCTACACGGGCGCCGAATACGTCGTGGTCGCCACGCCCACGAACTACGACTCGGACAAGAACTTCTTCGACACGTCTTCCGTTGAGGCCGCGATCGACGCGGTGCGCGCCGTGAACCCCACTGCTTGGATCGTCATCAAATCCACTATCCCTGTGGGCTACACAGCTTCCTTGCGTGAGGTACGCGGGGATAAGCGCATCTTCTTCTCGCCGGAGTTCCTCCGCGAGGGGCATGCGCTTTACGACAATCTTCATCCCTCTCGTATTGTGGTTGGTGCACCGAAAGATGACGTCGAGGCTGTCGCAGCGGCGGAGAAGTTTGCATCCCTGTTGGCCGAAGGCGTGGACCCCGCCGAGCACGACCGCGCCAACGAGGACGGATCCAAGGGCATCACCGAGCTCGTCCTGGGCACGACGGAGGCCGAGGCGGTGAAGCTCTTCGCCAACACCTACTTGGCTTTGCGCGTCGCCTACTTCAATGAGTTGGACACCTATTGCGAGACCCGTGGGCTGTCCACCGGCGACGTTATCAAGGGCGTGTGCCTGGAGCCGCGTATCGGCTCCTTCTACAACAACCCCTCGTTCGGTTACGGCGGCTACTGCTTGCCCAAGGACACTAAGCAGCTGCTCGCCAACTACCGTGACGTGCCCCAGAACCTTATCGAGGCCATCGTGGAGTCGAACCGCACGCGCAAGGACTTTATCGCCGACGAGATCTTGCAGAAGGTGAATCAGCTGGTCTACTCCGGCGTCCATGCCCCTGTCGTAGGCGTCTACCGACTGACCATGAAGACCGGCAGCGACAACTTCCGTGCCTCGAGCATCCAGGGCATCATGAAGCGCGTCAAGGCTAAGGGCGTGCCTGTGCTCGTGTATGAGCCCACGCTCGACGCCCCTGACTTCTTCGGCAGCGCGGTCACACATGACCTGGAGGACTTCAAGTCGCGCTGCGACGTCATCGTGGCCAACCGTTGGAGCGACGAGCTCGCCGACGTGACGGATAAGGTGTACACGAGGGATCTGTTTAAGAGAGACTAGGGGAGAAGGCTGTCTGTGTTGGGCAGCGCTTGACCTACGGCAGGGTTGCCTCAACTGATGACCGGGGGTGTCGGCTATCGCTGACACCCCCGATTCTGTTTGGTGTTTACAAGCTAAGGCCGTAAAACGTGTCAACATTCTCTCCGAATGTGTCAGGAGGGATCGCGTTGATAATAATGGTTTAAGGGCACTTTTGCGAACCTATAGCAAAGAGCCGCCCTCATCCTAGAATCTGAATTGGGCAGATTGGTTTTCAGGCTACCGCTTGACGAATATTAATAGGCTGTTGTTCTCTTCTAAAGTGTCAGGTAGTACTATTGCTTTAGGTGTTCACTGCCTGGTGCATGACGTTAACATCCACTTGTTGACCATTGAATTTGGTCGACTGATTATTGGGGGTTGTCATGCCGGGTAACGATAAGGGCTCTCGTCAGTTAAAGGTTTTTATTGCTTCTACAGCGTATGATTTGCGGCCCTATAGAGATGCTGTTAAAGATGCTGCGGTGCGATGCGGTTTTCTGCCTGTATGTATGGAGCACTTTGGTGCTCATCATCGTTCGATAATCGATGTTTGCATCGATGAAGTTAAGAAATGCGACGTTGTCGTTATTATCTCTGCGTACATGTACGGCATGCTATATATGCAGGTCGATCATCCTGAGTATATGGGTCTTTCGATTACGGAGATTGAATATCGCGAAGCGATTAAAAACGGGCTCCGTGTGCTGGTTTTTCTGCCTTCTGACTCGTATAAAACGACTGATCTGATGGTGGATAAAGGCCCCAGCGCCAAAAAGCTCGAACAGTTCAAGGCAATGCTTAAGCAAAGCCACACTCCTGATTATTTTGACAGCGTTGATGATCTGGCGGGTAAAGTTAGAGATGCTTTGGACAAAGAACGTCGCCAGATAGAGGATTCGAGTAGTGCTACTTTGCCTGTAAAAATACAGCCGCCCGCTCCGTCTCCGGTTGTCACTCCTGATTTAGCGGACAGGATAAAACAGGTCTTTATTATGCGGCTCTTGCCTAATACGGATTATCCCATGGCTAAGGTCGCCCATGAGTTCGATGTCGCGGGGATTCGTGCAAGAGATCTGGGCTTCGGATCCTTCAAGGAGCTGCTCGATGCATTTGATGAATCGAAGGGTGGCTTTATTCGCTTTTCGCTCGATCCTCAGGGGCGTCATGGGGCTATGGTCCGCATGGTGGACAGCTCGATGCCAGGAGATAATTCTAGTAACGGCTCTGGTGCTTCTGATGGGGGCGACGCCTGTCCCAAGCCTTATACTACTGCGGCCTCTTCGCTTCCCGTTTATCGTGACCATGCCTGCCCAGTAGCGCTGCAGGCTTATCTCGATAAGAGTTTCCTAGAATTTTGCTACGTGTTGCCTCGCTGCAAGGAATCAGTTTTGGAAATTTGCTCACCAGGCGAGAATTGGGAAGCCCGGTTGGATCAGGCTTGGTTATCGGCGCGTAAGACTGGTGTGTTTAGGGAATATGACGGCAAGGTTATGTTCCCAATCGGTCTGAAGCTTGCTGGATCCCAGCAACGTGTTGTTGAGATTGCTTTGGTCCCGTCGCGGCAGGGCTTGCCTTTTGCGGCGGTCTATACCTGGGAAACTAAGGTTGAAGATTCGGCTTCCACTGAAGATGCTGTTCCAGGTAAGGTAAGGCGTAGCGTTACCGATGACCTCTATGATTCATTTGATTTTGGTGAAAACGGTCTAGCTGGGACAATGCACCGCTTGGCATCTCTGGCCATGGATGAGCCTTGGTCCTTTACCGCCCGTGGTAGTTTTGGACGGCCCTATCCCATTCTCGAAAACTATCTGGGTGTTACCTATTCGCGCTTACTTAAAGAAGATAGTGCTCACAAGACCAATCGAATTGCAGTATCGAATGACAACCAGTATCTTGTTTTCAACACCGGATTAGTGACGGCGGAGTACGACAATATCTATGCGTTGTTTGGAGCCCCCTTAGCCGGTGGAAAGCGTCCCTTTATGGATTACTGTGTCGAAGGACAGGGACAGTACGGCAAGTTGCTCGTTCGTTACTTTAGTGAAATGCCTGAGGCTGCCAACTACATTGAAACCCTTGATGACGTGGTTCTCGATACTCATAAGGAGATTAAAATCGATAGCCCGCATATTTTGCGGGATAACATCAACCGCTTGCCTTTTGGGCTCCTTGATGAAGCTGCAAGGGATGATATCGCTGCGCAAAGGATCCTGCAGGATATTAAGGTAGCGAGGAATATTGACAAGCGCCCGCTTTGGAAACAGCTTGCCCAGCGGTTGGCACAGGGCACCGCTGGCTATATGCGTATGGACGAAAAGCTAAAAGAGGCTGTCAATAAATCCCAAAAGCGCGCTAGGTGGAACTATAAAACTGCTGTCCCAATGTATTATCCAAAGGGCGATAAGGTCGATTTATTGTTGCCGCTTTGTCTGGTTGACCCTCACAAGGTTGATGCCGCGCTGATTGTCGAGAAAGTTGAGAGCGGCAACTATATGGGCCATACAATTCTTCCTCCGCGCAAAGCGTACACGGACGCGCGAATTGTGTGTAGGCCAGACAATGATTGGCTTGATCCTTGGTCTGGGGATCAGGTGGATGGTGATGAATAAACTTATCGACACGCTTCGTGTTCGTAGCCATTTTTGGCGGAGCTGTTTTGTCAAATGGTGTGGGGGAGTGTTTGGGTTTTGGGGTGTAGTAGTTTCCTTTATCTCCCCAGATGACCTCGGACTAAATAATACTTGCCTAAAGATCATGGCTCTTTTGGTCTTGCTCTTTTTGTCGTGCGTGGGCAGTGCTGCCCACGCCGCTCTTAAGAGAAATAGAGAGTTTTGGTCTTGTGGCAGCTCGTCGTTGCAGGCGTGTTATGGGGATTTGTTTTCGCTTGTAGACGATTTTGTGTGCGGTCATTGCTGTTGCGTTATTCCTGTCAATACGACTTTCGATACCGTAGTCGATAAGCCGGGCTCCTGCGCGCATCCGCTCGTTTCGCCATTTAGCCTGCATGGTCTTTGGCTTTCTAAGATGGCGGAGCGCGGCCTGTCTGTTGCCGAAGTTGACCGAAGGATTGATGACGCTCTTACGGATGTTGATCCGGTGTCCGTTAAAGCAGTTCCTGTTGGATTTCGCGGCAAAACCAATGAGTATCCGGTTGGAACCGTTGTGCCCTTTACTGTCGGCAATATTACGTATTTGCTTACTGCTCTATCGCAATTTGATGATCGAAATATCGCTCATAGTGATAGAGAAAACCTGCTTTTGGCTCTAAATGGCGTGATTGAATTCCACGATGGAAACGGTCAGGGTTGTAACTTGGTTATTCCTTTAATGGGTACCGGATTATCGCGCATGGGCCTAGACCATAAGGGGTCATTCAATTTAATCACTTCATTTTTAACGCTTCATCGCGAGAAATTGACCGGGCATACGACAGTTGTCGTCTACTCTGGCGATGTTGATAAGGTTTCTATTTGGGATTAAGAGGAGCTCGCATGGTTTATCGTACAAGAACCTATATTGCAGCTGATTGGGACCATGATTTCGACGCTGTTGAACAATTAAGAAAGTGGAACGACAGCGGTTATTGGTCGCTTAGTTTTACCGATGCCCATGAGCTTCATCAGTCTCGTGATACGAGCAAGCCCTGCAACATCAAGGCATCTCTTAGGCAACGTATGGATGCTTCAAAGCGTTTTGTTCTTATTGTGGGCGACCATACTGACTTGGTGACAAAGGGTGGCTGCCAGTGGTGCTGGTCGTATCGTCGTGGATCTAAGCTGTGCAACGTTGGAAAGTACGTTTCGTTTGAGAGCTATATCGAATACGAATGCAGGATGGCCAAAGAGGCCGGCGTCGAAATCGTAGTTCTATATAATTCTGCGCGCGTGAACAAGTCTTTGTGTCCTGAAGTTATCAGGGATTGCGGTGTTCATGCTCCAATGAAAAGCCGTAGCAAAGGCTATTTGGACTGGGACTACCAGCAAGTAAAAATGGCGCTGGGGAAGTAGGGCTAAGTGTTCGTGCTGATTGGGATTGTCCTGTGAGAGATTTTAGTAATCCCGATTAGCAAAGCTCCATTTATTCTTGATTTCATGCCTATCAATTTGATCTTCCATGTAGGTACACGCGAGTTTATACGGTTGCTGTTGGTTCGGATGGGCATTTGCGCTACTCGCTTGTCGAGCTATTTTGCTCAGGTAACTTCATTATGTACTAAGGATATTTACTTTAATTCAGGGGTGACGTAATCGAATTGATCCTTATCTTAATTTGGATGTCTCCTGGCGCTGGAGGCGTTTTAACATTGAAGCCTCAGGTGATTGGTTCGATATAGATTGGCGGGGCTTGGTGTTTAAGATTCTCTGGATTATTGGTAACGGCTTTGATATAAATCTTGGCCTCAATACGGGGTACCGTTCATTTCTGTTGAATAAATACTTTGCAGACGGCACGTCGAATAAATATCGAGATGAACTTGTCGGACGCTTGGGGGATTTTGATCCAGGGTCTCAATCCAATCTCTGGTCAGATCTTGAGCTGCTATTGGGCGAGACTACCAAGCTTTACGAGGATGACGTCGAGCTATTTCACGAGACGTTTGAGGATATTCAGCAGCAGCTGTTGGAATATGTGGCGCAAGAGTCGCAGCGGCTGCCAGATGTGTTCCCTCCGGCCGCAATTACGGAATTCAAGGATTCGTTGTGCTTATTTTCGCGACGGCTTGCGCCGTTGGATCGTGTTGATACTATTTCAGAACTAGCCCCACTGGATAACGCTTGGGTTTCTGCTATTTCTCTCAATTACACTCGTGCTTTCGATGCGTTTTGGAATGCAGCTTGCCAAAACGGCAGATTGCACTTGCAAATGCTTGGCGATGAGGTCAATTATTATTATAAGGATCGTTTTCTTCATTTACATGGAGGTGTTGATGATTTAGGCAATGGAGCTTCTCCGGTTTTTGGAGTCTCTGACCATTCTCAGATTTCCTCTGTCCCGTTGTCCAGAGATGCTGATTTTACTGAATTGTGGATCAAGAGTCAGCGAAACGCTGGCATATTGCGTAATAACAATACTCAGGATATGGCCGAACTCGTGAGTTCCGCTAATCTCATTTGCATTTATGGGTGCAGCCTTGGTCGCAGTGATGCTTATATTTGGAAAGAAGTCGGAAAGAAGATTGTGAGCTCCGTTACCCCTCTATATATTTTTGATTATGAGCTACCCGATCGAAGATCTGGCTCTTATCGGCGTTTCCAAAAACAACGGCAAATGCTAATCGACACGTTTTTATCTGTCGCCGAAATCAAAGGCTCGGATAAGGAGCTTGCGGTTAAGCGCATTGTTCCAGTCGAATCCTCGAGACTCTTCCGGTTCGGTTCTCGGTTGAAATTGGATGAGTGACCATTTACTCGTTTAGCCACTGAGTATCGCGAATTTACGCTACCGTTATTGAGCGTAGTGCTGCGAGCGATATCGCATGTGATGCTCTCTTGTTGCTGGCATCCGGCTTCGTGTCGCTGTTGCATGTCTGTTTCGCCCACGACGAACCAGATTACGCGTGACACGCACGTGCATCTTGTCATACTTTAGTATGAGACGATTTTTCTATCAATTGTCGTATCTTGTCGATAGTCATATTCGGACTGCCGCGCAGTCGAGTGAACGGGGCGTTCGGCCTGCTCATGATCGAAGAGTGACTGCTCGACAAGCCGGATGTCGAGTTCAGGTCGATGCTACTGGAGCCGATGAGGCTGAGGTACGGTACCGCCTCGACCGTCTCCTGCACTCAGTTCAAGAAGAAGGGCTGCGATCGCCCCTCGGCGGCGGGTTCCATACGGACGTCGCCATTGACGATATCGCGCACAATGCGGTCTAGGTCGATATAGGTGAGACCAACATGAGGCAGCGCCGCGGACAGACCGGTAGCAGTAAAATGCATCGGGGTCATCGCCGACCCCGGCGCCCAGACACAATAACGGCGGTGACTTTTTGCGATATTCAGCAGTGCTCAAGCGAGCAAATACTCAGCCGCGTTCAGTACAACAAGAAAGTGTTAGGTTGTTGAAAGCCATAAAACCTTAACGGTTGGGAGGCTACATGAGGATCTCTAGACTGAGGATTGAGAACTACCGGAATCTCGATGGCGTAGCGATTAGTTTTGACGAGGACGTGACCTATATTGTCGGCGAAAACAACCTCGGCAAAACGAATGTGCTCGACTTGCTCAATACAATCTTCAATCAAGCGACGATTAGCGAAGAGGATTTCGCTAACATTGAAAAGCGCTCAGGGGCTCTAGTTACTTTAAAGTTGGACGAGGACGAGATCGGAATAACGGGGCTCGACATCGATCCTATGACCGGAAACACTATTACCATCTGCGCTTTTGCTGACGACCCGGATTCTCGAATTGAATTTAAGGTCGAAGGGAGCGGAGAAAGTATTTCACCCTCTCTGATGCGTTCCGTTCACATGTTCAGGTACTCTACTGCATCCTTTAATAGGGGAGACCTGGCGTTTGATGGTACCCGAGGTGTCGGCAAAGTTCTCTCCAAACGAATCGCTCTTTACCTGGATAAGGAGGGCAAAAAGGTCTCTGATTTTCTGGATGGGGGTGAGCTCGAAGGTCTGTCTGCTGATCTAGGCGAGATCGTTAGTGACGTTCCCATCCTGTCATCATATGGTGTGAGGACGGGCATCGATTCATCGGATGGCGGAACGCTCGGAAGTTTGGTTACCTTGCTTGACAAGAGGGGCGTTCATTTTAATAAGGCAGGGGTAGGCTTGCAGTACCTTGCCATTGCCTCGCTCTCGATAATCGAGAGCATTATGCGTCTTTCGCCTAAACGCCTTCAAGAGAGTCTCTGCACGGATGACGATGGCAAGTGCGTGCTGCACGCTGTGCTGGCTTATGACGAACCCGAAGCTCACCTACACCCGTATATGCAGAGGCGTCTCTCGAAGAGCTTGCATAGGATTTGCGAAGGGAAGGATGCCAAGTTCAACGCCCTTCTAAAGGAGTATTTCGGGATCGATTCAATCAAAGCTCAGCTGATCATGGTGACGCATTCGCCAAACATTCTGGCTCGCGGCTATAAGAACATCGTGCGATTTGGGCAGGGCGAAGATTCTCCAAGGGTCATGTGCGGCAAGGATATTGACCTGTCTGACAAGGTTGAAAAGCATCTTATGCTGAACTTTGAGTCAATACGAGAGGCTTTTTTCGCGCGGTCGGTTTTGGCTTTTGAGGGGCAAACTGAGTCTGGAGCCATTCCGGTCTTTGCGCGCAACCTTGGGATGGATCTGGATGATTTCGGAGTTGTACCCATCAGGGCTGGCGGGAAAAAGAACGTCGAGCCGCTCTGCGAACTTCTGGACAAGTTTGAGATTCCAAATTATTCGATTGTCGATAGGGATAACGAGCCGCGAGAAGCTTCTGGGAACCATATAACGACAACCGAACGGGATTTTGAAGCTGAGGTCATCGAAACTATTTTCGTTAATAGGAACCAAAGCTCGTTTATTACACTTCTTGAGGCGACGGATCGTCAGAGGGCAACTTCCATCAAGGGCAATAGCAAAGCATTGAAATATGCCTGTGCTGTCTACGGTGCTAGCTTGACGGGCCCTGAGTATGATTTCCAGGGATTGGAGTTTGACGGGCTATTCGCCGACACACCCGAATCGCGTGCGCTTATGTATGCATGGCTTTCATCGAACAAGGGCGTTGGGTCTGGTGTTGCCCTCGCGGAGGTTTTTGGTGCTGATGGCGTTCCCGCATGTTATAAAACTATTATTCGCAAGGCCGTGGGTTTTGAATGCTGATGAGCCAGACCGACTTGCGGGAAAGTGTTAGAACTGCGATTGAGATGCGCTGTGACGGAGATGAATCGCAGTGCTCTGCGATTTTTGCGCCATCGAAGAGGGTATTCGTAGAGGCGCCGGCAGGATACGGGAAAACCACAGTTATGACTGGGCGGGCTTGCTGGCTGCTGGCATCTGGCGAAGTCCGGCCGCCAAAAAGGATTTTGGCCCTAACCTTCAGCGTCGCCGCCGCGCGGAGAATGCGTACAGATTTGGGTGCCACTATGTCGGCGCTTCCCGGCGCCTTGGCCAAGCACTTTGAGAACAGGGTCATGGCGACTAACTTCCACGGCTTTGCTTGGGCCCTGCTGCGCAGGTACTGGAGATCGCTCTTGCTCCCAGTGAACGTTGACGAACTTTCTATGGTCGATGACAGCAGCGCCGTTAACGAGTTGAGTTCGCGAGGCGGCAGGCTAATTTGGGATGAAAAGAAGGTCATTGACAACTTCCTCCGCTCCATGAGGAACGGTCAAGACGACGACTTGAGATGCCGTGTGCGTTCTTTTAATAGGATCATTAAGGATAGATTCGCACCGAACGGTCTCTTGCCATATTCAGGAATGATTTCCCTTGCAATTGAATTGCTTGCCGATTTCTCAAAGTTGAGGTCCTATCTGTCGACGGCGTTTCCTGTCGTACTTGTCGACGAAGCACAGGACACGAATGCCCTGTGCTACATCTTTCTAAAAGGCCTGCTTTCCGATGAATCAGGAATCTGCATGTTCGGCGACCCTATTCAGCGTGTCTATGGTTTTATTGGCGCAATGGAAGGCTTAAAGACAAAGGCCGCTACCGACCTGTGTCTATCGCAGCTGGAGCTCGAACATAATCATAGGTTTTCTGGGGGATCTATTGTCGGGGAGCTCGGTGCTGCGATTCGCTCCAACATGAAGGGTGTCATTGCTGGCGGTACGCCCCGACTTCCCATATTTGTTGGCGCTGCACAGCAAGACGAAGCGACAGCCATTGTTTCCAAGGTTGCGGCGCTCGCCCGAGGTGGTGGCGGGAGGATTGCGATTCTTGTCCGTAAGCGCGGTGCCCTGGCCAACCTCATCATGGACGAGTTGATTAAGGAGGAGATTCCATACTTCAACGGGCTTTTTTCGGATACAGCCCCAGAGTTCATTGAATTCAATGCGCTTGCTTTATCCAGGATTACCGATGCAGCGACTGGAGAAAAGGGCGTCAGCCGGTCTGCTGCGGACAAAATAATCAACTCTATCGCTGATGAACTGATGAGTGGCTCCTGGAGATTCGAGTATGGGCGGCCCTATGCCATGCTTCTTGGGGCGCTGCGGAAACACCTTAAAAATGACTGCGTCGCGATGGATCCGTCTGAGCGCTTCGACTATATCGTTAGTATCTTTTCCGAGGGCTCCCTGCGGCGTTTCTCTGATTACCTCGATGCAAATATCTCGATCATGACCATTCACTCTGCTAAGGGACTCGAGTGGGACACCGTTTTCATACCGGGCGTTACGCGCTTCGATTGGCCTGGAAGGATTTGCTCTCGGTGCGAAAGTGCTGGCATGTGCTCGCGTTCTGCGCGTGGATGCCGGATTGTGGATGCGAAGAAATTGCCAGACGGGCTTATTGAGGAAATAGGCCTGTTGTACGTCGGTGTCACTCGCGCCCGCAAAGCGGTATATGTCTCCGCTTCTATGCAGCGCAGAACAAATTACGGGAACTATCAGGTTGCCTGCCCCTCTTGTCTAACGTCTCTTCCGGGCATTGAGCCTGTGAGTTGGACGGCCATGGACGGGGAGGGGTGATTGTTGGCGGAATGGAGTGTGTCCACTATTGGCGTTCCTATTCCAATCCGCATGTTGTTAGGGATACGCAGGCCCTTGTCCTGCAATTGAGTACTTGCTAAAACTGGCCTTTTTGCTGTATAGCGTTGACTGAAAAGGGAATAAAGTTTCTCGCCCATCGCGAATTGGCGATGGGGTACGCTACTGCCGTCAATATAGCAAACGACGAAATCGCAATTCCGACGTTCGCAACATTGACGCCAGCGTTGCCTGCGGCTAGCTGGATAAGGGCTTCGATGGTCATAAGTACCAATTCCTCGCTTTCGTCTAGTATGGCATAGGCAAGCATTGTTTTAGGTGGCCGCGAAAGCGTTGGTTGCACTTGCTGCGCCTTTAATTAGCCTGTCCGGGGAGGGTCAGCCGCCGCTTGTTGATCCGGACAGGTTGATTTATTTGGGGGTATTTTGGCCGAGTTCGATATCACTCGTATTCCTCGATATAGTTCAAAAAGTTCATATGCCCATTTTGATCATAGGATTTCTTTTGCCGAAGCTCAGGCCAAGATCTTAGATCCAGGGTACGTTTCCCAACACGCGTTCTACCCTCTAATTTCCAACGAGATCATTGCTGTTCGGTATCGTGGAGGTAAGCGAAGCTGCAAGGTTCGCAATATCGCTTATGCCTCGCATTTCGATCACCGCGTCTTCCAGTACTACTCTTATCTTTGGTCGGACTTATATAACAAGAAGGCTATTGCCGTAGAGTTTAATGAGGTTGCCGTAGCGTACCGCTCTTCGCTTTCATCAGACAGTGCCGTAACTGCTGCCAGCAATATTTCCTCAGCTAAAAGGGCCTTTGATTATATACGCGAGCAAGATTCGGCTTTTGTGCTTACGGGTGATTTCGAGGGCTTCTTCGACAACTTAAATCATGCCCATCTAATGAAGTCGTTGCGTTCGTTGTTTCCCGATGGACGTTTGCCGGACGATCACTATCAGGTCATTAAAAACATCCTCCGCTATTCGTGCTGGCCTATTGCTGATTTAGCGGCTCGGCATGATTTGCCGTGGCCGGCGGTCGAACCTGCTCGGGAGAAGATGATCAGCGACGCAGCTATCGAACTTCGGTTCAAGGCTATTCGCGAACTTAATAAGCTGGATGTTATCTTGCCTAAGGCAGAGTTTCTTGCAAACAAAAGTAAGGTCATCACCAGGCCGTGGAAGCGAACGGGTATTGGGCTGGGAATTCCTCAGGGTCTTGCTGCAAGTGGAGGGCTCGCTAACATCTATATGGCCGATATCGATATGAGAGTCAGACTTGCCGTTGAACGGTTTGGCGGCTTGTATCTTCGTTATTGCGATGACTTTATTGTTGCCGTTCCAAAGTCTGGCTTTGATGCACTTGTAGAGGCCATCAATCTAATGGCCGATGTCGATTCCGTTAAACTGCAACCTGATAAAACCAAGGTGTTCCGGGTTGATGGTGACGGAGTCGCTCAGCTTGATTTTGAAAGCGTTCGTGCAGGTAAGGTCTATTCGTACTCCGGTGCACATCCGGCGCAGAAAGTCAGTTTCCTGGGGTTTGACTTTAACGGGCGCGTTGTAAGACTTCGGCAGTCTACGGTTGGAAGGTACCACAAACGTCTCCGTGAGGCGGCCACTGCGATTGCGCGTTCTAATCAGGGGGAGGGAAGACACGCATCAAAAAAGCGCGTCTCCGCTTTGTATCAACATTATTCGCCGCTCGGTATTAAGGGAAGAGGGTTGTGCCCATCGGCTGACGCCGACTCTTCTGCATTTTTCCGCTACGGAAACTTTCTTTCCTATGCGGCAAGAGCCCAAAAGGCGTTTCCAAATGATCCGATTGCCCCCGATGAGGCTAAGATTTACAGGAAGATTAAACGCTTGAGTGCTCGGTAATTTGGCTGCTATAGCTCCGATCGATTTCGACTACAAAAAGCCGGTTTGTTAAACCTATTGATTGCTGCCAGTTCCCATTTCTTGGTAGCGTCCTGCGCTTGTCCAGTCGGGGCGTTATAATTCACGGAAAGATACGGCTTACAATTATTAGGGGTTGGCTTGGGGAGCACTCTTTCCGTGACGGTCATGGTTGGCAATGGATTTGATTTGTCGGCAGGATTGAAGACAAGCACCACTAGGTTCATGGATTTCTTTTCCAAAAACCATGCTTCGGATGAAGGCCCAGTTGGCCGCTTGGCAGGTTGTATTGAAAAAGAAGGAGCGCGGGAGTGGGCTGACTTTGAGAAGAAGCTGGGTGAATATACTTCAAATCTCGAGGTTTACGAGGAAAATGCGGTTGAAGCTGCACTCGATTGCAAAGAAGCGATAGATGTTGATCTCGCTGCTTTCATTGCGTCGGAAGATAAAAGAGTAACCGATGAATTCATCAAGGCTAACTCCGAATATGTCATAGCCTCTTTGGCATATTGGTGTTCCGCGTTGCAGCCTCTGGAAAGACAGAGGATACTTGGTTGCTATTCGACTGATTTTGAGCTGAACGTTTCTATTGTCACTTTTAACTATACTACGTTACTCCCTCGTCTATTTCATGCTTTCGGAACAAGCGGGCATGCAACCCCAGAGGATAGTTGGGGGGTTTCTTCCATCCGGCTCATTCATCTTGTCCAGGCTCACGGCGCTCTCGGACGTGAGCCAATATGTGGCGTTAATGATGCGTCCCAGATTGGGTCGGACGCTCTTTCCAAAAATGAAGATATTGCATCCACCTTTGTAAAAGGCGAAATACAGAAGCTATTCGGTTCCGTTGATGACCGTAGGGCTGAAGATATTATTCTTGGGGCCAATATATTGATTATATTTGGCCTGTCGCTCGGAGAGACGGATATTCGCTGGTGGGAAACTGTGGTGAAGCTTCTAAAAAAGGGGGATATTCATTTTGTTTTGATCGCTTCGACTAAAGCTGTATCCGCCAGAAGGAGCCCTGCGTCTTTTCGTCGTTTTTCAAAAGCGCTTAAGGAAAAATTGTTGACCCGTGGCGGCGCGAACGATGATGAGAAACGACTGCTTTCTGGACGAATTTTTATTATCCCCGCCGGTTCAATCTTCAGATTTAAAAGCCATATTCCTGATGCTGATTAGGCCTGATTTCTTCTAGCGTGTTGCTTTTGACAAGTTTCAGCTGTGCTATCTCCGGGCAAGTGCTCACTAATTTGAGTATTCGTTACGGGGAGTGGCTTAGTATGGGTCTTGACGGTGGCCACCGCTCCGACACGATTGCCTTGATGAATGGCTGATTCATGAAGGGGCTCAAAATTTGATTCGAGAGCTTGGCGGCATTGGATTGACGGCCTTGCTAGTTCTCCCTTAAAGAAATACGCGTGATGAGGCCTTGCGACGATACGTTCGGCTTGGTCCGTGGGAACCGCCGAAAGGCGGTTTCGCGTTTAAAGGGCTGTTTGCCGAAGGGCATTTGTTCGCATTCGCTTCTGGCAGTGGATTTATATCGCGTATTTCGGAAGTGCGGGGAAAAATCGAAACTTGCCGTGCACACTCCGATTTTTTGCCAACAAAATCGCAGATCGCAAGAGTCCAAAACCGGGGTCTGGTCGGCAGGTCTCATTTTCTACCGCACTTCCGAGTTCACCTGTCGATAATGTGCGGCGGCCTCTGGAATCCCCGAGAGCGTCGGCCTTTTAGCATAAAGCGCATCGTCCCCCCCCCCGGGGGGCTTCTGGGGCGCGGCTCTTCTGGTTAAACTACTCAATTCTCAATGCTCACCGTGCTCAATTCTCGATGACCATTCGGACTACTTTTAAGTGGGCATCAGCAGGTTGAGTCGGGGAGGGGAGAGCTGAGGTGGATGAGGCGTATTTGTCCTGGCGTTATGTTCCGCGCTTATTGGGCTATGCGCGATACGGCGGCTTTAGTATGAGGCCGGCTTGCGCTTCTTCGGGATCCCATACTGACACCTTCCAGGTCCGATTTATGTCCGCGCCGGTAGTTATGCTTTAAGCAAAGCGGCACGAGTGAACTTGCTACAAGCCTCATGCTGTGAGCACGTTAATCAATCGGTCGTGAAGGCGAGGTGAGTATGAAAGGTAGAAACCAGCACGTTACGAAGCGGGCGGATGGCAAATGGCAGGTTAAGGGCGAGGGGGCGCGTCGCGCTTCCTTTGTTGCGACGACCCAGGGCGAAGCTATAAAGCGCGGTCGTCAAATTAGTTCTAATCAGCACTCTGAGCTAATCACCCATCGTCCCGATGGCAGAATCCGCGCAAAGGATTCCCATGGGCACGATCCCTTCCCGCCGAGAGGATAGGGGCTTGACGCCATTGCGGCCGCGGGCATGGATTAGCGTGTCCGCAGCCGCATACTTCTGGTTTGAACGGCTCTCAGTAGGTTTTCATGGTTCGGATGGGCTTTGGTTGCATGACGTTTCCCGTAGTGACGCAATTGATGCAAGTCTCCCATCTCTTGCCGTAATATAATTACGGCAAGAGATGGGAGAGTCTAATGCTTAAGTGTTTTACTGTTGATGGCTATAGGAATTTTCCGAATCCGGTTACATTTGATTTTGCAGCTTCTCGTGATTACCAGTTTGCAGAAAATAACGTTAAAAACGGAACCGTGAAAACCGCACTTTTGATCGGCAGAAATGCGTCTGGTAAATCGAATTTTGGTTCAGCTTTATTCGACATTACGCTCGGCTTTCCAAAGGCGTTCGATTATTCTGACCAGGACGATCGTCTGTTTTTGAATGCTGATTGCGGGCGAGGCACGGCACAGTTCACTTATGTCTTTGAATTTGACGGTCGCGAAATCAATTACAGCTATGAAAAGACATCCCCCACTACTTGGCTTCACGAGAGCCTATCGATTGATGAGAGTCTCATTTTCGATTTCAATAATGCACGCGGCGTTTTCATGGAGAACCACCTTGAACGAATCGGTGCAGCTGGGGTCAATTTTGAATTCTCTGATACTTCGCTGAGCCTTCTTTCTTATATAACGAGTAGCCTTCCAACTGATGTTTTAGGCGTCTTGGCTGAATTACGCCGATTTGTCTCGCGCATGAGGCTGATTCGCATGGACGTTTTTCGATTAAAAGGGTTTGAAACAAGAAAGGTAATCGACAAAATCATACGCGAGAACAAAGTTGCGGAATTCGAGTCATTTATTCGCAATTTTGGAGTCGATGAGTCTCTGATCGTTATTAAAGAGTCCGACGGCTCGCCTGTTCTGTACTTCAATCATCCCGTGCGATGCATCCCGTTTGTCGAGGCGTGCTCTAGCGGTACAAGAACTCTGGTTAAGCTGTTCTCTGAGCTTGAGCTTAACGAGTCAGCCAGCTTTTTGTTCATAGATGAGTTTGACGCTTTTTGTCACTTTGAGATGGCAGAGAGCCTTTTGAAGCTTTTTGCTTCCAAGGCATCTTGTCAGATACTGTGTTCCACTCACAACACTTCGCTTGTTAAGAACGGCGTCATGCGGCCTGACTGCGTATATCAAATCTCTTCAAATAATGGCATTCGTACTTTGGCTGATTCCACCGATCGCGAGTTGAGACTTGGCAACAACATTGAAAAGCTCCTCCGTGCCGGAGAGTTTGATTAGTCATGTACAGCTCATCCGAGAAGAACGTCCCGCTTATTGTTGAAGGTGCCAAGCAGAGGTTGAATGATGTTTGGCATAAAGCGGTGATGAGAGGTTTGGGCATACGTTTGTTTTAGGATTGCGCTCTGCAAGCAGCCGCTGCGGTATGATTTTCTAAACAAAAAACGAAAGCCTGCTATAGGCCATAGTTTTGCAAGGGGGTTCCTTCCTAACGGAGGGCATCCCCTAGTTTTATTTAGATGGCAGCTGGGGGACGAAAAGCTGCATTGCCAATCGTCGCCCCGCTGGGTTGCTTGGCGTTACGGTAAGATGTTTCCAGTGATACAGTCGCCGTGGACTCTACGTGAGGCGGAGACAAAGAAGGGTCGTTGTCCGGTTTTCCGGCAACGGCCCTTTGATGTTTCCACTGCTGCTGGATGGTGCCGCAGATGCCGCTAATGTTGCTAGAACACGCTTTGTAGGGCCTCGCATTCCGGAAGTGCGGGGAAAAATCGAAAACCTCCGAGCACAACCCGATTTTTGCCAACAAAACCGCAGGTCGCGGAAGTTTAAAACTGGGGTCTGGTCGAACGACCTCGGTTTTACCTCGCACTTCCGAAAGCGCCTGCCGGAAGTATGCGGCAAATTCTGAAACCCCCAAGCACACCGCCTTATTCTTGTAAAGAAGCAGCAGGTAGAAGCGTTGCCGCCATTCGACATGGTCGACATGCTTGGAATTTGCCGCATACTTCAGGATTGAGTGTTCATTTAGCACTCTCGATGCCTCACATCCTCTGAAGATGTTCTTAAAACAGTTTTAAAAGTTGCCCTGCGCCTACATTGGCAGCGTAAAATACGCATAATTAGCCATA
This sequence comes from uncultured Collinsella sp., assembly GCA_934646815.1. Lineage (GTDB taxonomy): Bacteria > Actinomycetota > Coriobacteriia > Coriobacteriales > Coriobacteriaceae > Collinsella. The sequence goes on from CAKUEW010000001.1 coordinate 331,483, forward strand.
GTGGATAACGGATTAGGAGGGGTTGCGCTATGGAGGTGCTGGTTGTTGGCAATACTGCATATGTTGACGACGACTTTTGCGCCAAGGCGTTCCCTGGTGACCATGTGCAGGTCGTGGCGGCGCAGGACGCGCAACGCGATGACTCGCCGGCGCCCTCGTCGTGGAAAGAGCTGCTGCAGCACCTGGACCAGGCTTACGAGTTCGATCGCGTGGTCTACCTTTCCACTTACCTCACGCCGCATACCGAGACCTTTGGCGACATCGAGCTTCTGCGCTCTGTCTTTCGCGCCTGCATGGGCCGCCGTGTGCAGCTGCTGTTTGTTGCCGGGCCCGCGGGTGCGGAAAGCACCGACGGCGATACAGGCGCCACCGACGCCCCTGATTCCACAGGCACCGCCGCGCAAACGGGTAAGGGCATTATCGCCCGCGCGGCAAACGACCTGTGCCGCTACTATGCCACGCAAGATGACATCCAGGTCAAGATCCTCTGTACGCCCTATCTGTATACGGCCTCCGCAGCGCTCAGTGACCCCTTTTTAGTGCCGCTGTTTAATGCATGCTCGACAGGATCGGTTGCGCTTCAAGGTGCTGTCGACGCTCCGTTTCCCCTGCTGTGCGCGGAAGAACTCGCGGTGCTCATACATCGTGTTTTTGACAGCTGGAATGCCACCTTCGAGACGCTTGAGGTCGCGGATGCCTTCCGCCACACCGCGGGCGATCTGGGCGAGGCGCTCCAAGGCCTGTCCCCGGGGCTTTCCGTTGCCTATGGTGATTCGGCCGGCTATACACTGCCTGCGGGCGATGCCGTTCGCATTCGTTATGGCTGGTTCCAGCGCTATGACCTGCTGCGCGACCTTTCGACTATTCACGCCCGCTGGGTTAATGGACGCGACAAAAAAGCTAACCCGCTGCGGGCAGCGATTGACCGTATTCAGCTACGGTCGCTGCCTATCAAATGCTTGGAAACGGCTGCCGCCTGGGTGCTCTTCGAGCTGCTGGAGCACCTGTTTTCTCAGTCGGCCCAGCTCAACGTGCTCGATTATCGTCTTCTCTACGTTGTGCTGATCGGCACGCTCTACGGGCTCGACTTTGGCCTGGTGGCGGCGCTGCTGGCTTCGGTGGGCCTGGCGGCGAGCTACTTTACCCAGTACGGCTATACCTTCCAGGGTCTGTTCTACGAGCCCTCCAACTGGCTGCCGTTTATCGCGTACTTTGTGGTGGGAGCCGTGTGCGGCTACGTGCAGCTGCGCAACCGCGAGGCGCTCAAAGTGGAGTGCGACGAAAACGAACTCGTGCGCAACCGCAACGACTTCCTAACCCGCCTGTACCACGACGCGGTGGAGGACAAGCGCGCCTACAAGCGCCAGATCGTGGGGCGCCACGACAGCTTCGGCAAGATCTTTGCCGTGACGCAGGAGCTCGACGTGTTCAATCCGCGCGATATCTATCGCAAGTGCTGCGAGCTGCTGGGCGAGATTTTGGAGAACGACTCCGTGACGATCTATCACGTCACGGGCGGGTCGTTTGCGCGCCTGGTGGCGGCGAGCCCGGCGATTGCTGGCGATGCGGCCCGTTCGCTTTCGATGCAGCAGCTCACGCCCATCCTTGAGGGGGCGCGCTCGGGGCTGTGGATCAACCGCGCGATGACGCCGGGGCTCCCCATGTTTGGCTACATTATCGAGCGCGACGGGGCGCCGCTGGTCATGATTTTTGTGCGCCGCGCGGCCGAGAGCCAAATGACGCTGTACTACCAAAACCTCTTTCGCATTTTGTGCGGCCTGGTCGAAAGCGCGCTGGGGCGTGCCTTCGATTACGAGGCCGTGGCGCAGGAAAAACGCTGCATTACGGGGACGTGCGTGCTTAAGCAAGACGCATTTGCTCAGGAGCTGGTGGCAGAGCAGGCGCTGTGCGACAGCAAGATGGGGAGCTTTTTGCTTTTGCGCGTGGTACCGGGGATGGAGCCTGTGGGCGAGCTCGTCGGGGCCATTGGTTCGGCGATTCGCGAGAGCGACGCCGCGGGCCTGGTGGATGGCGACACGCTGTACCTGCTGATGCGCCAGGCGAGCGACGCGGACCTGTCCGTTATAAGGTCACGCCTGGCAGCCAGGCAAATTACCGTTGAGCCGGTCGACGGAGAGGGCGTTGTGGCGCTGTTGCAGCGCATTGCCCCCGCTAACCGCAATGATGAGGGGGACGCCGCTTGATCTCGCTCGTTGTTGCCGCAGTGCTGCTGTTGATCCACGTGCTGGTGTGCCTGGTGCTGTGGACCCTTATGAAGCTGGGTCTGCTGCCGGTGCGTGGCCATATGCTGGCCGTTATGGTGCTCGTGCCGCTATGGGGGCCACTGCTGGTGGTGCTGCTTTGCGCGCGCAGCGCCGTGTTTGGCGACGCGCTTAAGGACAGCACGCTGGAATCGCTGCGTATTAACGACGGCATGCACCGCAGCATGCTGGTGCAGGGCCGCGAGGGCGACGCCGGCGTGGTGCCGCTGGAGGAAGCGCTCATCGTCAACGACGCGGGCGACCGCCGCCGGCTGATGCTCTCCATGCTCACCGAGGACCCGGATGCGTACCTGGCGCAGCTGCAGGCCGCCAAACTCAACGACGATGTGGAGGTGGCGCACTACGCTGCGACGGCGGTGGCGCAGATCTCCAAGGAGTCCGACCTTAAGCTGCAGCAGCTGGAGCGTGCGTATAAGACCGATCCGAGCGCCGCGAACCTGGGCGCGTACTGCGACTTTTTGGGCACGTACCTGGAATCGGGCTTGGCCGAGGGTCGCGTGGCGCAGATTCAGCATCAGCAGTATGCGCAGCTGCTCGCACGTCGTTGCGAGTGCGAGGATAGCGTACCGCTGCGTGTTGCCTACGCCGGTGCGCTGGCAGACGCGGGTGACATTGACGAGGCACAGAGCGTAGCCAACCAGCTGATCGCCGATGCGCCCGACGAACAAGACGCGTGGATGCTCTGCCTGCGCCTGGCCGTGATGCGCCGCGATGGCGCGGGCGTGCAGCAGGTGATTGATGCAATCGACAACCAGCATGTGTATTTGAGTGCCGAAAACCGCGAAAAGCTTACGTTTTGGCGCGATGGGGAGGAGGCCCGATGAACGTAGTGCACCGCGTGCGCGACCATGCGGGTCGCTTTCGCTGGATGGGGCTGCTCGTGGTGTGGGCGGTCTTTATTGCCATGGCCGCCGTGCTGTTTATTGAGCGCGCCGGCGTGCAGTATAGCGCCGGGCAGCATAAGCTGGGCATGCTCGCTGCCAACGACGCCACGCCTGCAAGCTCGGCAATCTTTGGGCAAAAGCCTACCTGCCTGGTCATTGCTGACTCGGATCAGAGCGGTGTCGATGACGTAAAAGACCAGTTCGACCAGATTTTGCTGGACATGAAGATCGCCCACCGCGATGTGGATATTGCCACCGACGGCGCGGACGCGATTCCCTCGCTCACGTCGTTCGATCGCGTGATTTTACTGATGCCTTCGCTCGACGGTCTGGGCACGCACCTCACCGACATCATGAGCTGGGTGCGCGCCGGTGGCTCGCTCATGCTGGGCATGACGCCGGATAGCACGAGCTATCTGCAGGCGATCGCGCCCAAGCTGGGTATCGATACCGTGAGCTACGACTACGTGACGGCTGAGAGTATCGTACCGAGCGAGGACTTTATGATCGGCGGGGGCCAGCGCTTTGAGCTCTCCGACCCCTTCGATTCGTCGCTTTCGGTTTCGCTGCGCGAGGATGCGCAAGTGTGGGCCAAGACCGGCGATGAGGAAGCTCCGCTCATTTGGTCGAGCGATTGCGGCAGTGGCCAGACCGTGGTGTGCAATATCGGCATCTACGACAAAGTCCTGCGCGGGTTCTATGCTTCGGCAATCAGCCTGCTGGGCGATGCGACGGTATATCCCGTCATCAACAGCGCCGTTTTCTACCTGGACGATTTTCCCAGTCCCGTGCCCTCGGGCGACGGCACCTACATTAAACGCGACTACGGCCTTTCCATTGCCGATTTTTACGCCAAGGTGTGGTGGCCCGACCTGCAAAAGCTGGCGCAGCAATACGACATTCGCTATACCGGCGTGATGATCGAAAACTACGAGGACGCGGTCAACCAGACCGAACCCGCACGTCAGGCCGATACCACGCAGTTCCGCTACTTTGGCGGCATGCTGCTGCAGATGGGCGGAGAGCTGGGTTTTCACGGCTATAACCATCAGCCGCTCGCGCTTTCGGATACCGACTACGGCACGCTCTACGACTACAAGACGTGGAAGAACAAGGAGACGCTCGTCGCGGCGCTCAATGAGCTTATCGCTTTCCAGGACGACGTGCTTCCAAACGCGCATGGTTCGGTCTACGTGCCGCCGTCGAATATCCTTTCGGCCCGCGCGCGCAAGATCATCGGCACCGATGTTCCGCGCATTAAAACCATTGCCAGTACGTACTTTGAGGACGGAACCGACCTGCCTTACGTGCAGGAGTTTGGCGTGGCGAGCGACGGCATCGTGGAGCAGCCGCGCATCGTGTCGGGCGGCATGGTCGACGATACCTATATGCGTCTGGCCGCCGTGTCCGAGCTCAACATGCACTACGTGAGCACGCACTTTATGCACCCGGACGACCTGCTGGACCCCGATCGCGGCGCCGAGGAGGGCTGGGAGGTCTACAAGGGTGGCCTGACCGACTACCTGGACTGGCTGACCGAGTCCGCGCCCGACTTGCGCATGCAGACTGGCTCCGAGTGCTCGGGCGCCATCCAGCGCTTCTCGTCGGCAACGGTGGATGTGGACACGAACGAGGACACCTGGACCGTGACGCTCGGCAACTTCCACGACGAGGCATGGCTCATGTTCCGCGCCAATAGCGGCGAGCCGGGCGCGGTGACAGGTGGCGAGCTTACACACCTAACGGGCAATCTGTATCTGCTCAAGGCGAACGACAAGACCGTTACGATCGAGCGTAAGGAGGGCAGCGACCGATGAGAATCTGCTTGGTACTCGAGGGCTGCTACCCCTATGTGCACGGCGGTGTGTCCACCTGGATGCACGGCTACATCACGGCCATGCCCGAGCACGAGTTTGTGCTGTGGGTGATTGGCGCGCACGCCGAGGACCGCGGCAAGTTTGTCTACGAGCTGCCCAGCAATGTCGTTGGGGTGCACGAGGTGTTTTTGGACGACGCCCTGCGCCTGTCCGGCGAGCAGCACGAGGCGAGCTTTAACGACCAGGAACGCGAGGCGCTGCGCCGTCTGGTGTCGCTTTCCAACCCCGACTGGGACGTGCTGTTTGGCATATTCCAGCGCCGCCGCGTGCACCCGCTCTCGTTTTTACAGAGCCGTACGTTTATGGACATCTTCCGCGACGTATGCCTGGCCGAGTATCCCTATACGCCCTTTGCCGATGCCTTCCACACCATGCGTTCCATGCTGCTGCCGGTGCTGCATCTGCTGGGCAGCGAGGTGCCGGTGGCAGACGTATATCATGCCATCTCGACCGGCTACGGAGGTCTTTTGGCAAGCCTGGGCTCCAGCATGAACAACGCGCCGGCGCTGCTCACCGAGCACGGCATTTACACCCGCGAGCGCGAGGAGGAGATCATTCGCGCCGACTGGGTGGTGCCGTCGTTTAAGGATCGCTGGATTCGCTTTTTCTATATGCTGTCCGAGGAAATCTACCGCCGCGCCTTCCGTGTGACGAGTCTGTTCCACAACGCCCGCAAGACGCAGGTCGATATGGGCTGCGACGCGTCCAAGTGCCTGGTGATCCCCAACGGCATTCAGTTCGATCGCTTTAAGGGTATTCCGCTTAAGCCCGACGACGGCTGGGTGGACATTGGCGCTGTGGTGCGCCTGGCGCCCATCAAAGACGTTAAGACCATGATTTATGCCTTCTTTGAGCTGCACGAGCGCCTGCCAAACGTGCGCCTGCACATTATGGGCGGCGTGGACGACGAGGAATACGGCGCCGAGTGCCACGCGCTGGTAGAGACGCTGGGTGTGCGCGACCTGATCTTTACCGGTCGCGTGGACGTAGTCGAGTACATGCAAAAGCTCGACTTTACCATTTTGACGAGTATCTCCGAGGGCCAGCCACTGAGCGTGCTGGAATCGCTGGGCGCGCGTCGCCCCTGCGTGACGACCGAGGTGGGCTGCTGCCGCGAGCTGCTGGAAGGCGCTCCCGGCGACGACTTTGGCGTGGCAGGCTTTGTGAGTCCGCCCATGTATCGCAAGGGCCTGGCCGATGCCATGGAGCGCATGTGCGCAAGCCGTGCCCGCCGTTTGGAGATGGGGGAGCGCGGTCAGCGCCGCGTTGCCACGTACTACCTGCACGAGCAGATGCTCGCCAACTACCGCGCGCTCTACGACGAGACGGCCCGCGCGTTCGACCTGCCCCGTAAGGAGGTGTAGCCCATGGCCGGAATCGGATTTGAGCTTAAGCGCCTGTTTAAGCGCAAGGGCCTGTTTGCCACCATGCGCGCCTATGGCTACGCCGGCATTGTGTGCACGGGCCCCATGCTGCTGGGCGTGCTGCTGCAGGTGGGCATTTTGGTGCTGTGCAGCCTGTGGGGCGTGGGCCGAGCCAACCAGGACTTGCTCGTGTGCATGGTCACCTATACGCTGCTGGCCTCGCTTACGCTCACGAGCTTTTTCTCCATGCCCGTCACGCGTTTTTTGGCCGATATGCTCTTTGCCGAGCGCGAGGAAGAGATCCTGCCCTCGTTTTGGGGCTCCAACGCCATTATGTTGGTTGCGGGCACAGTGCTGTACGGTATCTTCTTGCTGTTCTCGGGCGCCACGCTGCTGCAGGGACTGCTGTGCCTGTGGTTGTTCAACATTATGGTCGTCAACTGGAACGGCATGAGCTACCTCACGGCCATCAAGGACTACCGCGGCATTTTGTGCAGTTTTGCGGCCGCCATCGGCGTGGCGTGCTTGTGCGCCTTGGCTGCGCTGGCGCTGAGGCTGCCGCCGGTCGAGGGCCTGCTGGCATCGATCGCCTTGGGCTACGGCGTGATGCTCGCCTGGGACGTGGTGCTGCTGTACCGGTATTTTCCGCAGAGCGATCGCAGCCCCTGGCTCTTTTTGCGCTGGCTCGACGAGTTTATGCCGTTGGCGCTCACGGGCTTGTTTACCAATCTGGGCCTCTTCGCGCACCTGGTGATTATTTGGGCCGGGCCCATCGGCGTGCAGGTCAAGGGTCTGTTTTACGGCGCGCCCTATCACGACGTGCCGGCGCTTATCGCGTTTTTGACCATTTTGGTCACGACCGTCAACTTTGTGGTGTCGGTCGAGGTCAACTTTTATCCGCGGTATCGCAACTACTACAGCCTGTTCAACGACGGCGGCGTGGTGGGCGATATCGTGGTGGCCGAGGAGGAAATGCTCGCCACCCTCAACAACGAGCTGCGCTTTTGTGCGCTTAAGCAGCTGTTTGTGACGGCAGCGGTCATCTCGCTGGAGACCACGGTGCTCTCGGCCCTGCCGCTGGGCTTTAACAACCTTATGCACGGGTATTTCCGTACCCTGTGCGTGGGCTACGGCCTGTACGCGGTGGGCAACACGGTCATGCTCATTTTGCTGTACTTTACCGACTATAAGGGCGCGGTGCTGGCGTCGGGGCTGTTCGCGGGTGTGGCGGGGCTTGCGACGACCATTTCGCTGTTGTTCCCCACGCAGTTTTACGGCTTTGGCTTTTTGCTGGGCGCGGCGGTGTTTTTTATCGTGGCGCTGCTGCGGCTCGACACGTATACTGCCAACTTGCCGTATCGTATTTTGAGCCAGCAGCCCATTGTGGCGACCGACAAGGTGGGCTGGTTTACCGAGCTGGGCCGCGTGCTCGACCATGCCGAGCAGCGCTTTGAGGAGCAGCGCGACGACGGCGAGCCGCACGGTGCGTTTGAGCGCACGGTGGTCCGCGTGTATCGCAACCATTGGGGAGGTCCTGATGACCGATAGGATGATATCTCGTCGCCGCCTGATCGAGGCGGCTGCCGGCACGCTGCTGCTTTCGGGCTGTTCTGCGCAGGACGACTCCTCGACCACAAAGACCAAAAAGCAGGGCAAGATCAAAAAGGCTGACGCCTCCGATCAGTCCAAGCACCTGCGCGACAAAGACGAGCTGTACGAGGTCTACGACGATTCGGGCATCGTGTGCATGTACCTGACGGTGTCGCGCGGCAACAGCTCCGAGAACACCGATCACTCTTGGGCCGAGATCAATACGTATTCGGTGTACGACTACGCCGATATGGGCGTGACGCGCTACCAGGTTATGGGCCTGCTGCAGCCGGGCGACGACAAGGGCCCCGTGGCCGGCGAGGTCGGTTACGGCGAGGAGACGCCCAATGCCACCGTGCAGGTGCGTGGCCAGACGTCGAGTACCTACTCGCAAAAGAATTACAAGGTAGAGCTCAAAAAGGGTAAGGGCACCTGGCGCCAGCAACGCTCTATCGCGCTCAATAAGCACATGGGCGAGGGTATGCGCTTTCGCAATAAAATGGCCTACGACCTCATCCGTGGGATTCCCCAGATGATGGGCCTGCGTACGCAGTTTGTGCATCTGTGGGTGTGCGACCAGACCGAGAAGTCCAACGATACCTTTGAGGATTACGGCCTGTTTACGCAGGTGGAGCAGCTCAATAAGACGGCACTTAAGGCCCATGGGCTCGATAAGAGCGGGCATCTGTATAAGGTCAACAGCTTTGATTTCAATCGCTACGAGGACACCATTAAGCTGGCAGACGACCCCGATTATAATCAGGCCAATTTTGAGGGCATGCTCGAGATTAAAGGCGATTCGGACCATACCAAGCTCATCGAGATGCTCGACGCGCTCAACGACACCTCGAATAAGATCGACGAGGTGCTCGACACGTATTTTGATACCGAGAACTTGGTCTATTGGATGGCGTTTCAGATCTTGACGGGCAACTGCGACACGCAGAACCGCAACTGCTATCTGTACAGCCCGCTCAACTCTAACGTTTGGTATTTCTTGGATTGGGATAACGACGGCATGCTGCGCAAGCTGGAGCTGAGCCTGGCGGGGTTCTCGGACTACGCCAGCTGGGAGCGCGGCGTGAGCAACTACTGGGGCAACGTGCTGTTTAACCGCGCGCTGTGTAGCAAGTCGTTCCGCAGCGAGCTCCAGAGTGCCGTTAAGGACCTGCGCTCGTATTTGACCGAGGAGCGCCTGGCCAAGATGGTCAAGCAGTATCGCGAGGTGACCGAGTCGCTGGTGTTTGCCTCGCCCGATATCGATAACCTGCCCGTGACCAAGGACGAATACGAGCAGATTGCCGCGGCGATTCCTTCCGAGATTGAGGAAAACTACAAGACTTATCGCGAGAGCTTTAAAAAGCCCATGCCGTTCTATATTGGCATTCCGCAGATCGATAACGGCAAGCTGCGCATTAATTGGGACGCATCTTACGATTTTGAGGCGCGCGATATTCGCTATACCGTGGAGCTGGCGCGCGACTACGCCATTGCCGACGTGGTCTTTAAGGCCGAGGACGTGCTGCTGCCCGAGGTGACTTGCGATGCACCCGATGCCGGCCAGTACTTTGTGCGCGTGCGCGCCACCAATTCCGATGGCTATACGCAAGATGCTTTTGACTACTACGTGACCGACGACGGCAAGCAGTACGGCACGCTGTGCTTTTACGTGCAGGATGGCGGCAAGGTTGTGGGGGACATCTATGAGGAGGGCTAGCGCGCTGTTGGAGCGCCTGGCCGCCCCGCCTGCGCGCACCAAGCAGGAGCGGTATCGCCACGAGCTCAAGTACCTTATCAACGAGGGCGAACACGCCGCGCTTGCCTGCCGCATGGCGCCGGTCTTTAAGCTGGACAAGCATGCGCAGGCGGGCGGCTATACCATCCGTAGCCTGTACTTTGATGACTACGCAAATACGGCGTACGAGGAAAAGGACGCCGGCATTTTGATGCGTAAGAAGTATCGCGTGCGCATTTACAACGGCAGCGACAAGGTGATTAAACTCGAGCGCAAAAAGAAGTACGGCAGCTGGATCTACAAGGAGGATGCGCCGCTCACGCGCGACGAGTTTGAGCGCATCCTGGCCGGCGACTACGACTTTTTGCTGCGCAGCCCGCACCAGCTCTGCCGCGAGTTCTACATCGAGTGCATCTGCAACATGATGCGCCCGCGTACCATTGTGGACTACGAGCGCGAGCCGTGGGTGATGGATGAGGGCACGGTGCGCATTACGTTTGACATGGACGTGCGCGCCGCGGTTGGAAGCTTCGATATCTTTGACGCGACCCTGCCCGCCCTGCCGGTGCTGGAGCCGGGCAAGCTGGTGATGGAAGTCAAGTTTACGGAGTTTTGCCCGCAGCTTGTGCGCGATATGGTGCCGCCGGGTGCCGCAGAGCTTACGGCGGTCTCCAAGTACTGCCTGTGCTACGAAAAGACCGCCTACCTGCGCGGATTTAATTACTGGGAATCGGACTTTGAGAACCGAGGGGATATCTAGACCATGAGCACCAGGGACTTTTTTAAGAACTCCGTCTTGGAGGCGTTTGGCCAGGTCGATCCTGCCAAGATCGGTCTGTCGCTGCTCGTGGCGCTGGCCATGGGCATCCTGATCTACCACGTGTACAAGCGCTTCTTTACCGGCGTGGTGTATTCGCGCAGTTTTGCCGTGACGCTTGTGGGCATGTGCGTGCTCACCTGCATGGTTACACTGGCGATCTCGACCAACGTGGTTATCTCGCTCGGTATGGTGGGCGCCTTGTCTATCGTGCGTTACCGTACAGCGGTAAAGGATCCGCTCGACCTGCTGTATCTTTTCTGGGCCATTACCACGGGCATTACGGCGGGCGCTGGCATGTATGCACTTGTGGCGCTCACCGCAGTGGTGATCGTGGTGATGATCGCCGGCTTTGCCGCGCATCAGGACAAGGCGCGTGTGTACATGATGGTGATCCATTACACGGGCCAGACCACGGGTGACGATATCGTACGTGCCTTTGGTCGCACCAAGTTCACGGTGAAGTCCAAGACCATGCGCGGCGACAAGGTAGAGATGGCCGTCGAGGTGTTCTCGGACGGCGTGGACATGCCCTATGCAGATGCGATCCGCGCGATTGATGGCGTCGAGGACCTGACGCTCATTCAATATAACGGGGAGTATCACGGCTAGTTGGGTATCATAGTGCTTGTGAATTCGATGTCAGGGGTGCTTTTTGATACGTATGAAAGATGTCGCTGAGCTGGCGGGCGTTTCGAGCGCCGCGGTCTCGCGCTATCTCAACGGTGGATATATCTCGGCCGATAAGGCCGAGCGCATTAAGCAGGCGATTCAAGAGACTGGTTATGTGCGGTCGAATCAGGCCCGCGCGTTGCGCACTGGGTCCACCAAGCTTATCGGCGTCATCGTGCCTAAGATTAATTCCGAGTCGGTAAGTCGTATTACGGCCGGCATCGGCCAGGTTCTTGGCCGCCGCGGCTACCAGATGCTGCTGGCGAACACGGACAACGTGGCCGATCGTGAGCTCGAGTACCTGGACCTGTTTCAGAACCACCCCGTTGACGGCATTGTGCTCGTGGCAACTATGATTACCGATGAGCATCGCGCGGCAATTGCATCGTGTCGGGTGCCCATTGTGCTGATCGGTCAGCATGTCGAGGGGACGGCCTGCGTGTATCACGACGATTACGAGGCCGCCTATGAGCTTGGCCACGCGCTGGCTGGACGCGTGACGGGAAAGATCGGCTACGTCGGCGTTACCGAGGACGACCGTGCCGCCGGCTACGATCGTCGTCGCGGCGTGCAGGACGGCTTGGCTGCTGCGGGCAGTGAGCTCGATCCGGCACTGATTCGGCTGGGCTCGTTTACGCTTGATTCCGGTTACCGTGCGGCGCGTGAGTTGTTAGAGGCCGAGTCCGATCTGGCCTTTATCGCGTGTGCGACCGATACTATGGCGGCCGGTGCCCTGCGTGCCATCGACGAAGTTCGTGGCGCGGGCGAGGGTGCCCATCGCGTGAGCGGCTTTGGCGACAACGCGTTTTTGCGCGCGCTGACCGGCGGCATTCCCACCGTGCATTACGGCTACCTCACCAGTGGCGTGGAGGCCACGAGTATGCTGCTCGACGCCGTCGATGGTGTGGAAGGGGAGCGCGGCATGCGCGCCCTTAAGCTGGGCCATCAGCTTATGTGCGTGTAAGCGACGGGGTGGCACCCTGCCTTTTGATCCCTCAGCAAACCCTTATTGACGAATATCTACCGTTCGCCGGCAGATTGCTACCGTTTGCGGCGATATGTAATCGTTTGCAGTTATGTAAAACTGAAAACGATTACAGTGTAACTGTCAAACATGACCGGGCGCGAAAATGCCCGCTGAGGGAAAGGGACATTATGGACTACCGCAAATCGGCCCAAGAGGTGCTCGACAACATCGGTGGCGCCGACAACGTTGTTTCGGCCGCACATTGTGCCACGCGTCTGCGTCTGGTAATTGCCGATAACGCTAAGGTCAACAAGGAAGCCATCGAGAATATCGATGGCGCCAAGGGCGTCTTTGAGGCCCAGGGCCAGCTGCAGATCATCTTTGGCACCGGCACCGTCAATAAGGTGTACGACGAGTTCATCGCGCTCGGTGGCATCAACGCCGCTTCCAAGGCCGAGGTCAAGGAGGCCGCGGCGCAGCAGCAGAACATCTTTATGCGCGCCATCAAGGTGCTCGGCGACATCTTCGTCCCCATCATTCCCGCCATCGTGGCTTCGGGCCTGCTGCTGGGCATTATGAGCGCCCTCAACTTTATGGCCTCCAACGGCTTTATCGCGCTCGACACCAATAACTTTATCTACAAGATCGCCGACCTGGTCTCCGGCACGTCCTTTGGCATCCTGCAGATTCTGATCGGTTACTCCGCCGCCAAGGCCTTCGGCGCCAACCCGTACCTGGGCGCGGTCGTCGGCGGCGCGTTTATCAACTCCTCGCTGCAGAGCGCCTACACGGTTGCTTCCGAGGGCGTGCAGACCATGGTCACCGTCATCCCCGGCGTGTACAGCTTTGAGTGGGTTGGCTACCAGGGTCACGTCATTCCCATCGTCATCGCCTGCGCTATCCTGGCCTTTTTGGAGAAGCGCCTGCACAAGATCGTCCCCGAGATGTTCGATCTCTTTGTGACCCCGCTCGTTTCCGTCTTTGTGACCGTGCTCGTGACGCTTATCGCCGTCGGTCCCGTCTTTGTGTGGGCCGAGAATGCCATCCTCGGTCTGATCCAGGCCCTGCTGACCCTGCCCTTCGGCATCGGTTCGTTCATCGTCGGCCTGTTCTACGCTCCCACGGTCGTTACCGGTATCCACCAGATGTACACCGCCATCGACCTGGGCCAGCTCGCCCAGTACGGCGTGACCTATTGGCTGCCCATCGCCAGCGCCGCGAATATCGCCCAGGGTGGCGCCGCGCTTGCCGTTGCCTTTAAGACCCGCGACGCCAAGATCAAGGGTCTGGCGCTTCCTTCGGCCCTGTCCGCCTTTATGGGCATTACCGAGCCTGCCATCTTTGGCGTGAACCTGCGCTTCTTTAAGCCCTTCATCGCCGGCTGCATCGGCGGCGGCTGCGGTGCCCTGGTCTGCGCGCTCACCTCGCTCGCGGCTTCTGGCACCGGCGTTACCGGCATCTTTGGTATCCTGCTGTGCCTGGCCCAGCCCGTGCAGTACGCGATCATGTTCGCGGTCGCGGCGCTCGTGTCCTTTGCCATCTCGTTTGTCCTGTACAAGGACGAGCCCAAGGCAGCCGAGCAGGCCTAAGAGCTTTTGATTGGGGGAATGCCCGCGGGCTTGCGCGCCTGCGGGTGTTTCCGTTTGTGTGTGGCGTTTTTTGGGCGCCATGAGCCTTCGATTCGATTGGACGTTTGTATGTCTAATGCACTTGGTCGCGACCTTGCAAAGCTGGTCGCCGCTGTTGAGGCGGCTGCCATCGAGTGTGGTCATGGCGCCTACGGCCAGCGCTTTCACATTATGCCGCCGGCGGGCTGGCTCAACGACCCTAACGGTCTTTGCCAAGCGGGTGGCGTGTTTCATGCGTACTTTCAGTATGCGCCGTTTGATGTAGAGGGTGGCGTTAAGGCCTGGGGCCACGTGGTAAGCCGCGATCTTATGACGTGGGATTACGTTGGTGCGCCGCTGCTTCCCGACGAGCCGTTCGATTGCCATGGTGTGTATTCGGGATCGGCGCTTGCCGAGGACGGTCGCATTCGCGTGCTGTATACCGGCAACGTGAAGCTCTCGGATGCGGACGGGACGTTCGACTACGTTAATACCGGCCGTCGTGCCGATACCATCTACGTGGAGAGCGCCGACGGGCAGACGTTTGGGGCCAAGCGCGTGGTGCTGGCGTCTGAGGATTACCCGGAGGATCTGACGTGCCACGTGCGCGATCCCAAGGTGTGGCGCGATGCGGACGGGCGCTACCACATGGTGCTGGGTGCGCGACGTCGCGTAGACGGGCCGCATGTGGAGAGCCGTTTTTGTGCGATGCACGGCGAGGGTGCCGGTCGCGATGTGGGCGAAATTCTGGTGTATGGCTCGGCCGATATGCTGAGCTGGGAGCTGGAGGCCCGTGTTTCCTCGTCTGAGCGCTTTGGCTTTATGTGGGAGTGCCCGGGGTATCTTGAGCTGCCTGCTGAGGGCGCTGCGCCGGCAAAGTTTCTTTCCTTCTCGCCGCAGGGCCTTGAAGGCGGTCGTTGGGATCGCGGTAACGTGTATGCTGCGGGTTATATGCCCGTTACGGGTGACATTACGGGCGGCGATGGTGCCTACGAGCTGGGCGAGTTCCGCCTGTGGGACGCCGGCTTTGATTTCTATGCGCCGCAGGAGTTTGTGGCCGAGGATGGTCGCCATATTCTGATCGGCTGGATGGGTATGCCCGACGAGCCGACGTATAACAACAACCCTACGCTGGTGACCGGTTGGCAGCACTGCATGACGGTACCGCGTGAGCTGACGGTTGGCGTTGACGGCGTGGTGCTGCAGCAGCCGGCGCGTGAGATCACCCAGTACTATAGCTCTGTGGCTGTGGGGGAGGGCTCGCTGGAGGTTGCCGGCGACGCGTGCTTTGACGTAGCTGTCGATGGTGTGGACGGTGTATTTGCCGCTACGGTGAATGGCGAGCTTTCACTTGCATTTGCGCCTGCCGAGGGCGAGCTGCCCGCGCGTTTTGAGATGCGCTTTGCCGATGAGTCTCGTTCCTCTGCCGGCTGCGGTCGCACCGTGCGCTGGGAGTCCGTCGACGAGGTGCGCAACGTGCGCATCGTTGGCGATGTTTCGTCGGTCGAGGTGTTTGTGAACGACGGTGCGCTCGTGTTCTCGACGCGTATCTATCCCGAGACCTATGGCGTGTCGGTTGATGCGCCGAGTGCGAACGTGAACTACCACACGCTCAACATCTAGACGTCTCGTCGCATATCGGCGCTATACTGCAGCCGTTGCCCACGATGCGGGGAACATCCGCATCGTGGGTTTATGTTTTTGAAGGGACGGTGCCGCGTGGACGTGCAACAGTTAGAAGAGGCCTGGGCTTTGAGGGCCGCCGCGTGTGAGGCACGACTGGTTGCGGCCTCGCATGTGCCGGCGGCGCTGTCGCAGCTGGCGATAGTGCGCCCCGGCGACCGCCTGGTTGCGTTTGCCGATGACTTTGCCGATGCGTATACGCTCGGCTTTGATGGCTGCGACGTGGCGCTGGTGGGGGAGCCGTCGGTTGCGGCGTTTGCTGCTGCATCCGAGGGTTTTGCCGCGTCGTTTGATGCTGAAGGCCCGCATCTGTGGTGGTTCGTCAACTCCATCGGCGGGTTTGGCCTGCGCGTGCCCGATCTGCGCGCCCTGGGACGCGCGGCTCGTGAGGCTCACGCGCTGTTGGTGGCGGACAACACCGTGGCTAGCGTCTTTGGATGCAATCCACTGCGCCTGGGCGCCGTGCTGACACTTGAGGCGCTCGATCGCGTGTGCGCCGGCGCCGCGCCGCGCAAGCTCGTTGCGGTCTCGGTCGCGCGCTCGCAGCTCAAGCGCCATCGCATTGATGCCGCGGCTGAGTGCGCGCATGTGTTGTTCGAGGGGTGCGGATTGGCCGCGCTCGATCTGTCCGTCGATGAGGCCGAGGTGCTGGAGCACGGGCTGGACTCGCTCGATGCCCGTATGCAGGCTCACTTCGACCGCGCCCGTGCGCTGGCTGAGTATTTGGCCGCGAACGAGATGGTACGCAACGTGCGCTATCCCGGGCTGAGCTCGCACCCCGACCATGCCATCGCGACCGGCATTCTGGAGCACGGTTTTGGTCCGGCAGTAGAGTTTGACCTCATCGACTGTACGGCCGGCGATTTGTTCGATGCCTTGCCGGTGGAGTTCCGCACGTCACCCGCCGGCGGCGCAACAACGCGCCTCTCGGCCCCGCGAGGTAAACAGGGGAATACCATCCGCCTCTTCGCCGGCACCGACGACCCTCTGCAAATAGCTGCCGCCCTAGACAACGCCCTCCGAAAATAGCTCATCGGGGCCTGTGCCACGAAAACGGCCTATCTACTACGTTTAACCCCTAGGGGTCGACCATACCGGCTATTTTTAAAAACAAGCAAGCCGTCTACCAGCGGTTTTATTATCACGATTTTCGGTATGGTCGAGGGTATTCAACCAAACGTAGTAGATGGGCCCATTTTGTGGCGCGTGCCTTAATTCGTGAGTGCGGCGGACTAAAAATCAGTCCCTAAAAGACTATTACGCGTTAATGCTGGCGATGAGGTCGTTGGCCCTTGCGGCTATGACGTCGTTGATCTCTGCCTGCAGCTCTTCGTAGACTTCGATGGCTCGTTCGCCGGCGGGGGTGAGGGTGCTTCCGCGGGCGCCGTCGCGCTCGATGAGCTTGCAGCCCAGCTGGCCCTCGGCCTCGTTCACGATGCGCCAGGCCTTGGAATAGGCCATGCCCATGCTTTTGGCTGCGCGGTTGAGGGAGTGCTCGCGGGCGATGCCTTGCAGCAGCAAGACGCAGCCGTGACCGAATACGCCCGGCAGATCCTTGTCGCACGATTGAATGACTAACCGCGCCGTCGTCTTGTACTCCATGTGCGCCACGTCTCCCCGCTAAAGTGTTTGCTGGGCAAACGCAAAGCCTGCGTCAAACCCTCGTGTGCTTTCTTAAATCATGCATTGTAGCAGTCAAAGTGCGTTAAGATACTTGCCCAGTATTGGGCGCCCAAGGTTGGGCTGGGTCCTATGAGGCCTGCAGCCGACCGGTCGCATGGAAAAAGGAGAAACATGGCTACGTTCTTTCCCGGTGAGTCCCACACGTTTTCGGAGTATCTGCTGGTCCCTGGTTACTCGTCCTCGCAGTGCATCCCCAACAACGTCTCTCTTAAGACGCCACTAACCCGCTTCAAGCGCGGTGAGAAGCCGGCAATCACCCTGAACATCCCCATGGTTTCCGCCATCATGCAGTCCGTCTCGGGCGTGGACATGGGTGTCGCGCTCGCTACCGAGGGTGGCCTGTCCTTCATCTACGGTTCCCAGACCCCCGAGTCCGAGGCCGCTATGGTCAAGGCCGTCAAGGATCACAAGGCCGGCTTTGTCCAGTCCGATTCCACGCTGACCCCCGACATGACCATGGAGCAGGTCATCGAGCTCAAGGACAAGACCGGTCACTCCACCATGCCGGTCACCGACGACGGCACCCCCAAGGGCAAGCTCCTGGGTATCGTCACCAGCCGTGACTATCGCCCCAGCCGCGATGACCACCAAAAAAAGGTCTCCGAGTTCATGACCCCGCGTGAGCAGCTTATCGTGGGCGACAAGAACATCAGCCTCAAGGTCGCCAACGACGTCATCTGGGACAACAAGCTCAACGCCCTGCCTATCGTCGACGACAACGATCACCTTATGGGCATCGTCTTCCGCAAGGACTACGACAGCCACAAGACCAACCCCAACGAGCTGCTCGACGGCGACAAGCGCTACATGGTCGGCGCCGGTATCAACACCCGCGACTATGCCGAGCGCGTGCCGCTGCTTATCGAGGCCGGTGCCGACGTTTTGTGCATCGACTCCTCCGAGGGCTTCAGCGAGTGGCAGAAGCGCACCATCGAGTGGATTCGCGCCAACTACGGCGAGGACGTCAAGGTCGGTGCCGGTAACGTCGTCGACGCCGAGGGCTTCCGCTTCCTGGCCGACTGCGGTGCCGACTTCATTAAGGTCGGTATCGGCGGCGGTTCCATCTGCATCACCCGCGAGACCAAGGGCATCGGCCGTGGCCAGGCCACCGCGCTGATCGACGTCTGCCGCGCTCGCGACGAGTACTACGAGGAGACCGGCATCTACGTGCCCGTGTGCTCCGACGGCGGCATCGTCTACGACTACCACATGACGCTCGCCCTTGCCATGGGCGCCGACTTTATGATGTTGGGCCGCTACTTCGCCCGCTTTGACGAGAGCCCGACCGAGCGCGTGAACGTCAACGGCCAGTACATGAAGGAGTACTGGGGCGAGGGTTCTGCGCGTGCCCGTAACTGGCAGCGCTACGACCTGGGCGGCGCCGCGAAGCTCAGCTTCGTCGAGGGTGTCGACTCCTACGTTCCCTACGCCGGCTCCCTCAAGGACGGCGTGGGCGGCACGCTCTACAAGGTCAAGTCCACGATGTGCAACTGCGGCGCCCTCTCGATCCCCGAGCTCCAGGAAAAGGCACGCCTCACGCTGGTAAGCTCCACCTCCATCGTCGAAGGCGGCGCCCACGACGTCGTCGTAAAGGATTCCCAGCAGAGCGTCACCTACCGCTAGGCGGCTTTCCCAGGCACCGCACCTTGCCGTTCAAGCCGTCGCTCGCGTACCAAAGTACGCGTCGCTCCTCTTTCGGCCCAATCTGCGGCACTTGGAAAACCCGTCCATGCTAGGACGGGTAACAAATAGTGGTTGACCTTCAACCACGTTATTTAGATAAAGCGAGATGCATGCAAGTCGCAGGCATCTCGCTTGTTGTATTTGCTATTATCTACCGAGTTAACGATGTGGCGGGGCGTTCTCACCTTTGCTCGCTGCAAGTTCCGCACGAGCCGAAGGCCACTTAATGTGCTCTTCGTGCGAGCAGGGCTGTCCGCAGCAGCGAGTAAAGGTAAGAACGCCCCGCCCCAACCCAGCTAACAAAGGAGCTGATATGTGCGATTGCACAGATCATAAGGACGAGATCCCTGCCTACGACGCGCAGGCCATTGAGTCCCGGTGGATGAAGGCCTGGGAGGATTCTAACCTCTTTGCCGTCGACACCGACGCCACCAAGCCCAAGAAGTATGTGCTCGAGATGTTCCCGTATCCGTCGGGCGACCTGCACATGGGCCACGCGCGCAACTACACCATCGGCGATGCCATGGCCCGTCAGGCCCGCATGCGCGGCTACGACGTGCTGCATCCCATCGGCTTCGACGCCTTTGGCCTGCCCGCCGAGAACGCCGCCATCAAGCACAACACGCAGGCTGCCGCCTGGACGTATAAGAACATGGACCAGGCGCTCGCCACGATGAAGCGCATGGGCTTCTCCTACGATCTGGATCGCATGGTCAAGACCTGCAGCCCCGACTACTACCGCTGGGGCCAGTGGATTTTTGAGAAGCTGTGGGAGAAGGGCCTGGTCTACCGCAAGAAGAACCCGGTCAACTGGTGCCCCAACTGCAAGACCGTTTTGGCTAACGAGCAGGTCACCGAGGGCAAGTGCTGGCGCTGCGGCACCGAGCCCGAGAAGCGCGACCTGGAGCAGTGGTACTTTAAGATTACCGAGTACTCCCAGGAGCTGCTCGACGACTTGGAGAAGCTCCCCGGCTGGCCCGAGCGCGTAAAGCAGATGCAGGCCAACTGGATCGGCCGCTCCGAGGGCGCCGAGGTCGACTTTACCCTGTGCGACGCCGATGGCGAGCCCATCGAGGGCGACGAGGGTAAGATCACCGTCTTCACCACGCGCGCCGATACGCTCTTCGGCGTGTCCTTCTTTGTCCTGGCCCCCGAGTACGCCCGTCTGCACGAGCTCGTCGACGGCACGGAGTACGAGGACGCGGTCAACAAGATTGTCGAGGATTCCAAGCACATCTCTGCCGTCGAGCGTGCCCAGGGCACCCTCGAGAAACACGGCGCCTTTACGGGCCGCTACGTGGTAAACCCCGTCAACGGCGAGAAGGTCCCCGTGTGGGTTGCCGACTACGTCGTGGCCGATTACGGCACCGGCGCCGTCATGGCCGTTCCCTGCGGCGACCAGCGCGACTTTGAGTTCGCCCGCAAGTACGACCTGCCCATCGTGCCGATCATCCTGGACGATGACGATCGCGCCGCCGTCGAGGCCAGCGGCGAGACTATCGATACCTTCCATGCCGAGACCGTCGACTGGGATTGCGCCCACGCTGCCGAGGGCACGCTCGTCCAGTCCGGCAAGTACACCGGCATGCGCGGCGGCAAGCACTCCGAGGGCGAGGCCGCGATCGTGGCCGACCTGGAGGCCATGGGCTGCGGCCGTCGCAAGGTCGAGTTCCGTCTGCGCGACTGGCTCATTTCCCGCCAGCGTTATTGGGGCAACCCCATCCCGGCCATCCACTGCGAGCACTGCGGCATCGTGCCCGTGCCCGAGGATCAGCTGCCGGTGACGCTGCCCGAGAACCTGGACCTGGGTGCCGGCGAGACCCTCGCCGAGTGCAAGGACTTCTACGAGACCACCTGCCCGGTCTGTGGCCGTCCGGCCAAGCGCGAGACCGATACCATGGACACCTTCACTTGCTCCAGCTGGTATTACCTGCGCTACACCGATCCGCACAACACCGAGCTGCCCTTCTCCCGTGAGGCCGCCGACCGTTGGATGCCCGTCGATAACTACATCGGCGGCATCGAGCACGCCATTTTGCACCTGCTCTACAGCCGCTTCTTTACCAAGGCGCTGCGCGACCTGGGCCTGCTGAGCGTGGATGAGCCCTTTACCAACCTGCTGTGCCAGGGCATGGTCAAGGACGAGAACGGCGACACCATGTCCAAGTCCAAGGGCAACGTCGTGCCCCCGAGCTCGGTCATCGAGCCCTACGGTGCCGACACCATGCGTCTGGCGATCCTGTTTATCGCCCCGCCCGAGAAGGACTTTGACTGGGATCCCAAGGCCGTCGAGGGCGCCAACCGCTTCATTAAGCGCGCCTGGCGTATCGTGTGGCAGCTCGTCCAGTCCGGCGACGCCAACGTGGCCTTCGATAAGGCTGCGCTCGACGAGGCCGCGCTCAAGCTCTATCGCGAGCGTCACCGCACCATCGCCAAGTGCACCGAGGACTTCAACCGCGGCCAGTTCAACACCGCGATCTCGGCTGTCATGGAGCTCGTCAACGCGGCGAGCGCCTACCTCAACGCCACCGAGGGTGCATCGCGCGACAAGGCGCTGTGCTACGGCGTGGCCAAGGACATCGTGAGCGTCCTTGCCCCCATTTGCCCGTTCTGGGCCGACGAGCTGTGGCACGAGGCACTCGGCTGCGAGGGCAATGCCTACACCGCCGCCTGGCCCGAGTTCGACCTGGCCGAGTCCATCGAGGACACGGTGCAGATCGTCGTTCAGGTGCTCGGCAAGGTCCGCGGCCGCATCGACGTGGCCCGCGACGCCTCCAACGAGGAGATGCAGGCTGCCGCCGAGGCCGCTGTCGCCAAGTGGACCGAGGGCAAGACGGTCGTCAAGGCCATCTGCGTCCCGGGCAAGCTGGTTAACCTGGTGGTTAAGTAAGCGCTGGGCGCAAAGCTCATTTGCAGTAGGCGAGGGGCGATTCCAAGCGGGGTCGCCCCTCGTTTTGCTGAGCGGACCAGGTATTCGCATCAAATTGTTCAATTCTTGTGGAGAACCTGTGCTTGCGCTGACCTGCGCGTTTAGGTTGTACTTGCGTGTTTTCGCAGCTATTGCTATAGTTTGCTCGAAATGAAGTTGTAATTGAAAGAAGTGGGGTTTCGGCCCCGCTTCTTTTTTGTATGGATGGAGGTGCCGCAATGGTCAAGACCAAGACCGAGCAGGCGATCATTGACGCGCTCGAGGCCGTCGCTCCCCAGCACGATGTCGACATCGTCGACGTCGAGCTCGTGGGTGCCACCAAGGCTCCCTGCGTGCGCGTGCGTATCGAGGGTGCCGAGGGTCAAGGCCTTTCGCTCAACGATGTCACGGCCAACACCAAGTGGGTCGGCGATGTGATTGAGGAGCTCGACCCCATCTCTTCGAGCTATACGCTCGAGGTTTCGAGCCCGGGCATGGCGCGCCCGCTGCGCCGCCCCAGCGACTTTGCCCGCTTTGTGGGCGAGAACTGCGAGCTCACCTCCACCGCAACCGAGGGCCGTCGCAAGTACACCGGCAAGATTGCCGCCGCGACCGAGATGGACGTGACCCTCGAGCTCGAGGGCGGCGAGTCCGTCACCCTCGATTTCTCCGATATCAAAAAGTGCAAGTTGAAGCCCACCTACGACTTCAAGCCCGCGAAGGAAGGAAAGTAAGATGGCAGCATCCGACATGATGTCCGCCCTGATGGAGCTTTGCCAGGAGAAGCACATCGACCAGCTCTACCTGATCGACCGCCTGGAGCAGTCGCTTGCCAAGAGCTATGCCGAGATCTTGCATCTTGAGTGGGGCGCCAAGGTGACCATCGACCGCACCACCGGCAAGATCTATGTCTACCGTCTGGAGCCGATCGACGATTCCATGGACGAGGAGGGCAACTTCACCGAGTTCGAGGAGATCGACGTCACTCCTAAGAACACGAGCCGCATCGCCGCCCAGCATGCCAAGGCCGAGATCAACGCCATCGTGCGCAACTCCGCCCGCGAGCAGATCTACGAGGAGTTCTCCGGCCGCATCGGTGACCTCATCAGCGGTACCGTGCTGCAGTCCACGCCCGACTTCACCATCGTCAAGATTCGTGAGGGCGTTGAGGCCGAGCTTCCGCACTTCGATCAGCGTCGCTACGAGAACGAGCGCAACGAGCGTCCGATGGGCGAGCGCTACCTGCACAACCAGCACATCAAGGCCGTGATCATCGACGTCCGCGACCCCAACTCCAACCTGCAGCCGGTTCGTGGCGAGCACAGCCGTCCGCCGATCGTTATCTCGCGTACCCACCCCGAGCTCATGCGTCGTCTGTTTGAGCAGGAGGTGCCCGAGATCTATGAGGGCACCGTCCAGATCAAGTCGATCGCTCGCGAGCCCGGCCAGCGCTCCAAGGTCGCCGTCCACTCGCTCGACGACCGTCTGGATCCCGTGGGTGCCTGCGTCGGCCCCAAAGGCAGCCGTGTTCGCGCCGTCGTGGGCGAGCTTCGCGGCGAGCGCGTCGACGTCATCCTGTGGGATGCCGATCCGGCCGTCTACGTCGCCAACGCCCTGTCGCCTGCCAAGGTCACCCGCGTCCTCATCGACGAGGAGAAGGCCTACGCCGGCGTCATCGTGCCCGACGACCAGCTGTCCCTGGCCATTGGCAAGGAGGGCCAGAACGCCCGCCTCGCCGCGCGCCTGACCGGCTGGCACATCGACATTAAGTCCGAGACGCTTGCCGCCGACATCCTCAAGAACGTTCCCGTTCACGAGGAGCCCGCCGCCGACCTGATCGGTGACGAGGACGACGACGAGGTCCGTCGCTGCGAGTTCGTGTCCGAGGACGGCATCCAGTGCCGCAACCAGGCTCGTCCCGGCTCCCGTTTTTGCGGTGTCCACGACACCGACGCCTTCGATGATGCGGAGGACCTGATCTAGCGCGCGGTCGCGCCGGGCAGGTCCCGGCGCATCTCCCACGCTCGTTCAGTCTCTAGGCACCCAAGGTGCCAGAAAGGGTAGGTGAAGTCATATGGCAAAAGTCCGTGTGTCCACCCTGGCCAAAGAGTTCGGCATGACCTCCAAGGAACTGATGGGTCATCTCGCCGATATGAAGATTCCCGCTAAGTCCGCTTCCTCCGCCCTGGAGGACGCCTATGTCGCCATGGTCCGCAAGCAGCTCGCCTCGGTGATCGAGGCTCGCGCCCAGGAAGTCGAGGCCGCCAAGCAGGCCGAGGAGCAGGCCGCTGCCGCCGAGGAGGCCGCACGCGCCGCCGAGGCCGAGCGCGAGCGCATCGCTGCCGAGAAGGCTCGCGAGGAGGAGCGCCGCCAGTTCGCCGCCGCCCAGGCTGCCGAGGAGGCAGCACGTGCCGAGGCCGAGGCCAAGAAGAAGGCCGAGCAGGAGCGCCTTGCCCGCGAGAAGGAAGAGGCCGCCCGCGAGGCCCAGCGCCGTGCCGTTCCCGCCTCCGACTCCGGTTCGCGCTTCCGTTCGCTGCTCGACCAGATCGCCGCGCAGGAGACCGTGCTCAAGGAGAAGAAGGACGCCGAGGACAAGGCCAAGGCCGAGCGCGCTGCCGAGCGCGGTAATCGTCGTGGCGGCAACAACGACCGCCGCGGTGGCCGTCGAGGCGACCGCAACGCCTCCGACAACAACTCCGAGCGCAACGCTTCCGAGAGCCGTCCGCACAGCCATCGCACCAACGCCAGCAACAACGTCGCTGCCGGCATGGATTTCCCCAACCCCGACAAGCAGGGCAAGGGCAAAAAGCGCAAGGGCGGTCACGCCAGCGAAGAGGACCACTACAGCCGCATGGCTCGCGAGGCCGAGGAGTACAGCCGCGAGAAGGTGCTCGAGGAGGCCCGCGCCGCCGTCGAGGAGGCCTCTCGCGAGTCCACCGGTCGCCGCAAGAAGCGTAAGGAGAAGCGCGAGCGCGAGGCTGCAAAGGCTCAGGAGGAGCGCAAGATTGAGGAGGCGCTGGCCCAGGGCGTGAACCCCGAGGACCTCGACGCCATCAGGGTCTCCCAGGGCGTTACCGTCCAGGAGCTCGCCGAGGCGCTCGATGTTCCTGCCAACGACATCATCAAGCGTCTGTTCCTGCTGGGCACGCCGCTCACCATGACGCAGTCCATGTCTGACGACCTGGTTGAGCTCGTCGCCGACGACCTGGGTCGTCAGATCAAGATCATCACCCCCGAGGAGGAGAACACCTTCTCGTTCTACGACGATCCCGCCGACCTTAAGCCGCGCGCCCCGGTCGTCACCGTCATGGGCCACGTCGACCACGGCAAAACGTCGCTGCTCGACGCCATTCGCCACACCGGCGTCGCTGCCGGCGAGGCTGGCGGCATTACGCAGGCCATCGGCGCCTCGCAGGTCACGATTAACGACCGCAAGATCACCTTCATCGATACCCCGGGCCACGCCACCTTTACGGCCATGCGTGCCCGTGGCGCCAAGGTGACCGACATCGTCATCCTGATCGTGGCTGCCGACGACGGCGTCATGCCCCAGACCATCGAGTCGATCAACCACGCCAAGGCCGCCGGCGTTCCCATCGTCGTCGCCGTCAACAAGATCGATAAGCCGGGCGCCAACCCCGACCGTGTGCGTCAGGAGCTCACCGAGTACGGCATCATCCCCGAGGAGTGGGGCGGACAGAACATGTTCGTCAACATCTCGGCCAAGCAGAAGATCGGTATCGATGACCTGCTGGAGACCGTGCTGCTCCAGGCCGACGTGCTCGAGCTCAAGGCCAACCCCGACACCTTTGCCTCCGGCAACGTTCTCGAGGCCAAGCTCGACAAGGGCCGTGGCTCGGTTGCTACCGTGCTCGTGACCCGCGGCACCCTGCGCGTGGGCGACACGCTGGTCGCCGGCCTTACCTATGGCCGCGTCCGCGCCATGCTCGACCCCAAGGGCAATGCCGTCACCGAGGCCGGCCCCTCCGATGCCGTCGAGATCTTGGGCCTGCAGTCCGTGCCCAACGCCGGCGACGAGTTCCGCGTGTTCGAGGACGAGCGCGAGGCCCGCGCACTTGCCGACGAGCGTTCGCTCAAGGCCCGTATCGAGGAGCAGAGCCGCGTGAAGCATGTGACGCTCGAGAACCTCTTCGAGACCATCGCTGACGCCGAGGTCAAGGAGCTCAACCTGATCATCAAGGCCGACGTCCAGGGTTCCATCGAGGCCCTTCAGGACTCGCTCGACAAGATGGACCAGTCCGAGGTGCGCATCAACACGATCCACTCCGCCGTCGGTGCCATCAACGAGACCGACGTCGTCCTGGCCGACGCCTCCAACGCCATTATCATCGGCTTTGGCGTGCGTCCCGACGGTAAGGCCCGCTCCGCCGCGGAGCGCGAGGGCGTCGAGATCCGTTGCTACGACGTTATCTACAAGTGCCTCGAGGAGCTCGACGCTGCCCGTATCGGCATGCTCAAGCCCACCGAGGTCGAGGTCTCCACGGGTACCGCGACCGTCCTGGACACCTTCAAGGTGCCCAAGGTTGGTATCGCCGCCGGTGTCCGCATCGAGGAGGGCGAGATCGCCGCGACCGATTCCGTGCGCCTGGTGCGCGACGGCATCGTGGTGTTTAACGGCAAGATCGCCTCGATGCGCCACTACAAGGACGAGGCCAAGAGCCTCAAGAGCGGCTCCGAGGGCGGCATTGGCCTGGAGAACTTCCAGGATATTAAGCCCGGCGACCAGATCGAGGGTTACCGCATCGACCAGGTTGCCCGTACCGAGTAGGGGGTAGCGCTATGAAGCAAACGCAGGCAACCCGCCGTCTGGGCGAGCAGCTTCGCGAGAAGCTCGGTTATATCCTGCTCTTTGAGGTTTCCGATCCGCGCCTTGACCTGGTCACCCTGACCGCGGTCGAGGTCGCGGTGGACCGTTCGTTCGCGCGCGTGTACGTGTCGTGCGACGCGAGCCGCTACGACGAGGTCATGGAGGCGCTCGCCAGCGCCAAGGGCCGCATCCGCAGCCTGCTGGCCCGCTCGCTCGATTGGCGCGTCACGCCCGAGCTCGATTTTCGTATCGACCGCTCGACCGATGAGGCCGAGCGCATCACCCGTGCGCTGGAAAACGTTCCGGCCACGCTGGCGATCGAAAAGGACGAGGACGGCTACCCAATAGCGGGTGTCGCCCAGGAGGCAGCTTTAGATGACTAATTCCGCCGATCTCGCCTCGTGCGAGTCTGCAGATATTACGCGACGCATCCTCGAGCTCATCGAGGGTGCGTCCTCCATTGCAATCTCGGGACATACGTCTCCCGATGGCGATGCCCTGGGTTCTGTGTTGGGCCTGGGCCTTTCGCTCATGAAGGTCTATCGTGACAAGGACATTGCCCTGCTGTTGGCAGACGATGACCCGGTGCCGCGTATCTACCGCTTTATGGAAGGTGCCGATCGCTTGGTGCCGGCCTCGAGCTATGCTGGCAATCCCGACCTGTTTATCTCGGTCGATGTTCCGGTGGTCGAGCGTCTGAACAACTCGGCCGACGTGCTCCGTCGCTCTAAACACGTGGTGTGCTTTGACCATCATCCGGCCCGTGAGGAATTTGCCGAGTTGAGCCTGAGGTGCGTCGATGCCGCGGCTTGCGCCATGATCATCGACCGCTTTTTGGACAAATGCGGCATTGTCGCGCGCGACAGCGTTGCGACCTGCCTGCTGTGTGGCCTGGTCACCGACACCGGTCGTTTTCAGTACCAAAACGCCGATGCCGCCGCGTTCCATGCGGCCTCGCGCCTGGTAGCCCACGGTGCCGACCCGGCGCGCGTCGCGCTCGAGGTCTATCAGAGCATGCGCGTGGAGTTTTTGCACCTTAAGTCCATCGTGATGGGCCGCATTAAGACCGTGGCTCACGGGCGCGTGGCCTACAGTTATGCGTACCAGAGCGACCTTGAGGCCTGCGGCGTCACCTCGGACGAGTGCGACGGCCTGGTCGACGTGGTGCGTTCGGTGATGGGCGTGGAGGTCTGCCTGTTCTTAAAGGGTATTGAGGGCGATACCAAGGTGCGCGGCAATTTGCGCTCCAAGGGTTCGCTCGATGTTTCCGAGATTGCTGCCAGCTTTGGCGGAGGCGGACATCACGCCGCCGCCGGTTTTTCCAACAATGGAACGATTTACGAGACGCTCACCGCGGCACTTCCCATGCTGGCCGAGCTGGTGGGGGAGGATCCCGCTTCGGTGACCGTCGAGCTCTAACTTTTTGGATGGTACATGGCTCGTCGTACGCCTTCTCAATTAAATATGCTGCTCGCCGTCGATAAGCCGGTGGGCTGTACATCCCACGACGTGGTTTCGCAGTGCCGGCGCGCCCTCCATGAGCGGCGCGTCGGCCATGCCGGCACGCTCGACCCCATGGCTTCTGGCGTCATGGTGGTGGGCGTGGGCCAGGCTACCCGTCTGCTGGGCATGCTCACGCTCGATACCAAAAGCTACGTCGCCGACATCTCGTTTGGCGTCGAGACCAATACCGATGACGCCGAGGGCGAGTCTGTGCGCACCGTGGGCGTTGCGCCCGAGCTGCGCGATCTCGCTTATGCCCGCGAGCGGCTGGCGGCCATGCTGGGGCCGCAGATGCAGGTGCCGCCGGCGTTTTCGGCCATCTCGGTCAACGGCGTGCGTGCCTACAAATCTGCTCGTGAGGGCAATGCCGTAGATCTGCCGCCACGCCCTGTCGAGGTGTATGCCGCCGACCTGATCGCCGTGAGCGGCGAGGGCGATTCGTGCATCTGGACCGTGGCGTTTTCGGTGAGCAAGGGCACCTATATCCGTGCGCTCGCCCGCGACCTGGGTCGTGCTTGCGATAGCGCCGCGCACATCTCCGCGCTGCGCCGTACGGCTTCTGGCGTTGTGTCGATTGGCGCCTGCCATGCGGTGGAGGAGCTTTCGCCCGAGTCCGCCGCCGGCTTTGCGCTGGATCCCATCGCGGCGCTGGGTGCCACGCGTGTCGATTTGCCGGGCAATTTTGCCGAGGACCTGCTGTGCGGCCGTCGCATTCCCATCGAGCGTGCCCTTGTGCCCTTCGATTCCGCGAAGGCGCCGTTTGCACTGGTGCTCGACGGAGGGCTTAAGGCGCTCGCCCGTATTGAGGGCGGTCGCTTTGTGATGGAGCACGTGTTTCCGCAGGCTATCGGCGGTGTGCGATGATGCCAGCCGCTCGCGAGCTCACGCGAGCTTTCTTCGCGGGTGGAGCGGCACGGGCCCGCATCGTTGCTGCCGATGCGTTTGATGCCTGCGAACACCTGGGTGCGGCGTCCATCGCCATCGGTGTGTTCGATGGCGTGCATCGTGGGCACCAGGAGCTCATCGCGGCGCTTGTCCGCGATGCACGCGCCCATGACTGCCTGTCGGTCGTGGTCACGTTTGATCCCGACCCCGATGTCGTGGTGAGTCCCGCTCCCTCTCAAAAACTGATGACGACGGCCGACCGCCTGCATGCCCTGGCTCGGCTGGGGGTCGATGCCGTGGTGGCCGTTCCCTTTACGCCCGCCGTGGCGGCGCTCGACCACGTCGGCTTTCTCGAGCTGCTCTCGCGTGTGGTCGATATTCGCTCGATTCGCGTGGGAAGCGACTTTAGGCTCGGCCGCGGCGGCGCTTCGGGCGTTGCCGAGATGTGCGCCTGGGGTGCCGAGCGCGGTGTGGATGTGTACGGTCACAACCTGCTGTGTGAGGGCAGCGAGGCCATTTGCGCCACCCGTATTCGCCGCGAGCTCAGCCGGGGTCATGTAGAGCTGGCGGCTGAGTTGCTCGGCCGTCCCTATATGGTGCGCGGCGGTGTGGTGCGCGGCCGGCACGAGGGCTCGGACATGGGCTTTCCCACGGCAAACCTACAGGTGGCCGACGGTATTCAGGTTCCTGCCGACGGTGTGTACGAGGGCCTGGCGCTGGTCGATGACACCGTGTGGGCAGCCGCCGTTAACGTCGGCCTGCCGCCGACTTATGCCGATGATGCCGCCTCGGCGCATCTGGAGGCCAACTTAATCGGCTATACGGGCGACCTGTACGGCGCCTCCGTTTCGCTGGCGTTTACGCGCTGGCTGCGTCCCTCGCGCGTGTTCGATTCGCTGGATGAGCTCATCGCGACTGTTGAGGGCAATATCGACGACATCCGTCATAACTTGGGCGAGCAGGGGGTGAGCATCCGTGACTAGCGATGAGGAGAAAGACCAGGTGCGTGCCGCGTCCGACTTGGTTGCCATCGTGCAGGAAACGGTCGAGCTCAAGCCCCGCGGCCACGAGTTTTGGGGCTGCTGCCCCTTCCATGGCGAAAAGACGCCGTCGTTTCACATCATTCCCGCCACGCAGGTGTGGCATTGCTTTGGCTGCGGCGAGGGCGGCGACGTCTTCACCTATATTATGAAGCGCGAGAACCTGAGCTTTCCCGAGTCGATTCGCTACTTGGCCGATCGCGCCGGCATTGAGCTGCACGACACCGGCGAGCGTCGCGAGCGCGGCACCAAGCGTGCCCGCATCTACGACCTGTGCGCCGAGACCGCGCAGTTCTACCACACCATGCTTATGCGCGGTAAGGACAGCCGTCCGCGCGAGTACTTTGCTAGCCGCGGTATGGGCGGCGACGTGTGCCGCCGCTATTGCCTTGGTTTCGCGCCGGGCCGCAATATGCTGGTGGCGCACCTTTCGCAGGCAGGTTTTACTCCGCAGGAGATGATCGATGCCAACGTGGCCGTGAGCCGCGGACGTGGACAGCTCGCCGATCGTTTTTACGACCGCGTGATGTTTCCTATCTTTGACGAGCAGGGCCATAACATCGCGTTTGGCGGACGCATTATGGGCGACGGTCAGCCTAAGTATCTCAACACCGCCGAGACGAGTGTGTTCCACAAAAAGCGAAATCTCTATGGCTTTAACTGGGCCAAGGAGTTTATCGTTGCGCAGGATACCGCCATCGTGGTGGAGGGCTATACCGATTGCATCGCCTGCTGGGAGGCGGGGATCAAAAACGTCGTTGCCACGCTGGGCACGGCGCTCACCGAGCATCATGTAAAGACGCTCACCCGCTTCGCTAAGCGTATCGTCTATATGTTTGACGGCGATGCCGCAGGTCAAAAGGCTGCCCGCCGCGCGATTCAGTTCATTGAGCAGGACTCGATGGACCTGCGTTGCGTGGTGCTGCCCGACGGCAACGATCCCATGGAGTTCATCACCGCGCACGGCGGCGAGGAGTTGCAGACACGCATTGACGCCGCCGAGCCGCTCATGGACTTTGTGTACCGTTCGCTGCAGGAGTCGAGCGACATCACCACGCCGGGTGGCCGCGCCAAGGCGCTCGAGGACGCGCTCACGCTTATCTATCCGCTGCGCGACAGCTATATGATCGACACGTACTTTATTCAGATTGCCGACCTGCTGGGCCTGGACCTGGAGACGGTGCGCGCGAGCTCGGGCCGCGTGTTTCGCGACGTTGCCAAGCGTGAGGATGCCGAGCGCCGTCGCGAGCAAAGCTACGAGCGTCAGCGTGCGCAGGCCGAGCGCTCGGGCGGGGCGCAGGGGCGTGCTGCGGGTAGCGGTGCAGCCGGTGCGCGCGGTGCAGGCCGTGGTGCCTGGGCCTCGGGCGCCACGCCTCCGGTGTCTGCTCCGGTTGAGGAGGAGCCGTACGACTACGTCCCGCTCGATGCTTATGGAGCCGCGCCGGTGGAGGTTGACGACGACCTGCCTCCAATCGACGTGCCTGCCGGGATGGATGCGGTGCCCGCTGCTGCCGCCCCGACTGCTGCGCCGGCGGCGCCCGTCGTGCTCACCGACCTGGAGCGCAAATCCCTGGCGGGGGAGCGTGAGCTGCTGACGATGCTCACGAGCTACCCCGACCTGTTCCGTACGTATGCCGATCGCATCTGCTCCATCGAGTGGGTCGACCCGCGTCACGAGTCCATTGCGTGGGCTGTGCTGGCAACGCCTCCCGGAACCGACCCGGCGGCGTGCATGGACGCGGCGCGTGCCGTCTGTCCCGAGGCGGCAACGCTGGTGAGTGCCGGGCAGATCGCATCGACGAGTAAGCATCCGACCGAGACGAACATCGTGTTTATGCTCGATACGCTCGAGCTCTACACCATCAAACGCCGGATGCGCGCCGCCCAGGCAAAGCTTCGCCAGGATCGCACGCTCGATACCGAGGCCCGTCGCGCGCTGGCCATGCAGGCCACGCAGGATGCAGCGCGGCAGCGCGAGCTTCAAAAGTCGATCGGTGGCGTGGCCGACCCGTTCCGTTTGATTGGCGTTGACACGTCGGGCGGCGGTCAGGTCTAGATGTTGTGTTCAAGCGGCGTAATATCGCCTATATCCTGAATGCTTTTTGGGTATAGAGGTGTACGTGTGTGCTAAAGTAATGAGTCCTGTGGACTATGAAGGGAGATTCTGTGCCAAAAAAGAGTGAGAGCACGGGTACTGGGCTGGAATCCTACGTTGCAAAGCTCATGGGCAACGGCTCAAACAGGACTTCGGTAACCGAGGACGAGATTCAGGTCGCCTTAAAGGATATCGATGTAACTGACGAGCAGCTCACCGCGGTGTATTCCGCGCTGCGCAACAGCGGCATCCAGATTATCTCCGCGAGCGGCAACGACGACGCCCCCATGGACGTCGACGATGACGATAACGATACCGACGATTTCGATGACGACGACGAGCACGATTCCGGCTCGCTTGACGATCACGAGCTTAAGATGGCCCGTCAGGCCGACGCCGAGATGGGTTCGTCCAAGAGCAAGAAGAAGCGCACCGTGCGCACGTCCCGTTCGCGCTCGCGCGTTCGCGGCATCGATGCCTCCACGGTGATGCTGACCGGCGACCCGGTTCGTATGTACCTTAAGGAGATCGGCAAGGTCGATCTGCTGACCGCCTCCGAAGAGGTCGACCTGGCCATGAAGATCGAGGCCGGTCTCGAGGCCACCGAGAAGCTTGAGGCACATGAGGCTGGCGAGATTGAGCTCACGCGTGCCGAGATGCGTCGTCTTACCCGTATTGAGAACGTGGGTCTCGAGGCCAAGCAGGCACTCATCAGCGCAAACCTACGTCTGGTCGTCTCCATCGCCAAGCGCTACGTTGGCCGCGGCATGCTGTTCTTGGACCTGATCCAGGAGGGCAACCTCGGTCTGATTCGCGCCGTCGAGAAGTTCGACTACCAGAAGGGCTTTAAGTTCTCCACGTACGCCACGTGGTGGATTCGTCAGGCCATTACGCGCGCTATTGCCGACCAGGCCCGTACCATCCGTATTCCCGTGCACATGGTCGAGACCATCAACAAACTCGTCCGCGTGCAGCGTCAGCTCCTGCAGGACCTGGGTCGCGACCCGACCCCCGAGGAGATCGGTGCCGAGATGGACATGAGCGCCGACCGCGTCCGCGAGATCCAGAAGATCTCGCAGGAACCGGTTTCGCTCGAGACCCCCATCGGCGAGGAAGAGGATTCCCAGCTGGGCGACTTCATCGAGGACTCCCAGGCTATCGTCCCGCCCGATGCGGCCAGCTTCTCCATGCTTCAGGAGCAGCTCACCCAGGTGCTCGACTCGCTTGCCGATCGCGAGCGCAAGGTTATCGAGCTGCGCTTTGGTCTTGTTGACGGACATCCCCGCACGCTCGAGGAAGTCGGTCGCGAGTTTGGCGTCACGCGCGAGCGCATCCGCCAGATCGAGTCCAAGACCCTGGCCAAGCTCCGCCACCCCAGCCGCAGCAGCAAGCTGAAGGATTACATCGAGTCATAATCTCGCAAGCAAGAAGCGCCCCCAAGCACATCCGCTCGGGGGCGCTTCTCATACTCCTCCTAAGTTGCGGTGAAATAGGGACTGAATTACGGCATTTGACGGCCAATCAGTCCCTATTTCACCGCAACTCAAGAGAAGCTGGGGTGGCCTGAGAAAATTTCTTAAAAAAGTTCTTGCCCTTCGTCCATTCGTCCGTATAATAAACTTCGTTGCTTGAGAGCACGCACCTATTCCTCGGTAGCTCAATGGTAGAGCACGCGGCTGTTAACCGCGCTGTTGTAGGTTCGAGTCCTACCCGGGGAGCCAGAATTTCTCAGCCCATTCCGCTGGGCTTTTAAATTCCTCGGTAGCTCAATGGTAGAGCACGCGGCTGTTAACCGCGCTGTTGTAGGTTCGAGTCCTACCCGGGGAGCCAGGTTGTAAAACCCGTCGCTTATGCGGCGGGTTTTTTCATGTCTCGATCGCTTGACGCGAACGTTACCGTATCAACATTTCGTGTCGAGGATGTAATCCCACGACCCACAACCTCAACATGGCGCTCTCGTTGTAGAATATTGGAATGATTGCTCCCACGACATGGTGCCGTGAGCACCAGATAAGGAGATTCTTGTGTCTGAGACCATTAACGGCAGCCTGAGCGTCTCGAACGACGTTATTGCCGATATTGCCGGTTACGCCGCGATGACCTGCTACGGTGTCGTCGGTATGGCCGAACAGCTCCAGGGCGCCGAGAGCGTTCGCCTGCTTGCCGGCCAGCGCCTGCGCAAGGGCGTGCTTGTCTCCGCCGACGAGAACGGCCTTACGGTCGATCTTCACGTCGTGCTCGAGAACGGCGTCAACATGAAGTCCGTGTGCCACAATCTTTCGAGCTCCGTTGCCTTCACCCTGCAGGAGATCGCCCAGATCGATCCCGCCAGCCTTAAGATCGGCATCCACATCGACGCGCTCAAGAGCCGTCTTAACTAGCGTCCTAAAACGGAGATTCAAATACCCATGATTGCAAAGACCATTCGCACCTGTTTTCCGATCGCTGCGGCTGCCGTTTCCGACAAGGCCGAGGAGATCAACAAGCTTAACGTCTTCCCCGTGCCCGACGGCGACACCGGCACCAACATGTCGCTCACGCTGGCCTCGGTGACCAAGGAGCTTTCCGCCTTGCCCGCCGACGCCGATATGGAGGCCATTGCCGGCGCTATCACCCATGGCTCGCTCATGGGCGCCCGCGGCAACTCCGGCGTCATCACCTCGCAGATCCTGCGCGGCGTGGCCGAGGGCCTTGTCTCTGCCGACGAGCCCATTACGTCCGCCAACGTCGCTTTCGCCTTCCGTCGCGCCGTCAAGGTTGCGTTCCAGGCTGTCCGCAAGCCCATCGAGGGTACGATTCTCACCGTTCTGCGCGATGTTTCGACCAAGGCCGATGAGTGCGAGAAGAAGAAGTTCTCGGTCGAGGACGCGCTCGACGCGATCGTCGTCGAGGCCTATCGGTCCGTCGCCCGTACCCCCGACTTGCTGCCCGTCCTCAAGGAGAACGGCGTCGTCGACTCCGGTGCCTTCGGTTTTGCCATCTTCCTGGAGAACTTTGTTGCCGCCGCGCTCGGTCGCAGCACCGTCGTCGAGGACTTTTCGGCTACATTTGACTCCGCCGGTTCTGCCCGCGACGCCGCCCTGGATCGCGTTGAGATCGAGGCCAACGACGACTGGGAGGGCTCGGAGTTCCGCTACTGCAACGAGTTCCTCTTTAAGGCCGATGCCCCGTTTGACCAGGATGAGTGCCTAAAGTTCCTGGGCTCCATGGGCGACTGCGAGCTGCTCGTGGGCGCTTACCCCGACTACAAGATCCACGTGCACTCCAACACCCCCAACCTGGTGCTCGAGCACATGCTGCAGCTGGGCCAGATCTACGAGGTCTTTATCCACAACATGGAGATGGAGGCCCACGACCGTACCGCCAAGATCCACGAGGATCAGGAGAAGGCCGCCGAGCCCGCCAAGGCTCTGGGCTTTGTCGCCGTTGCCGCCGGTTCGGGCGAGGCCGACATCCTCAAGTCCCTTGGTGTCGATGTGGTCGTGTCGGGCGGCCAGACCATGAACCCCTCGACGGCAGACCTGCTGGGCGCCGTTGACCAGGTCAACGCGACCTCGGTCATTATCCTGCCCAACAACGGTAACATCCGCATGGCCGCCGAGGCCGCGGCTTCTGCCTGCACCGACAAGAAGGTCGCCGTCGTTCCCACCAAGACCGTGCCGCAGGCCTTCTCTGCGCTGTTCTCGGTCCTGCCCGATTCCGAGCTCGAGGATGCCGTCGCCGCCATGGTTGACGCCATCAGCGAGGTTCGTGACGGCGAGGTCACCCGTGCTGTGCGCGA
This sequence comes from uncultured Collinsella sp., assembly GCA_934646815.1. GTDB lineage: Bacteria > Actinomycetota > Coriobacteriia > Coriobacteriales > Coriobacteriaceae > Collinsella. The sequence goes on from CAKUEW010000001.1 coordinate 367,367, forward strand.
TTCCAGCGCCTCTGACGGTTCGCCGATTCACTCCGGCGACGTTATGGGCATCATTGCCGGCTCCATTGACGTGGTCGGTTCCGATGTGAAGCAGGTCACGCTCGACTGCATCAACCGCATGCAGGAGGAAGAGGAGGGCGACGCGCTGACGATTCTGGCCGGTGAGGAGCTGTCCGACGAGGCCTTCCAGGAGATCGTGGACGCTATCGAGGAGGCTCAGCCCGACCTGGAGATCGACGCCCATCGTGGCGAGCAGCCGCTCTACCCCGTGATCTTCTCGATCGAGTAGGCTCAGCCCATGTCCGAGCTGTGCTCCGTGCCGCGCGTCTCGGAGCGCTTTGCCCAGAGCAATGCGCTCGACGAGGATATCGCGCGACTCAAATATGTTTCGGGTAAACGTGAGGAGGCCCTTCGTCGTCTGGGAATTAGGACGGTGGGGGACCTCCTTCTCCATATTCCCCATCGCTATCTGGATTTCACCTGTTCATGGTCCATCGAGATGGCGCCCATCGGCACCGTGTGTACCATCGTCGCCACGGTTGACCGCATCGTGCAAAAGCAGCCCCGTCCTCGCATGCAGGTGACCGAGGTTTCGCTCGTGGACGACACGGGTGTGCTGCAGGTGGCATTTTTCCGTCAGCCTTGGATCGCCCTGCAGCTCAAGCAGGGTGATCGCCTGGCTGTGATGGGTAAGGTCGAGTTCGCCTACGGTTTTAAGCAGATGGCCTCCCCGCATTTCGAAAAGCTCGAGGGCGGACGTGCCGCCGGTACCATTCTGCCGGTCCATTACGTGAGTGACGGCGTGAGCCAGGCATGGATGCGCCGCATTGTGAGCGGTGCGCTCGAGGCCGTCGGTAATCCCTTCGATCCCGTTCCCGCGCGTCTGCGCGTCAAGCGAAAGCTCATGAGCATGGCACGTGCGCTGCGCTCGATTCATTTTCCCTCGAGCATGGCCGAGCGCGATATCGCGCGCCGTCGCCTGGCCTACGAGGAGTGCCTGTACCTGCAGCTGGCGCTGCGCCTGCGCAACGACGGCGGCCTGGTGGATGTAGTGCCCTATGCGCATGCGGCGGGGGAGCACTTGGCGGCGCTTAGGCAGGCGCTGCCGTTTTCGCTGAGCGATGAGCAAGACGCTGCGCTCAACGACATCCTGCGCGATATGGCCGATGGCAACCGCGTGATGAATCGCTTGCTGCTGGGCGATGTCGGTACTGGCAAGACCGCCGTGGCCGCCTGCGCCCTGGCCGTGGCGACCGATAGCGGCACGCAGTCCTGCGTGATGGCGCCCACGGGCGTGCTCGCCCGCCAGTATGCCGACAAGACCGGCCCGCTGCTCACCCAGGCTGGCTTGACCTGGGCGCTTCTGACGGGTACCACGTCGGCCACCGAGCGCGAGCGCATCCATGCCCAGCTGCAGTCCGGCGAGCTCGACGTGCTCTTTGGCACCCATGCCGTGCTTTCCGATACCGTTACCTTTAAGCACCTCTCGCTTGTGGTGATCGACGAGCAGCACCGCTTTGGCGTGGGTCAACGTAACGCCTTGCGCGCCAAGGGGCCGGGCGCCGACCTGCTTGTGATGACCGCCACGCCCATCCCGCGCACGCTGGCGCTTTCGGTCTACGGCGATCTGGACACGAGTATCATCCGCCATCGCCCCGTGCCCGGTGCCGGAGTAACCACGCGCGTGCTCACCGAGTCGAGCCGCGACCTGGCCTACGGTGCCATCCGCGATGCACACGAAAAGGGCCAGCAGGCATACGTGATTTGCCCGCTCGTGGAGCCGAGCGACTCGGCCGACGAGTTGGAGGACGTGCCGGGTCTTGCCCGCGACGACGAGGGCCGCGTGACCGTGCCCGTGCCTCTACACGACACGGCGACGGAGCTCGATCGGCTGCGCCTGGCGCTGCCGGGGCTTACCGTTGAGCGCTTGCACGGTCGCATGCCGGCGGGGGAGAAGGATCGCGTGATCGACGCCTTTAAGCGCGGCGAGATCGACGTGCTCGTATCGACGACGGTGGTCGAGGTGGGCGTCGATGTGCCCAATGCCACCGTCATGGTGATTGAGAACGGTGAGCGCTTTGGCCTGGCCGCTCTGCACCAGCTGCGCGGGCGCGTGGGCCGTGGCAACGTGGCAGGCACCTGTCTGGTTATGACGCACTCCAAGAGCAATGGTGGCGCGTCGGCGGCTCAGGACCGCCTGCAGTCGCTCGAAAAGACTGCGGACGGCTTTACGCTCGCCCAGATGGACCTGCGCCTGCGCCACGAGGGCGAAATCCTGGGTTACCGCCAGCATGGCGGCGTGACCCTGCGCTTCGTTGACCTGGATGCCGACGAGGAACTCATTGAGTGGGCGCATTTGGACGCGGTTGAGCTGTTGCGGTATGCTAGCAACCTTGACTCTGTGGCGACGCACCCCTTGCGCGATGCGGTCGCCACGCGATACCGACATATCTTTAAGGAGGTCAGCGGAGGATGAGAATCATCGGCGGTGAATGGCGCGGTCGCAAGATCGAGGAGCCGCGCGGTCGCGATGTCACGCGTCCGACGACCGACCGCGTGCGCGAGGCGTGCGCATCCATGGTCTTATCGGCCTTCGACTTCGATCTGGACGAGGTCCGCGTGCTGGACGCCTTTGGCGGCTCCGGTGCCTTAGGCATCGAGATGCTCTCGCGCGGTGCCCGCTCGCTCACGACGTTCGAGATCGATCGCAACGCCGCTCGTCTGATCACCAAGAATATCGAGTCGCTGTGCCGCGACCGCGGGCGCTGGCGCGTGGTGACGGGCGACGTACTGGCCAGTGCTTCGCGCGGCCGCGTGCCGGGTGGCCCCTTCGATCTGGTGCTGCTCGATCCGCCCTATGCCTTTGGAGCCGAGCCGGTCCAAGAGCTTCTGCAAAACCTGGCTCAACAGGGCTTGCTCGCGCCAGGCGCCTATGCCCTGTTTGAGCATGCTGCGGCCCAGCCCGGTGCACATCCCGCGGGTTTTGAGACCGTGCGCGAGAAGCGCTACGGTATTACGTCGGTCGACCTGCTGCGCTTGGACGACGCCAACGATGCCGATGGCGCCGATGACGTCGACGGCAATGCCGGCCTCCACGCCGCTGGCAACGATCCTCAGGAGGAAGCCCATGAGTGACACCATCAATCGCGTGATCGTCCCGGGCACTTTCGACCCCATCACCTTTGGTCACATCGACGTCATCCGTCGCGCCCGCCGCATCTTTCCCAGCGTCATCGTGGCCGTGGCCGAGTCCCAGGGCAAAAACGGCGTGGGCACCACGTTTATGCTCGACGAGCGCGTGGCGCTGGCCCGCGAGGCCCTCGGCGATATCGACGGTGTCGAGGTGCTGCCCTTTACCGGCCTGTTGGTCGATTTTGCCCGCGAGCAGGGTGCGGGCGCCGTGGTAAAGGGTCTGCGCGCCATGACCGACTTTGAGTACGAGCTGCAGCAGGCGGATCTCAACTACCGCTTGGACAACGAGCTCGAGTCCATTTTTGTTATGAGTGCGCCGCAGTACGGCTACATCTCGAGTTCGGTGGTGCGCCAGATCGCCTCGCTGGGTAGCGACGTGTCGACGTTCGTTCCGCCCAACGTGGTCGAAGCGCTTAAACATCGCTTTTCGTGACGTTTTATTATGCCTGTTGGCATGTGGTAAACTAGCACGATGATATGTTACCTACGAAAGGAGTCCGGATGCCGGGCGAGAATTTTCCTGGCGACAGGATTGTGAGTCTAGTCGACGAGCTCGAGGGGCTCATCGAAGAGGCTAAGACGCCGTTCGGCAAGAACGCCCAGATGAAGGTCGTCGACGCCGACGTCTTCCTGAACATCCTCGACGAGATCCGCATGAGCTATCCCGAGGAGTGGCAGAAGTCCCGCCGCATCCTTAAGGAGCGCGAGGAGCTTATGGCTTCCGCCGCGGCCCAAGCCGATTCCATCATCGCCGACGCTCAGCAGCAGGCCCTCACCATTGCCGGTGAGCAGGAGATTGTCCGCTTGGCCCAGCAGCAGGCCGACGACATCCGCGACCGTGCGCAGCAGTATGAGCGCGAGACGCGCTATGCCGCCGAGGATTACGCCGAGCAGGTCTTTACGCACCTCGAGGAGAACCTCAAGAGCCTGACGGGCACCGTTACCCGTTGCCGCCAGCAGCTCAACGAGGGTGCCGCCCAGCAGAACGGTCAGTGGTAATGGCTGAGTTCCCGAGCGTCACCGTCGATCTTTCCGAGCAGCTCGAGTTTCCCGGAGACTCGTATCCGCTGACCGGTAAGGTCGATGTCGCCACCTACACGGTAGGCGAGAAGGAGTACCAGCTGCAGGACGGCATTGGCTACGATGTGGTCTTTACCAATGCCGGTACCGGCGTTTTGCTCACCGGCATGGTGCGCGCACACGCCACCGGCGAGTGCGACCGTTGCCTGGAGCCCGCCTCGTTTGATATCGCCGGCGAGATCGAGGAGTTCTACCTCTTTAACGAGCCCGAAGATCCCGAGGCCTACGAGGACGGCTACGAGCTCCTGGGCGAGGATCGTATCGTTGACCTGGGCGAACCCATCAACGACGCGGTCGTGATGGACACGCCGTTCGTGGTCCTTTGCAAGCCCGATTGCCGCGGCCTTTGCCCCGTCTGCGGCGGTAATCTCAACGTCGAGCAATGTGATTGCGCTGCCCAGGCCGAGGCCGAATGGGCCGAAGCCACGGAAAATCCATTTGCAGCATTAAAGAATCTCAAGCTTGACGAGTAAAACTGTGGTAGTATCGCTACTTGCGCGTAATCGCCACACTGGATAGTTCATAAGGAAGGTCACTATGCCCGTACCTAAACAAAAGCAGGGTCGTATCCGTACTCACACCCGTCGTTCCGCCAACATGAAGATCTCGGCTGCGGCTCAGTCCACGTGCCCCCGTTGCGGCGCTGTTAAGCTCCCGCACCACGTGTGCCCCAGCTGCGGTTTCTACAAGGACCGCGAGGTTATCGTTACCGAGTAACTGTATACTCGCATACGATGCCGTTCCAACTGGAACCACAATGGCCGGCTCAATGAGTCGGCCATTTTTGTATAAGGAGTATGTGTTATGAGTAACGTTCGCGTTTGTGTTGATGTCGTGGGCGGCGACGAAAAGCCCCAGGTTGTCCTGGATGGTATCGAGGCCGCGCTGGCAGCCGATCCTCATATTGAGGTCCTTGCGGCCGGCCCCGCCGAAATCGTCAACCCCTTTGCCGCTTCCCATGCGCGCGTCGAGGCCCTGGAGGCCCCCGATATCATCGCCATGGACGACGACCCCATCCGCGCCGTAATGACCAAGCGCAAGTCTTCGATCGTGCTTTCCTGCCGTGCCATTAAGAAGGGCAATGCCGACGCGTTTTTCTCTGCCGGCTCCACCGGCGCCATGACCGCCGCGGCCACTGCCTACGTGACACCGTTTAAGTATCAGGCCGAGGGCAAGAAGCAACCGGTTCGTCCGTGCCTGACCAACGCCCTGCCCAATCGTGCCGGCGGTCTGACGGTGCTGTGCGACATGGGCGCCAACCCCGATGTCGAGGTGGGCGATATGGTTCGCTTTGCGCAGATGGGCGCCGCCTATGCCCGCGTGGTGCTGGGTATCGAGAACCCCCGTGTGGGCCTGCTCGCCAACGGCACCGAGGACGAGAAGGGCTCCAACTTTACCAAGGAGTGCTTCCCGGCCATGAAGGCCGCGGTCCCGGGCTTTGTGGGCAACTGCGAGGGCACCGACATTACCTCGGGTAACTTTGACGTGATTGTCGCCGACGGCATGTCGGGAAACATCGCTCTTAAGGCCACCGAGGGTGCCGCTAAGTTTTTGCTGCAAGAGCTCAAGGGCGCCTTTATGTCCTCGCTCGGCACCAAGATCGCCGCGCTGCTCATTAAAAATCAGATGCGCGAGCTCAAGGCCAAGCTCTCGGGCGATGCCAAGGGCGGCGCCATTCTGCTGGGCCTGCGCGGTGTGGTCCTGATCGGCCACGGCGCCACGTCGGTCGAGGCCGTCAAGAACGGCACGCTCGCCGCGGCAGAGGCCGTACGCGCGGGCCTGGTGCAAAATGTCGCCGATTCCATGGACGGTATCGTTTTGTAACAGCGCCGTTATGTGCCCTAGGGCGCGCGTCGTGGGGTAGAATCAAAACCGTGTTTTGGCACCGTTCGCGGTGCCATCTGTTGGTATTCATGCAATTCGAGAGGAAGCGCTATGGACCGCTCCGAAATCTTCGACAAGATCGCCGAAGTCGCCGCCGACGTTTTGGGTGTCGACGTTGCCGAAATTAGCGATGAGACCACGTTTGACGACCTTGATGCCGATTCGCTCGAGCGCCTGCAGCTGGTGACGGCCATCGAGGACGAGTTCAACCTCGAGATCGACGACGAGACCCTGCTCTCGCTCAACTCTGTTGCCGACGCCGTCGACGCTATCGAAAACGCCAAGGAGGCCTAAGTCTTGGCTTTATCCGAACGACTTACGCGCGCCCAGGAGATATTGGGCCACGAGTTCAACGACAAGGTGCTGCTGCGCGCGGCGCTCACGCATCCGTCTGCCGTCGAGGGCCAGCCGGTCTCGGCAAGCTACGAGCGCCTGGAGTTTCTGGGCGATTCGATCTTGGGCGCCGTGGTCGCCCGATCGCTGTTTGAGGCCTATCCGGAGTTTGACGAGGGTAAGCTCACGCGCCTAAAGGTGTCGCTCGTCTCGGGCGCCACGCTGTCCGAGGTATCTCACGAACTGGGCATCGACGACATCATTATCTTCGGTGCCTCCGAGACCGGTACCGGGGCGCGCGGTTTGCACTCGGCGCTCGAGAACGTCTACGAGTCGCTCGTGGGCGCGTTGTATCTGGATGCCGGCTGGGACGCCGCGGCGGAGTTCATCCACCGCACGCTTAAGCCGCACCTGGCTTCCGAGCGCGCCGAGCATCCCGCGAACCCCAAGTCGTTTTTGCAGGAGTGCGTGCAGGCGGACGGCCACGAGCCTCCGGCGTATAAGCTGGTTGGCTCCGAGGGCCCGGCGCACGCGCCCACCTTTACCGCCGTGGTGCTCATCGACGGTATCCGTCAGGGCCGTGGCACCGGCTCCTCTAAGAAGGAGGCCGAGGGTGCTGCCGCGCTCGAGGCGCTCGATCGCATGGGCTACACCACCAACGGCGTGATTCTTAACAAAAAGCTCGTGTAAGCGAGGAACCGTGTATCTCAAGTCCCTCACGCTCAAAGGGTTTAAATCCTTTGCCGATCGCGCCCATATGTCGTTTGAGCCGGGCCTGACGGTTATCGTCGGCCCCAACGGCTCGGGCAAATCGAATATCTCGGATTCCATCCTCTGGGTCCTGGGCGAGCAGAGCGCTAAGCAGCTGCGCGGCCAGGCCATGGAGGATGTTATCTTTTCGGGCTCGTCGGCGCGCAAGCCGGTGGGCGTTGCCGAGGTAACGCTGGTGCTCGACAACTCCGATCACATGCTGCCCGTCGACTTTGACGAGGTCGCCATTACCCGCCGCATGTACCGCTCGGGCGAAAGCGAGTACCTCATCAACTCCAGCCCGTGCCGTCTCATGGACATTCAGGACATCCTGCACGATTCGGGCCTGGGCAAGGATACGCATTCCATCATCAGCCAAGGCAAGCTCGACGCCATTTTGCAGAGCCGCCCCGAGGAGCGCCGCGCCCTTATCGAGGAAGCCGCCGGCATTTCCAAGCATAAGCGCCGTAAAGAACGCGCGCTCAAAAAGATCAAGTCGATGGACGAGCATCTGACGCGCGCCCGCGACATCAATAAGGAAATTGCCCGTCAGCTGCGCCCGTTGGAGCGTCAGGTCGATCGCGCGCGCAAGTACAAAGAGCTGTCCTCGCGCGCGAACGAGCTTACGCAGATGCTGGCCGTCGACGAGCTGCGTTCGCTGCAGTCGCAGTGGAACGACCTGGAGAGCCGCTCCAAGGAGGGCGCGGCCGAGCTGGAGCTGGCGCAGTACCGCCTGAGCGAAAAGGAGCGCGAGCTTGAGAAGCTCCAGGTGATGCTGGAGGAAAAGGGCCTGTTTGTGGGCGACCTGGGCGAGCAGCGCCGCCATATGCAAGACGTGGTGGGCCGCATTAACTCCGATATGCGCCTGCTGGAGGAAAAGGGCCACAACATGGTCTCGCGCCTGTCGGATATGCGCGGGCAGATTTCGGGCTCCGAGCATCAACGCCGTCGCGTGGTCGAGGAGCTCGAGGACGCGCGTGCCCAGCTTGAGGAAGTGACCGGTGCGCATATGCAGGCCCAGGAGGACGTTGACGCCGCCGGTCCTGCCGCCGCCGAGCTCCATGAGCGCCGTGTGGCGCTTGACGCCCAGATCTCGCAGCTTACGCGTGAGCAGCGCGACGTGCAGCGCGTGGCCGATAACGCCGCGCTCGAGCTCGCCAAGGTAAAGGACTCGCTGAGCAACGCCGAGGTCGAGGACAACATGTATGCCTCGCGCCTGGAGCAGATTGACGAACAGCTCGAGGAGGTCACGGCTTCGCTCGAGAGCCGCCGCGACCGTGCCGATGAGCTTGACGGGGCGCTTGATGCGGCCCGTAAGACACAGGCCGATGCGCGCGAGGCCACCGAGGTCGCCCGCGCGGCGCTCAGGGATCTGCGTGCCCGCGAGAGCGAGGCGCGCAACAAACTCTCCGAGGTGCGCTCGGAGCTTGCCAGTCAAAAGAAGCTCGATGCCCGCATGGCCGACAGCTCGCCACTCGTGAGCCGTCTGGTGGGGGCATTGGGCGATGACGTACGGGGCCGTCTGGGCGATGTGCTCGAGGCCCCTCGTGAGCTTGAAGGCTTGGTGGAGCAGCTGCTTGCCGGCGATATCGACGCGCTGCTGTTTGATGATGCCGCTGCGCTTGAGCGTGCCGGACGCGCCGCCCTGGACCAGAAGAAAGCCTCGGGCGAGGCACTGCTGGTTGCCCGTGGCGTGAGTGGCGTCGCTGCCGCCGAGGGCGTTGCCGGCTACCGCCTGGTCGATCGCCTGTCTGTACGTGCGGGCTACGGCCCGGTCGTCGAGGCGTTGCTGGGTGGCTATTACGTGGTCGATGACCTGGCGACGGCTTTGGCCGCACCGGTTGTGGACGGCGTGACCTATGTGACGCCCGATGGCGCTCGCGTGACGTGCGGTGGCCTGGTGCGCGTGGGACTCGATGCCGGCGAGGCCTCGGGTGCCCTGGAGCGCAAGCGCCGTATTCGCGAGCTTGAGGGCTTGGAGCCCGACTTGGCCGCCGTCTTTGAGCATGTGTCGGATCAGGTCGTCGAGGCCAATTCGTCCGTTGAGGAGGCGCGTGCCGCCGAGGGCGATGCCGCCGGCGAGATTGCCCGCCTTGAGGGCGAGCGCCGTTCGCTGCTGTCCGAGATCGGCCGCCTGGAGCAGAGCGCCAACAACGCCGAGGTCGAGCGCGTGCGCATCTCCAAGCGCCGCGATCAGGCTGCCGAGGCCGTGCGCGCCGCGCGTCCGCGTGTGGATGAGCTGACATGCTCTCGCGATGAGGCGCGTGCCCAGGCAAGCGATTTGGGTCTTCAGATTGCCGAGGCCAACGACGAGCTCGATCGCGTGCGCCGCGACGATTCCGAGGCCGCCGGCAAGCTTGCCGATGCCAAGGTGCGCCTGGCGCAGACAAGCGAGCGTCTGCGTTCGCTCAAGGGCCGCGTGCCCGATCTGGAGCATCGTCTGGAGGGTATCGATCGTCGTATTCGCGGCACCCGACAGGCCTCGCGTTCGCTTGAGCTGCTGCGCTTGCGCGTCGATCCCATGCATGAGCGCTATTCGGCGCTTCTGGAGCGCGCCTCGGACTGGGCCGCGCGCCTGCGCGACCAGGCCTCACTCGAGGAGGCTGACTCGGCATCGCTCAAAAAGACGATCGAGGACGCCAAGGCCGAAGTCGCCCGGGCCAAGGAGAAGGTCGATGCCGCCACCGCGACGCAAAACGAGTTCAAGGTCGCACGCGGCAAGCTCGAGGTGCAAGTGGAGGCTGCCATTAAGGCTATTACCGCCGATGGCACCACGGTGCTCGAGGAAGCGCTTATGCTGCCGGCGCCCACCGACCGTGACGCCGCCGAGCGCGAGCTCAACCAGCTGGTGCGCCAGATCAACAACCTGGGTCCTGTGAACCAGGTTGCCATGGAGGAGTACGAGCAGCTCAAGCGCCGTGCCGACTATATCGAGGAGCAGCTGGCCGATCTGGAAAGCGCGCGCAAGGCGCTCACCAAGATCACCGTGGCCATCGACCGCAAGATGCGCAAGGCGTTCCTCGTGACGTTTGAGAAGGTCGACGCGAACTTCCGCGAGATCTTTGCCATGCTGTTCCCGGGCGGCCAGGCGCATCTGGAGATGACCGACCCCGAGCATCCGGCCGAGACGGGCATTGAGGTCGTGGCCCAGCCGCGCGGCAAGCGCATCACCAAGATGATGCTCATGTCGGGCGGCGAGAAGAGCCTGACGGCCCTTGCCCTGCTCTTTGCCGTGTACCGCACACGCACGGTGCCGTTCTACGTGCTGGACGAGGTCGAGGCGGCGCTCGACGACGCTAACCTGTCCAAGCTCATCGGTGCCCTCGATGTGCTGCGTTCCGATACGCAGCTCTTGGTAATCTCGCATCAACGCCGTACTATGGAAGACGCTGACGTTCTCTACGGCGTCTCGATGCAGGCCGACGGCGTCAGTCGCGTCGTCTCGCAAAAACTCGATCGCGAAACCGGAAAGGTCGTGAATGCATAATGGGATTCTTTGACGCTCTCTCGCGCGGACTTGAGCGCAGCCGCGAGGCCCTCAACGAGGTCTTTTACTTTGGCGGCGAGGTTGACGAGGATTTTTGGGAGGATCTTGAGGACACCCTCGTTATGGGTGACATGGGTGCCGAGATCGCCATCCAGGTCTCTGACGACCTGCGCGATGCGGCGGCCAAGAAGAACCTCAAGACCGCCCCGCAGCTTCGCCGTGCCCTGGCCGAGCAGCTCGAGCAGCACTTTGTGCCCGTCGAGCGCGACCCGTTCGCCGACACCCCCAGCTGCGTGCTGTTTGTGGGCATTAACGGCGCCGGCAAGACCACCACGGTCGGCAAGATCGCAAGCGCCATGGCTGCCCGCGGCAAGAATGTCGTGATCGGCTCGGCCGACACGTTCCGTGCCGCCGCCATTGAGCAGCTCGATGTGTGGGGGCAGCGCGCGGGCGTTCCGGTCATCAAGCGCGATCGTGGCTCCGACCCGGCGAGCGTGTGCTACGACGTGCTCGACGAGGCCGATAAACGCGGCAGCGACCTCGTGCTCATCGATACTGCCGGTCGTCTGCACACGAGCCCCGAGCTCATGCGCGAGCTCGCCAAGGTGGTCAATGTGACCCGTAAGCGCGCCGCAAACATGGCCGCCGGCCCCATGCCCGTCTACGTCGTGCTCGTGATCGACGCGGCCACCGGTCAAAACGGCCTGAACCAGGCACTCGAGTTTAACGAGGCGCTGGGCCTGGACGGTATTATCATGACAAAGCTCGACGGTACGGCAAAGGGCGGTATCGCCATGGCCGTCGCCGAGAAGCTCAAGCTCCCCATCTTGCGCATCGGCGTGGGTGAGCAGGTCGATGACCTGCAGGAGTTTAATGCCAAAGATTTCTGCCGCGCCCTGGTGGGCGAGTCCAACTAAGGAGTAGCTAGTGTTTGATTCCCTGAGCGATCGCCTCAACGACACATTTGACCGCCTGCGCGGCAAGGGTAAGCTGACCGAGGCCGATATCACCTCGGCCATGCGCGACATTCGCATGGCGCTGCTTGAGGCCGACGTCAACTTTAAGGTCGTCAAGGAGTTTGTCGCCAAGACCAAGGAGCGCTGCATGACCGCCGAGGTCATGGAGTCGCTGTCGCCGGCGCAAAACGTCGTCAAGATCGTGCTCGACGAGCTCACCGAGATGCTCGGTTCCACCGAGAGCAAACTCGTCTTTAGCAACCGTATCCCCAACGTCATTATGCTCGTGGGCCTGCAGGGTTCCGGTAAGACCACGGCGGCCGTAAAGCTGGCCTACCTGCTTAAGAAGCAGGGCCGCTCGCCGCTGCTCGCCGCGTGCGACGTCTACCGCCCCGCCGCAGCCGACCAGCTGGCTACGCTCGGCGGCGAGATCGGCGTGCCGGTCTTCCGCGGTGACGGTGCGCACCCGGTCGACATCGCCAAGGGCGCCATCCAAGAGGCCGTTGACCACCTGCGCGACGTGGTCATCGTCGATACTGCCGGTCGTCTGCAGATCGACGAGCAGATGATGCAGGAGGCCGTGGACATTAAGAAGGCCGTCAAGCCCGATCAGGTGCTGATGGTCGTCGACGCCATGACCGGCCAGGATATCGTCAACGTGGTCTCGACCTTTGCCGAGCGCACTGACTTTGACGGCGTGATCATCTCCAAGCTCGACGGTGACGCCCGTGGCGGCGGCGCGCTCTCGGTGCGCCAGGTGACCGGCAAGCCCATCAAGTTTGTGAGCATGGGCGAGAAGCCCGATTCGCTGGAGCCGTTCTATCCCGACCGTATGGCCAAGCGCATCCTGGGCATGGGTGATGTTGTCGGCATTATCGAGAAGGCTCAGGAGGCAGCGGACGCCGAGCAGCTCGAGGCTGCCGAACGTATGCTGCGCGAGGGCTTTACCATGAACGACATGCTCGACCAGATGAAGGCCGTCAAAAAGATGGGCGGCATGAAGGGTATCCTGGGCATGCTTCCCGGCGGTCAGCGCGCGCTCAACCAGATGGGTGGCAACCTGGACGAGGGTATCTTCGATAAGAACGAGGCCATCATCATGTCGATGACCAAGGAGGAACGCCTGCGTCCCTCCATCATCAACGGACAGCGTCGCGCCCGCATTGCCAAGGGCGCCGGCGTGACCCCCACCGAGGTCAACAGCCTTATGAAGCAGTGGGGCGAGATGAACAAGATGATGGGCCGCATGCGCACGATGGCCAATCAGGCGCAGGCCGGCGGCAAGAAGGGCAAGAAGGGCAAGAAGGGCAAAAAGATGCGCATGCCCAATATTCCCGGCCTGGATGCAATGGGTCTGGGCGGCATGGGCGGCCTTGGTACGGGCGGCCCCAAGTCCGATATGGACTTGCTGCGCCAGATGGAAGCGCAGATGCGCAATAAAAAGTAACGACTTTGAGCTTTGAGTCGTGTATGGCGAAGGCCGCCTGGATGGTATTCCAGGCGGCCTTCGCTGCTTTTGTTTGATTGAGCGGTCTGAGCTTGCGGTGTTGTGTCGTTAGTGGCAGCCGCAGCCCTCGTGGCCCTCGTGCTCGTGATGGGCGTGGCAGCCGCAGGACTCGCCATGCTCGTGGGTATGCTCGCGATCGTGCCCATGGCAGTCGCAGGTGGCCTCGCCGTTCTGGACGAGCGTGCCGGCGATGAGGGCCTCGACGCATGCGTCGCAGCTGCCTTGGGCACCCGCGTACACGGTGATACCGGCCTGAGCGAGCGCGTTGATGGCGCCGCCGCCGATGCCGCCGCAGATGAGCGTGTCGACGCCGCCGTTGGCGAGCAGGCCAGCAAGGGCGCCATGACCGGTGCCGCCGGTGCCCACGACCTGCCCGTTGAGCACCTTGCCGTCCTGGATGTCGTAGATTTTAAACTGCTCGCTGCGGCCAAAGTGCATAAAGATGTTGCCGTTGTCGTACGTCGTTGCCACCCTCATGGTGTCGACCTCCTTTGTTGGCCATACGGCCGTCGCCTTGGGTGTGGGGGAGTAAGAGATATTGCCGCCTTCTATGACAAGCGCTCGACCGTTGACCAGCGCGTTTGCTACCTTGCGGTGCGCTCGGCTGCAGATGGCCGCCACCGTGGCGCGGGCGATGCCCATTTGCTGGGCCACGGTCTCTTGGTTCAGACCCTCGAGGTCGCACAGGCGCAGCACCTCGAGTTCGTCGACCGTCATGTCGATAGCGTCGCCGCTGGCCAGGCCATCGGGGGTAAAACCGCGATACTCGGGAATAATCCCAACGCGGCGCAGCTTTTCTCGTCTTCCCGCCATACACCCTCCAAATCTGACATATGTCAACAATAGGATAACGCGCGGAGTATGCTGTGCAAGTCATTTTTGGCATATGTCAGTAAATGGGGGCACGGCGGCTTATGTTCGCTCTGTAGGGCCGTGTGAGCCTGGGCTACAATAAATCTCGCTTATAGGCGACTGACAGGAGGGTCAATGAGCAAAGCTGATCAGCAATTTGTAACCATGTGCCGCGATATTTTGGACCATGGCACCACCACCGAGGGCCAAAAGGTCCGTCCGGTGTGGGAGGACGGTACCCCTGCCTATACCATTAAAAACTTTGGCGTTACGGCTCGTTATGACCTGCGCGAGGAGTTCCCGGCGCTTACCCTGCGTCGTACAGCGCTTAAATCTGCCATGGACGAGATTCTGTGGATCTATCAAAAGAAGTCCAATAACGTGCATGACCTCAACAGCCATATTTGGGATGAGTGGGCCGATGAGACTGGTTCGATCGGCAAGGCCTACGGCTATCAGATTGGCCAGAAGAGCCATTATGCCGAGGGCGACTTTGACCAGATGGATCGCGTGCTGTACGACCTTAAGCACACGCCGTACAGCCGTCGCATTATGACGAACACCTACGTGTTCAGCGATCTGTCCGAGATGCACCTCTATCCGTGCGCGTACAGCGTGACATATAACGTGACGCAGCGTCCGCAGGACGACAGGCCCACGCTCAACATGATTCTCAACCAGCGTAGCCAGGATATTTTGGCCGCCAACAACTGGAACGTGTGCCAGTACGCTATTTTGCTGATGATGGTGGCGCAATCGGTGGATATGATTCCCGGCGAGCTGCTGCACGTGATTGCGGATGCGCATATCTACGACCGTCACGTCGATATTGTTCGCGAGCTGATCGAGCGCCCGCAGTTTGCCGCGCCCAAGGTGACGCTTAACCCCGAGGTTCACGATTTCTATGCGTTTACGACTGACGACCTGATCGTTGAGGGCTATGAGCACGGCCCGCAGGTCAAGAACATCCCCATCGCGGTATAGGTGGTGCGCATGAGCTGCAAGCTTTCTGCGATTGTTGCTGTGTGCGACGACTGGGGTATTGGCCGCGACGGTGACATGGTGGTGTCCAATCGCGCCGACATGCGCCATTTCGTCGCGTGCACCAAAGGCTGTCCGGTCATTATGGGACGCAAGACGCTGCTGAGTTTTCCCGGCGGGCGGCCGCTCAAGAACCGCCGCAATATTGTCCTTACGCGCGATGAGGGTTTTGCGCCCGAGGGCGTGGACGTGGTGCACAGTGTGGACGAGGCACTGGCCGCGGTGGCCGATGAGCCGGTCGCGTGGGTGATCGGCGGCGGGGATGTGTATCGGCAGTTTTTGCCGTATTGCGCGGAGGCCGAGGTCACGCGCAATCACTGCGTGCATACCGTGGACACGTACTTTCCCGACCTAGATGCCGATCCTGCGTGGGAGATTGCGCAGCGCGGCGGGGTCGCCACGATTGCCGCGGGCGAGGGCGATGGGGGCGTCGATTATGAGTTCGTCACGTATCGTCGCCTCGAGGCCTAGCTTGGTTTGGCCGGACGGTATCATCGGCTTGGATTGAGGTATGGGGGCGGAGCTTGGCGTCGCCTCGTTTAATATGAGTGCTGCGAAATACGCGCTGTAAAGAAGGGTACGGGCTGGCTGCTATGACTGATGCCGTTGAGGTGTTGCGGATCGATTCGCTCGAGGATGAGCGGCTCGACGCCTATGTGCGATTGACCGAGCGCGAGTTGCGTTGCGTGCTGGAGCCGCAAAAGGGCATCTTTATCGCCGAGAGTGCCAAGGTTATCGAACGCGCGGTGCGTGCCGGATACGAGCCGGTGAGCTTTCTGTTGGGTGAGCGTTGGCTTGAGCAGATGATGCCGCTGTTTGATCAGCTGGTTGTTATGCGCGAGGGCTCGGGCCCGATTCCTGTATTCGTGGCGTCGATGGAGCTTATGGAACGGCTCACGGGCTTTAACGTAACGCGCGGCGCGCTTGCGGCCTTCCGTCGTCCGCGCCAGATCCCGGTCGATGAGTTCCTGGGCGGCGTCGTGGAGGCGGCGGGGGAGCGCCCGGTGCGCGTCTGCGTGCTCGAGGGCATTGTCGACCACACCAATGTCGGCGCGATTTTCCGCTCGGCGGCTGCGCTGAACGTCGACGGCATTTTGGTGAGTCCCACGTGCTGCGATCCGCTGTACCGCCGCTCGGCCCGTGTGAGCATGGGCACGGTGTTTCAGGTGCCATGGACGCGCATTGGCAGCGAGGCGCGCGTGTGGCCGCATGATGGCCTGGCCGCGCTGCACGACGCCGGCTTTTCGTGCGCTGCTATGGCGCTGACGGACGATTCCGTATCGTTGGATGATCCGGGGCTTCAGAGTGTTGACCGCCTGGCGATCTTTATGGGTACCGAGGGTGCTGGCTTAGGTGCCAAGACCATTGCCGGCTGCGACCGTGCCGTGCGCATTCCGATGGCGCACGGGGTCGATTCGCTCAACGTGGCCGCGGCAAGTGCCGTCGCCTTTTGGCAGCTGTGCCCGCATGTGAGCAACGAGTACCACTACCAGCCGGGACTGTATCACTAGGCAGATATTCCGCACTGAGCTTTGATTCGGGGTGTTTCGGTCACCGCCTGTCGGTGCTAAGCTGGTCATGGCTTTGGTTTTAAATTGCTATTTTGTTGTTTGACGTGCGCTTATGGGGAGGGCGTGTGGCTAAGAAATCTACGGCTATCGATGTAACGCAGGGTGTCATTTGGCAGCAGCTGCTATCGCTTTGCGTACCCATCTTCTTTAGCTCGTTTTTTCAGCAGGCATACACGCTTATCGGTACCTATATCGTCGGGCAGTTTGGCGGCAAGCTTGCCTTGGGCGGTATCCAGGCGACGATGGTGCTCACCGAGCTCTGTGTGGGTTTTTGCGTGGGCGTCGGCGCCGGTTGTGCAGTTATTACGGGCCAGTTTTTTGGCCAGCACGATGACGAGCGCCTGAGTCGATCGGTCCATACGGCCATGACACTTGCGCTGTTGGGCGGTATTGTCGTTTCGATTTTGGGCGTGGTGTTTGTGGAACCCATGCTCGTGCTCATGAACACGCCGCACGAGCTGCTGGCAGAGGGTGTGGCGTATGCGCGATGCTACTTTGCCGCCATGTTCGCAGCGCTGCTGCTCAACATGGGTACGGCGCTGCTGCGAGCCGTGGGCGATACGCGCGGACCGGCGATGATTATTGCCTCGGGTTGTCTGGTCAACGTGGCGCTCGACATTCTATTTGTTGCCGTGCTGCATATGGAGGCGCTGGGTTGCGGTATCGCGGTGGCGCTCACCATCTGCTCTAACGCTACGATGATCGTGCTGCGCATGATGCGTGCCCCGGGCGCGTGGCGCCTTTCGATCTCTAAGCTCGGCATCGATCCCAGTATTTGCAAGAGCATGATCTCGTGCGGTTTGCCGCTGGGCTTTCAGTCGGCAGCGTATTCGATCTCCAACGTGTTGATTCAGGTATCCGTGAATTCGTTTGGTGCCGATGTTACGACGGCGTGGGGTCTTTCGGGTCGTCTGGACGGCATCGTTTGGATGGTGACCGAGGCGTTGGGCGTGTCGATTACCACGTTCTCGGCGCAGAACTTTGGCGCCCGTAATTACGAGCGCATGCGTAAGGGCTATCACACGTCTCTTGTGCTTTCGTTTGTGCTCATCGGTGGCTTGTCTGCCGTGCTGATGGTGTTCTCGGGCCCGCTGTCGCGCCTATTTATCGACGATGCTTCGATCTCTGCGTACACCACGACCATCATTCATTTCATCGCGCCGTTCTACGCGATTTTCTCGATTATCGAGAACGCGTCGGGCTCCATCCGCGGTGCCGGCGTGAGCCTGCAGCCCATGGTGCTCACCATTTTCGGTACGGTTGTGCTCAGGGTTATCTGGCTGTTTGCGATTATGCCGCTCGACCCGACGCTCGAGCATCTGCTGCTGGTCTACCCCGTAACCTGGCTCATCACGGCCACCATGTTCACCATCTACCACCACAGCGGCAATTGGCTGGGCCGTGCCACCGCCTAGCCCGGCACTTAGGGACGTTCCTTTTCTGCCGGCATCTGGGGACGTTCCTTTTCTGCCGGCACATTGGGACACTCCTTGTGGTACTATTTCGCGATTTCCTATGAATTCCATTCGCTTTGCCCTGTAGACTATCAGAACGGGCTTAGCTAATTGGATCGTCCGCGCCTATCAGATGTTGCCCGGTGGGTTTGTGGTGGGAGGATGATATGCCAAGAACGGGTCGAGTTGTTTCGTTAACGGGCTACAACCACATTATCGCGAGGGGCAATGGCGGTATCTGTATCTTCGAAGATGATGAAGATCGATATCGCATGCTCACATTATTCGAGGATAAGCTCGTTGGCAATGGAATTGAAATTTCGGCCTGGTGCCTTATGTCGAATCACTTTCATCTCATGGTGGACGATCTTAATGGCAGGATTTCTTCTTGCATGAGCGGTGTTCTTACCTCGTACGCCATGTATTTCAATCGCAAGACCGGCCGAGTTGGCCATTTATTTCAAGATAGATTTACGAATATCCCGGTTGAAAATGACGTTCAGGCAATCTCGCTTGCGGATTATATCCACATGAATCCGGTCAAGGCTGGTGTTTCCGCCGTCGATGCTTACCGGTGGTCTAGCTATCGTGCATATGCTTACGGTTACGATGGATTTGGTTTTTGCAATCCCGGGATTGTTCTGGATCTCGTGGGCGGATCCCTTGAGTACCGGCATTATTTAGCTGAACGAATTGAGCAAGCTCCCTACGACGCCGAGCCCCGTCCTCATATTCTTGATGACGATGCGCTTGAGGTTGCTAAGCGAATTGCTTCCCCTGTCGCCCTTCCCGAACTTGCGTCTATGAAGCCTTCCGAGCGCCGTCCGATTCTATGCAAGATGAGGAAGGCGGGCCTTACGATCAATCAAATAGTAAGGACTGTCGGTCTTGGTCGTACGTCGATTGTGACTGGCACAATAGGCTGGAATGAAATTTAGGCTCCCGACTTTTAGCCGAAAAGGAGTGTCCCAAAGTGCCGGCACATAAGGAACGTCCCCAGGTGCCGGCAGAGACGATATGAGCAGGACATAAAAACATTGAGAGCCCCTGCTGCATGAAAGACCGCGGATCAGGCCGACAATGGTGA
>CAKUEW010000002.1 GCA_934646815.1 uncultured Collinsella sp.
AAGACTGGATTCGCACGATCGCGCCGGACGGAGAATCGAAATGCGGTGGGGTGCGCGGACATACCGGGCTGACCGCCGGCAGCGCACCCGAAAGAGCCCGCGGATATTAGCTTGCCAGGCAAGCGTCGACTAAACGTGCAGCGCGCGCGGGCCCTCCCGACGGGAAACGAAAAGACCCGGTTTCAAACCGGGCTCGAACAAACATGCCTATTGACAATGGCTTTCTCATATTACGAAATAGCGAAAGGCGACATGCGCAAACATAAAGGCTGTAAGTCATCCCCATGTCTTACAGCCCGTTTAAACAATAACATGTTTTAACATGTGCCCCGTCTGGATTCCAGCCCTTTAAAACCAATCCAAATTGCCAGCGACTATACTTCTTACGGTCGCGAATGGAACCATGGAGAAGAACGTGAATCCTACCAACATAGCTGTTATCATCCCCTGCTACAACGAAGCGCTAACTATTGCAAAGGTTGTTGACGATTTTCACCGCGAGCTGCCCGAAGCCACGGTCTACGTCTACGACAACAACTCGACTGACGACACCGCTCAAATTGCGCATGAACACGGGGCAACCGTTAAATTCGAACCGCGTCAAGGCAAAGGCAACGTCTGCCGTCAAATGTTCCGCGACATCGAGGCTGATTGCTACCTCATGGTCGATGGAGATGACACCTATCCCGCGGAGTCAGCGCGCGCTTTGTGCGATCCCATTCTTGCCAGCGAAGCAGACATGACCGTTGGCGATCGACTCTCCAACGGCACATATGCCGAGGAGAACAAACGCGCCTTTCACGGCTTTGGCAACAACCTCGTTCGCTGCATGATTAAGTGGATCTATGGGTACAGCTTTGATGATGTCATGACTGGCTATCGCGCCATGAGCAAGCCTTTTGTTAAGACGTTCCCGGTACTCTCTGAGGGCTTCCAGATCGAGACGGAGCTATCCATCCACGCCGTCGACCATCGCTGGCGCATCAAAGATGTTCCCATTGAGTATCGCGACCGGCCGGAAGGGTCGGAGTCCAAGCTCAATACCGTAAGCGATGGCATTCGAGTCATTACTATGATAGGCACACTCTTTAAGGACTACCGTCCGCTCAAGTTTTTCTCGCTCGTCGCGCTCATCTTTGCAGTTATCGGTCTCGCATTGGGCATCCCCATCGTTATGGAGTACTTTGCCACCGGACTTGTTCCGCGCTTCCCCACGGCCATGCTCGCGGCGGCTTTCATGTTCCTGTGCGGACTCTCGCTCGCTACAGGCTTTATCCTGGACTCCGTGGCGAAAGTGGAGCGGAAGCAGTGGGAGCTCAGAGTGTATGAGGAGACCGAAAGCCGGTAAGAACCGAGACTCTTTCGATAAATCGCTGTCGCAGGACACCAAAACCAAAAATGCGAGGTACATTAGATGCAGCAATTATTAATTGCTCTGTCACTTTGTTAAATAACTCAAGCACAAGCAACCAGCAACTGAAGGGGCTTCATGACAAGCAAATCCTACACGACTCATATGTACGTGATCATCCCAGCCTATAACGCCTCAGCTTATTTAAACGATTTAGCTGAGTCACTTTCCAGTCAAACCTATTCAGGGCCTAAGACCGCCGTCTTTGTGAACGACGGCTCAAGCGACAATACGCTGGAAGTTCTGGAATCCCTTGTGCTCGAAGGATTTCAAAAGATAGTTATATCAAATGACCACGTCGGGGTTTCCGTCACAAGAAACGCTGGGCTAACCTGGCTAAGAGAGAACGCCGACAGTGGTTTTGCGCTCTTTCTTGACGCCGATGATATGCTCGAAAACGAAGCTCTGCAAATTGTCGCGGAACAAATGCAGCGGGAAAATCTAGATATTCTCGCTTTTGGTACAAAGCCGTTTTACGAAAGTGCTGAGCTCGAGAAAGCGTTCCCCTCTTATAAAACCTACTATCAAAGAAAAGGCGATTACCCGGAGGTGATTTCTGGGCCTGAATACCTTTCGAAGATACTCGACAACAACGACTTTCTCGCAAGTGTATGTTTACAGGCATTTAGCGTTGATTTTCTCAAAAAGAATCAGCTCGCTTTTTACCCCGGAATCATCCATGAAGACAACCTCTTCACTTTCGAAGCGATATTGCTCGCAAAAGCGATTCGATATATTAATGCTAGCCTACATATTCGCCGCGTCCGAGCGGGTTCAATAATGACGGCATCGGCCGAAACTGCCAGCTTAGACGGGTATTTCCGCTGCGCGATTGAAGCAATCGATTTTATAAAACAAAACAATCTCGACAACCTGTCGCCAGTTGATTGCGCCAGCATGATTGATATGTGGCAGAACTCTGCAGTCGACCATTATGCCGTTCTGGATAAGAAACAGATAGACGAACTCATCACCCGCTACACGACAGTTGAGCAAACGTTGTTTGCCGTTCTCATCCAGCAACGTGCGGAAGATCGCAAGCGGTATGAACAGCAGACAGCAAAAGCAGCGATAAAAATAAAGGCGGATACAGAAGACGAAATAAGAGCGAAATTCGAAAACAGCGCATCTTTTAAACTCGGAAGGACATTAACTTCTATCCCTCGCAAACTGCTGGGCCGTTAGTCTAAACAAATCACTATTTTACAGCCTTGCAATCTTGGAACCACCGACCCTCCTGAGAGGTACCCATGAACATTGCCGTCGCGGGACTTGGCTACGTAGGCCTTTCACTCGCCTGCCTGCTTTCCAAACATAACAATGTCATTGCTATCGACATTAACGAGAGCAGGGTGGCCGACATTAACAACGGCATCTCCCCTATCAAGGATGCATTCATCGAGGCATATCTGGCAGATCGCCCGACTTCGCTATGCGCAACCACCGATGTTAATAAGGCATACGAAACAGCTGATTACATCGTCATAGCTACGCCGACCAACTATGACGATGTCACGCACTACTTCGACACCTCAAGCATCGAAAGCGTCCTGGATCTGGTCAGAGAAATAAACCCACGCGCCGTCGTAGTTATTAAGTCCACCATCCCTGTTGGCTACACCAGGGATATCAGTGCCAAATATTCCGAGCTCCAGATTATCTTCTCCCCTGAGTTTTTGCGCGAAGGCCACGCACTTGAAGATAATTTACATCCCAGCCGAATCGTTGCCGGAATCAACAAGGAGGCCGACCGCGAAGCCGCCCAGACCTTCGTCAACCTTTTGGACGAAGGCTCCGAGGACGCCGGGACAGAAATTTTAGTAACTGGCTCAACCGAGGCCGAGGCTATCAAGCTATTCGCTAACACATATCTGGCGCTCAGAGTCTCCTACTTCAACGAGCTCGACACCTATGCCAAAAGTAAGGGACTCAATGCGCGTGAAATCATTAAGGGCGTTTGTCTTGATCCACGCATTGGAACCCATTACAACAACCCCAGCTTTGGTTACGGCGGTTATTGCCTACCCAAGGATTCCAAACAGCTGCTTGCGAACTTCCAGGATGTTCCCCAAAACCTAATTCGCGCAATCGTTGACTCCAACAACACGCGCAAGCAATTCATTGCTGATCAAGTGCTGGCACTGCAGCCAAAAATCGTTGGAGCATTTCGTCTTACCATGAAAAGCGGATCGGATAACTTTAGGCAGAGCTCGACCCTCGATGTCATCGAGCGGCTAAAAACAAAGGGCGTTAAGGTAATAATTTACGAACCCACCAGTAGCAAAGAAAGCCTGCTCGGCTGCACCGTTGTCAACGATATTGAGCTATTCAAAAGTCTCAGTGATGTCATTATCGCCAATCGCTACGACCCAATCCTCGATAGCGCACGGCAAAAAGTGTACACAAGAGATCTGTGGCACAGAGACTAAAAGAAAAGGGTCGCATCATTCGATGCGACCCTTTTAATTCCACAGGTGCTCCATGGCGGATTCGAACCGTCGACCTTGGGATTAGAAGTCCCCTGCTCTATCCAACTGAGCTAATGGAGCATATCGCCATGCGTCCAAGCGGGTACAAGTTCGCACGGCTAGAAAATTATAACCTACTTGAACTGGTCATGGTACGCCTTGCAAACCTCATCCACAGGACCGTCCATGCGAAGGTCTCCCTTCTCGATCCACACGGCACGTTGGCAAATACGCTCAACCTGGTCCATGGAATGAGAAACAAATAGAACGGTAACGTCGCCGTTCTCAATAAAATGTTGAATGCGGCGCTCACACTTCTGTTGGAAAAAGACATCACCCACAGAAAGCGTCTCATCAACTATCAAGATATCAGGCTCAGTAATCGTAGCGATAGCAAAAGCGATTCGAGCGACCATGCCCGACGAGAAATTCTTAAGCGGCATGTCCACAAAGTCTTTAAGCTCAGCGAACTCGATGATCTCGTCGAAGCTAGCATCGATAAACTCCTTGGTATATCCAAGCAGGGCACCGTTGAGGTAAATATTCTCGCGCGCCGTAAGCTCAGGGTCAAAGCCAGCACCAAGCTCGATTAGCGGCGCAATGTTACCGTGAACCCTAACCTCGCCCTCGCTGGGTTCGAGAACGCCAGCGATGATCTTGAGCATCGTAGATTTGCCGGAGCCATTGGTTCCGACCAGACCAACGACCTCACCGCGATGCACGTCAAATGAAATGTGCTTAAGCGCACGAAACTCCTCAAAGAACAGTTCGTGCTTTGCGAGCTTAATAAAGTATTCTTTGAGGTTCGTCAGGGACTCGGACGCCATGTTAAAGATCATGGTGACGTCCTTGACCTCAACAGCAAGGGGCTGCTTGCTGTAATCAATAGCAGATTCAGTCATTACAGCACTCCTTAAATATAGAGAATGAACTTATGCTCGGTCTTATGGAAGACAGAGTAACCAATGGCGAGGGCAGCAACGGCCCAAACAACACATAGACCCAATGTCGTCGCAGACGGCATTGTCCCGAACAAAAAGATGTCGCGCATAAACTGAAGATAGTTGTACATAGGGTTTACAACAACCAAAATCTGAATCCAATGTGCCATCTGCGAGATATAGTCAGTCGTCCAAAATATAGGAGTCAGATACATCCAGGCAGTAATAACAACCGACCACAGGTGCATGACATCGCGGAAAAAGACTGCCAGCGCGGAAAGCATCAAGCCCAAGCCCATGCAGAAGCACATGAGCAATAGCAGGCAAACGGGCAGCAATATCAAATGCCAAGTAGGAACGATATGGAACCAGAGCATTACCAGAGCAACGGCGACCAGGGAAAAGGCAAAGTTAACAAGCGAGAACAACACTTTCTGCACTGGGAAAACCCAGCGATGCACCTTAACCTTTTTAAGAAGAGATGAAGCCCAAATGATCGACATAAGTGCCTGATTTGTCGACTCGGACATAACAGAAAATGTAATATTTCCCACAATCAGGTACAGAGGATACATCTCGGGGGTAATGGAGCCATTACGACTCTGGCCAAAGATGGTCGAGAAAACAATGGACATCACGATCATCATAAGAAGCGGATTGAGCACGGACCACGCAATGCCGAGAACGCTACGACGGTACTTGATCTTAAAATCTTTAGTGACAAGCTGTTTAAGAATAAACTTGTCTTTTTCGATATCATTTTTAGCGTGAGAGGCCGGCTTAGCCACCGCTACCTGACTCTTCATGCTGTCAGCCACGGAGTTTCTCCTTGTCTCTGAATTCATAACAGAGGAAAGTATAGCCTTCCCGCGCGTCAACAAAACCAAAGAGACGAATCTGGAAAACTAACCCATATCAAATACAAGCATAGGAAAGCGCATGATGCCTACAGTCAAGCAAAGCCAACTCAATTAAACTATATCGTGCTAGCTTAATTCCGAAGTATTCAGCTCCAGCACACCTCGAGCAAAGGATAGTAATATGCCCATCGTCTCCGTTATCATCCCCAGTTACAACGCCATGAACTACATATCCGAAACGTTGGAAAGTGTGCTCGCGCAAACACTTACCGACATCGAGGTTATCGTAGTAGACGACGGGTCAACCGATAGCACACGCGATATAGTCAAGGAGTATGCCCGCAAAGACTCGCGCCTCATGCTTGCAGAGCAGACAAATCAGTTTGCGGGGGTCGCTCGCAATAACGGAATGGCCAGGGCCACAGGCAGCTATCTTTATTTTCTCGACGCCGACGATTACATCGAAAAGACGGCTCTTGAAAATCTTGTCAACGCTCTCGAACAGAGTGGGGCAGACATTGCTATTGCCAAGTCTGAAGGCTTTGATAATGCAACAGACGATACCTGGACTATCGATGGCGCCCTCAACGGAATGGACTTCAATCGACCCATAAAGCATGAGGAGTTTTGCGAAAGCATCTTCCAAAGCTTCATCGGATGGCCCTGGGACAAACTCTACCGTAAGAATTTCATCGATAAGACAGGCCTTACATTCCAGCCATTAAGAACTACAAATGACGCTCTCTTCGTGTTTTGTGCCTTAGCACAAGCCAACACCATTGTGTGTCTAGATTCAGTTCTGTTTCACCACCGGACCAACAATAAGGAGTCGTTGGAAGGCTCTCGCGCTAAAAGCTGGAACAATGCCGTAAGTGCGATCCGCTCTATCGGCGGCCTGCTCAGCGAATCCAAAAAGGGTGAGGCATGTCTCAATTCCTATTACCGTTGGATTCTGAACTACTCGATCTGGACAATCGAAAGCCTGCCTGACGATGAAGCGAATGCCTATCTCAACGAGATAGAGTCCATCATTACCGCCATACCCCAAAATGTTGAATCGCTCTTTGATCCCTATGAACTTAAGCTTAAAGAACTACTGAACGACAACAGGGCAAAACTCATTTCAAATGCAGTCACTATGCTAAAAGAACGGGATGTCGCAGTCTGCGATCGCGCCAATCTTGAGCAAACGTTGGATATGGAACGACAGCGCCTTAACGCAAGCGAAAAACAGCTTTATGATGTATATGAGTCACATTCGTATAAGCTAGGAAACGCTTTGCTCAAACCCTTGAGCAAGATTAAGCACGCCATCAAACGGTAAAAGCGCTACCGGATCAGCAATAAATGAAAGCGATTGATTTACTTGAGCAGCACTCATATACAACCCGAGATTTCAATAGTTCTCCCGGTGTACAACGGAGGGAACTACCTGAATACAACACTGCGAAGTATTCAGGAGCAAACGTATTGCAACTTTGAAGTCCTGTGCGTAAACGACGGTTCTACCGACAACAGCCTCCAAATCCTCGAAGAGTTCTCTCGAACCGACGAGAGATTTCGGGTCTTCTCTCAAGAGAATTCGGGGCCGGGTACAGCACGCAACACCGGCCTTGATAAGGCAGCGGGAGATTACGTCATCATGCTCGATGCAGATGATGTCTACGAGCCCACGCTTCTAGAAGAGTTGTACGAAAGCGCGAAAACATACGACAGTGATGTTGTCGTCTGCCGGTCATCTCAATTTGACGATTCCACTGGCGCACCGGTAGATTCATGGTGGACCATCAACATTGCCCAGATTCCCGATAAGCCAGTCTTCAATGCTGACGATATGCGAGATTTTATCTTTACCGCCTTTATCGGTTGGCCTTGGGACAAGCTATATCGACGCTCGTTTATCGAGAAAAACGCCATCCGCTACCCACATTTGAGCAATAGTGAGGATCTCTACTTCGTTTTTCTTTCTCTGGCACTCGCTTCCAAGATTTCCGTTGTTGACACCCCGCTCATCAGCCATAGGGTCAATCGTTCGGGATCAGTCTCGGGTTCACGCGCAAAAGACCCGCTTGCCTTTTACGAAAGCACCTGTCTATTGAAAAGAGAGCTTAAAAAGAGACCTGATCTTTATGAGAAAACATCTTGGGGCTTTCTCAATTGGGCCATTGGATACCTGGTGTGGAATATCGAAACCATGGACGATGACGATGGACACAGAATTCAACTGAAAGCACTTGCCGAAGACGAATTTCAGGAGCTTGAAATTGGGCTCCACTCCCCTGCGTTCTTCGGTCTGGAGCCCACAATTTACGACAGGTATTGCGCGCTTCTCGAAGAGGCAACAGGAAGAAACGGCCTTACGGCCGAGAGCACGAGGCGATATAAGCGCCATCGTGTCATTCCTCGTTTGATAAAATTCCTTGAAGGAATCCAGTATGACGGCCTGTTCCGCACCATATACAAAAGTCTCGGTTGGTTCAAACGCAAGATTCTAAAACAAGCAGTAACGCAACCTGATTCACAACTCAAACGCGGCACCGACTTCGCCCTTACGGGCAAAACAGCAAACAAGAGTTCATCCTCAGTTGCACAAGGAGATTAAGACATGACTAACGCAGCACCAAAGGTTTCGGTCGTTATGCCCATTTATAACGCCGAGCCTTATCTCGAGCAGGCGCTCGACAGCGTTCTCGCGCAAACTCTTGCGGACATTGAGGTCGTTTGCGTCAACGATGGTTCTAAGGACACCTCACTCGAAACTATTCAGCGCTACGCTGCAAACGACAGCCGCATTAAAGTGATCGATAAACCCAACGGCGGCTATGGCCACGCCATGAATGTTGGCATCAACAATGCAGCAGGTGAATATGTAGGCATTCTTGAGCCCGACGACTATCTTAAGCCGGAAATGTTCGAAAAGCTCTATAACCGTGCAGTTGTGGACGATCTCAATTTTGTCCGTTCTGACTACTACCGTCTAACCACGGACGCAAACGGAGTGGACCATCTTGAAAAGGAGCCCATCTGCAACAAGAGCTCCTATTACAACAAGACACTCAACCCTCAAGCCAATGTCGACCTGTTCAATATTCGTATGGAAAACTGGACAGGCATCTACAAGCGTTCTTGGCTAATAGAGCACGATATCAAATTCAACGAAAGCCCAGGCGCAGGCTTTCAAGACAACGGCTTTTGGTTCCAAACCTATTGCTGGGCTAACAAGATTGCCGTTTTAGACGAGGCATTCTATTGTTATCGCCAAGACAACGCCGCTTCTTCGATCAATCAATCCAACAAGGTATTTGTCATGCTCGATGAGTATCAGTGGATTGAGAATTGGCTGAGAAGCAATCCGCAGCTTTGCCAAAAGTTCATCGGTATTTTTGAGTACAAGAAGACCCACAACTGCGAATTTGCTTTTAGCCGACTCGCAAACGAGTTCCAGCTTCCCTTCCTTGAGAGGTATGCTGCCGAATATAGGCGAGCATTTGGTAATAACGAAATTGATGAAAAGCTATTTTGGCCCGATGAGATTAAACGTCTTAAGAGAATCGTTGCCGATCCTGAGTCTTATGTAATCGAGCTGCGCAGCGGCAGGAGCGAAAGAACCGCTCTTGAAATCGCTCATGAAAAGGGGAAGCTTGCAGTCTTTTCCTACTATATGAAAGAGGAAGGAATCGGCTCGGCACTCAAGAGAGCCTTTTCGTCAATTGTTCGATAAATACTCATCGGCATTGGTGAAGAAATATGAGTACTGGCGGGTCACAGAAGTGAAAAATAGAGTAATTTATTACGATTGTCTCAACATAGCTGCATGCATCTCCGTGGTGATACTTCATTGCAATCAGATGGTACATACATGGCAGCCGGGCAAGAACTGGCTTTTTGCCCTTTTAATAGAAGTGCTCTTTTATTGGGCTGTCCCCATTTTCTTCATGCTTACCGGCGCCACTCTCATGCGCTACCGAGACCGCTATGACACGAAGACCTTTTTGACAAAACGAGCGAAACGCACCGTCGTACCCTTCATTGCATGGAGCCTCATCTGGTATTTACTTATTTCCGTTAGAAGCGGAGAGGCACATCTGGGACCCCGTAACTTCATCGACATGATGCTTAATAATCAAATTGAGCAGGTTTACTGGTTCTTCTTCCCCTTGTTTTCAATCTATTTATCAATGCCGCTACTTTCCTTACTTGCCGACAACAAGAGGGCACTTGCCTATGGCGTTGGAGTTTCCTTCATGCTCCAGTCCGTGTTGCCATACGCCCTTCCAATTCTGGGGATCAATTGGCCGGGAAGCATTGCCGTATTGGCCCTTTCCGGCAATCTACTCTTCACTGCGCTTGGTTACCTGCTCTCAACCACAGAGCTCACAAAAAAACAAAGAGCAGCTATCTATGTGCTTGGTTTATTGGCAACGATTTTCCGATTCGCATACACGGCGGTTAGCAGTGAGTCCATCGGCGCCGTCGACAGACTCTATTTTAACTACTTAGCTTTCCCAGCCGTTCTCCAAGGAGTCGCAGTCTTTACCCTATTCAAGCACCTGGATTTTAGCCTGATCGATACGAAAAAGACGCGCATCATCTCAGTTATATCTTCCTGCAGCTTTGGCGTATACCTAATCCACAAGCCAATTCTTGATCATTTCGTTCTCTCTCCGCATTGGCTAAACATCCCCATGACCTCCGTCATGCTCAGAACGATAGGAGCACTTGTCTTCTATATTGCATGCGTTGGCATGGTGCTACTGCTAAAGAAAATCCCAGTTGTTAAGAGTATCGTTCCTTAACAACTGGGGCCCGACCGGGCATGACAGGAGTTTTTAATCGCATCCAAGATAGGTAGCCATGTTTTCACTTGCAATATCCATATTAATTATTTTTGTTAGCCTCATGCTCCCGGGCACTCTGCTAAATGCGTCTTTAACTAAAGATGCTAAGAAAGCCATTTGTCTTGCCCCCGCAACATCGATAGCAGTCTTATCTATATTTGCCATTGTAAATCCCAGATTTGGCATTTGGACACAGTACTCGACCCTCATGATCGAATTAGGGTGCACCGCGTTAGGCTTCCTATTAATTTCAGCAGTACTTGATAGGCATACAGTTCAAAGCGGCATCAAAATTAAGAAGAAAGAGTTTATTTGCTTAGTGCTGTTTTTCACCATTGCCGCAATCATTGCTGCTTATGTGTTCTCAACAGTTCTGGATGGACCAGATTGCTATTTTCAAGCTTGGGATAACCAGACGCATCTCAGAAAAATTAGAGCATTTGTGGAAACAGGAAACTATTCCTCATTCAACAGTCAACTCTATAAAAACGCGCTGACAGCTCCTGAACCACTTGCAAATTCTTTTTACCCCTCCGCCTGGCATCTATTGGCAGCCATGCTGGTCTCATTACTCGATATCCCGGTAACGCAGGCTGCAAATGCCGTTAACATCCTTTGCGTTGGTCTAATACTTCCTTTAGCACTGTTCCTTTGCCTGCAAGAATTCGGTATTAAAAAACTGTCTTCAGTTGCGCTCTGCGCAATCGTATGCCTAGGAGTACCTATTTACCCCTGGGATTTAATATCCTATGGGCCCTTATATCCAAATTTATTAGGCTTCTGTCTGTTACCAGGTGAAATCGCGCTATTTCTCAGCTTATTAAAAAAGCTCAATCAATTTAAACTGGCGGACATGCTCAAAGGAATCCTCCTGCTATTCCTTGGGCTGATTTCACTGGCGCTTGCCCACCCAAACACTGTATTTGCATGGGGTTTCATCCTTGCGCCCTATCTCATCAGCAGATTCAAGTATTTCATTAGCGCTAAGTACCGCAACTTGCCAAACATAATCTGCTATGCGATTCCCCTTGCAGTCATACTCATAATCTGGATCAGCTTTACACGCATTCCGTTCATGCACGGAATTGTCGATTGCTATTGGTCAGCCTTTACATCTGTTCCGCAGGCATTTTTGAGCGCGTTATTCCTTGGAACAACAACTCACCCAATCCAAATCCTCATTCCCCTATTAGCTTTTATCGGTATCTATACAGAATTGAAGGATCATAAATTCTGCCTGGTCGCAACATATGGATTACTTGTCATCTTCTACACAATCGACGCGGGAACAAATCTATCAGTCAAACCATTCCTAACGGGATTCTGGTACAACGACTATCACCGAGTAAGCGCAATGCTCGGATTGATTTCCATCTTCTTTGCATGTCTGGCTATCAATCGAATTTCTATACATCTTGAAGATAAATTGTCTGAACAAAAGCCGAACATGCGCACGGCAATCACTGGTGTTATCGCCGCCGGCATAATTGCCATAATTTTCTATCCGTCTATACCAATCCCCAGAAAACAAGAATTGAAGACAGCATTTGGTTATGAAATCAGCGAGATGCGAAATCAGTTTGACAAGGAGCTTATCTATTACGATTTGTTTTCTCCGCTAGAAGAGGATTTCTGTAAAACTGTTTTAGCTAAATACAATTCCGATAATTCGGTTGTAATCAACAACCCTGATGACGGAAGTCTCTTTGCATACAGCGTTTACGGCTTAAATATGTACTACAGATACTGGTATCCCCCAGCACCCGACACAGAAACAAAAGAGAGCGAAGTTATTAGGCATCATTTGAATGAAATTGCAAGTAACGAAGATGTGCGCAATGCTGTAAAGCAAATAGGTGCAAATTACGTAATTCAACTAGATCATGGAGAACCCATACAGGAATATAGAATTCAGTACAACTATGACAATGCCGATGAATGGCGCGGCATCGACCTGATTGATGAAACAACGCCAGGGTTCACCTTGGTTGCGTCAAACGATGACATAAGGCTCTATAGAATCGATTTGAATTAAAAGAGAAATAGGGCACTATTGTTTATTCAATAGCGCCCTATTTAACAATCACAAGTGCAATCAATCTATTCTTTCGAACGAAGAGCGACTGCTTGAACAAGAGAATTCAAACGCTCTTCCAACTTGGCAAGACGAATCGTAATGCAGAAATCGCGGACAACCAGCACCGCAATAACAAAGAGAAATACAAGATTCGAAGGCGAGATAAAACCAAATAGGTCAGAAAAATAACTGGCGATTTCCGGGAATACTCCCAATAAAACAAAACTAACGCTAAAGAGCAACCAGAATAACGAATCTAAAACCTGCATCTGAGATTTCTTAAGTTTACGCACCACAAAACAAAACACCAGAGCAGCGCTAACAATGAGAAGAGCCCGCAACGAGGTCGACATTTAATCACCTAAACCATTTAACTATAAGAAGCGTAACAAACACTCTAAGCATATACTGCATAGACCGGATGGGGCTTAAATAGCTTTCTCCACCTTGACGGTCCCGCATAGTTACTTGCACTTCCGCAACGGTATAACCTTGCTCAATAAATAGAGCAATAGACTCTGGCTCCGGATTAAGCGTATTGTCGTAATAATACTTTTTAAGCACAGAACAATCGAATAGTCTAAAGCCAGAAGTCGGATCGCTGATTCTCTTGCCGGTTAACAATTTGATCAGAACGGTAATCATGCGCGAACCAATCATCCGAAGAGATTTGTCTTTACGTACCGTTAAAAATCTTGAACCAATAACAATATTGACATTTTCCGTTCTCGCCTTATTGGCAAGATGGGCAATATATTCAGGACGATGTTGACCGTCGGCGTCAAACTGGACCATATATTCATAGCCGTGATCAACCGCATATCGCGCCGCCGTTTGAAAACCAACTGTCAAGCCACAATTAATCGGCATGTCAATAACATTGCAGTCGAGTTTATTACAAATAGATAAAGTTTGGTCAGTCGAACCATCATTGATAACAACAAAATCGAACTCAGGGGCAACACGCCTAAGTTCGCAGACGGTATTACTTATACAGGCCTCTTCGTTGTAAGCTGGTATTGCGATGAGGACACTTGAGTTTGTAGGCACAGGCGAACCGTTCTCTTGTTTACAATTAAGGTTTATTATAGCCACTTAAACTCAACGTCATTAGCGTTGAGCCGGCCCGAATAGCCAAGCGACATTTAATTATCTAATTCAAGAAGCCTTTATAGCGGGCCTCGGTGGCCTCCTTGGCCGGGCGCCACCAGGGCTCGTTGGCGACGTACCAGTCGATGGTGGCCTTGAGGCCCTCGGCGAAATCGGTGTGCGCCGGCCTCCAACCGAGCTCGCGCTGGAGCTTGGTGGAGTCGATGGCGTAGCGGCGGTCGTGGCCGGGGCGGTCGGCGACCCAGTCGAAGTCCTCGGGGTCCTTTCCCATCGCCTCCAGGATCATGCGCAGCACGGTGATGTTGTTCCGCTCCCCGTCGGCGCCGATGAGGTAGGTCTCCCCCATGCGGCCCTTCGTGAGGATGTCCCACACGGCCGAGGAGTGGTCCTCGGTGTGGATCCAGTCGCGGAAGTTCTCGCCCTTGCCGTAGAGCTTGGGGCGCACGCCATCGATGATGTTGGTGATCTGCCTGGGGATGAACTTCTCCACGTGCTGGTAGGGGCCGTAGTTGTTGGAGCAGTTGGAGATCGTGGTGCGCAGGCCGTAGGTGCGCGTCCAGGCGCGAACGAGCATGTCGGAGCTGGCCTTGGTGGAGCTGTACGGCGAGGACGGCCTGTACGGCGTCTCCTCGGTGAACTTGGCCGGGTCGTCGAGCGCAAGGTCGCCATAGACCTCGTCGGTGGAGACGTGGTGGTAGCGGACGCCGTGCTTGCGGACGGCCTCCAGCAGGCGGAAGGTGCCCTCCACGTTGGTGCGAAGGAACGGCTCCGGGTCGGCGATGGAGTTGTCGTTGTGGCTCTCGGCGGCGTAGTGCACGATCGCGTCGTGGCCGAGGACCAGCCTGTCCAGCAGCTCGGCGTCGCAGATGTCGCCCACGACGAGCTCCACGCGGTCGGAGGGCAGCCCCGCGATGTTCTCGGGGTTGCCGGCGTAGGTCAGCTTGTCCAGGACGGTGACGTGCACGTCGGGGTGGTTGTCGACGATGTAGTGCACGAAGTTGCTGCCGATGAAGCCGCAGCCGCCCGTGACGATGATGTTCTTGAGAAGCAATGGTGCCATGCGACCGTTTTACCTTTTCGTACCAGAAAGCACCTTTTCAACCAAGGACGCCGTTTTATCCCATGAACTCTCATTTTCAACCATACGTCGACACAAACGAGACTGCTCGGCCAACACATCAGGGTTTTTGACAAGTGAATAGATGGCCTTCTCGACCTCCGCAGAATCCATTGAGTTAATGATTGTTCCGAAATGCTCGTTAGGGAACAATTCCCGCGCTCCGCCCACGTCCGTGACAACAGAAGGACATCCACACGAAGAAGCTTCCAACAAGGTTGTAGCAAAGCCTTCTGACCGTGTAGGGAGACACAGCAGATCGGACTGCTGAAGGAGCGCAGAAATGTCGGAAGACGAGAGCCGTCCAACCCATCTCAGCGATTCGCCTTGTGCATCATCAACTTCTTTGGATAATGCACCATCTCCCGCCACAACAAAGACGACACCCGCCTCGACAAGTCTATGGCTCCTCGAAGCCTCAAGAATAGCTCTGATGCCTTTTTCAGGAATCAAGCGCCCCACAAAACAGACCAAAAAGGACTCAGCGTCTAGTCCAAGCTCATTACGAAAGTCTCGCCCCGAAGACGTCTCCCTGAATGACTCAGCATCAATTGAGTTGGGGATAACTCCCTTTGCTGCAATACCAAAAGATCTCAGCCAATCAACGCTCTTGCTCGAAACACCATAATAGTCTGGATGCAACCACTTGCCCAAGGTCGTTATTAGGCGCTCGTAAGTACGGACCAAGGGATCAATCACTGGATTGCTAAATGAAAGAAAAGCAGAGCCGTGATCAAGAACAACAGGTGTTATCCCCAGGCCCTTTGCAAACCTAATGCCATCAAGCGAATGAATATAGAAACGTGCATTTACGAGCACGCCATCGAATTGCTGGCGCTCAATGCCCTTCCACAATTTATGTGACACAGAATTTATCTTAGGAACGGGAAAACGCCCCGCAAAAAAAGGAAAACAGGGCAGGCGAAGAACACCAACCCCGTCTTCATCGGTAAAACCGGCACCCAAACCATTAGTATCGTTCGTAACCACTAGTACCTCATTGCCGCGATCAACGAGTGCATGTGCCAAGCTGTAGGTGAAGTTTTCAATGCCGCCCATATGAGGTGGATAAAGAGCGGAAAAAAGAACGTAGCGAGACCTCATACTATTTCTTGGACTCCCAAATCTCTCCGTTTCCGAAGTCAATTAGAAGGGGTAAATGGGTGTGGCGGTCTTCCTCTTTGGGAATGGCCCGCCAATCCCCGTACATCGTTGTAAGATACTTGTCGGTTAACCTCGGAACCGGATATAGTTCCCCCTCAAACTCCGCTTGAGCAAGAGGAAAAATGTCATCGACCGAAATAGGATTCATATTTGGCCAAGCAAGAGTTAAACACTCCCTGCCGACAGCGCCAACATTGCTATCAGGAATAGCGCGATTGAACTGGCGCTGATACTCAAGGGGATCCTTATTGGACGTCCTCTCAATGAAATGCAGTACTTTGCAACCAGCTTTTTCAACAGAGCCGAGAAAGCCTCGATGAGGAACAGTTATATTCCCAGAATGATAAAGATAGGAACGACGCTGAGCATTCAAAGCAAGTTTGAGCTGGCGAGATCTGAGTCCAGGTTCCTCATATAGAAAATCGTATGGAAAGACATCGACGAAGATACCCATGGCTGAACCGGAATCCCTTCCCTCTTGGTTCTCAAATAGGGTGCCGTCTTTATAAACCTTACAGAACATCGCAGCATAGCCAGGAGAATTCCGAGAGTCGTGGAAGGAGAAGCCATCGGGCAATTCAGCAGGAGCGATGCTGCAAAAACGATCGTAATCAGATCGCATCATCCCGATATCAATGTCGTCATCCCAGGGAATAAAACCCTTATGACGCATGGCGCCAAGACAAGTGCCCCCGTCAAGCCACCAAGAAATACCATACTGTTCGCAAAGATCGGAAATGACGTTCAAAATCGCCAACTCAGTTGCTTGCAAATTATGTAGAACCACACCACTGTCCAACGAAAACACCCTAGCTATCTGAGAGATATATAGAATCCATATAATTAAACATATGACATATAAAAATGCGACCGTAATACGTATTTTAAACGATGGTTGCACTCTAAAACGTTAATTCAACTAGCGTCTAATATAATTTCAACAGATAAGTTAGTTTGATAATGTTTCGGGAGTATTCTTGAAATCAGCAACTGTAGCAGTATTTACGCCAACTTTTAACAGAGCATATAAGCTCCCAGACTTATACAAAAGCTTACTCCGACAAACCAATAAAGACTTTGTTTGGCTCGTTGTTGACGATGGGTCGACCGATGACACCAAGCAGCTGATCAATAGCTACATAAACGAGAAATTAATTAATATTCGATTCGTCAGCAGAGAAAACGGCGGTAAACAACGTGCGCACAACACGGCTCTCAGCAACTGTTACGAAGAACTGTTTTTTACGGTAGATTCTGACGATTATCTTGTCGACAGCGCAATACAACAAGTAATTGATGCCTGGACCCCACTTAAAACCAAAAAGAATATCGCAGGAATGATTGCGCTATGCGGCGAAAATGACAATAAGCCGCTCAACACCTATCTCCCAAGAGGGCTCAAAACTACTAAAATCTACGATTTGTACTCCAAATACCATTTCGCTGGCGACGCTACTCTAATCTACAGAACATCTATCCTCAAGCAATATCCATATGTCGTGGCAGATGGCGAAAAATTCATTGCGGAATCATTTGTTTACCTTCAAATTGATGAAAAATATGACTTGTCCACACTTAATTCAGTTCTCATGATACGTAAATACCTCCCAGACGGCTACACGAAGTCAGCACGAACGGTTGCACGCTTAAATCCAAAAGGTTACATGAAAATTAAAAAAATGTACATGGAACGGGCGACAACGCACCGAGACGCTATCGAAAGCACCACGCTTTACCTTGTTGGTGCATATTTTGCCCGTGAATTTTCAGCTGGATTTAAGTCTATCGAAAATCCATTGTTAGCTATTCTTGCCGGCATCCTTGCCATCATTCTCGCAAACACTGAATTTAAAAAGTAATTCTATAGCCAACCCTAAACCTTCTGTTGTTTGCAGCTAATTGTTATACATATCTCTATTTAACTGGAGCATAATGGCAAAGGATTTCGAACCACTTCCTATAAAAACAAATATGATATGGAACTCTATTGGATCCCTGTGCAATCTCGGATGCCAATGGTTGATCAGCATTCTTATTGTTCGATTATCGATAGGGTATGATGCAGCCGGCGTCTATTCTCTCGCTATTTCGACCTACAATATTTTCGGATCAATCGCGCAGTATCGAATGTATACGTATCAGGTTTCCGACGTCACGAATGAAAACTCTACTGGAGAGTATCTAGCGTTTCGTCTACTTACCAGCTTCGTCGCGCTCGCTCTCTGCACGTTATACGGAATAGCAACCTGCAGTTCAGAAGCTTGGACTACGATCGCCTTCTACGCTTTATACAAAACAGCGTCTCTCGTCATCGATGTGTTTCATGCATGCGATCAAAGGTATCATCGCATGGACTTCATCGGCATTTCCTTGGCAGCCCAGGGCATAGCGACTTTAGTATGCTTCACGATCGCATTTGCATTAACTAATTCAATTGAGTTTGCATTGGTGCTAATGACTGCTTCTACTTGCGCAATCGGACTCTTATACGACTATAGAAAGACAACCCATTTCGGATCAATTAAAGTATGGATTTCACGAAATAAAGTATTTTACTTATTAGCGAAATGTTTCCCAGTAGTGCTTGCGGGAATTGCCGCTTCAGCTACAAGCTCCCTACCGAGACAGACGCTCTCCAATATAATGGGCAATTCCGTATTAGGAGCATACGCATCCGTTGCCGCACCTGTAGCGATTATCCAGATGGGAGCATCGTACATTTACAACCCTATGCTCAGTTATTTCTCCGAAAAATACGCTTATAACGACATGCGCGGCTTCAAACAACTTTTCATTAAAACATCAAAAGCAATTATTTCAGTTGGACTTGCCTGTATTATTGGATTTTCGCTAATCGGATCACAATTCTTGATATTGGTATTCGGACAAACTATTTCTCCTTATGTTTATTTGCTTGTACCGATGATCATATCCGCAATGATAACTGGAATCCAATGGTTTATTAACGATTTATTGATTTCCCTTAGAGCATTCAGGCCGACTTTAATTAGCGCAATCGTTTCACTTATAACAACACTCGCCCTTGAGAATAATCTCATTAGCCTTTTTGGCCCCAACGGTGTGACTATAACCAACATCGCGGGGAGTCTCGTAGGCTTAGGAATAATGGGTTATTCGCTCTTTGTGCTAATTCATGAAAAGAACGGGCAGTCCTAATCACTTTTTTTATCTATCGAAAGGAACCTATGCTCTACGCACTGGGTGGCTATTTGATTAGATTTAAGCGAATTGTTTTTAGAATCCTGACATTACGGCTTACGGAAATTATAAGTTCTCGAGCCTCGATCCATGCAACTTATGGCAATAAAACGCGCATAGGGTCCGGATCGGTAATTACACTTACATCAGCACCGGAAGCACGGCAGACTATTACACAATTGGATCAGATTGCTCGATTAGCTCCGGGGTAAGACATTCCATGGAAGAATAATCTAAGTGCCTTGTACACAAGTCCATTTCTGGGTGGTTCAAATAAAGATTTAAGAAAGCGTGTGTTCATCGGCGATGATTGTCTGATTTTTGCAAATGCAATCGTGCTGTCAGGAAGCCACCTAGGTCAAGGCTCAGTTGTTACTGTGGGGACAGTGGTAACGCATGGCGTTAGGCATTGTGAAATTGTCGGAGAAGTCCCCGCCGAGCATATCGGCTGGCGATTTGATGAGCAGACACATCTCGTCATTGTTTAGTGACATTAGCGACCTGAACCCAAAGGAAGCGACAGAACAACTCGAGCTATCCACCCGAAATTTACAATAATTAGACTGCTGTCTACGCATACACACGCGTTGACAGCAGTATATTCAGATAAATAGACTCCGTTGCCAAATATCATGAATGCTGCAGATATAACTCTTGGAGCCATGCAGCTGATGTCCTGATATCGAATCCTGACCTCTCGATTAAATCCTTTGCGCAATTGCGATCTTTAGACTTGCACATATCAAAAGCCTGTAGTGCCCTTTCAGCCCATGCGTCTGCTCCGCTTGAAAGATCAAGTCGTATAGTTGTAGGCAGAATCCGTGCAGCATCCGGAACCCCATTAGACAGAAGAACAGGAAGACCAGATGCCTGCGCTTCAATTACGGCACAGGATAGCCCTTCTGCGAATGAAGGGAAGATAAACAAGTCGAATGCGCTAAGCAACGAAGGTATATCATCTCGTACACCAAGAAAAACAATAGAATCACTAAGGCCCATCTGCTTTACGGTTTCACGAAGCTGTAGCTCCAACTCCCCCCTCCCGGCCAAAAGTAATACAGATCGTTGATTCCTCCGATGGATAGAGTTGAATACCTTGAATAGAAATTGGTGGTTTTTAACTTCAGTTAGACGACCAACGTGGCCCAACACCAGCAAATCCTCACTGAGTCCAAGTTCAGCACGCGCTTCCGCCCTTTTTTTAATATCAAAGCCCACAACAGAGGTGTCAACACCGTTCTTGAGAATTTGAAATGATGGGCCTTCAACTATTTCCACACCAAATCTATCTATTCCAGCTTCCTTAGAGCAAGCCAAGAAATAGTCGGCAACATGGCGAACTGGGCGAGCGCACACACGAAACAGAATCTCGTTAGGCGAAATAGGGTAGTTCCGCGCATGGCTGTGCGCAATGGTGTATGCCCCAGTTTTAGATGCCTCGTTTAGATATATAGAAGCAGGAAAACCTATATGTCCGTGAACAATTGGATAAATATGTTGAGAGAAAAATCTCTTGCATGCAGTTTTATAGGAACAGTAGTTGAACAGCTTGTAACGGGGAATTCTAAATATACGTCCACCTAAGCCCTGAATTTCAGAATCATAGTCACAAGAATTATCCTCATTAACCAGAAAATCAAACTGAACTAAATTCCTGTCCATATTTCGATATAGATTCATAAGCAGCGTCTCAGCACCGCCTCTATCCATTGCGCCAATTACCTGGAGTACGCGAACGGGTTTTTGAGTCATTATTACCAACCTATAATTCTTATCAAAGACAACATGAGATTCAAACATGAGCACCATGACATACATTCGTACATCATGGTGCTCATATCATTTAAAGCCTGCCTCGTTCTTAATACGTGACAACCTTTGTTCCATAGGGAATATTATCGTAAATCCATTTTGCATTCTGGATCTCGAGGCGCACACAGCCAGCAGATGACGGAACGCCCATCGTTGGATCCATAACCTGGTTGCTATTAACGTAATAAGGCGATGAATGGAATAGGTAGTCGCCATAGAATTGCGTGTAGTAATAACAAGTGTACCCATGGCCAAAGGAATAACCCTTGCCGTAGACCTGATACTCCCCCAACACCGTAGGAGTACTAGCTTTGCCGGTAGAACATACATATCGACGGTTCAAGGACCAATTCCCTCTGCACCCCGTGTAAATGCTTGTAAGGCAACGCGACGTATCGACAAGTATCAACCAATTGGTATTGCTCGAATAACTCTGCGCCTTTGCATCCATATAGTCAGAAACCCAGGCACCGTTGGACATAAAGTACTGCCAAGAGCCGTCAACTATGCGCCAACCCGTAGCCATGGCTCCACTTGAATCAAGCCAGTACCAAGTACCACTCAGATTTATCCAACCAGTCTGCATGCGTCCAGAAGAGTTCAGATAATACCAAGAACCGCCAACGGCAACCCAGCCAGTTCTCATTACAAAAGTAGATGGATCGAGATAAAACCAAGACCCGTCATTATATAACCAGCCAGATCGAGCGTAGCTATCGAGCTCATCGAAGAAATACCAAGACCCGTCTATATTCTTCCATCCGGAACACAAGGTGCCATCAGCTGTGTCTGCATAAAATTTACAGCCACCTAGCGTTACAAAACCTCGTGCTTGAACCAGCTCACCGTCACCGTTTGAAGTAAATAGCTTTCCCGCGCGCAAGGCTCCAGACAAGACACGGTCAGAGCCGGCGAAGACCTTGTAAGACTCAGCTTCAGCAGAGTCCTGGACATCAACCCATTCACGACATGCCAAAGCGCCTGAAGTCTTTGCAAAGTAGTCCTTGCCGTCTACGGAAAATTGTCCAACCGACATTTTTCCGCCAGCAACGGGATCGAGATAATAATAAGTACAGTTAACCGTTAGCCAGCCAGTCTTTACAATGCCTGAAGCATTTAAAGACTCAGAGAAATACCAGCCACCATCGCTTAGATACCAGCCAAGGGACAGCGCACCCGAATCAGAAAAATGATACTGGTTATTACCGATTGCCGTAAACCCAGTGACCATTTTATGGTCATTAGCGCCATCGAGCCAATACCAGGCGCCACCTATCAAACGCCAACCGGAAGCAAGTGCACCAGAAGGTTCAGCATAATACCAATTCAGCCCATCAAAAGCCCAACCAACAGCCATTGCGCCGGATGACTTCAAATAGTAATCATACCCACCAAGATGCAATTTGCCGGTAGCCATAGCTCCATCGGAACCAAGCCAATACCAAGCCCCGTTCACAAAACGCCAGCCGTAAGCAAGTGCACCCGAGGGCTCGGCATAATACCAATTATTACCATCAAACGCCCAGCCAACAGCCATTGCGCCAGACTCTGATAAGTAATATTTAGATGAACCGACACAAACGATGCCCTTAGACATTACACCGTCGTTAACGGGATCAAGCCAATACCACTTATTGCCAACAAACAGCCATCCGGTTAGGACTTCGCCGTTTTGTCCGTAATACCATATGTCACCGTCCAGGCACCAGCCAGAAACTAGGCCATACGCTCCAAGAAGATAGGGATGTCCATCGATAACTCGCCGACCGGTCGCCATGGCGCAACCCTCAAGAGAATCAAACCAGTACCATTGGCCTCCAATATACCGCCAGCCGCTTACTAGAGCACCAGATTGATCTGCATAAAACCAATTATTATTTGTAAATAACCAACCGTAGCTCAACGCACCATCGCGAGCAGGATCGAAATAGTAGACAGAGCCATCAATGTTCTGCATACCAGTCAAGCGATTGCCATTATTGAGATAATAACGAGATGACCCCTCTGATATCCAACCGGAACACTGGTCCTCCTTCAAATTGAGGCGCTGATCTTCGGGTGTTTTCAGCTCGGACGAAGCTTCGGCCTCAAAAGACGAGTCATCTGATTGCAGGGGCACAGAAACAACGGGCTCGCTACCACAGTCCAGCGCCTCGTCAGCTGCGTAAGCAGGATGTGAAATACATAAAGTCAAAACAACAAGCAGGCTTGCAAGAAGCAGCTCTTCCGCAAATCGAAATGGTCCACGATGTTCAGTTCGAGCAATCATTACATGCTCCTTTCTAATAGCACCCGTTTCGCATCCTTATTAACTAAACGAAAGGACGAGCAGCGCCAATTACGTTTCCTCGTGCGCTAATAGGATGAATTCCAACACCCTGATGAGGCCAGGAATCGATCATCATTCCGTTACCAAGTGCAATTGCAATATGTCCGCGGTAATAAATAACATCGCCGCGCTGAATCGAACTCGTACTCACAGGCATAAAGATGTTGCTGTGATACCAATTCATCGAATTGTAGGTTTGGCTTGGATCCCATCGGTGGTTATAAGGGTTGTAGATACCCATATCCATGCCGGTAGCATATAGACACTGCAGCACAAAACCTGAGCAATCTACAGCACCGCCCGGAGCTGTAGACCAAGGCTCAATATATTGAGTACCAATGTATTCATAAGCACGCTGAATGAAAGCATCCACGCAGTCTTCGCGTGTGGCTTCGACAGAAATACGCGAAGGAGTCACATACGTGAAGTAACCCGTACAATAACTAGGCAATTGAACGGTCCAGGAACTTACCTGGGGATACTGCGGCGGATTTTGCCAACCAACCTTGTCGCACTGACCATCGCTCCAGAACATCCGTCGAATGCCGTCAATGGTTCTAGCGCCAGTCGCCATGGCGCCACTACCATCCATCCAATACCATTTTCCAGAGTCCTTAAGCCAGCCAACATGCATATGTCCATTCTGGTCAAGGAAATACCACTTACCGCCTACATACTTCCAGCCAGTAGCCATCTTTCCATCAGAATTCAAATAGAACCAAGAGCCGCTTGTGAAAAGCCATCCCGTTTTCATTTCACCGGAGTTAGGATCGAGCCAGTACCAATCATCCCCGACCTGCAACCAGCCATGTTGAATCAAGCCTGTTCCAGGCTCAGCATAAAACCAGTGATCGGCAACATCGACCCAACCAGCAGCGAGTTGCCATTCACCATCGGCGAAGCTTTTTAAAGTAGTCCCGTTCTCACGAACGACATCTTTACAAAGGAAGCCATTGGAATCAGCGTACCTTTCTACGCCGTTTTCAGTTGTAACCCAATCAGAGACGACAAGCCTTCCGCTCTGGCTCGCAAAACAGTCATTGCCGTATGCTTCAAACAGGCCCGTCTCCATTAGATTGCTGTCGAGGTTAAGAAAATACCAAGACGAGCCCTCTTGACACCATCCGGTGCACAGGGCTCCAGACGCCGAAGCCAGATACCATCCATTATGAGAGTGGGTCCAGCCAACGGCCATGGCTCCGTACGGCTTCAAATAATAAGCTGCACTGCCAATCTTGAGATACCCAACGGCCATTTTGCCATCAAAGGCCGGATCGAGATAATACCAACTACCGTTAACGTATCTCCAACCGGTCTCAGCAACACCGTTAGTGCATAAATACCAATCTGATCCATCCAGCGCCCATCCGTTAGCGAGACCATAATCGTTAAAAATGTAGGTTGTACCCTCGATCTTGCGGCGGCCCTTAAACATAGCTAACGTCTGGGGATCAAAGTAATACCAAACTCCCCCTATCGACCGCCATGAGGAAACAAGCGCTCCAGACGGCGCAGACCAATACCATTCCCCATCCACATAAATCCAGCCAGTCCTCATAGCGCCGGAAGAATCAAGAAAATAGCGTTCGCCTCCAACGGTGGTAAAACCGGTCTGCACAGCATAGGTCACGGGGTCCAGATAATACCAAGTGCCGTTTTGAAAAAGCCAACCAGAAGCGAGATAACCGCCGACTTTTGCGTAGAACCACTTTCCTTCAGAGCTAAGCACCCAGCCGTTTTCACATATTGCGCCGTAAGGCATAGAGGTGCTGTGGTCATTTGCATAGAAGGAGAAGGTTGATCCGGCAGCATCGGTCACGCTAAAGAAACCGGCCTGCATAGCACCATCGTTGGCAGGATCAAGCCAGTACCAATAGCCGCCACTTTTCACCCAGCCGGTCTGATGCTTTCCATTATTACCGTAATACCAAGACCCGGTCGACTCGTCCAGTTGCCAACCATCTCTTATTACAGAGGGAGTATCTGATTGCGATTCATCATCAACTAGAGACAATGAATCCACGCACGCCTCAGACCAAGAAGCCTCAGGGGAGCTCTGTGCGAATGCCACGCCAACGTTCGCACACAAGCAACAAGCAACAATTAAAGATGCACTCGTGCAAGCAAGTGCAACTTTCTTTTTGAAACGATGCATAAGCAACCCTCCTAGAAATATCACTTACTATATTTTAATCCACTATCAGAAGTTGGCTTTTCCATTATTCTGTTCAGTATGTGTTGTTAGTAATCATAAATTGAACAAGCCGTTCAAAGTCACTAAGATTAACTCAGGTAATGAACATATCAATTGGAGGCTGAAGTGGAACTGAACAAGCGCAACTTTACGGTTCTATACGAATATCTTAAGCACCCATACGCCAGCCAGCGAGAGGTCGCTGAACTTACTGGTCTCTCGCTCGGATCTGTAAA
This sequence comes from uncultured Collinsella sp., assembly GCA_934646815.1. Classification (GTDB taxonomy): domain Bacteria; phylum Actinomycetota; class Coriobacteriia; order Coriobacteriales; family Coriobacteriaceae; genus Collinsella. Next base: position 25,777 of record CAKUEW010000002.1, read on the forward strand.
CGCCGCAAATAAAGAGCTTACAAGTGAAGGCCTGCTTGAATCTGACACCTTGACCAATAACGGCTATGAGGCGCTCCATCCCTATAAGGTTGAGAATGCAGTGATATTGGCGGCAGGCCTTTCGAGCCGATTCGCCCCCATTTCGTATGAAAAACCTAAAGGTCTTTTAAAAGTACGCGGCGAGATTCTCATCGAGCGCCAGATCAGGCAGCTCCAAGAAGCTGGCATCAGCAATATCACAGTTGTTGTTGGCTATAAAAAAGAGTACTTCTTCTATCTCGAAAGCAAATTCAACGTATCCATCGTCGTCAATAACGAATATGCATCTAAAAACAATCACGCATCGCTCATGTGTGTAAAAGAGCGTCTTGGCAACACCTACATCTGCTCTAGCGATGATTACCTTCTGAACAATCCGTTTGAAGCATATGTTTGGAAAGCATTCTACTCCGCTCAATATGCCGAAGGTGCCACCAAAGAATGGTGCATTCAAACGGGTGCAATGGATAGAATCACCAATGTTGCGATCGGCGGCTCCAATGCATGGTATATGCTCGGGCACGTTTACTTCGACAGAGCTTTCTCACTTGCATTTAAACAAATACTTGAAGCGGAATATAACAAGCCGGAAACGACGGACAAGCTCTGGGAAGATCTGTATATCGAGCACATCAAGGAACTCGATATGGTAATCAAGAAGTACCCCGAGGGTGAAATCAACGAATTTGACTCTCTTGATGAGCTTCGCGTTTTCGACCCGCACTTTATCGAAAATGTTGACTCCGACATTTTCGATAACATCGAACAGGTGCTCGGCTGCTCCAAATCGGAGATTCACGACGTCTATCCTCTAAAGCAAGGCCTCACGAATCTATCATGCCACTTTAGAACTAACGATGGAGAGTACGTCTACCGTCATCCGGGAGTCGGAACTGAACTGCTCATCAATAGAAATGGTGAAGTCGCAGCACTTAAAAAGGCTAAAGAACTTGGGCTTGACGACACGTTTATCTATGAAGACCCCAAACGTGGCTGGAAAATCTCGAAGTTTGTTCCCAACGCAAAGCAGCCTGATCCGCATGACGCCGCCCAAATGAACCGCATGATGCAGATGTGTCGTTCACTTCACGAGAGCGGCGCTAATGTCGAAACCGAGTTCAACTTTTATCTTGAGTCAAAGCGTTATGAATCGCTTCTTCTGGAGAAAGGACCCATCGACATTCCGGGCTTTAAAGAAATGGCGGCCGAAATCGATGAGCTGGAGCGATTTGTACAGGCCGACAACGCGCCAAAATGCCTTTGCCACAATGACTTCTTTTATCTCAATTTCCTTATCGACAAAAACGATAAGTACTATCTCATTGACTGGGAATATGCCGGCATGAGCGATTATGCAAATGATTTTGGAACGTGCAGCGTCTGCTGCGAGCTTTCCGAAGATGAAGTCAATTGCGCGCTTGATGCTTATTTTGGGCGCAAGGCAACGAATAGCGAAGTTGCGCATAACTATGCGCACATCGCCCTTGCAGGATGGTGCTGGTACCTCTGGTCTCTTCTTAAAGAAGCCGAGGGTGACTTCGTGGGCGAATGGCTCTATATCTACTTCAACTACGGTGCCAAATACCTCAAAAAGGCGCTGGAAATCTATCGGAAAGGTGAGTAACGATGCAATTCGGCTTTTTTAGCGGCCTCCTCTGGGGCCTCGATACGGTCATTCTTGGGATCGGCCTGGCACTCGCGCCCTACGTCGGAACGGCGGAGGCACTCGCCTGTGCCTCTATCGCAGGTTCATTTCTCCATGATGCCTTCTGTGCAATCTGGCTCTTTGGCTATATGGGCGCTCGAGGCAGACTCAAGGATACGTTCGCCGCACTAAAGACTCGTTCAGGAAAGGTCGTCATCGCCGGAGCGCTGCTCGGAGGACCTATCGGAATGACAGGCTACGTATTGGCGATCAATAATATCGGAGCCGCCTACACGGCAATTATCTCTGCCTTTTATCCTGCAGTCGGAGCGTTTCTGTCGTTTCTACTGCTGAAGGAGAAAATGAGCAAAGGCCAGATACTATCCCTTCTTGTCGCCCTTTGTGGTGTGATGACGATGGGCTATCTATCGGCCGGATCGAGCGAAATAGCAAATGCCCCGCTCGGATTAATCGGAGCCGTACTCGCCGTAATTGGATGGGGATCTGAGGCAGTACTGTGCGCATGGGGAATGAAAGACGATGCCGTTGACGACGAGACCGCTTTGCAGATCCGTGAAACTGCAAGTGCGCTCGTTTATGGAGTACTTGTTCTCCCCCTCTTCGGTGCATGGCACTTTACGATAGGAGCCATCCCGAGCATGCCGACGCTGATCATTGCACTGGCAGGACTTGCAGGAACGGCTTCTTATCTGTTCTATTACAAGGGCATTGCCGCTATTGGCGCAGCACGCGCAATGGCCCTGAACATCTCCTATTCGGCATGGTCCGTAGTCTTTGGCCTCATTTTGCTCGGTACTATTCCCGACATGGCGTCTGTGATCTGCTGCATAGTAATTGTTTGCGGAACCGTCTTGGCAGCCAGTAATTGGGATGAGTTATTTGGTCGCAAGCGAACTGCATAGATTTGCTCACAGAAATAGAGCGAAGGGGAGGACTCATCGAGTCCTCCCCTTTTTAGCTTCGGAGCTACTCAATTACAACAGCCTGGCTATCCATCTGTTGCCATGTACCGAAGAATATCTGCGCATTTCGCGTAACATTGCCGTTTATCGAATCCGAAAGATAGACGATTCCTTGCTCATCATCATAGCCCTTAAGAACCACGGCATGGTTGCCTCCCCACAGGCCATAAGAATGCCCGTTATACCAAAGCGCAGCGTAGCGACCTCCTGGCCAACTTCCCCGCTCGGTATTCCACATCTCAACAGGTTGGCCGCAGGTCAGCCTGTTCTTAATGGAAGCGATTGACGAAAAAGAAACGTCTTTTGCCTGTTTACCACTTCCGGCAGCGCGGAGAAAACTATTGCCCGCAATGGTAATCGCGGGCGCTACACATCCCATAAGACCCCCACTGCTACGCCTAGGGTCGCCATCAAAGGCGGTAACAAAGTTGCCGTTACTTCCCTTGGGCAAGTAATAATCCGCAATAATCGTCTTACCCAAACCGAAACCATAGTAGTTAAGCAAGTTAGTAAGGGCAACCGATTCACATCCGGTAGGGAGTTCGGGGTACTGAGAGTAACAGGGGACATCAACCCAAGCGCCAACCATTGCACCTGAGCTACTGAACTTAAAGTCAGTAGAGCCGATCCAATGCCAACCGTTGCGCAACATTGCGCCACCGCGATCGGCGTCAAGGTAATACCATGTGCCCCCCAGGGAAATCCAGCCCGTCTTCATTTCACCAGAAGTGGGACTCATCCAATACCAGTTGCCTCCGGCATTTAACCAGCCGGTAGCCATTTGCCCATCCGGACTAAAGTAATACCAATCCTCGTCTATTTGCTGCCAGCCAGTCATAATCATTCCGCTAGCAGAACAATAGTATCGAGACTCCTGGCTCTCGATCCAGCCCGTCCTAACATTCCCGTCATCGTCAATCAATAAGATTCCCGAATCGGTCATGATGCCTTTAAGGTCAATTACGCCGCTGGGTAGCGAATGATACATCCAAGACTCTTCGCCATTTGACCAACTATTTGTCATCATTTGACCAGCACTATTAAAGAAGTACTCGGTGGATCCGACAGTCTGAAAGCCGGTAGCCATGGCGTGGGTCTCGGGGTTGAGCCAGTACCAGGCTGAACCCAGGTGAAGCCAGCCGGAGGCCAGGGCACCGGAGCCCGTGGCGTAGTACCAGGTCCCGCCGTCGAGAACCCAGCCGGTCGCCATGGCGCCCGAGGGGCCGAACCAGTACATGGAGCCGTAGCACCCGTGCAGGCCCGTGATCATGGCATGCGTCGAAGGGTCGAGCCAGTACCAGGCGCCGCCGGCGTAAAGCCAGCCGGAGGCCAGGGCACCGGAGCCCGTGGCGTAGTACCAGGTGCCGCCGTCGAGCACCCAGCCGGTCGCCATGGCGCCGGAGGGGGCGAACCAGTACGTGGAGCCGCCGCACTCGCGCAGGCCGGTCGCCATGGCGCCGCCCGCGCCGGGCTCGAGCCAGTACCAGGTGCCGCCCAGGCGCAGCCATCCCGTGGAGGCGACGCCGTCGACGAACCAGTACCAGGCGCCGTCCACGAGGCCCCACCCGTTGACGGGCCCGTAGTTTCCGAAGTAGCGGCGGACGCCCTGCGCGTCGGTCTGGTAGCCCGTCAGCATGGCGCCGGTCTCGGCGTCGAAGCAGTAGGGCACGCCCCCGAAGGACACCGGGCCGCGCGCGAGCGCGCCGGAGCCCGTGGCGTAGTACCAGGTCCCGCCGTCGAGCACCCAGCCGGTCGCCATGGCGCCGGAGGGGGCGAACCAGTACGTGGAGCCGCCGCACTCGTGCAGGCCGGTCACCATGGCGTGGGTCTCGGGATCGAGCCAGTACCAGGCGCCGCTGGTGTAAAGCCAACCAGAATGCAATGAAACCGGATTGATCGCATCAGAAAAATACCAACTACCATCAACCAAATTCCAGCCCATCTTCCATTCAGTGGACCCTAAGGAAGAATCAAAAGCGAGCGAGTCAGAAACGACAGACGTTGAAGTGAAATGCTGTGGCTCGGAGCAAGCCGGCGCAGAGGGACTTAAAGCTTCCTTGCTTTCGGCGCCAGCGACACACGGACCGCCAAAAACTAAAACTAAAAGAAATATAAGGGTTGGCGCTAATCGCTTTTTCTTTACCATGCACAACTCCCGATACACCCAAAATCGTTCATAGACATAGTCTACAAATCGAAAAGTCAACGCAATATGTAATTAGAAAATAGCAATTAAGAGAAACTGCTAGCCGAGCCAAACGCCATTGCTAGCAAATGTATATTGCACGCCGCTGATTTGCTGGACACCGGTCGCCATGGCGTAAGTCTCGGGGTTGAGCCAGTACCAGGCGCCGCCGGTATAAAGCCAGCCGCGCGCGAGCGCGCCGGAGCCCGTGGCGTAGTACCAGGTCCCGCCGTCGAGCACCCAGCCGGTCGCCATGGCGCCCGAGGGACCGAACCAGTACATGGAGCCGTAGCACCCGTGCAGGCCCATGGCCATGGCGCCGCCCGCGTCGGGCTCGAGCCAGTACCAGGTGCCGCCCAGGCGCAGCCATCCCGTGGAGGCGACGCCGTCGACGAACCAGTACCAGGCGCCGTCCACGAGGCCCCACCCGTTGACGGGCCCGTAGTTTCCGAAGTAGCGGCGGACGCCCTGCGCGTCGGTCTGGTAGCCCGTCAGCATGGCGCCGGTCTCGGCGTCGAAGCAGTAGGGCACGCCCCCGAAGGACACCGGGCCGCGCGCGAGCGCGCCGGAGCCCGTGGCGTAGTACCAGGTCCCGCCGTCGAGCACCCAGCCGGTCGCCATGGCGCCCGAGGGACCGAACCAGTACATGGAGCCGTAGCACCCGTGCAGGCCCGTGGCCATGGCGCCGCCCGCGTCGGGCTCGAGCCAGTACCAGGTGCCGCCCAGGCGCAGCCAGCCCGTGGAGGCGACGCCGTCGACGAACCAGTACCAGGCGCCGTCCACGAGGCCCCACCCGTTGACGGGCCCGTAGTTTCCGAAGTAGCGGCGGACGCCCTGCGCGTCGGTCTGGTAGCCCGTCAGCATGGCGCCGGTCTCGGCGTCGAAGCAGTAGGGCACGCCCCCGAAGGACACCGGGCCGCGCGCGAGCGCGCCGGAGCCCGTGGCGTAGTACCAGGTCCCGCCGTCGAGCACCCAGCCGGTCGCCATGGCGCCCGAGGGACCGAACCAGTACATGGAGCCGTAGCACCCGTGCAGGCCCGTGGCCATGGCGCCGCCCGCGTCGGGCTCGAGCCAGTACCAGGTGCCGCCCAGGCGCAGCCAGCCGGTATATGCCTTGCCGTCCGCAGTGGCGTAATACCAAGTACCATCTTTTAAGTGCCAATAATATAGCGAGACATCGACATATGCGTAGTTCATATCAACATTGCCGCTGATGCCCGGAACTCGCCCATTACTGGCATACTGCCAAAAACTATATTTTCCCGTATAGTCACATCGCCAGTTATACTGAGCGATCCAATGATCCCAAGCGCTGCTCTTAAAAACAGGGTCGGTCAGAATATTATTGAACCAATTCAAGTTTGCATAGATGCCAGGTTTAAAACCCGCTGCAGAAATAGCGTTACAGAACACCTGCGCCCGCGATGCCAACCCGGCCTGCCTGCCTTCAGCAATAATGGAATTATCCTCAAGGTCATAATAGACAGGCAGCCTTGGATTATGCCCAGAAAGACAGCTAATGACCATTGAAGCCTCGTCAGCAGCTTGTTGATCATCCCAAGCATAAGAATAGATATAAACGCCATAGGAAATACCGAGACGCTCGCACTCAGAGATATTGCGGTTAAACTGATAGTCAACTCTACCACCGAAAGATGGGGCGCCAAATCCAACGCGCAATATAGCGAAATCGATACCAGAAGCTTTAACCGCTTCCCAGTCAATGCGCCCTTGGTGTTCACTCACATCAATACCCTGTGCAGTGGCCCCATTTGGCAGGGTGTCCAAAGACAGCAACGCTATCCCATCGTCATCGGAGGACAGGCTTTCCGAAACAGATTGCCCATTGTCATAGCGCCAGGAATTCGCTATTAAAGATCGCGCGGCCTCAGCATTTTGCGGAAACGCAACCAACGAAATACACGCAAATGCCACTAGAACCAACAGCGATTCAAATAGCTTTAGACGTTTGTTCATATTGATCCTATCCTCATAGTCGCTTTTAATGTAAATCATATCCAATCCGCGCCCCCAACAGATAGCTTCAGCGAAATAAGCTCAAAGAGATCAAGTCAACCATCAACATGTCTGATTTCACTATCAACTTTACAGTGTATAAATTTGCTATCTTTTAGGACAAAAGGCTTAATCAAGTAAAGGTTGAAAGTTAATGGATAAGTCTAAGCAACGGTTATACGGTATTGATATTGCTCGGCTTACTGCGATGTTTATGGTTGTAGTGCTGCACAATCTCGGTCGTGGTGGCGTCCTCGACTGGACAATAGACTCTATGAGGGATTGGGTCTATTTAGCACTTGAAAACTATGCAATTGTCGCCGTAAATGTGTTTGCGCTCATTTCAGGCTACCTGTCAGCGGGTAAACCACTTAGGGCGCGCTCCATCTTCTCCGTCTGGAGCACAGCCTGTTTTTGGTCCGTGTCCACCGCGCTGGTGGGATTTGTTCTGGGTCAAATCAACGAGAACGATTTGCTAGTTTCACCGTTCCCCATATCCACCGGAGAGTATTGGTATCTTAATAGCTACTTGCTACTCCAGCTATTGATACCCGTACTCAATTGCGGAATTAAATCATTTACCGCCTCTCAACTAGGCATCGTGTCGGGGTCATTACTGGTCGCCTCCGCGTTATTTGAATCAACAGGGCTAAACAATGGCTATTCCACGATGTGGCTTGCCGTGCTCTGGCTTACCGGGGCGGCAATCAAACTTAACAAAAGCGCAATAGACGAACATCTAAGTAGCAAGCGACTCGCACTAGCGTATTTTTTGCTTCCACTCATAGTTCTAGTCCATGAATGGAATGATGTGCATGTGGCTCAGCTTGATCCATATCGCTGGTTATCGTACACAAATCCTTATGTTGTCGTTAGCTCAATCTGCCTGTTTGTGCTTGCAACAAGAATTAACGTTAAGTCCCAAAATGCAAGACAAGTGCTGAAAACAGCATCGCCGCTCGCTTTTGCCGTATACGTAATCGACACCAGCAGCTGGTTCTATAGCATTTGGCTCACCGGTAGATTCAGTTGGATACTGAATCTACACGCGTTTATAGGCGCGCCCCTCATCGTGTTCATTAGCGCATTGTTCTTTATTGCATTTCTATTGCTTGAATTCATAAGGCGAAAAGCGATCAACCGTATCGGAGCACTGACAAAATAGGCGAACTCCAAAACAGCCCCATCAGGCCCCGCCAGGTATACGCAATCAGGCAATCTGCAGGTTCGGAATTCATGGCATTTGACTCTAATGGGCAGATTTAAAAGAGCACTAGGGCTCGAGATTACACAATCCTCTGAGCAGCAGGAATTCGTCAACGGTCAGGCCCGCCACGAGCGCCCCGAAGGGATTCGCTCTTCCCATATAGATCTGTCCCATCCGCCCGAACGCCCACCCGGAGGGATTGTCGCCAAGCAAAGATCCGAGTGGGCACTCGGGCAAATTCTCTGTTTGGCTGGGAAGAGCATAGCATTCGGGGACCTTGCGGCCCCCGAATCATCACCTGCTATCTAAACTGTTAGATTTTGTAAATAGCATCAACAACCGGTGCCGCGAAACAAATAGCTAAATAAAATCGCAGAAGCCATTGCTAGAAATACGCTTGCCAATGAGCCCAGCAAATAAACCTCAGCAAAATCCTTATCACTTTCCAGCTGCTTAAAGCGCGCGATACTTTTTGCAGTAAAAATAAATGCTATAGCCGAATATTGACCCATCAGAGAGAGCGCCGCGACAATCAGCCTTTCGAATATTCCAATCCACTTGCCTGAATGCGCGGCTGACGTATCCGCTGACTGCTCGACCCCAGGGTTTCGAAGAAATTGGAGCACCTTTGCAATGACAATGCTACAAGGGCGTCCACAAAAGCACAGTGTCGAAATCCAAGAGAGCTCCACTCCACGGGCGCCCAAGAGATTCATAGCAATTGGTCGCATGGCCCACAAATGGCAGCATAGAACGCTCAGTATAAGCAGAATTATTATGTGCAGTACTTGATCGATCAGAAAACTACCAACCGGTGAAAGGTCAAGCCCTGCAATCGTTCGCCTCAGGCTGCCATCGATAATCCAATGTGAAAGGGCCAATACCGTAAAGGATGCAACAATGACGATTGCACTCACCTCAAACAGAAGAGCCATTGTTGCAGCGGCGCCGGCTGCGTAAACTACACAGTGCATGCCAAGGGCAATTCCGCTGTATTCCTTCTCGTCTGCCATCTTGTTCGACTGAAAATAAAAGTCGAACAGTATATGAAACAGAAGGAAACACCCGAATACCCTCATGACATCTCCGGTTCATTAAGGAAATAAACTGCGAAAGCAGCCAGTTCCCTCTCTCTTACAACATTTGCGAGTCTAAGGCTTTTCTCGAGTCCTTGCCTCGTCTTCCCCATTGCAACACTCATTTGTCCCGAAAGCCCTACATGGCTAGTCCTGATGTTATCTACGCTGAGATTGAGCGAGCCGCCCAACGCCACCGGCGCACAGTCGCTCGAATTGTCCCCAGCGCCATACTTTTTGCTTATACGCGCTTCAAAAAGTTCAACGCACCTCTTACTCAAAGTCGCATCTCTGCCCTCATGTAATACGAGGGGTCGTAGCAGCTCAACAACCTCACAATTACTACGCTGCGACTCATTTCTCTTGTCAATTATTTCCAGGCAGCCCGCCGTGCACAGCTCCTTCTCGCGCGAAACGCCCGAAGCATCAATAATCTTCAAATTGCTGTACTTATCCTTTTCGGACGCGGCAATTGCCCCACGCGCACGGTGGTATGCCGACCCGTCTTGCTCTGTCGACAATGCAGACTGCATCCGAGTTTTCCATTCTCCAACTCCGATACCGCCCCTAAGATCAACCGTCTGGACGAGTATCTTGATAAATCTGTATGCCAAGAAAGCGCCAGCTGTGCTGCGAAACAAACCTTGCAATTCATCGCCCGCACTAAACATAAGCGGCATCTCGAGCTCAGTTTTAAACAGCTCGTTGGCGCAATCCATTGCGTCCGCGAGATCCTCCTGCGCGCTTTGCCTCCTACTGTCCGAAAGATATCTCGAATGTCTCATGTCCACCATGAGGGCCGAATAGCTATTGTTCATCAAACTTCCTTTCCTTGCGGCAATTATAGCAACTAATTTAGTTGCTTTCGTTCATATGCAACGGTTTTAGTTGCTTCATGATGAATGCAACTGAAACCGTTGCATTGCAATAAATAGGTTATCCAACAGTTTAGATAACAGGTGATGCCGCACCTACCCCAAGCTGCGTAAAGTCGCGTCGGCCATCAGGATATGGCGCACCACCCTTGCGGTGGGGTCCCGTCTGTCCCTGGCCTGGTTGACCCGGCAGAGGTAGGCGTGCCAGTCGAGGTGGGCCTGCAGGTTCCGCGGCGACATCCCCGTGAAGCGCCAGAGGTAGCGCTTGAGCCAGGAGCACAGGTCGTTCACCATCTCCATCCGCTCCAGGTAGACCAGGTCGTTGACGTCTGCCCTGTGCGCCTCGCTCTCGAGCCCGCCGTCCCTGACCAGCACGCCGTGGGCCCGCTCGAGGTGTTGACAGCTTCTCCGGGCAGCAGGGACTCGTCGGCGGCCAGGCCCGCCACGAGCGCCCCGAAGGAGTTCGCTCTTCCCATATGGATCTGTCCCATCCGCCCGAACGTTAAGTCCCAAAATGCAAGACAAGTGCTGAAAACAGCATCGCCACTCGCTTTAGCCGTATACGCAATCGACACAAGCAACTGGTTCTATAGCATTTGGCTCACCGGTAAGTTCAGTTGGATACTTACTCTACCTGTACTTATCGGCGCACCACTTATCGTAATCATTAGCATTTTGCTCTTCGTGGCTTTTCTTCTACTCGAATTCATAAGAAGAAAAGTTGTCCACCGCCTTGGAACGCTGAGAAAGTAGAGAAGATTTCAAAACTGCCCCGATTATACAAACCGCTCGACACACGCTTTTAGCCCGCGGGTCGACAAATACAGCCGCGCGGCATCAAACATCGAAACCCTCGATCCGTCTGCAATCTTGTCCGACACGCGACGAACGGTCGCCTTGGCAGGCAGCCCCGTCCAATCCTGCCCCAAATGCCCCTCAAGCTCATCCCCAACGCGAGCGGCAACCGCGGCATAATCCTCCGCATCCAGGCGCGCAAGGTCAAACACAACCAAATCCAAGAACCACGTCACGAGCTCTCCGGGGCACAGATTCAACAACCCTCTCCCACTCCAGCGCCCCAGCACTTCATGAAGCACCAGCAAGTGGGCATCGACCTTGTCCATGCGCTTGGCGCCGGCATTAAACACATGCGTGAGCGACTTCTCCTGCATCACGTAGTGATACAGCTTGTCGGGCGCAAGGACCGTCTTGGCGGACAGTGGATACGATTCAAACTGGAACACGACATCCTCGGCAAACCGGACATTTTCGGCAAAGCGCAGCGCTTCACGCTCAATCAACTCGCGAGAGTATGCCGCACGCCAGACATAGGGCTGAGCGTTCACCGAAAACAATAGCGCAGAATCAAATGATTCAAACACGCGCACTTCGGGCGAAAGCAGCTGCTGTATGCGCTTAGAAGCCAACTCGGCAGGCTCGCACTCGGCACCAAACACAACTATCTCGGGATGTTCCTTCACAAACGTATCCGCCAAGAACTCGGCAAGATTAGTCTCAACGTAATCGTCCGAATCAACGAAATCGACAATGTCGCCGTGCGCGACATCCATGCCGGCGTTACGGGCAGACGACAGACCACCGTTGGATTTCTCGACAACACGCACGCGAGAATCCTTGCGCGCATATTCGTCAATAATCGCCGCGGAGCCATCCGGCGAGCCATCGTTTACGACAATGATTTCGATATCCGGACACGTCTGCCCCAAAAGAGAGCCAAGGCAACGAGGCAGGAATTCTTGAGTGTTATAGACGGGGACGATAAATGAGACCTTCGGGCTTGCCATAACTCCCCTATTTCTTAATTGCATCCAGGACGAATGCGGCGACCACGCCCGGGCCACCGATGCGCGCATAATGCTTCGCGCGACCCATCGCTCCGGCACCAGCAAAGCCCGAAGACTCAGCTAACCACTTTTGCGGATCGTCGACAATGGCTTTAAGATTCGCGCGCTTCCACGGCTTTAGGTCTCTGAGCTCAAACTCATGAGCCTCAAGCGCTCCGCGAAACTCTTGGGCCATGCGGTCCAAAAACTCGGCGTAAAACTTGGGATTCAGGCGAATGTAGCTCCACATATACGAATCGTATTTAATGATATTTGCAAACCTGAGCAGCTTGGAAACATCCTGCGGAGCGTGCGTTTCGGCGTAATCCTCAACAATCCAGCGATGAATCTCGGCGTACTCATCATTAACGCAATGAACTTTATTGGGCGAATTGACCGAAGACCCTTCGTTGTCCTGACGATACGAAAGTACGGAGTCATGCAGGTAAACAGCTGTATCGGCAAGAGCAAACACCTTAAAGGTAAACGAAGCATCCTGAAAAGCAGCGCCAGGCGTCGGCAGGAATCGGATGTTATTACGGTTCAAGAACTCGCGACAATACACCGCAGACCAAATCGATGGCTTAAGCGAAAAGGCATCAACGGTGTCGCTCGGACAGACGGGCTTGTTGCACTCCTTAACCTTAAAGAGCTCCATCAGCTCTCGGCGCTCCTCCGGCTTCGACCAGTACAGGTCAAAGTTCGCCTTCGCAAAGTCGGCGCCAAAACGCTCGGCAGCCCCCACCAGCTTCTCCAGCGCATCGGGGGCCATAAAGTCATCGGACTCAAGGATACCAACGTACTTGCCGTGCGCCATCTCAAGGCCGCGGTTCATCGAGTCGCCGTAGCCGCTGTTGGCCTTGTCGATCATCTTCACGCGCTCATCGCGCTCCATGTACTTGCGGATGATATCCGGCGAGCTATCGGTGGAGCCATCGTTGATGCAGATGACCTCGATGTCCTCGAGCGTCTGCGCCAGGGCTGAATCGAGGCACTCGCACAGATAGCGCTCAACATTATAAATGGGAATAAGCAGCGACAGGACAGGGCTGCTAGAGGCGTTAGTAGACAAATGTGCTCCTTAGGAAATACCTGTCGTTAATGGTATCAAAGGGTCGTCCCACCCGTGGGCGTTTATATAATCTATGGAGCCCCAGGGGCAAACCGAAACGAAAGGACGCCATGCAGCCCAAAGCCGCACGCAACATATCCATCGAGGCGCTGCGCTTGGTCGCGGTTGCTGGAATCGCGATATTCCACACCTTTCAGTGGACCTTCCAGGCAACCTGCACCGGCGTGCCGGAATATGCACCGCTCGCTGCCTTCCCCTATTCCGGCGTCCTCGGTTTCATTAACCTACTGGGCTGCTGGGCCAACGAGGTCTTCTTTATGATCTCGGGCTACTTTCTCATCGCCTCGGCAGCACGCGGTTGGAATGATGGGGCATCGTGGAAGTCGCAAACACAGCGGACGGTAAAACGTCTTGTCAAGGTCATCTTGCCCACCGTGTTTTACTGTCTGGTAGCGCTCGCATGGTCCACGACCATCTCCCCCATTCCCGATGTCTCCCTGCATGCGAACTATTGGTACACCCTGGGGCTTGAGTTTATCTGGGTCTACGCTGCCACGGTCTGCATGGCGCCGCTGTTCGGACTGGCCAAGGATCGACTCCCTAAGAGGGGCTACATGGCAGCAGCCATCATCGTCGGTATCCTCGTATTTATTATCAATGGCCATTTGGCGGCACAAAGCTTGGTAAACGGCGGCGAATTTTCTTGGCTCCAAAAGATCATGAGCGCCGTTACGTATGTTGTCGCGTTTTTGATGGGCGGACTGCTCCGCGACTACACCGAGTCGACAAGTCAGCTCAAAGCGCGTGCCGTCGCCAAATGCTCGCTCACAGCAGTATTAATCATCGCAATCGGTCTGGAAGCAACGCTCTCCGTAACCGGCAACCTGGCGGCAATGGCGGTGCTCTCCTATAAGTCGACCTCAATTGTCTCTTTCGCCCTCGCCGCCACTTCGTTGCTCTTTGCAGCAACCCGCGACAGCAAATCGCGCATTACTCGCACCGCAAACGCTATCGTCACCCTATCGGCCGCCACACTCGGCTTCTACGTGATGCAATCGCTCACCAGCAGTCTATGGCGCCCCGCCTTCAATATGATGCTTGCAAACATACTGGTCGGCCAAAACAATTCGGCGCCCGCGTACGCCCTCGTCGGCATCGCCATCAGCATTGCCTTTGCCCTGCTACTTCTCCTAATCGATACGGCTCGCAGCCAAATCGTCCACAAGATCAAGCGGCAATAGCTCGACCGCCGTCAGATTTAGCCCTCGCCGCGCCCATGGCAGGTTCCTGCGTTTTATTCAAACCTTGCCAACAGAGCGCAGCGACCCTTTACAATAAGACCGTCCAACGGACACATTCGATAGCTTCCGCGCAACGCTCGCTCGCCGCGCGTGAAAGGATATATTGCCCCATGACTTCCACCCTTCCCGCTCCCATCGACAAGCTCGCCATCGTCGTCGTTACGTACAAGCGCCAGGAACTCCTGGCCAACCTGTTCGACTCCATGACCGAGCTCACGGCCGCGCCTTGGCGCATCGTGATCGTCGATAACGAGAACTCGCGCGAGACCGAAGCCATGTGCGCCGCATTAAACGAGCGCCTAGCCAACCTGTGGGGCACCGACATCGATCAGCCCGACACGCAGGGCGGCACTGACCGCGTCGTCTACGCGCCTCAGCTCGAAAACGGCGGCGGCGCGGGCGGCTTCTCTGCCGGCACCAAGTGCGCCTACGACCTGGGCGCCCAGTGGTTCTGGGTGATGGACGACGACGTGCTCGTCATCCCCGAGGGCATCAAGCGCTTAGCAAAGTGGACCGACCGCTACGACGTCATTCAGGGCTCTCGCCTGGACTTCGATGGCGGCGCCTTTTTCTGGCAGTACCAGCTCATCCTTTCGCTCGGCATTCCCAACCCCATCGCCAAGTGGGACCTGGGTCCCGAGGGCTACCGCGCCATGAACCAGCTGTGCTTTGAGGGCGGACTGTTCTCGCGCCGCGTAGTCGATAAGATCGGCCTGCCCGACGCGCGTTTCTTCATCTATGGCGACGACGCCTGCTATGGCTACGTTGCCAGCCAGCACTTCCCCGCCGCCGTGGTCGCCGACGTGGTGCTCAAGCGCGCCCGCGCCGTCTCTAACTGGGACATCGCCGGCAAGCGCCAACTCAACTCCACGAGCGACACCAATCGCTACTACATCATGCGCAACCGTGGCTTCCTGGCCCGCTACATGCAAATCTATGGCGACTACCATCCCATGCTGTTCCGTCTGGGCAACGCGGCGACCTTCTGCAAGGAGTTCATCCGCCTGGCCGCCGTCGACAAGTGCTTTAAGACCGGTATCCCGGCATTGCGTCGTGGCATGAAGGACGCGCGCAAGATCATCAAGGATCCTAACTGGAAGCCCATGCCGCCCATGAAGGATGCCGAGTAACAGGGGGCCGAGCCTCCTTCGCCCTTCCCTACAGCCGCTGACACACCGCAGCCACACGCTGCCCATCAAACCCAAACCCCCAGCGCATGCGGCCGATACCGGGGCGCGGCACGCGGATCTCGTCGATTCCGCAGCGCTCAATTTCAAGCAGCGATTGCACGGCAAGCAACTCCAGCCCCAGGGCGTCTACGTACGGGTCATAGGCCATGTTAATGGTGATGAGCGGACGCACATCCTGCATACCGATCGTATCGGCCACGTCGTAGGTCTCCCCCGTCGGAAATACCTGGACAGCCCGGCATTCATCACCATGTCGACCTCTGGACGCTGGATTGCCATAACCCGGCAAACCAAAACAAAGCCCCTGCAACGCCAGACGATACGGCAGTGCCAGTTCATCGTCCGGCGCGTCGACTCCCATGTCGCCGAGCATGCTGAGCAGCGCACCCTTCACAGCATCCTCATCGCCGCGGCACAACCCATCGCGAAACGCATCGACATCCCCAACATCTGCAACGGCGCAATCAAACCACTCGATGATCACAAGCCGCAAAACTTGCCGCAACTCATTATTCGGCAAGCGTAGGGCACGAGGTCGCTCGCCATCCACGGGCTCCTCGGTCATGTCAGTCGTCAAAAAACCCTTAAGGTAGAGCGCGGTCCACATATCGCTCGGCGTCGCCACGCCAGAATGTGCGCCGTCTGGCCCCAAGGCGTCCAGCCGCAACGGAGCCTCGACGCTTCCATACGGCTCGAGCAATGTAAATAATGCCGAAAGCCGCTCAAGATTCCAGTCGCCGACCGCCTCGCCCAGGTAATCGGCATATTCGTACAGTTCAGCACGGGTGGGTGGCGTGCAGCCGCGATCCGCATATCCCACCACGCGCGCCGGACTCGCGCAATAAAAACTGCCAAAATGATACCCTTCGAACCATGCGCGCGCCTGGTCAGGGCCATCTTTGTGTCCGGCGTATTTAAGCAAGGACTCGCTCTCGGCATCAGAAAATCCAAAGTGGCGGTCGCACCAAGCCGATAGCGGCGAAGCCAGGCAATAGGAAACGCCGCGCTGCGCCAGCGCCATCCGTGCGGGGCCGGGATGCTCGCCCATCAGGCAGACCAAGCGCAAGGAATCCTCGGCAGATGCGATGACATCAAACAGCGACCCAAACAGCGACTGCCCCGCGCACTCGCCAGGTGCCGAGCCACACCCAGCCTTCGCACGCAAATCGCACGTCCAAGCAGCGTCGTAATCGTCCACCAGCAGCACAACCTGCTCATCGCAAGCCGCCTCAAGCAGCTCGATCAACACGCCGAGCACGCCATCCGCCTCATCGTCGCCAGCCGCACCGCGCGCAACCCGCTCAACAAGACGCACCTTGTCAGGCGGCAGGCCGGGCACACCCATGAGCGGCAACAAGCGCGCGCACTCACGAGCAACAGCATCCCGAACAACGGCAACAGCGCCGGAGCCACGCCGGCTAGCTGCAGAAAAGTCGAGCGCAACAACCGGGTAGCAGGCATACTCATCCCGATATAACCCGTCATTCGCATCCCAAATTTGAGTCCCAACAAACAAGCCGCAATCCGGACGCGTGCGCACGGGACGCTCCAAATAGCACCGCAGCATCGACAGATTCATGCTCTTGCCAAAGCCCTTGGGCCGACAGCACACCACAACGGACACATCGCAATCCAGAACATCGGCAATAAACATGGACTTGTCGACCAGGACGCAACGGTTTGCAGCCTCGGCAAAATCATGTACATCGACCGGTAGCGCCCTGGCATGCGCACTGTTGAGCAACCACACGCCAGTATCGACCCCAGCTCCATATTTCGCCTGTTCAGACACCGTAACTTCTCCCTATAACGCAGCACGACGCCCATTGTACCGAGCAGCTCAGGCATTACGATATCTCCGCACAAACGTTTCGGGCAACGGTAGCAACAGACGCCCCAAAGGAGAGTAATAAATCATTGCACAACAAAAACGAGGCCCGATGCAACCGCACCGAACCCCGTCCTAAGATTATTCAACAGTCCTTAGAAGCTATTCCACCGGATTGTCCTCTTCGACAGCCTTCTTCTGCTGATCAAGCTTGTGCTTACCGCTCACGATAGACGTGGCGCCCAGCGTGGCCAAGCTCGCGCTAGCAAGGCTCGCCATCACGATAAGGTCACCGGTCCTGGGCATATTGCCACCCGAAGCCTTGGACGTCGTGGTCGTGGTGGTCGTTGTGGTGGTCGTAACGACGTTCTTGTCGTCATCCTTCTTCGGATCGGCCCCCGCCTGCTTCGCGCCGTTGTCGGTTGAGGCATCGCCGTTCGTCTTGACCTCAGATCCCTCACCAGAAGCATCCTCGTCGGAGGACGTGCCATCCGTGATACCGGCCGTCAGAGAGCCCAGCATAGAGCCGAGCTGTTCGCCAACGGAGGGCTTGTTCTCGGTGGAAGAATTGCCCGTATCGGAGCCCTCAGTCGAGCCGTTGTCCGAGCCAGACCCCTTGTTAGCATCGGCAGAGCCAGTGGAAGAATCGTTTGACACACTGCCACCGGTAGAGCCAGAAGCAGAACCGCCCGTCGAGCCAGAACCCGTATTGCCGGCAGACCCCGAACCGTTCACAGCGCCACTGGAGCCAGAAGTCGACGAATCGCCCGCAGTGCCGTTGTTGCCAGCATCGCTGGAATCGCCATCGTCCGAAGGCGCATCCTCCTCATCGCTGCTGTCAGAGTCAAGCTCCGGCGTCGGCGAGGTAGGCGCCGCAGGAGCCTTGTTCGGTCGAGACTCCGGCGAGGGTTCCGGCTCGGGCTCGGGCTCGGGATCCGCAGGCGTTTCCTCAGCAGCCGCCTCGTCCTCGGCGATATAAACCAGGCAGTCCTTGAGCTCGTTCTTATAGCGATTCTTCCAACCCTCGTGATACTGGGGTTGGCTTGCATACTTGGTCGCCACGTTATCAACCACGCTATTAGAAAGCGCCGTCACAAACTCGCGGTCGGTCATGTTGTTAGAAAGATTCGCCCAGCGGAAAAAGTCCTGGCAGCCACCGGTACCGCACATATTGGTGATGCTCCACACCATGCCCTTGACGCAGTCGGCGCGCCCAGAGATGTCAATGCCAAGCGCACTCTTGAGCCACGACTCCGTCACCGCATAGTAGGAGTTGTACGCATACGCATCCTGCAGTGCCGAGAACTCAGCCGGGTCGGTGTTATAGGCGCCCAGGAAAGCATCCTGCGCAATACGACCCAGCTCGGTGAGCTGACCATTCGCATACATGGGGTTACTCGAATTGGAAATCTCGCTGCCGCGGTCAATCGCGGCTTTGAGCATGCTGTACTTGGCAGAGTCGTAGTTATAGACCTGCTTCATAAACGGAATGAGCGACCAACGACGATCGAACTGGTAATAACCCAGCGCGTTATAGCCGTCACCATACGAAAAGCCCTGGTCATAGTTGCCGTGGCTCTCGTACTTGGTGAAATACTTCATCTCATCGGTCACGTTGACAAACGAGACTCCCTGGACCGAGCGCAGCACGCCCGAGAAGGACTGCTGGGTGTAGAGGCCCTTATCGATATCGGTAGCATCCGAGGCGACGCCCGGCGTGGGTTCCTCGGCCATAGCGGTCACGGGCGCGGCGACGGCGCCAAACGAAAGCGCCAGCGTAAGACCGGCAACAACAGCAGAATGCTTGGGCTGCATACATCCTCCCTGCCTTGGTGTGGTTAATGTACAGTTTGCAAAGATAGATTCAGTATTACAGCTCGCCCGTTGTTGCACAACATTTGCTCGGTAAACGGCAACAACCCTCCGCGAAATCTTAAGGAATTGTGCTCGAGCTACAGCTTAATATCGAAGTTGATCTCGGGAACGGCGGCTAGGTCTGCCAGCGTCACGCCGTCGACGTACTTTTCGATCACGTCGTCCAAGCCGCGCCAGAACTTGACGGTAGAGCACAAATCGCTGCGAGTGCAGCTGTTATCGATGCCATCGCACGCCACCGGAGCCGTGCTGCCCTCGACGGCACGCAAGATGTCGCCGGCGCGCACCTCGGCCGGGTCCTTGGCCATCATGTAGCCGCCGCCCTTGCCGCGCACGCTTTTAAGTAGGCCCGCCTTCATAAGCGGACGCACAAGCTGTTCCAAGTACTTCTGCGAGATATGCTCGCGGTCGGCCACCTCGCGCAGGGCAATCTTGCCTTCGGCGTCACCGAGCGCCGCGATATAGATCATCAACCGGAGGGCATAGCGGCCCTTAGAAGAAATGAGCATACCTACCCTCCCCGTCGCTTGGGGCAACATAAGCGTGAGCGTTTGCCCCAAATCAAATGTACGTGGGCCAAACAATCCTGATTATTATGTCCCACATCTGAAAAGTCGAGTGGATTAGTCGGGTTTTCCCTTGACTAACGCCGAACCCATAGTAACTTTATTCCGAGAAGATTCCTAGGGTTTAGTACACCTATGAGTACACCATATACAGAGAGGAAACGCATGAGCGCAAATCCGCTGCTTTCCATCGAAGACCTGACCGCCTCCGTGGACGAGAAGACCATCCTCCACAACGTCAACCTTAACGTCGCTGCCGGCGAGACCCACGTGCTGATGGGCCCCAACGGCGCCGGCAAGTCCACCCTGGGCCACCTGGTCATGGGCGACCCCGTCTATACCGTCAACGACGGCCGCATTGTCTTTGACGGCCAGGACATCACCGAGCTCACCACCGACAAGCGCTCGCGCGCTGGCCTGTTCCTGAGCTTCCAGGCCCCGGTCGAGATCCCCGGCGTGCCGCTGTCGAGCTTTTTGCGTGCCAGCATCGCCGGCCGCCCCGGCCTGGAGATGAAGGGCAAGGAGTTCCGCCGCCGCGTGAAGGAGCTCGCGGCCGAGCTCAACATGGACACCGCCTACCTCAACCGTGAGCTGGGCGTGGGCTTCTCGGGCGGCGAGAAGAAGAAGGTCGAGATGCTCCAGCTTCTGCTGCTGCAGCCCAAGCTCGCCATCCTGGACGAGACCGACTCGGGCCTGGACGTCGACGCGCTTTCCACCGTCAGCCACGGCATGGACGCCTACCGCAAGAGCTGTGATGGCTCCATGCTCATCATCACGCACAACACGCGCATCCTTGAGCACCTGGATGTCGACCGCGTCCACGTTATGGTCAAGGGCCACATCGTGCGCGAGGACGACGCCTCGCTCATCCCCTGGATCGACAAGAACGGCTTTGAGACCTTTGAGCGCGAGGCCGCCGAGCAGCGCGCCCAAGCCGATGCCGCCGCTACCGAGCAGCAGGCGTAAAGGGGCGACGCAATGACCAAGAACCGCACCGAGGTCGCGGACATCGACCGCAGCCTCTACGACTTCACCTATGGCGAGGAGGGATTCGAGCGCCTCGACGCCGGCATCACGCCCGACATCGTGCGCGAGATCAGCGCCAAAAAGGACGAGCCGCAGTGGATGCTCGACCTGCGCCTGAAGTCCCTCGAGATCTTCAACCGCTTTCCCGACCCGACGTGGGGCCCCTCCATCGAGGGCCTGGACATGGACAACATCGTCACCTACGTCAAGCCCAACACCGACCAAAAGCACGACTGGGAGTCGGTGCCCGACGACATCAAGAACACCTTTGAGCGCCTGGGCATCCCCGAGGCCGAGCGCAGCTACCTGGCGGGCGTCGGCGCGCAGTACGACTCCGAGCTGGTCTACCACAACATGCAGGACACCGCGTCCAAGATGGGCATCGTGTACTCCGGTATCGAGGAGGCCCTGCACGACCCGCAGTGGGAGCCGCTCATCCACGAGAAGTTTATGACGCTCATCCCGCCCACCGACCACAAGTTTGCCGCGCTTCACGGCGCCGTTTGGTCGGGCGGCTCGTTTGTCTACGTGCCCAAGGGCACCAAGCTCGATTTTCCGCTGCAGAGCTACTTCCGTCTCAACGCCAAGGGCGCCGGCCAGTTTGAGCACACGCTCATCATCGTCGAGGACGACGCCGACCTGCACTTTATCGAAGGCTGCTCCGCGCCCAAGTACAACGTGGCCAACCTCCACGCCGGCGCCGTGGAACTCTTTGTGGGCAAGCGCGCACACCTGCGCTACTCGACCATCGAGAACTGGTCCAAGAACATGTACAACCTCAACACCAAGCGTGCGCGCGTGGACGAGGACGGCGACATCGAGTGGATCAGCGGCTCCTTCGGCAGCCACGTGGGCTACCTCTACCCCATGAGCGTGCTCAACGGCCGCCGCGCCCGCTCGAGCTTCACCGGCATCACCTTTGCCGGCGCCGGCCAGAACCTCGACACGGGCTGCAAAGTCGTGCTCAACGCACCCGAGACCTCGGCGACCGTCGAAACCAAGGGCATCTCCAAGAGCGGCGGTATCCAGACCTTCCGCAGCTCCATCGTGGCCACGCCCAAGGCCGAGGGCTCCAAGGCAACCGTGAGCTGCCAGTCGCTCATGCTCGACGACCAGAGCCGCTCCGACACCATCCCCGCCATGGACATCCGCGCCAAGAACGTCGACATCGGTCACGAGGCCACCATCGGCCGCATTGGCGACGACAAGGTGTTCTACCTGATGAGCCGCGGTATCTCGGAGGAAGAGGCCCGCACCATGATCGTCAACGGCTTTGCCAACCCGGTCTCCAAGGAGCTGCCGCTGGAATACGCCGTCGAGATGAACAACCTGATCAAGCTCGAGATGGAAGGAGCGATCGGATAATGAAACAGGAAACCAATGCCGCTGCTACCACCCTTGAGCAGGTCAACGCGATGCCTGCGGCAACTTGGGGCTGGCTGAAAATGAACCAGACCAAACTCGAGCTCTCTGACGAGCTTGTCGCCGCTCCTGCCGAGGCCGTGGAGATCGAGGGCCTGGACAAGCAGCTCCTCGGCGCGGACGACGCGTTCGACAACGCTATGGATGCCATGGTCGAACGCTTCCCCGAGCGCCGCGCCTCCGCCCCCGGCGATACCGCCGATCGCGCGCGCATCACGCCCGAGACTGAGCTCGACGTGCCTGCAACCTCCGTCTACCAGGCTGGCGCCATCAAGCTCGAGGAGGAGCTCTCCCCCGCCGAGGCCTTCAAGACCGGCATGGGCGAGACCGCCTACGTCTATCTGACCGACCACGCTACCAGGCGCATTGTCATCGATGTGCCCGCATATAGTCACGCCACGGCAACCGTGCGCGTGAGTGGCATCGATGCGGCCACAGCGATTGCCGCCATCGACGTCGTCGCCCGCCCGCAGTCGACGCTCGACCTGCAGATCGCGCTGGACTCCCCCGTTGCCGGCGAGGGCGTCGTGGGCTCCGCGCTACGCGTGTGCGCCCACGAGTACGCCACCGTCAATGTGACCTGCATGCAAACGCTCGACGACAGCTGGATCGCGCTCGACGACACCGGTCTGTTCCTGGACGAGGGCGCGCGCGTCAACGTGCAGCACGCCGTCCTTGGCGCTGGCGCCAGCGCCACCGGCCTTGCCGGCGACCTGCTGGGCGACACCGCCAAGGTCACCATCGATACCGATTACCTGGGCGCCCGCGAGCAGGTGCGCGACTTTAACTACGAGCTGCGCCACCGCGGTCGCAAGACCGAGTGCGAAATCGACGCCAACGGCGTGCTCACCGGCACGTCCAAGAAAGTCTATCGCGGCACCATCGACCTCGTGCACGGCTGCAAGGGCGCAACCGGCACCGAGCGCGAGACCGTGCTGCTCGCCAACAAGGGCGTCGACAACAAGACCGTTCCCGTCATCCTCTGCGACGAGGACGACGTCGCCGGCAACCACGGCGCCACCATCGGCCATGTCCGCGACGAGCAGCTGTTCTACCTCGCCTGCCGCGGCCTTGACCAAAACGCCGCCGAGGACTTGTTCATCCGCGCCAAGCTGGAGGACGCCGCGCTTTCCGCCGCCGACGAGCGCACCCGCGCCGGCGTCATCCGCCTGGGCAACAACCTGATCGACAACTTTGAAGAGGAGCTCGCATGATCGATACCGAGCACGTTAAATGCGATACCTGCACCGCCCCCGAGCCCATGACGCTCGACGCTAGCGACGAGGCTTCGCGCGGCTGGCCCACCGTCGACATCGAGGCCAATCCCTACAAGGCGCAGTTCCCGCTGTTCCAGCAGCACCCCGAGATCGCCTTCCTCGATAGCGCCGCCACCGCGCAGCGCCCCGCCTGCGTGCTCGACGCCGAGCGCAACTTCTATCAGCGCATGAACGCCAACCCGCTGCGCGGCCTGTACTCGCTGTCCGTCGAGGCCACCGACGCCATCGCCAAGGTGCGCCTGCAGATCGCCGACCTCATCGGCGCCGACCAGGCCAACGAGGTCGTCTTCACCCGCAACACGAGCGAGTCGCTCAACCTGGTCGCCAAGAGCTTTGCGCCCACGGTGCTGCAGCCCGGCGACGAGGTCGTCATCACGATCATGGAGCACCACTCCAACCTGATCCCGTGGCAGCAGGTCTGCCGCGAGACCGGTGCCAAGCTCGTCTACCTCTACCCCACCAAGACCGGCCAGCTCACGACCGAAGAGGTCCTGGCCAAGGTGGGCCCCAAGACCAAGATCCTGGCCGTGGGTCAGGTCTCTAACGTGCTGGGCGTCGAGAACCCTGTCAAGAACCTGGGCAAGCTCGTGCACAAGTACGGCGGCTACCTGGTCGTCGACGGCGCACAGTCGCTACCGCACATGCCGGTCAATGTTGCCGACCTGGGCGCCGATTTCTTTGCCTTTAGCGCACACAAGGCCATGGGTCCCATGGGCATCGGCGTGCTGTGGGGCAAAATGGACCTGCTCAACGCCATGCCGCCCATGCTCACCGGCGGCGAGATGATCGATTCGGTCACCGAGCAGGACGCCGTCTGGGCGCCCGTCCCTGAGAAATTCGAGGCCGGCACGCAGGACGCCGCCGGCATCTTCGCCACGGGCGCGGCCCTCGACTACCTAACCAACACGGTGGGCTACGAAAACATCCAGGCCCGCGAGCAGGCACTGGTCCACTATCTGATGGGCGAGCTCATGCAGCTCGACTTTGTCCAGATCATCGGCTCCATCTACTGGGACAACCACCACGGCGTCGTGAGCTTTAACGTCCATGGCATCCACCCGCACGACGTCGCGAGCATCATGGACATGGACGGCGTCTGCATCCGCGCCGGCCACCACTGCGCACAGCCGCTGCTCACCTGGCTGGGCGTCGAGAACCTCGCCTGCTGCCGCGCCAGCGTGGCTTTCTACAACGACAAGGCCGATATCGACAAGTTCATCGCCGGCCTGCAGCACGTTTGGAGCACGTTCAATGGGTAATCTGTACACCTCCACCACGTTTATGGAACACAACTCGCACCCCGACTATAAGTACCAGATGGACGCTCCCACGCACGAGCACGACGGCATCAACCCCAGCTGTGGCGACGAGCTCACCTTGCAGCTACGCGTAGAGAACGGCGTGATCGAGGAGGCCTCCTTTACCGGTCACGGCTGCGCCATCAGCCAGGCCAGCGCCGATATCATGGCCGACCTCATCACCGGCGAGACGGTAGAGGAAGCACGCCGCCTGGCCGAGCTCTTCCTGGCCATGATCCGTGGCGAGCAGCTCTCCGAAGAGGACCTGGAAGACCTGGACGAAGCCGCCCAGCTCCAGGACATCTCGCACATGCCCGCCCGCGTCAAGTGTGCCGAGCTCGCCTGGCGCACCCTCGACGGCATGCTCACGGGACAAAATCATCAGTAGTATTTGTCCCAAATCTTAAGAATTTTGTTGGCCGAATCGCTTGACATGGGCGATTCGGCCTTTTTCTATTTCGAACCCTCGGCCCGTGCATTCGTTTGTACATAAGCGCGCACAATACGAGACACGGTGCTCTTGCTGATTCCCGTATATCGCTCGATCTCGCGCACCGTGTAGCCGCCATCGTGCAGAGCAAAAATGATTCCGTCTCGCCGCGCAGGTGCAACGGTCTTGAGTTCGTTGAGCGGCACGCCTAGGCGCTTCGCCATCTTGTCGGCAAACGCATGCCGCTCCCATTCCGTCTCGTCCATGTCGTGAATCACCGGGTCGGAGCCATCGGGCATCGACAGCGAATAATCGAGAAACCCCTTGGCAGAACCAAAAAGCTCAAGCACGCAAGAAGGGTCGGAAAACCCCATCGTCATATCGTTGTCATAGGCCCGCAGATACTCGGCAAAGCTGCTCCACGGATAGCGCTCAATCAGAGCAATACCCGCCTCCTGCGGATTAGCGTGCACGTAGCGAATCGCAGCCATCAGATGCCGGTCGCTGTCAAGCGCACGCCGGTCAAAGCGGTTCTGGAATAAATGCCCGGAGCGTCCGGTGCGCTTGTTGAACCGACGGGCGTAGGTCAAAAGCAGCCGCTGCATTGCCGCGCTCATATTGTCCTCGTAGTCCGCAAGCACCAGGTGCACGTGATTGCTCATAAGGCACCATGCGACAACCGTCACGCCGGCATCGCGACAGTATTCGCGCATCAGCTCCAAAAACTCCCACCGATCCGCATCGCTCTCAAAGATGATCTGCTTTCCAGTGCCACGGGCCGAAACATGATAAAAGCCGGTAATCGTTCTCCAAACGCGCTGCATGGCACTCCCCTCCGCGGGACCTACTTGTGCCTTCCAATACACCACGATTGAAGCGTGCTATCAAAACCTACATGCAAAATGGCACCCGAGCACGGCAAAAGGCACTAAACAGCCGGCGAACGGCATCATATCAACAGGTCAAACGTTATAACGTTTCCAAAATCTAACCAAAACTGTCAAATGTGGGACAAACACTTCTGATATTTTTGTCCCAATTAAATCGTTTCAATTAAAAGTTCCGGGCTTCTCGCTACGAAAACTGTGCCGTTCGCCGAATATTCCGTGCATTTCGCGGTATTATAGGGGCTGCATGTCATGTCCCTTAAGAAGGTTCGATCGGCTTTCGCCAGCCACGGCCTTTGACGGGACGCCAATACGATAGAGAGGAGAGGCATGCAGTACTCACAGGAAGTGGAGAACATGTGCCCCGTTGCCAAGGGTGCATACCACGGCCCCGCACCCATCCCCGAGGAGGGCAAGTGGGTCCAGGCTAAGGAGATTTCCGACATCTCCGGTCTTACGCACGGTGTGGGTTGGTGCGCACCTCAGCAGGGCGCCTGCAAGCTCACGCTGAACGTCAAGGACGGCATCATCGAGGAGGCCCTCGTTGAGACCATCGGTTGCTCGGGCATGACCCACTCTGCCGCCATGGCTTCCGAGATCCTTCCCGGTAAGACCATCCTCGAGGCTCTCAACACCGACCTCGTCTGCGACGCCATCAACGTAGCTATGCGCGAGATCTTCCTGCAGATCGTTTACGGCCGCAGCCAGACCGCGTTCTCCGAGGGCGGCCTGCCCGTGGGCGCCTCCCTCGACGACCTCGGCAAGGGCCTTCGCTCTCAGGTCGGCACCATGTTCGGCACCAAGGCCAAGGGCGCTCGTTACCTCGAGCTCGCTCAGGGCTACGTCACCCGCATGGCTCTCAACGACAAGAACGAGATCATCGCGTTCGAGTTCCTGAACCTCGGCAAGTTCACCGACGCCGTCAAGGCCGGCAAGACCCCCGAGGAGGCCATCGCTGGCGCTATGGGCCACTATGGTCAGTGGGAGAACGCTGCCAAGTACATCGACCCGCGCACCGACGAGGAGACTCACTCCGTCGCCAGCGTGTTCCCGGTTCACGAGTAGAAAGGGAGGGAAATAACTATGACTGTTACGTTCGAAGGTTACGAGCGCCGCGCTGACAAGATCAACAAGTGCCTCGCCGACAACGGCATCGCCTCCCTCGAGGAAGCTCTGCAGATCTGCACCGACAAGGGCTTCAACCCGCGTGAGATCGTCAACAACACCCAGTCCATCGCCTTCCAGAACGCCGAGTGGGCCTACACCCTCGGCTGCGCTCTCGCTGTCAAGCGCGGCGCCAAGTCCGCTTCTGAGGCTGCCGCCATCATCGGCGAGGGCATCCAGGCCTTCACCGTTCCCGGCTCCGTCGCCGAGGACCGCAAGGTCGGTCTGGGCCACGGCAACCTGGGCGCCATGCTGCTCTCCGACGACACCGAGTGCTTCGCCTTCCTGGCCGGCCACGAGTCCTTCGCTGCCGCTGAGGGCGCTATCGGCCTGGCTCTGAACGCCAACAAGGCTCGCAAAAAGCCGCTGCGCGTTATCCTCAACGGTCTGGGCAAGGACGCCGCTCAGATCATCGCCCGCATCAACGGCTTCACCTATGTGAAGACCCAGTTCGACTACTACACGGGCGAGCTCAAGGTCGTCGAGACCATCCCCTACTCCGATGGTCCCCGCGCTGCCGTCAACTGCTACGGCTCCGACGACGTCCGCGAGGGCGTTGCCATCATGTGGCACGAGAACGTCGACATCTCGATCACCGGTAACTCCACCAACCCCACGCGCTTCCAGCATCCCGTCGCTGGCACTTACAAGAAGGAGCGCATCGAGGCTGGCAAGAAGTACTTCTCCGTCGCTTCTGGTGGCGGCACTGGCCGTACCCTGCACCCGGACAACATGGGCGCCGGCCCTGCCTCTTACGGCATGACCGACACCATGGGCCGTATGCACTCCGATGCCCAGTTCGCCGGTTCTTCCTCCGTGCCTGCGCACGTCGACATGATGGGTCTCATCGGCATGGGCAACAACCCCATGGTCGGTGCCACCGTCGCCTGCGCTGTCGCCGTCGAGGAGGCCCTCAAGGCCTAATCGCGCCCGCGCGATGCTCACATACTTGAGCTTTGGAGCCGCTATCTCATCGAGGTAGCGGCTCTTTTTTATACCTATCGCAGTTGCGGTGAAATAGTTCCTGAAAACCGACTTTCAGCCCCCTCCAAGAACTATTCCACCGCAACTTCCTCAGTCGCCCCCGATATATCAGTTGCGGTGGAATACGGACTGAATAATGCCCCTGCAGGCCAAAACAATCCGTATTTCACCGCAAGTTATTGAGGGAACGGGGCCGAGTGCTCAGTCCTGTTGACGCCCACTCGCCATATCGACCCTTTGCCGAATTACGCCACGTTTGCGACGGCCCCGCGCGGCGCCTGTGCGACAATGCGCCGGACGAGAAAGGAATCCGATGGAATCAACTGATGTACTGGTAATTGGATCGGGTATCGCAGGCCTTTGTGCGGCCATTGAGGCTGCGCGTGTGGGCACAACCGTGACCGTAGCGAGTGCCGGCAAGATCATGAGCGGGTCGAGCTTTTTCCCAGGCACCTGGGGCCTGGGCCTCATCGGCCCCGCGGATACGGCCGATGAACAAGACCTCATCGAAACCATCCAGACTGTGGGCGGCGACGTTGCCGACCCCACGCTCGTCCAGACGTTCGTCCACGGCATTCCGCAAGCGATTGATTGGCTCGAACACGATCTGGGCGTTGAACTCCAGCGCCCGCAAAGTGCCGAGAGCGCCCAGCAGAAGCAGTTTATCCCCTGCTTTGACCACAAGACGCGAATGTGGCGCGGTCTTACCCGCAAGCCCCTCGAGGACGCCCTGACGGCTCAGCTCGAGAAGCTCGGCGTCCGCCTTCTCCCTCGCCACGAGCTTATTGACCTTATTGAAAGCACGGGCAGCAAGATCAATGGCGCCATCCTCTACGACCGCGCAAACGAGCGCCTTGTGCCCGTCGCCGCCAAGGCCACCATTATCGCCGCAGGCGGTACGGGCGGCCTGTTTGAGCGCAGCCTCACCTCGACAGACGTGGTCAGCTCCTCGCAGGCCATCGCCCAGGCACATGGTGCATCGCTTACTAATATAGAGTTCATGCAAATGATGCCCGGCTTTATTGAGCCCAAGCGCAACTTGGTCTTTAACGAGAAGACCTGGCGCTACGTCAAGTTCGATCAACCGGTCGATATTGCCAACGACAAGCTGGACGAGCTGCTCGAGCAGCGTTCCGGCTACGGTCCTTTCACCTCGCGGCTGGACTCGCGTGCTATCGATCTTATAATCGACCAGACAGGTGCCGAAGGCCTAGCGCTCCACTACGACTTCCCCCGTGAGGATGTTCCCGAGTTCGTACAGACCTTTGCCACCTGGCTGCAAGATGAGCACGGCATTGCGCCGACCGACGAGATGCGTGTGGCAATGTATGCGCACGCCGCTAACGGCGGCATCAAGATCGACAGGACGGCGTTCACCGGCGTGGCGGGCCTCTACGCCTGCGGAGAGGCCACAGGAGGCATGCACGGCGCCGATCGTATCGGCGGCTTGTCGAGCGCCAACGGCATCGTATTCGGAAGGATCGCGGGCGCGTCAGCAGCTCTGGCGGCACAGGAAACCCCTGAGGGGACCCCAAATGCGGACACCGCTCTCCCCCAGTATGGCATTGCCGCAACAGACGCCGAGCGTCTAACCCGCAACCTCAAACACACGATGAGCACCTACTGCATGATCAACAGAACCGAATCAGGCCTATCCAAAGCACTGCAAAATCTTGAGGATCTGAAGGCCGCGGCAAGGACCTTGAGCATGCAGAGCGCCCGGGACAGCCAAATCGCCTCCCTCTCCCGCCTGCAATCGCAGATTCAGCTGGCAACCGAGATGATCAAAGCCATGCGCAAACGAACCGAAAGCCTCGGATCGCACTACCGAGCGGACTAATCTGAGCATTTAACCAAGTCGGTTCACATATTCTCAACGATATTGAGCCTCATGGGCGTGATTCCCCTAGGGAAAACACGCCTATGAGGCACTGGCCGTGTTTTCCCTAGGGGAATCACAATACAACCACCTCGGCTCCGCGCCCTTTCGGGTTCGACCTCATGAAAGTGCAACAAAAAAGCGACCAGCCGGAGCCAGTCGCTTTAACATGCTTGGGTGGGCCGTCAGGGGGTCAGCCTGCTGCTCAGGCGACCGCTGCGGCGCTTCGCGCCTTGCGCGCTGCGCTGGTAAATGCTTACGCATTTCCTCAGCTCCGCGCCCCGACGGGTTCGACCCCGTGCGTGGTCAACAAAAAAGCGACCAGCCGGAGCCAGTCGCTTTAACATGCTTTGGTGGGCCGTCAGGGGGTCGAACCCTGGACCTTGGGATTAAGAGTCTTGAACGTGATGTTTTGACGTGCCCTATAGCAGCAAAATCGCAGGTAGTTATGTTTCCGCTCGTTCTCACTGCACTGAAACAGCATTGCAGAACGGATATTGACGGTTATCCGGCAATGCATAAAGCCCCTCCCCGGCAATACCGGGGAGGGGCTCGTGCTTATAGTCTGTCGATAATCACCTGATCGCCGCTCTCGTCGAGGTACGGCGTGATGGCGATGCCGCGGTCGCTCTCGACCACGATGTAGGCTCGGTTCGTCGAGCGCTCGGTCGCGATGTACGAGTTCACGTTCTGCGGCAGGTCATAAAGCGGCCCTTCGGACTGGTCCATGACCGTGGCGACGCCCGTCGCACTCGCATCGCTGGGATGCGCAAACGAGCAGGCGACGCTGACGAGCACGACCATGGCGATAACCGCCAGGACCGCGTAGACGAGGCCGAACAGCTTCTCGCTAAGTCTCATGTCACTCCTTGACGAGGTAGTCGTCTGCCTCGGGCTTGCCGGTGGCGCGGCCGACGGCTACATAGCGGACATTGCCGCTGTAGCCGGTGTAGCGGCCCCAGATATATCCGTCGGCCGACTTGTACCAGTCGTCGAGGACGACGGTTTGGCCGAGGCCGTAGGAGGCCACGACGGAGCCGGAAAGCGACGGGGCGGTGCGCACGTTCAGCTTGGACACGGTGCAGCGGTAGCGGCCGCCAAAGTTCTCGGTCTCCTGCGTAGAGGACTGAGTCTCTGCAGGGGCCGCCGGCGCGCTCGACGCGGTGATGCCGAAGCACTCGAGATAGATGCGCGCGAGCTCGTCGAGGTTGTCATTGAACTTCTGCAGATCGCCGCCGTTGTCGATGAAGCCGTTCTCGCACAGGCGATAGTTGATCCCATGCGCCGCGGCTCGATTTACGTTGGCGAGGTCTGATCGCTTGACGAGCTTCTGTGCGCGGCCCGGCATGAACGCGGCGAGCTTGTCTGCGAGCGCCTTGTCGTACTCATCCGGCTCGAAGCCGTCCTTGATGATCACGTGCGCGCCGCGCGCAGTCGCGGCACCGCTAGCATCCATATGCAGCTCCACCACCGGCGCATCCGTGCGCAGGCGGTTTACGCCGCCGTCGGCATACCAGTTGCGCGACGTGTCCCCGAGCTCGACCTGATCGCCTCCAAGCTCCTTGATGCGCTCGCCGAGCGCGCGGACACGCTCCGCCTCGGTATAGCCGCCCGCGCAGCAGCCTGGGTCGCCGGCGCCGTGGCCGCAGATGATGAACAGTTTGGCCATGGCTAGCCCTCCTTCTTCACGTCGCCGAGGGCGAGGAGCGCGTCCAGCCACTTGTCGGTGATGCCCACCGACTTGAAAGCGCTGTACGCGACCTGGACGCCGCCGACCGCGGCGAAGACGAACGTCACCCACGCCGAGGGGTCGGTCGGGACGCCGCCCGACATGGCCGTGAGGGCGCCGCATCCCGCCGAGACGGCGATGGCCGTCCATCGGGCGACGTTGCCCGTCATCGCCTTGGTCTTGATAGCCTGCACGATGTATGGCACCACGAGCACCGTGGCGACCGTGAGGCCAGCCTGAATCTCTGTCATTCGATTGCTCCTATCTGCTCGTCTCTTTGTCGTATAGAAGGTCGACGCGATCCTTGATGTGGCTGACCTGGTCGGCCATCCCCTGACTTCGCGCCTGGCTGTGCACGAGATCGTTGTGGAGCACGTCGTTGGAGGCGACAACCGACTCCATCAAGGTCTTCATCGCCTCCATGAGAGCATTTGACCGCTCCATCTGCACAGCGATGCGCCCCTCCATCTGGGACCGTTCGCGATCGCGCTGCGCACGCTCGTCGACCTCGGCCTGTTTGCGCTCTTCTCGCTTGATATCGAGGCTGGCTTTGCGCTCGTTCTGCAGCTTGTATTCGGACAGGAACTGGTTGCCGAAATGGAAGGCGATGAGGACGAGCGCCGCGCCGCCAAGCCAGCCGGGCCCGTATGGTGCGAAGAGCTTGAGCACCTCCATGCGTTAGTCCTCCTTGGCCGCTAGGATGGCGTCTCGCTCGTTCTCCGTGATCTTGCCCTTGGCGCATGCGGCCTCGATGGCCTCGGCGGGCCAGCGGCCGCTCACGTAGTAGGACATGAGGCGCTCGGCGTATCTACTCATGGCGCATCTCCTCCGTCTCGCTGTCGCCAATCACCGGGAGCTCGACGTCGGACATGAGCGCCAGGTAGTCGATCAGGGCCGCGTTGTCCTCATGGCGGGCGCGCAGCACCTCGATCTCGCGCAGGGCCGCCGGGTCGGCGACCCTCGAAACCGTGATGGTGTCCATCACTTACCTCCAAAGATCTCGATAGAATTGCTCGAACTTGACGACCTGCTTCCTCGTCACGCGCCGGTCGACGAGCTCGCTGCGGTACGACTCGTAGACCGCGTCGACCGAGTCCCGCGTCATGCGCCCGGCATCGGCCGCCTTCCTCATCCTGCGCAGACGCCGCATGTGCTCGCGGTACTTCCCCGGCTTCACGCGCACGACCACCTTGCCGCGCTCCGTGAGCTGGTAGGTGTACCCGAGCCATGGGACCGGCTCGGTGAGCGGCTGGATGTGCGTCTTGGACGTGTTGAGCCTGTAGCCGATGCGCGCGAGGTAGTACTCGAGCGACTCCCTCGCGCACCTCAGGTACTCGAGGTCGGCGTCCAGGATGTAGAAGTCGTCCATGTACCTCGTATAGGACTTGGCGCGGAGGACCTCCTTCGCGTAATGGTCCATGCCGTCCAGGTCGCAGATGCCCGCGACCTGCATGAGCTCGCTGCCCGCCTCGTAGCCGCGCGGCCCGAAGCCGTCACCGTCGTCATGGCGGTTGCGCCCCGCCTGCGAGTCGAGCGCCCGCTCGACGTGGGCGTACGTCTGGTCGTCGAGGCGGCGTCGGAACGTCTCCTTGGCCAGCCTGTGCGGCTTGTTGGGGTAATAGCCGGCGATATCGAAGAGCTCGATCCCGCCGTCCATCCCGTGGTGGTGCCAGTGGCGCTTGAGGTCGCGCACGAGCAGGTCGCGGGCCTTGTCGGTGCCCATGCCCCTGCGGCAGGCGCAGTTGGCCCCGATCAGGCTCCTCGTCATGTCCTCGTAGATTACGTTGTCGATTAGGGACCGCTGGACGATGCGGTCCTTGAACGGTGGCGCCGAGCAGTCGCGCCTCTTCGGCCTCGTGAGGACGAAATGGTGCGGCTCGGGGAAGTCGTACTCCCCCGCCATGAGGCTCCTGGATAGGAGCTCGCACCTCTCCTGCACGTTGAGCGAGAAGGACTTGACGCTCGGCTTCCACATCTTGCCCCGCTGGCACTTCGCCGCGGCCTCCCTGAGGCCCTCCGGCGAGAGTGCGTACGCGAGGCGCGCATCGCGTATAGGTTCCATAGCCCCGTGGGGGCCGTTGCCGTCGGTGCGCCCTGCTTCCCGGTGTTGTCCCGGCGGGGTGTCGGTTCCCTGCGACGGTCTGTCTTGCGGGCTACGGCCCATGCGTCCGCGCTCCTTCCGCCGTGCCGTCTCAGTCGACGACGAGCCGATTGCCGTTCGCCGCTCCTGTATTGCTGACGTTGCCAGACGAGTTCACGATCCCCTCGTTGTTCGCGTTCGCCGCGTTCCGGTTCGGAGATCGAAGCCAGCAGTTGCAGGCAACTTCAACCTAGCCCCGTGGCGGCTCGGGCTGCCCGAACCGCCTTATGTCAGATTTGATCCAGGCCCTGGCCATCTCCTTGACCTGGACGACGAGGCCCGACCAGTAGCTGATCCTCCTGCGGGACAGCTTCTTCTCGTCGCCGTCGTCATCGCGCCTGCCGCCGAAGACCATCTCGCACATCTCGATCTCGAACAGGAGCTCGTTGATGTAGCGCATGGCGGTCTGCTGGTGGCGGCGGCGCACCACGAGGTTCTCAGGTGGCTGGCCGGGCCCGACCTTGGTGTTGTTGGCGAGCCAGAGGTTGCGCGGGATCTCCCATGCGACCCCGTTGATGCCGTTCACGACCTTCTCGTAGCGGCCCGGGAAGACCCTCCTGTTCCGCGTGATGTCGAGCGTGTGCACGGCCATGGCGCGGGCCAGGTCGTACACCTCGAGCCTGTCTTCCCTTCGCTTGCCCTCCGGCACTCCCATTCGTTCCTCCCAAGCCGCGGCGGCGCAGGTGTGCGCCGCCGGATTAGACGATTAGCCGATATGCAGGACGACGACGAGCCGATAGCCGCTCGCCGCTCCTGTACTGCTGACGGTGCCAGACGAGCGCACGATCCCCTCGCTGTACGCGTTCGCCGCGTACCGGCTCAGAGATCGAAGCCAGCAGTAGCAGGCAACGCTGTGGTTCTCGGCGGCGAAAGTAATGAGAGCCTGGTAGGTCTGCCAGCCCTGGAACGGGCCGGTGAGACCGGTGCCCACCGCGAGCGCCTTGAAGTAGTCGAACGGCACGCCCTCGGCGTTGTAGCCCTCGGTCGTGGCGCCCAGGTAGTTGCTGAAGTAGTGCTGGCGCGCGGACGGCGGGTAGGCGTAGTCGAACGTCTCGGCGATCTCGCCGCCGTCGACCGGGTGGAGCTGCGTCTTGACCGACACCTTCGCCAGGACCTCGACGAGCTCCGGCGGCAAGCAGTCGAGCAGGCCGGGCTTTCTATGGAGCGGGTGAGGGCGGTCGAAGATGCCCTGCTGCACGTCCCAGTCGGTGCCGTGCGCGTTCGCCCACCGGTGCAGGCCGGACTGCGGGTAGCAGTCGCTGCCCTCGCAGGCGCGCTGGATGTTGTTGATGCGCCCGTTGATCTGCTCGTTGGCGGTGCCGATCAGCGTGCCGCCGCCACCGGCGGCGACCGACACCGTCTCGATGACCTCGTCGCTGAAGTTCTGGTACGCGGTGAGCGTCGTGAGCTTGCCACTGTAGGAGGCGTTCCACAGGACCTGGCAGCCAGCCGGCCACACCTTCGTGGTCGTGAAGGTGAACCTGGTCGACCCCTTCGCGGCGCACACGCCCGTGCCCCAGACGTAGTTGACCTCGACGACGAGGTCGTACTGGCCCGGCTGCATGTCGGCCTCGGGGACGTAGAGCGCCTCCCTGCTGTCGAATGCGCACGCGGGCGGCAGCGCGAAGTGCGCCCCGATGGCCATGGTCGGGGCCTCGATGCCGCCCTCGAGCGTGGACAGCGGGTGGTCGGCGTCGCGCCCGTTGAAGTGGTGGAGTACGTCGAACGGCAGCGGATACTCCTTGCCGTCCCACGTGAAGGTCGAGTTGAGCTGGTCGCCGATGCGCAGCACGTCTGCGGCGTTGCCCATTCGGACCATAGCGCGGAGCTGCTGCGTCGAGATGCCCAGCGTGGCCACGCTGACGGCCTCGGCCGCGGCGTTGGCCTTGCGCGCGGCCTCGGTGGCGGACGAGGTCGCCTCGTCGGCGTTGCCCGCCGCGGCGTTGGCCAGCTCGGTCGCCTCGTCAGCGAGCCTCTTCGCCTCGTTCGCGGCGGCCGCCGCCTTCTTCGCCTCGGCGGCCTGGTCCTCGGCCTCCTGCTTCGCCTTGGTGAACTCGGACTTGCGCGTCTGCTCGTTGGAGTCGCGTGTCTTCTCGTCGGCCTTGCGCTGCTCCTCGTTGGCCTCCACCGCGGCCTTGGCCTCGTTCGCGGCCTTTGCGGCGGCGTCGGCGTCGATGCGCGCGGTCTCCAGCGCCGCCTCGTTCTCGTACTTGAACGGGTAGTCCTTGGACGTGCCGTCCTTCAGGGTGACGGTTAGGCCGTCGATGTAATCGCCCTCGGACACCTTGACCTCGGTCAGGGTGCCGCCGGTGCTCTCGTCTGCCACTAGGCATCATCCTTCCTCGATTTGACCGGCCCCACCAGCAGACGGTGGGCATCGGCGTCCACACTCCACTCGGCGATGCCGTAGCCCTCGATCTCGCCGAGCACCGCGTGGGCGTCGTCGACGGTCTGCGCGATCTGCGCCTTGAGCTCCTTGGCCTCGAGCACGAGCGCCTGCAGGTCGCTCACGGTCGGGTCGCTGGGCAGCTGGCCGACCGTGAGCGACGGGCGCACGTGGAACGGCCACGGCATACGCACCGACTTAAGTACGTCGGTGCCGCGTCGGCCCTCAATGCCGACCTCGACCTCACCGGTCTCCTTGAGCACCTCCCACGGCACGGGCCAGATGCCGCCGTCCCGCGCCGGTGTGTAGTTGCCGGCCGCCGCAGCGAACGTCACCGTGACCTCGAGCCCCGTCCATTCCGGGTCGAGGTCGAGGCCGACCGCGTCGACGCCCTGCGTGCCTTGGACCAGCTCGAGGTCGTCGCACGACACGGTGCGGTCTCGCACCTTGATCTTGTGTATCTTCATGTCCCTCCTTTACGCGAGGATTCCGATCGCGGTCCAGACCGGCGGTGAGCCGATGAGCACCGCCCTCTGCCCCACCTTGGCGCCCGAGCAGCCCGTGGTCATGCGCACGCCCTCTGCCACGCCGCCGCGCACGAGTACCGACAGCGAGCTGCCGGTGACTGCCGTGACGTAGCCGTAGGCGATCTGCACCGATGCCCTGTCGGGCGGCTCAATCGATTCCAGGAGGTCTGACGCCATGCTCATGCCGCGCTCCTCTCGAACTTTCTCATCTCGATATTCATCGGGCAGGCCGTCTCGAACTTGAGCGTCTGCGTCCTGATACAGGTGTGGTCGACATCGATGTCGGCGCTCGCCAGGCGGAGGTTGCCCGCGTCGTAGACCGACACGGGGTCGTATGTGCAGGTGCAGTTCACCCTCTGGATGACGGACCGCCCGTCCCTGAGCAGCTCGGCGGCCTTGGCGTCGGCGGCGGCCTGGATGGCGTCATGGGGCCACGGCGTGGCCGTGGGGCCCTCCTCCACCTTCTCGGCGACGACGACGGCCTCCCCGCCGGACTCCAGGTACACGTATCCGGCCGAGACCTCGCTGTAGTTGTCCGCGGGCGTCTCGGTCGCGACGATGCGCTGCCACTCGCCTGTGAGCGTCGCGTAATGCAGGTGCGGGCCGGCTGATAGGGACGGCACCCACCAAGCCTGCAGGCTCACGCGGGCGCCCTTCGTCCCCTTGATCCACAGGCTCTGCGTGACCGGTACGCCCTTCTTGAGCGATCCGACCCTGTCTTGGCAGAAGCCGATGCGCCCGCCGTCGCTCGCGACCTTGAGGCCGAAGAACACGGCGGTCTGTGGGGAGCCCGGCACGTACACGGTGGAGATGGAGCCGTGACTGTCGCTCTGGCGGTAGGTCCCGCTCTCCTTGGTTCCCGAGCCGACCTGCATCGCGGCGGCGCCGGAGAGGATGTTCGAGTCCTCCGTGACGCTCGTGGGTAGGTCGGACAGGTCGTAACGGGCGGTCACGCGCCGGCCGGTGCTCACGGTGGAGTACGGGCTGTCGGGGTCGTCGTCGACCGCCGTGCCTCGCACCGAGATGTCCTGGGACGAGAAGTCGACATGGACGACGTTGGCCACGTCGAAGGTGTCGCGCTCGCGGTCGAGCTTGAGCGTCACGCGGCAGTCGGGGCCCTCGACGTAGTCGAAGGAAACGGGCCTCTGGTCCGGCTCCACGTAGCGGCGGAACAGCACGCGGCCGTACGGGTCGGTGTGCGCCGCGAGGAATCCGGCGGCTTCGAGCAGGCGGTTGACGGCGGCGAGTTTGGAGTCCGTGCGGTCCTCGTCGGACGATGTCGTCGAGATGCCGAACACCCACGTCGAAGTGAGCACGGCGTCGCTCTCGTCAGCGACGACCTCCAGACCGCAGCTCTCGGCGATCTTCTTGGCGGCATCGACCATGTTGGTCCCGGCGGGGATCACGTAGGGACCGTCGAAATCGTCCTTGGCGAGCGCCCTGAGCCTGCCGTAGATGTCGGCGGCGCCGGTGGTGACCGCACCGTCCGCGCTCGCCTTTGGGGTGGAGACGTAGAAGGTTCCGAGCGCCTCCGTGCGGCTCTCGCCAGTCCACAGGGACGAGGCCTCGAGGTACACGCGCAGGAGATCTGTGCCCAGGTCGAGCTCCCCGACATAGTCGATGCTCCCCTGTTCGAAGATGGCCGTGTCTTGGTTGCGCTCCACGCTTCCGCCGGTGATGTTGCCGAGCTCGGAGCCCTCGAGGCCGGTGGAGAGGCCGACCCTCACGAATCGGAAGTCTGCGTGGAATGGCTCCAGCCAAAACCTGTCCCTAGGCATTGGGCTCCCTCCAGACCTCTCGCTTGGTGGTGAGGCTCACCCTGTACCAGCCAGGCGAGGACCTCGTGATGTTCGGAGACAGGCTCACGAATGCGCGCTCCCCGTCGTGGGTGCGCGCCCAGCAGTGCGAGTTGGCGAGGAACAGCGCCGAGACGCGCTCGATATCTTCGGCACGGACACCGAACTCCCAGTTCTCGGGCACGTTGAGCTTCCTGGAGGTGAAGCCCATCGGCAGGCCGCCCGGTGAGCCGAAGAAGTGGTACTGGACAACGTCGTGGTCGTAGCTGCGCGAGTAGACGGGGGGACCGCCCACCCCGACAGTGCCGGCGACGACCGTAGTCGCGCCAGCGTCGAAGTTGAAGGCGTAGCCGCGGCAGGCGCACGAGGTCTCGACCTCGGTCGTGGAGACCGTGCCGCTCGCGGCGTGGCCCACCGCGACGTAGGCGAACACCGCGTTGAGCGGCGGCAAGCGGTCGATGACGCTCTGGCCCTGTTTTAGGCCGGTCGCGAGCGTTCGGCGCGAGCCGTCCGGCAGCACGCGTATGACGTCGAAGGACTGGCACGGCGGCAGGTCGTGCAGCACGGCCTTGGTGCCCCTGATGGCGACGCCGCCGGTGAACCTGATGTTCCCGGACTCAGTCAGGGCCATCGGCCCTCGGAGCCGGTGGCCGTCGACGGCGTACTCCGACACCCCGTCGCGCACGGTGACGGTAGCGGCGTAGTCGGCGGAGTACGCGACCGAGACGATCGGTGCCGCGGGAACGAGCCACTCCGTCGCAAACGTTCTGGTGAACGTGGCCGTCAGGCCCGAGCCGCCGCGCACGGTGAGTTCCAGCGTGTATGACGTCTCGTTGCTCAGGCCCGTGGCCACCGAATACGTGCGAGCCGCTGCCCCGACCTCGATGTCCAGAACCAAAGCGGACGCTGAGGTGATTCTCAGGCGCTGGGAGGCGATGCCGGTCTCATCGGCGGCCTCCCACGCGATGCCGAGCGGCAGCTCGACGACCGTATCACCGTCTTCGGCCGGCGTGGTGAAGAACGCCTGCGGAGGGTCCGCGACGGTGAACGACGAGTACTGGCTCCAGGCGCCCCATGACGGGTCCGAGCCCTTGGTGCGCACGCGCAGGCGGTAGGCCCCCTTGTCGGCAAGCACCAGGGATGCCGTCGAGGCTGCACCGGCGATGTCGGTCACTGCCGAGGCGCCGCCGGGCTTGACCAGCTCCACCTGTGCCGCGGTCTGGGCCGTGCCGTCCGGGTGGGAGCGCGACCAGGACACGGTCGCCGTCGCCCCGGTCGGGTAGGCCGGGTACAGGCCGGAGACCGTGGGAGCGTACGGCGGGCAGATCGTAGCCACGGCGTTGGACGCCGTCCACGCCGAGCAGATGGTGTCTCCGGCGTCCGCCACGGGCTTGTCGCGGTAGGTGCAAACCTCGTATACGACCCTCTCTCCGGCCACGGCGGCCGGGTCGGTCATGGACCAGACGCCCGGCTCCTGCTTGTCGGCGGAGAGGCTGCGGGAGATGTAGGTCTTCCCGCCGTCTGAGGTCGCGCGGACCTTGAAGCCGCTTATCCACCACGGGATGTCGGGGCCCCGCACGACCAGCGAGACCTCGCCGTCGCCGGAGCGCGCGAGCGAGACCGACGCGGGTGGAGCCGGGGTCTTGAAGACTCGGACCTTGTTCGACATCTCGGACGTTCCGCCGCGCCAGCGTGCCCTGACGTCATACTCGTAGAAGTGGTTGGCGCT
This sequence comes from uncultured Collinsella sp., assembly GCA_934646815.1. Lineage (GTDB taxonomy): Bacteria > Actinomycetota > Coriobacteriia > Coriobacteriales > Coriobacteriaceae > Collinsella. The sequence goes on from CAKUEW010000002.1 coordinate 66,153, forward strand.
CGTCGTCGCGTCGCGCCAGTTGGAGATCGTCCCCTGGTTGTACGGGTTCTCGGTCGGCCCGTCATCGGTGTGGCGGTAAACGTTGACGCCCTCATAGTACTTGCGCGCCCCGTCGTCCGGATGGTTGACCCACTCGAGGGCGGTGGAGCCGTCGGTCGACTCCGTTACGACGAGGTCGGTCGGCGCGTCCGGCTTGTAGGCGGGGATCTTGGGGATGCCGGCGCTCTCGCCGCATGAGGTCACGGATCCGACGCCCCCGTAGCCGCCCACCGAGACGGACTCGGTGTAGGCCTCAACCCAGACTCCGTAGTCATCGTCCTTGCGGGCGGCATCGGTATAGTCGCTGACGGTGACGGCACGCGCGCCGGAGTAAGTCGTGTAACCGTCGCCGCTCGCCCGCCAGACGCCGCCGACTTTGACGTGGAGGCGCACGCCGTAGTAATACCAGTCGCCGAAGTCGACAGCGGCGGTCCAGTGGATGCGCGCCGTCGAGTCGCTGATGTTCTCGACCCAGGTCGACAGGGAGACCCCGTAGTACTTGACGTTATTTCGCTTTGTCTCCGCGTATGCCATGCCCTACCCCCTCCTTGACCTGGACGAGCGCTTGACCTCGGCGATGAGCTCCTTGAGGGCGTGGGCGATGCGCTCGTCGACCTCAAGGAGGGAGCCGTCGATGTTGATGTAGTAGGTGTCGCCGCGCTCGACAATGCCGAGCCCGGCGGGAGCGGCGGATCCGATGGCCACCGACCGCGCGCCCGCCGCGTCGGCGGCCGCGAACGAGACCGCCGGGACGTTGAAGACGTCCTCGACGCGGGCGAGCGCCTTGGACGCCATCGCGGCGGTGCCGGCGGACGCGGCGACGATGCTCTCGCCGAAGTCGCCCATGAGGGCGCGGCCGGAGTAGGTGGTGTAGCCGTGGCCGCTGAACGGACCCCACTTCGCGGGCGAGAACGGGAACAGGCCGCGGATCTTCTCGACCGCCCCGGACACCGACGACGTGACCGTGCCGACCGCGCTCTCGATGCCGGACTTGAGGCCGTTGAGGATGGCCTTGCCGGACTCGACGAGCCAGGACCCCGCGCCGGCGAAGAAGCCGGTGATCTTGTCCTTGATGCCGGTGACCGTGGTGTACACCGAGTCGATACCGCTCTGGGCGGCGCTCTTGATGCCGTCCCATATCGACGAGAAGGCGCTCTTGATGGAGCCCCACGTGCTCGACCACACGCCGCTGATCGACGACAGCACCGACGAGATGGCGGCACTCACGGCCGAGATGTAGGACGAGACCACGGACTCGATGGCGCCCCAGATGGCCGAGGCCACCGATTGGATCCCCTCCCAGGCACCGGACCAGTCGCCGTCGATGATGGCCATGACGGTCTGGATGATTGCCTGGATGACGGACATCGTCCCCTGCACCATCGCCGACACGACCGAGAGGACGGACGTGGTGACGGTCGACATCACAGGCCACACGGCGTTCCAGATGGCCTGGATGACCGACAGCGCGGCGGTGATCCACGCCTGGATGAGCGGCATGGCGGTCTGGATGCACGTGAGCACCGACTGGATCGCCGGCATCACGACCGCGACGCACTGCGCCACGAACGAGATGACCTGGGCGACGATGGGGGCGGCCACCGCCAGGACCTGCTGGATGACGGCTATGACCGTGCCGAGCACCGAGCAGATGACCTGGATGACCGGCGGCACCAGCGGGAGCAGCGCCTGCACGAGCTGGCCGATGGGGCCGATGACCTGCGCGAGCGCGGATGCCACCGACGACATGAGACCGGGCAGCGCCGCCACGACGGGCATGACCGCGGAGGCGATCTGCGCGCCGAGCGGGATGACCGCCTGGACCACGCCGACAACGGCCGAGCCGACGGCGGAGCGGAGCTCCTCGCTCGTGGCCATGAGACCGATAAAGGCGGCCGCGGCGATGCCGGCGGGCCCGGCGAGGGCAGACAGCGGCCCTGTGAGGCCGCCGAGCAGCCCTCCGAGGACCGGAATAGATGAGATGCCGGACGCGACGCCACCGGCGACGAAGGCGGCGAGCCCCGCGGCGGCGGGGGCGATCGCCGGAGCGAAGCCCTTGAGGGAGCTGCACACCGCGGTGATGCCGCCGGCGCCCTCTATCATCTGGTTTATCGCGCGCGCTATATCGGAGACCGTCGTGGCGAGCCCGTAGCCGCTCAGCGACGAGGCGATGTCCTCGAGCGGCAGCATGCCCGCGATCGCCGCGCCGGCGTCATCGGCGATGCCGCGCAGGCACCGCCCGAGGATGTCGACGTTGCGCGCCAGCTCCGAGACGGGCGTGTCGGTCGCCAGCATCCTGGACATATCGCCGGAGAACTCCGAGAGCGTCCCGCGGATGCCGGTGATGGCGCCCGCGATGGCGTTGCCGGAGTTCTTGATGAGGTCGGTCGCGCCCTGGATCGGCGCGGTGATGTTCTCCACGCCGATGGCGTCGATGCAGGCGGCGACCGCCTTGGTGACGCTGTTCTGCAGGTTGGCCATGGACGTGGCGATGCCCGCCGTGCCCGTCTTTGCCTGCTGGGCGAAGGAGTCGAACCCGGCGTACCCGTTCTTGTCGAGGGATATGAACGCGTCCTCGAGGTCCTCCACGCTCACCTTGTCGGTCTTGAGCGCGTTGTAGAGGTCGTTCGTGCTCGCGGTCGGCCCGAGCATCGACTTGGCGACCTGGTCCATCTGGCCCGGCATGGCGGTGACGATCGAGCGCCAGTCCTCCATCTCGGGCTTCCCCTTGGCGAGCACCTGGCAGAACTGCTCGAGCGCCGCCTCCTGCACCTGCGTCGACGCGCCGCCCGCGAGCAGCGCGTCGTTGAAAGCGAGCATGATGTCGGTCGCCTTGCCGACGTCCTTGACGGTCGGCACGATCTTCTGGACCGACGAGGTCATGGCGTCCAGGCGCGTGGGCAGGCCGGTGAGGTGGTCGCTCATCTTGTCGATGGACGAGGTCGCCGCGTCGGCGCCGTACCCCAGGCCAGCCATGACCTTGGGGAAGTTATTCATGGTGTCGACGCGGCTGATGGCCGAGTCGAGCGAGCTGCTGATGGCGGTGAATGCCTTGTCGGCGACCGCCGAGACGATGCCGGCGACGGCGCCGACCTTGGCGCCGACACCGGAGCTGAAGGCCGCGCCCGTCTTGGCGCCGGCCTTGGCGCCGATGCCCGAGCTGCCCGTGAAGGCGGCATCGAGCTGGCGGCTGATAGACGACGTGAGGTTGTCGAACTTCGGTGTCAGCAGCACCGAGCCTTTGGCCACGGTGGGCAAGGGTTGATCACCTACCTATGAGCGTTCCCCGAACAGCAGGGAGTCGACCTCGTCCCGACTCAGGTCGAGGCGGCGCGCGGCGGGCTCGGCGCCCCTGGGCTTCGGTCGCTTCAGGGGCTCGGGCTTTCTGCCCTTGCCCCCGGCGTTCTCGTAGCGAAGGAAGGAGAGGTTGTCGACCGCCAGGGCGAGCAGGTAGGCGTGCTCGTCCCAAGTCGCGCGCGGATCGATGCGCGACACCGTGCGCGACTGCGGCGGCAGCTGCCCCACGAGCGTGAGCAGGCCGTCGAAGTCGCCGCCGGCGAGGGCTTCGTCCAGGTCAATCGAATAGTACTGGCGAAGGTCCGCCTTGAGCTCGTCGCGCCCCTCGAGCAGGACGTCGACGAGCGCTATCAGTTTTTTAGCTGGGCGGCCTCGATGAGCAGCTGCTCGATGCGCATGATCTCCTCGATGTCGTCGTAGCCCATCTTGGCGGTCACGGCCTCGGCAACGCGGTCCTCGACGTCCTCGCCGAGCATGGCGGTCATGTAGCCGAGCTGCTCGTCGATGCTGACGCCCTCGTTGGCCTTCGAGGTGGCTTCTTCCTCGGTCATGCCCGAGCGGATCGCCTTCTCGTAGACGTGGTTGCGCTTCTGGGTCGCGCGCTGGGCGCTCGCGATCTGCTTGAGCACCTTGCGAGACTTGAAGCGGCGCATGTCGAGGACGTACTCGGTGCCCTCCACCACCACGGCCTTCTCCCAGGGCTCCAGTTTCTGGCGCTTCGCCGCCGCATCGAAATCGAGGATTGCCGGCTTGTAGCCCAGGTACTGCTCCTCCAGGTGCGCGCGCATGCGCTCCTTGGACTCGGCCATCTCTCGCAGCTGCTCCGGGGTCATTTCGTTGACGTCCATGGTTCCTCCTTTATGTAGGCGCAAATGCTTGCGGTGGACGCTGCGGCGCCTACCGCGCAGCGCCCGCCGCAAGCATTTGGCGGGACGGGAGGGGCGGCAGCCCCTCCCTTTCGTCTGTTATCCGGCTAGGCCGTGACGGCCTTGGACTCCTTCTCAGCGGCATCGCCGTCGTGCTGGGCATCCGCGACCTGGGCCGCCTTGACGGTGTCGTAGATGGCGGTCACGTGGGTGTCGCCGGCGTCGTTGTAGGGCACGCACGTGATGGTCGGCGTGTAGCCGAGCAGGTCGGAGCTGTTGTAGGAGACGTCGTCTCGCTCGAACGCCTGGCCGATCGGGATGACGTTGCGCAGGACCTTGGTCGAGGAGATGACCGAGTCGAACGCGTAGGCGTGCGGGTCGGTGAAGTTGCGGTTGTGGTGGATGGTGACGGTCGCGCCGTCCTCCGTCACGTTGTCGTCTCCGTAGACGGTCTTGAGCACGGCCACGGACGACTGGATGAAGGTCACCTGCGCGGAGTCGGCGTAACTCGTGAGGTCGCGGGCGACCTCGGATCCGCCCCAGTCGTTATGCCCCTCGGAATCGGTGTCGGTCGTGAATGTCACGCCGTCCTCCGAGATGTAGCCGAGTGAGGCGCCGTTGTACTGTTTGATGAGCTCCTTGAGCGTCTTGGACGGGTCGGACAGGGCGGCGATGTCGGTGCCCGCCGGGAACACGGCGGCGTATCCGCCGGGGCGCCCCTTGGCTACGCCGACGGAGGCCTTGTCGAACATGGGGGTCTCATCGGACATGTGGCCCTCCTTCCTGTGGCGCGCCTACGGGCGCGTCACCATGTAAACGTTGATCTGGTACCGCTCGTAGCGGCTGTCGGGGTCGGGGAAGCGCATGGTGCCCTCCACGGACACGCTGCAGACCTCGGGTATGGCCTCCCAGCACCAGGTGAGCCACTCGCGGGCCATGAGCGCGAGCGCGTACGCCTCGGCCTCGGTGCGGGCCCACGTCTGGACGGCGAGGTACGGGTTGTCGCGGCCCGGGCCGGACGGCCCGCCGGTGCGCTCGACCGTGACGAAGCTGTCGGGCCTGTCGCGCGGGACGAGCGTGGAGCACGGGACGCCGAGCGCCGCGCCGAGCCTGTCCGGCAGCGCCGTGAGGATGTCGAACATCAGAGGCCGCACCCCTTCCTGAGCGTGTTGTTGCGCAGGTTGTCGAGGCCGGCGAGCCTGCCGTCCCTCTTCCCCGCCTCGTAGACCAGGCCGCCGGCGGTATAGCCGCGCTGCACGCCCCTGGACTCGTAGCGGGCTCCGGCGCGCTTGAGCGCCGGGTCGCACAGGGCGTTGCATCTCGCCGCTGCGGCCGCCGCCTGGGACTCGAGCATCGCTTTGACGCCGTCGGACTTGAGCACGGCGCGCACGCCGCTGTCCACGTGCCTGATCCGCACGCGCCTACCCATCGACGGCCTCGCACTCGACGGCGCGGTCGAACTGCCCGGGGCAGTTGTCCGAAAGGTATGGCTGCGGGTCGCCGATGACCCGGTAGGTCCTCCCGCCGTACCGGATGAGGCAGCGGCGCAGCGAGCGGCGGTCGGCCTTCGGCCAGTGGAACGTCATGGAGACGGCGGTCCCCTCGGGCCGCGACTCGGAGAGGTCGGCCGTGCCGCCCGGCTGGGGCAGCACGCCGGCGACGTCCTCGGCGGCGCCGAGCTCGCACACGGCGTTGCCGTGCGCGTCGGTGGCGGGCTCCTGCCGGGCGATCACCTGGACGGTGACGGTCTTAAACATCGGCTTCCCCCTCCCGGTCCGCTGCGGTCATGGCCTGGATGCTGCGCACGCGGCAGCCGGCGAGGCCGAGCCGCTTGAGGTCGGAGCGCCCCAGGTAGAGGTCGCCCGTCGGGTTCGCGAACGTGAAGCTCGAGGAGTACGGGCCGGCCGTCTGGGACTGCTGGGTGATGCCCGCCATGGCGCCGGGCGCGTTGACGGCGCGGGCGACCATGGCAACGCAGACGGGCTTCACGTTCTCGTCGAACGTCGGGTTCGCGCCCTCGATGTACCGGGTGCCCGCATGGCGCCGGTACGCGCCGCGCAGGTACGCCGACGCGTCCTCGAGCAGGGCGGCGACCCTGCCCTCGTCCCCGTCCTCGACGGGGCCGCAGCGCGCGACGTAGTCGGCGACGGTCGCGAATGCGTCCACTAGAGCGCCTCCAGGATGGCGGCGAGCTCCGCCTTGGTCGCCTTGCGCGGGGCGAAGCCGTCGGCGGCCTCGATGGCATCGCGCAGCTGCTGCACGGTCATGTCGGTCGCGGGCTTCGTCGCCGACGGCTGCTCGGGAGCGGGCTCCCCGTCGCCGGCGTCCTTGTCCTCAACGGGCTCCGCGCCGACCTCCGGCTCGGCGGGTGGGAGGTCGACGAAGCCGCCGGCGGACAGCTCCGCGAAGCGCGCCTCGGTCAGCTCGACCTCCTCTCCGACGAGATGCACCGCGAGGATCTCGCGGTCACGGTACGGGTAGGTGACCAAAGCGATCATGGATGCTCCTTAGGGTTGCCTAGGCGGTCGGGGCGATGGTGCCCTTGACCACGAAGTCGATGTACTCGGCGAAGAACACGAGGCCGACGTAGGCCACGGTGTCGTAGGTCAGGCTCTTGAGCTCGGGCGAGTGGGACACGGCGATGTAGCCGCTCTCGTCGGAGTAGAAGCCGAACAGGTCGTCGCCGTCGGTCGGGGCGACGTAGACCTTGATGTTGTCCTTGACGGTGGCATAGATCGTGCCTGCGGCGACGGAGCCGGTTGACACGAGCGTGCCGAGGCCCGCCCAGTTCTCGATGTAGGAGATGCCGAAGGCGCTGAAGACCTCGGACTCGCCGATCTGCTTGGCGAAGTCGACCGGGTTGGCGAAGTAGACGGTCTCGCCGCTGCCGAAGCCGTACTCCTCGGTGAGGTTGGACAGGGCGGCCCAGGCGTTCGCGGCGGTGGCCACGAGGCTCTTGCCGGTCGCGGCGGTGGTGCCCTCGGCGCCGAGCGCGGCGACGAAGTCCTTCTTGATGTTGCGCTGCATGTCGGAGATCATCGCGGCGTCGGTCTTGTCGACGGCGCCGTCGTAGCCGCGCTTCTTGACCTCCTGCAGCGTGGTCTGCTTGCGGTAGGGCTTGAGCGTCACCTCGAAGGTCGTGACGTCCTCGTAGGCGTAGCTGGAAAGCGGGATGTCCTGGCCGGGGGTGTACTCGGCCTCGGAGAGCTTGCCGGTGATCTTCTTCTGGTGCAGGGTCTCGCCCACGGCGGCGTGGATGGGCGCGCAGGTGGACAGCATCGCCGTGAGCTTCTCGAGCGACTTGGTGAACGTGTTCACGAGGTCGACGTTGCGCGCGGCTGCGAGGGTCTTGATATCGGGCATTCTGGCCCCTTTCTCCCCTTACTTGAAGAGGTCGATGTTGGCGGCGATGGCCGCCATGCGTTCCTTCTTGTCCTCGATTCCGAGGATGTCCTTCTTGGAGGGCTTGCCCGGCTTGGGCTTGCCGCCGGCCTCGGGCGCCAGCGGCGCTCCGCCCGCCGGCTTCACGATGGCCGCCACGGCCTTGGCCTGCTCGGTGAGGGCGTCCTCGTCCTCGCCGTTGAGCGTGGCCACGATGGAGCGGTCGAGCCCGGTGGCCTTTGCCACGGAGTCGACGAGCGCGGTGTGTGCGGCGCTCGCCTTGAGGGCGGCGTTCTCGCTCTCGAGCGCGCTCAGGCGCTCCTCCACGGTCGGGTCGGCCTTGGGCGCTGCCGCCTTGAGCTCGTCGAGCTCCTTGAGGTTCGCCTTCGAGCGGCTCTCCCACTTGCGCGACTCCTTCAGCGCGTTCTCGTAGAGCGCCTTGTAGTCGGGCTCCTGACCTTCGTCTCCGCCCTGTGCAGGGTTGGTCGGCTCGGTCTCGGTGGGTGTGGTCTCCTGGGCCATGCTCCCTCCATTTCCGCCCCGTGCGGGGCATCGTCTTGCCCCGTGCGGGGCGCTTTTCGGCATGAACCAGGCCACCCGTGCGGATGGCCTGGTTCAACGTTTTGGTCGGGGCGGCTGGACTCGAACCCGCACGGGCGATGCCCACGTGCTCCTGAGGCACGCGCGTCTGCCATTCCGCCACGCCCCGGTGTGATTAACTAGAGCTGAGCTAGATGAGCTGAGGTTTTCTTGCCTATATGCAGCCTCTGCTTGCTGCCATGAGGCACCTCCGCTTTCCATGAAAAGGGCCCCTCGCGGGGCCCGATGAGCTGCATGTCATAATCTTTATAGATCGAACTTGATTTCCCTGATTCCCGCGAGCTCTCGCAGCTCGCGCTCCATCTCGGCCTTCTTCGCGTTGTACGCGCCCGCGCATTCGGGGCAGAGGTGATGGGAAGCGTCGACTTTCATCCAGCCCGCTATCGGGGTGAGGTCGGTCGAGATGGACGAAAACGTCGAGGGAAGCCTGAACTCCGGGTCGAGGTCGACCCTCTTCCCGCACCTATCGCAGAAGATGGCGGCCTTCGCAATGTAGCTCATACGTAGAATCCTTTCTCAGCAGAATCTCCTGGCAGCGTTCACTCGATGACTGCGTGCGGGCTGCCGCCAAGGTCCTCCCAGCTTGCGCAGGCATAATCGTAGCCTCCGAGCTTCTCGTCCTCTCCGGCAAGCCAGATCGGCTCGAAATCGGGAACCAGGCCGTTTGGGACAACCCATCCGAACATATCCCAGCAGTGCTTGCCGCCGATAATCTGCTGGTGAACGTCTATCGTATCGAAAAAGAAGCTCATCCCATGCGGCGCAAGCTGCAGGTTGAGGAGGTCAACGGAGTCGATGACGTACTCGCTGTATTCACCGGTCAGATCGTCTGTGTACCTTATTCCAAAGTGAGGTGTAGTAGTCACTGTAGCCCTCCTCGTATTTGAACAGCGAAACACGGACTTTTTTGTCGAGGTTGACGACGGCGATGTCTCCGCCACGGAAGTAGACGGCACAGCGTTGGCCGCTCTGGCCTCTTATGTCATCCACGAACGCGACATCATCGGCCTCGTCGATGACCTCAGACATTATTCTATCGTATTCGTCCTGCCCGGCCTTCGACCTGTAGTCGATTCCGTATTCGCGACCGTGCTTTTTCGCATGGTTGTTCCTCTTCGCCCCCTCGAGCCAGTTGGGGACTTCGGCAGATGTCGGGGCCACCTCGCGCGCGGCAATCTCGCCTCGCGTGAAGTTCGCCTCGATGGATGGGCGCAGGTGGCTCCTCACCACCTCGTAGAGCGTCGGAGTTGCATCGGCGTTGCCGAGCACCTCCTCGGCCAACTTGACGGCCTCGGCCGTCTCCGCGCGCGTCCCGCGGGTCCGCAGGTACTCGTAGAACTCCTCGGCGTTGGCGAAGCCGTTCGCCTTGATCTCCGCGTTGAGGCGGGTCGCCGCGCTCATCCAGCCGCTGCTCTTGTGGCCGACCTTGCGCATGTGCGCGGAGGGGTTGGTCTTCCTGACGTTCTCGGGCAGCTCGCCGCCCTCCATGACCTTGTGCCTGAGCTCCTCTCGCTCGGCTGCGCTCAGCCCCGCGGTCGCGTCGACCTTCTCTAGCTGCCACCACCGCTCGCGCAGCTCATCCGGCCTCACGCCCTCCACGAGCTCTGCGTCGGGGTCGTCCTCGAAGCCGGGGACCACCTTGCAGTCGCAGTGCCGGTGGAAGTGTTTGAACTCGCCGGCGGACTTGCGCGTGTGGTAGACCGCGCCGCGGCTCGCGAGCATGATGCAGAAGGTGCAGGTCTCGAAGCCCGTCGGCACGCGCGCGAAGCGCACGCCGGCGCTCCTATCGCGGCCCACGTTGGAGATGATCGTCTCGTTCAGGCTGCGGAGCGCGTCGTTGCGGGCGTACTCGCCGCACGCCCTGGCGAACGCCGCGTCGCCGCCCTTCACGAGCTTCTTCGCCTGGTATCTGGCAACGGTATCGACCGATTCTGGCTTGTAGGTCGTCATGGTGACGGCCTGCTGCAGCCTGGCGCCGTTGCGCTCGGCTAGGTCGTCGTACCATTGCGCCGCGAACTCCGCCGCGACGTCGTCGTACCCCTGGACGAAGCCTTCCATGATGAGCTTCGCGGCCTCGCGCTTCTCGGCGACGGTCGCGCCCTCGTGGCCGCGGCACCAGGCGAGCACGGCGGCTTCCACGTCGGATGCCGCCCTGTCTCCTATCTTCGCCACGGCCCGGTTGTAGGCCGCGAACTCAGCCGCGCTAATCATCAGCGGGCGGCGCGGGCTCTGCCGCCTGGGTGACGCCCGCCATCAGGTCGAGCGCCGCCAAGCGCGTCACATTGCGCCTGATCTCGGACGAGACGTTGCGCACCTCGTCGTCATCGAGGCCGTTGAGCCGCCAGAAGGTCGGCGTGCCGGCGAAACCCTCGACCGCCGACGCGAGTTTGATGGAGCTGTCGGTCTGCTGGGCCAGCGTCGGCATGGCGGGGTTAAGGAAGTGAACGGACACGCCGCAGGCGTCCTCGGCCTCCTCGTAGGAGCACCCGAGCTCCGTCGCGATCGCGGCGGTCGCGGCATTCGCCAGCGCCGCCTTGGCCTCGCGGATGAAGCTCTTGCACTTGAGGATGAGCGGCTCGTTCTCGGCGTAGATGGCCTCGGCGGAGCTGGGGTTGTCGCTCATGATGCCGAACTGTCCCACGTGGATGCCGGTCGCGGCGCTCATGCGCTTGCACAGGTTGCCGAAGTGCTCGGTCATGGGCTGCATGCTCGGCTGCGTGAGCTGGCCGAACTGCGGAATCGTGCCGTCCTCGGTCTTGGTGACCTCGAAGATGGAGCCGATGAAGGCGCTCCACTTGGTCTTGTCGGCGAACGCGTCTCCGTCGGTGCCCAGCAGGTACTTCTGCGTGGACGCGGCGAACGCGGCGGCGACCTCCTCGTTGACGTTGGCGCGCATGGCGCAGTCGATGTTCCAGCGCACCTCGGAGTTGATTCTGGACACGCCGAACGGTCGGTCGTCGTCGGGATTGTGCGGCATGACGAACATCGGCACGGCGCCCAGGCCGTGCTCCACGTACTCGGCGCTCCACTCGTTGCGGCGCACCTCGCGGATGCGCACCATGCGGTCCGGCAGCATCACGTTGACCCAGTCCGGGCGGTTCGTGGGCCGCCCGCGGTCCTTGGCGAAGGAGACGACGAACATGCCGGAGGACAGGCACTCGTGGACGTCGTCCCAGATGCCCGTGCACAGGGTCGGCGGGTACGCCGAGATACGGGCGTGCCCGTCCTCGTCCGCCGTCACCACGAGCATGGAGAAGCAGTACTTGAGCGCGGAGTTGACGGCCTTGCCGACGCGCGTGGCCATCTTGTTGCGCTTGGCCACGGAGGTGAGAAGGCCGTCGAAGTCCTCGTCGTCGGGGCACGTGAACCCGTCGAAGGCGATGTGGTCGCGCATGACCTCCACGCACTTGTAGCCCCAGCCGCACGCGACCTCCAGGTCGCGCAGCGAGTCGGGCACGGCGATGCCGAGGTCCTTGAGCATGTTGCGCGCCTCGTAGTAGTCCGAGCGCAGGAGGTTGCCCCTGTAGTGGGTCTGCCAGCTGTTGAGCAGGCAGCGCACCGTCTCGCGGTCCTCCTCGAGCAGGCCGTCGGCGGACGCCACGGCGTAAGGTATCGAGATCAAGTGACCCTCGCCTTCATTCCGGGTTTTCTCTTCGATGTGTTGAGCGCGAGCAGCGCCAGCCCCGCGGCCTCGATGGGCGCGGCGTTGTCGCCGCCGAAGCCCCAGCCGCCCGACGTGCCGATCTTGCGCTTGGGGGACGTCTCGGCGGAAAGGTCGAGCGCCGGGCACGCGATGTGCGTGACCGAGCCCGCCTTCGCGCCGGACGAGATGAGGCTTGCGGCGGTCACGGCCTGGTCGGTGCTCGGGCGCAGGATGTAGTCCTTGGGCATGCCCATGCCCTCGAGCTTGTCGCACAGGGCGCCGGCGCCTGCCTTGCCGTCGATGGCGACGCAGGCGTACCTGCCCGCCCTCGCGGCGATCCAGTAGGCCAGCCAATCCGTGCTGGGCTCCGGGTCCTTGCAGAAGGGAAGCTCAACGTGCGCGGTCGGCGAGCCGGGCGGCCGCACGGCGCATGCCACGGCGACGGTCGAGCCGTCGGCGCTGAACCTCACGCCGGCGCAGATCCTGCAGCCGGCGGTCAGCCCGGGGCCGCTCCCCACGAGGCACTCGCCCCATGCGTCGGCGCCGATGACGGGCGGCTCCACCTGCTCCTCCGAGGGCAGCCAGTAGCCCAGGTATTCCTGGGCGGCTCCCAGCTCGTCCATGTCCTTCATTCCGGTGCGGATGGCGCGGATGTCGGCATGGTATCCGAGCGAGGGCATGACCTCCGGCCAGCGGCTCTCGTCCCAGATGTCGCCGACCTCCTCGACGCCGTACTCCAGCCAGAGCAGGTCGGACGCCTTCTCGCCGCCCTCCCACGCCTGCTGCCGGAGGTTCTTGAACACCTCAGCGGGGTTGCCGGCGCGGGTCGGCGTTCCGGCGTACACGATCATCAGGTTGTGCTTGGCTCCGGACACCGTGGTCGGGTTGACAACCTGGGTGTGGATGCCCGTGAGCTCCTGCGCCTCGTCGTATATGACGATGTCGAAGGAGAAGCCCAGGCGAGAGGACTTGGTCCTCGTCGAGAACTGGATGACGCCGCCGGAGCTGAACCGCATCCATTCCTGGCCGGTCTGGGAGCAGACCTCGACCAGGAGCTTGCGCCAGCGCGGGATTCCCTCGGACGTGTCGCCGACACGGCGGCCGAAGATCTTGCGGAAGCGGGCGACCATCTCCATGGTCGTGGAGTAGTTGTGCTCGGTCCACAGTACCTTGTAGCCGGCCAACGCCGCCATGATCGCGACCCACACGATGAGGTCGACGGACTTGCCCTGCTGGCGCGGGATGGAGATGCCGACGCGGGGGTGGACCCATTTGCCGTTCGCGTCCACGGCGCCGATGTCGTGGGCGAGCTGCTCCTGCCACGGCACGAGGTCGTATCCCATCGTCGGGGCGAGCTCGACCGCGAGGGAGCCGATGGACCTCTCGTAGGGCTGGACGAGGCGGAGCCTCGGCTTAGCCGAGGACGTCGCGCAGGACCGAGACGGCGTTGATGATGACATCGTCGCCACCGTCCTCCCCAGCCCCCTCTATTCGTTCGATCTGCTCGAGCGTCTCGCGGTACTCCTTGGCGAGCCGGGCCGCCTGGCTGGGCTCGGCGTCGTAGAGCTGGCGCTCGATGATCTGCCGCACCCACCGGAGCCTCCCGAGCGTGTCCTGGCGGCCGTCCGGGCCGTCCGCGGGAGGCGCCGAGACGCCCGCGCCCACGGACTCCCCCGTGGACTCGCCAGTCGCGATCTCGCCGCTCTCCTTCATCCTCTTGATGAGGGCGCACACGCCCGAGCGCGACCGCTTGAGTTTCTTCGCGATAGCCGCAGGTCCGAGCGCCGGGTACGCGTTTCTGACGAACTCCCTCTCGTCCGCGGTCCAGGGCTTGCCCCTCGGCTTCGTGGACTTCGTGGACATTCCATGCACCTCCCGGTATGGACTCGGTTTCGGGGCCTGCGCAAAAAAGGCGCAATGCCGTGGGGCGAGCCTTCGGCCCCCCGGGGAGGGGGCCATCCCCCAGGGTCAGGTCACCACGGCAGCGAGGTCGAGCAGCCCACGTCGCGGGGGCGCGGCGATATAGAGTCGTCGAGCGCGGCGAGGCTCTTGTTGCCGCGCCGCTCGTTGCAGATCCGGTGCGCCGGCGCGACGTTCGCGCGGTCGATGGGCGAGCCGCCCTTGGACACGGGCACGATCTCGTCCACCTCGAAGCTCATCGGGTCGCCGGCGGGCAGGTCGTAGTCGATGGCCATGCCGCAGATATGGCACGGCAGCCCCTGCGCCTTGAGCCAGGCGCGCACCTGCCGGCGGGCGTGGCCGTTGGCGTAGCGGGTCTTGGTGGCCATGGCTAGCGCTCCACCGGGGAGCGCCCTCTGTTGGCCATGCATTCATCGAGCCCCGCGTAGCGCAGGCGCTCGACGGCCTTGCCCGCGCCAGCAACCTTGCGCTTGCCGACGCGGCGGGCAATGCCCAGGGCGCGGCGGAATGCCCACGCCATAACGGTGTCGTACCGGCTAGCGGCGCGGACGATAGCCTCGCGTGTGACCACGGACCCACCTCATTACGTTGTCGTTCAATAGAAAGGCCGGAGCCCCCAGAACTGCTGAAGGGAACCCCGGCCACTCATCTGTGCTTCCACGCACATCCGACCCGCACACCGCGCGGGCGGCGCTGCGAATCGACACCCTAGTTATATCCCAATCGCAACACGCAACGACACGCAATCACACGCAATTGTCGGCAATCGCATGCAATCACGCGCAATTGTCGGCAATCGCATGCAACAGTTGGCAATCACGCGCAATGGCACGCAATGGCGGTCCAAGAGAAAGGCCCCGACCGCACATGGCGATCGGGGCCGACATGCTGACGCGAACCAGCACCTGTAATTATACGGCGACGGGGGCCTCTTTCGGGCGCCCGGCCTTGGGTGAATCGGCGAGCCTGGCCTCGACGGAGGCCTTGGACACCATGCGCTTGGTGCCGTCCCTCCACGAGTCGAGCAGTCCCGCGCCTATCAGCTGCGACACCCTCGCGGAGCTGACACCGAGCATACGGGCAGCATCGGCTGCAGTGATGGCGGGAATGTCACCAAGCTCGCGGCTGACTGCGACGGCGATAATCTTGCCCCCGTTCTGCGGCTCATGGCCGAAGTCGGGCGCGGGAAGGTCGATTCCGCCCATGAGGTGGTCGTCGACCATGCAGGAGAGAAAGTCAGCCGCGCTTGCGACGGCGTCGTTCAGGCCGGATCCGAACGTGCCGCCACCGCCGAGCGAACCGCACGGCACGGCATCTACCATGCCACCAGAATCAAAGAATTCGAATTCCCATACGTAAACCATTTAAGTCTCCTTCACGTGGGTGATGCAAGACGTAG
Organism: uncultured Collinsella sp.; assembly: GCA_934646815.1. Lineage (GTDB taxonomy): Bacteria > Actinomycetota > Coriobacteriia > Coriobacteriales > Coriobacteriaceae > Collinsella. Next base: position 81,298 of record CAKUEW010000002.1, read on the forward strand.
CCCCAAAGGGGCGGGGCTAGCGAAGCCCCGCCTGTCTCAAAATCCTCTTGGCTATCTGGTCCTCGATCTCCCTGTGGCGCTTCACCAGCACGAGCTTGTCGCCCTTGACGAATTTCTCGTGGTTGGTGCCGCCCTTGGAGATAAAGCCGGCTTCCTCGAGGATGCGGACCAGTTCGCGTCTCTGCATGTCACCTTCTCTCTTTCGACACCTATATATTAGCATATCCTAATAGTTATTACTATATAAATCTTAGCTATCATTAAGTTATATCTCGGCAGCTCCCCGCCCCTGTCGTGCGCGGGCAAGACCGGCGAATTCAACCCAATCAAGAGCGGCAGACAAATCCGCCTGTATGGACCTCACCGACACGCCCAAGGTCCCCGCGATCTCCTGCAGCGTCCTGTCCTCGCAGTATCGCAGCTCCAGCACGTCGCCCCAGCGCTTGCCGGGGTTGGCGGAGCGCACGCCCGCGCACAGCTCGCGGCCCCGCTCCACCTCGCGACTAAGCTCCGACAGCTCCGCGCCGCTGCGGCGCTCGTAGTCTATGCGGTCGTCCGTCGAGCGCATGAAGTCCGTGCCGTGCGCGCCCTTGCCCACGGCGTCGTAGCGCTGGGCGCGCACCTGCTCGCGCGCCTGCATCGACTCGATGACCGCCAGGCGGCGGTCGATGCCGCGCTGGGCGGCCCGTACAGTCTCCAGATATTCCCTTGCGTCCATGTGACCTCCCGCGTGGTACCATGCTCTACGCCATATAGAGGATGCCGGGAGGCGTCTTTGCCAAAGGCCGCCGGCGCCCCAACGCCAGCGGCCTTAATTATATATCTACCTATCTTTACCTGCGGAAACTCAATATCTCAACGCGCCCTCGCGGCACACTCGCGGCGCATGGCCATGATCTCGTCGTGCGCCGGACCCGTGGGCGCCAGGTAGCGGTCGACCTTGTCGCGCTTCGGCTTGGCGCCCCTGCGCCGAGCCTCCTTCGCGCGGTCCTGCTCGTGCTTTCGCCGGCAGTCCTCCGAGCAGTACTTGGCCTTCGGCGCCTGAGGGATAAAGATCCTCCCGCAGACCGCGCAGTTCCTCTCCTGCACGTCCCACATCACGGTCATCTCATCGACCTCCTGCACCTGCGGGCGCGCCGCGCCTCGATGCTCTTGCGCACGCGGCGGTTCTCGATGAGCATCCGCCTCAGCCTCTCAATCAGTCTCATCGCTTAGCCTTCCTCGACCTCCTAAGCGCGCGAGCCCGGTCGCGCTCCAGCGCCCGCGCCCTCCGCTCCGTCTCCCCGATCTGCGCCGACGTCACCCACGGCGCGTCCGCCCGACCGTGCACGAGCGCCCGGCGCGCGGGGTCCGACACCAGATCGGGCGCCGTACGCCAGGCGGTCGCGCGGAACAGCTCGACCGCCGAGCAGATCACCGGCTGTTCCAGCTGTCCGCGAGCATGTCCACCGCCTGGCGGAACGGCGGCAGGTCCATGCTCCCCCACGTGACGCTGTTCGACATCCCGCAGGCGGGACAGGTCATGCTCATCACGTTGGGCCTGGTCAGGGAACGCTCGCGCACGTCCTCCACCTTAGGCTCGACCCCGCACCGGGGGCACGCCTTGAACTCGACATCGTTAAAGGTCACAGCTCTCTCCCATCTCCCTGAACTCGTCCTCGTAGCACCTCGGGCACACGGCGTAGCCGAACCCGAGCTCGTTATGGATCAGCCGCGAGGTGTAACTATCGCCGAACGCCAGCTCGCACCCGCACTCCGCGCAGGCGACCACGGTCGAGAAGTCATCGTTGCGGCTCATTCGCCCTCGCCTGCACACAGACGCTTGACCACAAGGCGCTCACTCATTTCTCGCTCCATTCCTTCTCGATCTCCCTCTCCTGCGCGACCATGATCAGCGCCTTGTTGAGGCATCGCCTCGCCTGGCGCAGCTCATCGCAGATGTCGCACCCCTGTCGCAGCCCGTCGCGCTCCCTGAGCGACCTCTTGGCGTCCTCGAGCCTGCCGATGGCGAGGTCGATCCAGTCGGCGGCGCCGCACACGTAGCTCATCGGGACTCACCCCTCACGCCGAAGATGTCGGCCAGGATGTCGCCCGGCGTGGCCATGAACGGCTCGGTGCTCACAGGGTCGTACTGCACCTCGAGGTAGTTCGGGTAGCCGATCGTCACGCCCGTGGGCTCGCGCTCCGGCAGGCACTGGTAGCCCCAGATCACGCTCACCCTGTGCTCGTCCAGGATGGTCTCGGTTCGCTCCACGCGCAGCCTGTAGCCGCCCACCCTCTCCGTGTCGTACGTGTCGTCGGCCCAGGGAATCCGGTGCCGGTCGAGGGCTTCGCGGTAGGCCCTCATCACCGCTGAGATCTCTGCCAAAACCTCTCTCCTCTCCTTCTCAAAAGAATTAGGTGTTCTTTGCCGGCGGGACTCCCCCGCCCGGCCCTTTATCGCCGTCTAGCGGCGGGAACCCCATCGCCTGCTGGCCCAGCTGCCCCGCCCCCGTTGGCACACCTTTGGCATACCTCCAGCTCGGCTGCTCGCCCCTCGCGATGGCGGCGATGTCCATCCGCAGGTCCTCCTTGGCGCGCTTGCGGGCGCGGTACTCGTCGAGCTTCTGCTTCTTGGCGAGGCGCGCGCCCTCGTCGGCGCTGATGACGTTGGCCATGTAGATCCGCGTCACGTCGAGCGGCCGGCCCCCTGCCGGGTCGAAGCCCGCGAGCATCTCCTTGAGGGTGATCACGACGCCTCACCCAGCTCCCGCTCCAGGGCGGCGATGACGTCGTCCTCGCTCTCGGCGGGCCGCCACACCGCCGCGCGCTCGACCTCCTGGGAGGTCTGCCCGCCGCGGGCCTTGCGCTCGGCGTCGTAGCCGCGCTCGCGGTCGGACCAGCTGCGGGCGACCGGCTCCCACTTCGCGATGGGGAACCCCTGCCTGGTCCAGCCGTTGGCCTCGTAGTAGTCGTAGAACTTGCTGGCGCTGCCGCGCAGGCAGTTGACGGCGAAGTACGTCTTGACCTCCTCGAGGGTCGGCGGGACGAACTCGGCGCCAACACCCCCTTCGTTTTCACAATCTGAGGGGTTAATCCAGACTCCTAACTCCTCTTCCCCTTCCTCTTCCTCTTCGCTTGTCCGTTTGCTTTCGGCTTTGCTTGCGCGTTTGCTTTCCGTTTTGCTTTCGGCTTTGCTTGCGCGTTTGCTTTCCGTTTTGCTTTCGGCTTTGCTTGCTGCGCCGCCACGGCTCAACCCGCCCTTCCTTCCGGCCTCCGCCCTGGCGCGGCTGTTCTCGAGGACCGGCATGATCAACGTGATGGCCATCCGCTGGGCGTCGGTGCGCGGCTCTGGCACCTCGCCGGTCACGAGGTAGCGCACCATCATGCCGAGCAGCTCGTTGCTCTCGCGCCTGTTGCCCAGGCACAGGGCGCCCTCCACGAGGGAATCAAGTATCGTCATCCGTCTCACCTCCGTAGATCGAATCGGTAAAGGCCGCGGCGGCGGCCTGGTCTCGGCCCGGCATGACCGAGCCGTAGATGTCGAGCGTCGTCTTGACGCTCGCGTGCCCCAGGCGCTCCTGGATGGTCCTCATGTCGAACCCGTTCATGAGAAGCCACGAGGCGTGCGTGTGGCGCAGCGAGTGGAACACGGTCTCCTCCGGCAGCCCCAGGTCCCTCACGAGCGACTTGAAGCGGCTCGTCACGGTGGACGGGCGCGCGATGCCGCCGGCGGGCCCGAAGGTCACCACCAGCGCCGCCGGGCCCTTGCGCGAGAGCCACGTGTCCTGCCACTCCAGGTGGCGCTGCAGCTGCGCCTCCACAGCCGGGGCGAGCGCAACGTTGCGCACGCGCCTGCCCTTGGTGTAGGCCTGCCGGTGCAGTTCGGGATGCTCGACCGCCTGACCCACCACGTGCAGGTCGTGCAGGGCGCGGCGCCAGTCGCGGCGCTGCAGCCCGCAGATCTCCCCGCAGCGCAGGCCCGTGTTGAGGGCGAGGTAGGCCGCCATGGCCTCGGTGCGCCGCGAGATGTTGGCGCCCGAGGCCGAGCGCGACGACATGGCGGAGACCAGCGCCCGGGTGAGCTCGTCGGTATCGAGCTCGGACAGCGCGAAGGGCTCAACGGGGTCGGGCGACGGCGCGGGCACGTCGAGCATGATGTCGCGGCCCAGCGCCGGCCTCCACGAGCGGTAGGCGCCCTTGAGCAGCGCGTGCATCTTGAGCAGCGTCTTGGGCGACAGCCCCTTGCCCGTCCTGGGCGCGAGCAGCATGCGGTACGCCGCCGACACGTCCCAGGGCTCAAGCTGGTCGTAGGGAAGCCGCCCGATGGTCGGCTCCACCATCGTCCTGACGACGCTGCGGTACGTGGCCACCGAGTTGTCGGACAGGCCGTTGACGGGGTCCGAGATGTACGTCTCGAGCATCGAGGACAGGCGCTTCGAGCTGTCCCGCGCGGATGACGGGTCGAACGTCGCCGCCCACCTGTCGCACTCGGCCTGCGCCTGCTCGCGGGTCAGCTCCGCGTCCCATGACCTGTACGGCCTGATCCGCCTGCCGGTCACGCGGTCGGTGCCCATGTAGGGGCGGGCGAACCAGCGCCCGTCCTCCCCGCGCTGCACGACCGCCCGGCGTTCGCTAGAGGTCGGCATCGACACCGAGGTCCTCGGCAATGCGGGCGATCTCGTCACGTGCGTCGAAATCGATGCAGAACGCCTCCTCGGTAGCCGCGGCGATGTCGCCCTCGAGCGCGGGGAGGAGGATGAGCCCCTTCGCGGCTTGGCGGTCGACCCCCAACTTGGAAGCGAGCTTCAGGACCATCGCCACCGCGCCGTGGGCAAGGTTCGCGAGGTCCCGGATACCGAACGAGCCGGAAAGCACGCCGTCCTCGCCCGAGTCCTCGCACGACGTCACGACCATGGCGGACCTTGCCTCCAGCTCGCGGCGCTCCCCCCTGTACTCGATCGTGATTTTGGTCGGCTGGCCCTCGCTACTCATCCTTCTCCTCCTCTTTGGCGCTCGCCTGCACCCTAGCCACGAGCCATTCGTCCTCGGCGCCGGGCTCAAAGCCCGCCGAGCAGACGACCTCCCAGTGCTCGAGCCATCCCTCGGCATCGTCTCCACGCCAGCGATGGTTGAGCATCCGCATGTCGCGCGCCGTGTCCAGCCACCAGCGGCCGATCGCGTAGGCGCTCGGAGACGAGCCGCCGTACCTGCCGTAGAAGGCCTCCACGACGGCGGCCGCGGCGCTCTCGTGGTCGCCGTCGTCCCCGATCAGGTCATCCACGTAGAAGGACGGCTCCATGCGCGCCGCGCGGACCGCGTTCTCCAGCTCCAGCGTGCGTCCCGGCGTCTCGTGCAGGACAAAGTCGACCATGCGCCTGTACAGGTCCACGAGCGCGGCGTCCTCGCGCTTGGCCTCCTGCTCGGCCAGGATCTCCTCCTCGCTCTTCTCGGACTGCTCGCCGGAGCCGCCGTCGGGCTCGTAGAGGTACCAGCTGCCGGAGGTCTCCACCGCCACGGTGCCGGGGACGATATCCAGCCCCTCGAGTTTCTTGGCCACGCAGCCGTAGTTGGCCCAGAGCATGAAGTTCGACCCCTCGGGCCGCTCCTTCACCACCGGTATCCCCGCGTCCCCGAACGCGTCGTAGTCCTCGGCCTTGGCCTCCTCGCGCTCGTTGCGGCGGCGGATGCTGTCGGCCTTGCCGGCCCAGCCGTCGCCGGCTGCCAGCACGGCCTCGATATCCTTCTCGTCGTCGAAGGCGCTCGCGGCCTCCAGCTGCTCCAACGTCACCTGCCGGCCCTCGATACTCCCGCGCAGCCTGCGCGCCGCGCGGATCTGCCCGGCGGTGGCTCGGCTCGCGCGCTCGATGCGCTGCTCGTCGATGCCCAGCACGAGCATCTGCTGCACGCCGCGTGCGCGCTCGGCCTCGGTCAGCTGGCGCTTGTCGTCGGTGGCGAGCATGGCCACGAGCTCGTTGGCCTCGTCCATCGTGTCGGCCACCAGCGCAGACACCTCGCGGTCCTCACCGTAAATCGAGGACAGGGCGCGGTAGCGGCGCTCGCCGTCGACGATGCGGAACACGTTGCCGTCCGCCACCACCACGGGCGGGTTCAGCGGCTCGCCGCCGGTCGCCTCGATGCTGCGGGCCAGGGCGCCGATGTCGCCGAAGTCCTCGCGCGGGTTCTGCCCGCTCGGGCGGATATCGCCCAGGCGTACGGCCCTCTTCTCAAACTGCATGTCATTCCTCCTAGTAGTACATCCCGCTCGGCGCGGTTCCCTCGACGGCGCCGGCGACGGCGATCAGGCCGACGAGCGCCACGGCGCACACCACGCTGCGCACGCGCTCGGGAAGCGAGTTCCACCACTCGCCGAGCCTGCAACCGGCATCCCAGATAAGGTCGACCATCACGCCACCCGCCTCGGACGGCGCGCCGGCACGCAGTCGGGCGAGGGCAGCGCCGGCACCGCCCCGCGCGCCTTGATGGCGGCATCGATGTCCTCGCTGCTCACCACCTCGCGCGAGCTGTTGGGGTTGAGCGACGGGTAGCGCGGTATCACGCCCTGCATGACCATCGCGCGGAAGGTGATGCTGTCGCAGCAGGCGTACTTCGCGCCCTTGGCTATAGACATCCACATGGCCTTCTCCTTTCATTCGTTGAGCCATTCCCTTGCCGGAGGGCCGCACCGATAGATGCAGCCGGAGGGCGCTCCCCCGCCAAAGGGAGCGGTGCCGCCGCCCCGCCAAGTCGGCGGCGGCACCATGTGGGCCGGATGTAGGGAGTCCGGCCCCGTCGCGCCACGGGCCCCGCGGAATGGGGGCGGTACGGAACCCGTGGCGCGACGGGGGCGGGCACGCCGTCAGTCGCAGAGCGACCCAACCACCCACGTCGCGATGAACGGCAGCGCGGCGACGAAGCAGATCCGCGCGAGCAGGTGCGCGCCCTGCGCGATGCAGAGCCACCCCGCGGCGTCCATCACGACGGCCGAGGCCAGCAGCGCCCGGGTCATTCCTCTTCCTCCAGATCCTCCATGGGCACGCCCAGCGCCCTCGCGAGCCGCTTGGCCGCCCCGTACTTCGCGTCGGCTATCCCCCGGCGCTCCCAGTTCCGCACCGTCGTCTCGGTCACGCCCGCCTTCACCGCGAGCTTGAACTGCGAGAGTCCCGCCTTCTTGCGGAGCCGTCTGATCTCGTTCATTTCCGTGTCCCCACAAACCCGTAAACTCCTTTGCGTTCATCCCTTTACGCGAAAGGAGGTGATTACATGTCAAAATCGAAGGTCAAGCTGAACGAGAGAAACCTGGGCCGCATCTTCACCAGTGGAATCGAGCGCGTCATTGCAACCGAGGGCTACGAAATCCGCTGCCAGGTCTGCGGCCGGAGCTTCACTCTCCAACCGGAATCGATGCGCTGTCCCCACTGCGGGACGGGCTACCGCACGCGATGACCTCGTAGTTGAGCTCGACTTCACCGAGCTCATCGAGGATCTCGATAGCGGCCTGCAGGTGCTCCGACGCCGTCCTCGCCTTCTCCGCGAGTTCCAGCGCCTCGGGGCACCTGCCCCTGAGCTTCAGATCGCCGACTTTACCCATCTCTTCCCCCTCCCGGCCTAGGCGGCCTCGTCCGTGTTCCAGCCCATCAGGTCGTTGGGCGTGCAGCCCAGCGCCTGGGCGATGGCATAGGCCTTGTCGACGCCCGGGACCATCGAGCCGTTCTCGTAGCCGATAATCGAAGATGCCGAGAGCCCCGCCTTGTTAGCCAGCTGCTCCTGTGACATATCGGCGCGAGCACGGGCGGCGCGCAGGTTTGCGCCAAACTCGTCCTTCGAAAACTCCATTTCGTCCTCCTTCAAAATGTGCGGGTTTCTTCCTGTTGGTTGAAACTATAGGCGGATGTCTGCCTATTTGCAAGAGAAAACTTTGCAGAATCTTGCTCATTCTGAAGAAAAGCTATAGGATTCTCGGCAACAACCGTCCTATTTAGGAGGAGCTTATGAATCTAAGAATTAGGGAAGTGAGAAAGAACCTTCACATGTCTCAAACGGAGTTAGCCGACGCAACGGGGACGAGCCTGAGAACGGTAGGCTCATGGGAGAGAAGCGAGAGCCTCCCCAACGTCGAGCAGCTCTGGAAGTGCGCCAAAGCTCTTAACACCGACCCCAACGACCTCCTCGGATGGTACGAGGAGCATCCCGAGGACAGGCCGGCGGCGCCGACGGGCGCGGAGGGCGAGCTGATCGACTGCTACCGGCAGAGCACCGAGAAGAGGCGCTCGAAGATCCTGGAGACGGCACGCGACCAGGCCGAGCTGTCCCAAAATCAGGCTGCAGCGCCTGAAATCGAAGGGCTGGAAACGGATCAAATAAGGTCCGCGTAGACATCCAACTGAATCACCTGTGAGATTGGCAGATAACATGGGAATGTACGATTCAATCGACCGCCTGGTGAACATGTGCGACGAGGTCATCGAGAGCGACCCGCCCGGTCTCAGGCAGAAGGTGGTGGCGAGGTACATGACGACATTCGGAAACATCATCGAGCACGAGACCGGAACCGCGGTGAAGGCCGACGTCAGCCCCGGCATGATCGATATCACGTCCATCGAGACGATCCGCGATCTGCTACTGGCGCACAGGGACCGCATGGAGTACGACTACATGATGGCCAAGGCGACCGCCGACCAGATCGAGGCGAGGGCAACCGCCACCGTCGAGGCGACCGTCACGGTCGACTTCAACCAGACGATCAAGCAGATATCGAACAGCCGGGGCCTGTCGCCCGAGGACCTCGCCGCCGTGAAGCTCGCGCTCGCCGACCTGCGGTTCGCTGCAGAGGAGAAGGACGAGGGAGGCTTCGCCGAGAAGGCAAAGGACGCGCTCGACCTCGCATCCAAGGCCGCGGGACTCGTCCCCAAGGTGGCCAAGGCGATCGGCACCCTCGGGGCACTCCTCGGGGCGTAGCCGTTATTTAAAAGAATAGGGCGCACCCCCGGACCGGACGGAATTATCTTGCAACGATTGACCCGGGGCCGACAAATCGTTAAAGTACAGGACAGCGGTATTGACGCGGGGATCCTACGGGACCCGCGTCCTGCGGAAAGGCGGCTGTCCACCAGGATGGCCGCCTTTCTTCATTTAGGAGCACAAATGGGAGCAAAACCATTTCTGACCATTCAGGAGCAGGTCGACCTGCTCCACGCGCGAGGGATGAAAGTCGACGAGAAGACCCCCGAGGTTCTCATGCGCGAGGGCTACTACTCCATCGTCAATGGATACAAGGACCCCTTCATCGACGCCGAGCGAACCGCCCAAGCGGGAGAGGACCGCTATGTCGTGGGCTCCAAGTTTTCAGACCTCTGCGCCCTCTATACGTTCGACCGCGAGCTGAGATCGCTGACGTTCAGGTATCTCATTCTCGCCGAGGCCAAGGTTAAGACTGCCGTCGCCTATACGTTTTCCGAAGCGCACAGGTCCCCGAACGATTACCTTCTTCAGTCGAGTTTCTGCAGCGAACAGGAATTCGTGCCGACATCGGACGGAACGGAATATGCGAAGGAGGTCTCGGGGCTCACGGGGATACTCGGGAGACGAGCGGAGAAGAGTGATTCGGGATTCGTGAGTCACTATCGGGATACCTACGGGTCTGTCCCGCTCTGGGTGCTCGTTAACGACTTGACCTTCGGCAATATCGAACACTTCTTCAACCTCATGAAACCGGCGGAGCAGAGGGGCGTATGTAAGATGATAGTCGCCTCGACGGGCAGAACCGGATCGAAGCGCCTGGGATACTTCGACGAGAAGAAGGCGATAGTGTCAATCGAGACGCTCGTTAAGTTCCGAAACGTCTGCGCCCACGACGAGCGGCTCTATTGCGCCAGGGTCGGCGGTAGAAAAAGCGTCAACTACATAAAGATGGTGTGGATGCTCGAGCGCTACCTCACGCCCGCAGAGTTCTCGTCGTTCATTCGCGACCTAACAACGCTGCTCACGAGATACGTGAAGGCATACGCGATTAAGCACGTCTTGAAGGAGATAGGCTTTGTCGAGCTGCTCAAGCGATCTGAAGACGGGACGCTCTTCGAGGCCTAGGCACGGCTAGGTTTTTCAAGTTTTTCCGGAAAAACCCAAACGGGTGCAGGCACGCACCAAAACGCCAGTTGTTTCCCATTTTGCTGACCCCAGCAAAATAGGCAGGCGGACCAGCTGTCCAAGAATCTTTGACAGCTCAAGACATAAAGAAACCCCGTGCGGCAATCTTGGCGGATCCGCACGGGGCTAGCCCTCCGGCAAAAAGGGAAAGGCAGGACCATTATATGGCAACCAACGATACTTCGAGGTCAAAACTCGGCTCCAAGCGCGAGGTCGCGCCCGGCAAGTGGGTGATCCGCGTGCAGGCGGGCTTCCGCGCGGACGGGCACGTGCGGCGCGTGTCTCGCACCGTGTACGGCACCGAGACCGAGGCCGATATCGCCATCGCGCAGCTCGCGCAGGAGCTCGGCGTGTCCCAGGCGGCGCACGCGGGCGTGACGCTCGACATGTACTACTGGGGCGTGTTCCGCGACTCCCCCAGCAACCGCGGCAAGCCGCGCTCCAAGGCGAGCCTGCGCGAGTACGACGGCCAGATGGAGAACTACATCTCCCCCGTCCTGGGGAGCATCGACATTTCCGAGATATCCCACGACATGATGCGCAGCTGCATCGAGCGTTCGGGTGCGCCGGCAAAGACCAAGACCACGCTGCGCGCCGTCATGCGCCGTGCCTTCGACGATGGATGGGTGACGGTGGAGCCCTTCCGTCGTCGCGTCATTGCGCCCAAGGCCAAGCAGGCGCCCGTGGAGCCGTGGAGCATCCCCGAGGCCGCCGAGGCACTGCGCAAGCTCGCCGCCAGCGACGACCGCGCGGATCTGGTCATGAACGCCTACCTCATCCTGGGCCTGAGCGGCCTGCGCAAGGAGGAGGCACTGGCCGTGCGCCCGTGCGACCTCAAGGTCACCACGACCTACGACTTCGCCACGGGGCAGTCGACCGTCTCGGAGTACATCGAGGTCTGCCGCGCATACACGGACGAGGACGGCGTGAAGGAGACCAAGAACGCCCATTCCGTTCGCACCGTGCCGGTTTTATTGGCAGGGCGCGAGCGCCTGCACCAGATCATGGACGAGTTGCGCCCGGGCATAACCGTCGAGGGCGGCACTTCGGTTACGGAGCAGGTGCGGGAGTGGAGCGGCCAGCGCATCGTGAACATGCGCGGCGACAACCTCGTGCGTGCGTGGCGGCGTATGTGCGTACGCCATGACCTGCGGTATATCCCGCCCAAGGCCCTGCGCCACACGTCCGAGACCATCATGGCGGCGACCGAGGTCGACCCGCTGAGCATCATGGATCTGCACGGCCATACGGACCTGGGGACAGATTACCGCCATTACATCAAACCGGGTCTGGCGGAGCGCGAGAAGGCCGCAAGGCAGGTCGGGCGCGCCCTGCAGATCGTCGAGGGCGGCGGCGCGGTCGGCGGTTTTAATGGCACCGGTCTTGGTGTCGAGACGCTCTAAAACGGCGTTCCCTAGGTCCATTACCTGCTAAATGCATAAAACGCCACCTGCCGCGCATAAACGGCAGGTGGCGTAAAACGCGAACGGTAACGGACGGATATGATTTGGCTTCTCGGCAAATAAAAAAGGTCAGCGCCGAAGCGCTGACCTGCGTGTTCTTTGGTGGGCCGTCAGGGGGTCGAACCCTGGACCTTGGGATTAAGAGTCCCCTGCTCTACCAACTGAGCTAACGACCCAAAGCTAAAGTCCGTTGTGGCGGACTTTAGAGTAGATATCGTGTGGTGGGCCGTCAGGGGGTCGAACCCTGGACCTTGGGATTAAGAGTCCCCTGCTCTACCAACTGAGCTAACGACCCGATATCAACACGAAGCAAGAACTGGGGTGGGTAAAGGGACTCGAACCCTCGACCTACGGGACCACAACCCGTCGCTCTAGCCAACTGAGCTACACCCACCGTGTCCTGTGCGCTTCGCGCTCGACTATTATTGCAAGGAACGCCACGCGATGCAAGCCCCAATTTTCAAGAATTTTGAAAAGAGTTTTTCGGATCCATTTCCAGCAATTCCCACCGGTTTCATAGGAGTAAACTTTCCCCACCCCAATGCTCGAAAGGACAAGCATGAAAGAACTCTCCAACCGCACAGCGACGTTTACCGATTCGGTCATCCGCCGCATGACGCGTATCTCCAATAAGTACGGCGCCGTCAATCTGTCGCAGGGCTTCCCCGACTTTGATCCCCCGGCGCAACTGCTCGACCGCCTAAGCACGATCGCCACCGACCCCAAGCCGCTCTACCACCAGTACTCCATCACCTGGGGCTCTCAGGCCATGCGCGAGGCGCTCGCCGCCAAACAGGAGCACTTTATGGGCATGCCCGTTGATCCCAACGAGAACATCGTGGTCACGTGCGGCTCTACCGAGGCCATGATGGCCGCAATGATGACGGTCACCAACCCCGGCGACAAGGTCGTCATCTTCTCGCCGTTCTACGAGAACTACGGCGCCGACACGATCCTTTCGGGCGCCGAGCCCATCTACGTGCCGCTCAACCCGCCCGCGTTCGACTTTGACCGCGAGGTCTTGGAAGCCGCCTTCCGCGACAACGACCCCAAGGCCATCGTCCTGTGCAACCCGTCCAACCCCTGCGGCAAGGTCTTTACGCGCGAGGAGCTTACCTTTATCGCCGACCTGTGCAAAAAGTACGACACCTACTGCATCACCGACGAGGTCTACGAGCACATCGTCTACGCACCGCACGAGCACGTCTACATGGCCACGCTGCCCGGCATGTTCGAGCGCACGATCAGCTGCAGCTCGCTGTCCAAGACCTACTCCATCACCGGTTGGCGCCTGGGCTACACCATCGCCCCAGCGCAGATCACCGATCGCATTAAGAAGGTCCACGACTTCCTTACCGTGGGCGCTGCCGCTCCCCTGCAGGAGGCCATCGTCACCGCCCTTAACTTCGACGACAGCTACTACGACGAGGTGCGCGACCTCTACACCGCCAAGCGCGACCTGTTCTGCCAGGCGCTTGATAAGATCGGCCTTGAGCACAACGTGCCGCAGGGCGCCTACTACGTAATGATGGATATCTCGGAGTTTGGCTACGACAGCGACCTCGAGTTCTGCGAGGACCTGGCCTCCAAGGTGGGCGTGGGCGCCGTGCCCGGATCGAGCTTCTTCCGCGAGCCCGTCAACCACCTGATCCGCTTCCACTTTGCCAAGCGCGACGAGACGCTTTATGCCGCGCTGGAGAATCTGAAGTCCCTGCGTGATAAAATCAAGCCGCGCGGGTAAGGGACAGCCCAGCAGCTAAAGAAATCCTAGAACCTCGCATGCCGCAGCGCCTGCGAGGTTTCTTTTTATAGCGCTTTCATAAACTGTTTATAGCGCTATACTTTAGCTAACAAACAACCTCGTCATGGAGAGAGGAATACTATGGCAGAGCAGCAGCTTATCGGAGCGCTTGAGGCAGGCGGCACCAAGATGGTTTGTGCGACGGGCTATGCAGACGGCACGGTCCTGGAGCGCGAGCAAATCGCCACCACCACCCCGCAGGAGACGGTTGAGGCCGTCAACGCGTGGTTTGCAAACAAGGGCATTGCGGCCTTGGGCATTGGCGCCTTTGGCCCCACCGCCGTCAACCCCGCATCGCCGCAGTACGGCAAGATCTTGGAGACGCCCAAGACGGCATGGCGCTACTTTGACCTGCTGGGCGGCATCCAAAACGAGCTCAACATCCCCTGCGGCTACGACACCGACGTCAACGTTGCCTGCCTGGGCGAGGTCACCTTCGGCTGCGCGAAGGGCCTTACCGACGTGGTCTATCTGACCATTGGAACCGGCGTGGGCGCCGGCGTGCTTTCGGGCGGCAAGCTCGTCCACGGCATGATGCACCCCGAGGCCGGCCACATTCTGGTCAACCGCGACCCGCGTGACACAATTGGCGAGCACAGCGGCTGCCCCTTCCATGACAACTGCCTGGAGGGCCTCATCGCCGGCCCCGGTGTAAAGAAGCGCTGGGACGGCAAGAGCGCCGGCGACATGGCCGACGACCCGGAGGCCATGGACCTGCTCGCCGGCTACCTGGCACAGGCGCTCATGACCTACATCCTGTGCTATGCGCCGCAAAAGATCGTTATCGGCGGCGGTGTGGCCGACCACACCCCCATCGTGCCGCTCGCGCGTAAGAAGTGCGTCGAGTTGCTCAACGGCTACATCGTGACGCCCGAGATGGCCGACATCGATAGCTACATCGTCAACAACAGCCTCGAGGGCAAGCAGGGCATTATGGGCTGCCTCGCCCTGGGCGCTCAGGCGCTCTAGTACGCGCCACGGCACCGCTCTGCACCCGTCAGCCGCACCGAAACGCGGGACGGGTGCACGAAGCCCCCATATAACGCCAGACAACGCGAAAGGCCGCCTAGGACAGCTCAGACGTCCTAGGCGGCCTTTTTGGCGCATGTAAGCGATCGCAGGAGGTATCGAAGCACCACACCAGTCGCAGCACCGCACGCGTCGATCATCACGTCGGTGATCATGCCGGCGCGCCCGGGCACAAAGAGCTGGATCGTCTCGTCGATGGAAGGGACCAGCAGCAAAAACACCGCCGTGGGCAGCAGCACATCCAGCGTTCGCAGGCCCTCGATATCAAAGGCGTGGATCGCAAGAACGCCGAGCACCATGTACTCGGTAAAATGCGCGCACTTGCGAACGAGGAAGTTGGTCACCCACTCATACGGCAGGCCCAGGCTGTGGAGAAAGCCGCGCACGGCTTCCATCACCGACAGGCTCAACGAACCAGACCCCGTGCCGGGAACCAGCGAGTTACCCCAGATAACAAGCACCATGGCGCAGGCGGCAAACGCCCACTTTTTATCGATCTTGGGCATACGAGATTTACGCCTCGGCAACCATATCACGCAGGGGCTCAAAGCTGGCGGTACCGCCCTCGATAACGCTCAGATAGGCGCGCCCGGTACGCTTGACGGCGGCCGACTGCAGACGATTGATCTCTTCCTCCAAGATCTGGTTGACGCGCTCGTGGCGGCGATTCTCCATAATGCCGGCGGCAATGGCCTCGGCACGCTCGATACCCTCACGCGAGATGCGGGCCGTGTCCTCGGGGAACACGGCGCTGTGGCGGCCGACATAAGCGGGAGCCTCAGGCTCAGGAGCGGGCGCAAACACCGGGGCCGCAACGGGAGCGGGCTCGACGATCTCGTCCAGAATCGCCGCAGCGGCTGCCCACATGCCCTCGTGGCCCGAGTAGTCGGCCATGGGAACATCCACCTCGAGCGAGGCATCGGGAAGATCGCCGGTATCGATGCGGTCCTGGGTATCGATAGATGAGGTGATGGCGGCAGGCTCGTCAAGGTCATCGAGATCGATGGCGGCGGCATCGGAGATGATGGGCATGCTGGAAAGGCTTGCGTTATACGGCGCTGCCTCTGCGGCCTGCTGCACGGCGGGGGCGCCCCACAGCGAGCTTTCGGCTGCTCGGCGGGCGGCGACAGTCTCCTCATCGACATTCATGGACTCATCGGTATACGAATCGCTGGCAGAGGCGCCGCTGGCCGCCGCGGAGGTGTTGTACGCGGCGCTATTGGCAGCATTGGCAACAAGCGCCACAAAGGCCGCCGTGCTGCCCGCCGGGGCGGCGTGCGAACCCGAGACGGCGCGCGCGGCAGCGGCGATGTCATCGCGGTTGTAAGAGCCAGTCTGCCCACCGTAGGTAAGCTCGTCAATCGCAACCTGATACACGTCGCGCGAGCGTGCCGGATCGCAGCTGACCGGCGAGTCCTCGTCCAGCATGCTATCGATCATGGACCATGCCTCGTCCTCGCTCATGGCATTGGCGGCACGGGCGATCGTGGGCACGCCATCGTCGGCGCGGCGGCGCTGGAACGCACCGGTAAAGCCGGAAAGGACAGAACAAGGACGATCGGCCTCAGGTTGAGTGAGCGGCGCAGCTTCGGCAGGAGCGGCATACTGCTGTGCCGGGATCGAGGCCGTCTTAAACTCGTTGTGGGTCTGCTTACGCTGGGCGGCACCGCCCATGGCGTCGGGCTGGAACAAGCGCTCGGCATGCTGCGCACGATAATCGGAGATGCCCAGCGAGGCGGCATAGATGCCCACGCCCGCCACGGCGCCCACGGCAAAAGGCACGGCACCCGCGACCACCGTCTCGTTCACCGACGAGAACGGCAGCGTCGCGGCATACATAACCACGGGGGCGGCAAGGCCGATCCCGCACGAAAGTCCGGCAAGGACTGCTCGTTGTGTTGCATCAGAAGAAGCCATGAGCTCTCCCCATCTTCCAGCACCCAAATCGCATCATTCAGTTGGCTGCGCGAGAGAAGATGAAGCGGGGCCGGAGCCCCAAAGCAACGGTATATGGTTCGTTTCATCTGCGTTATCCGTCGCGAAGCTTATTAGCTATTATGCGAAACCCCCTTGAGGATTGCAAGCAACGAAGCCGGATTGAAACGGAAAAGCCGCTGGTTGCCGGTCGTAAGGTAAAACAATGCTGCCAAACGGCGCGATGCAAAAGGGCCGAGGTTTAAACCCCGGCCCTTCAATCTTATGCATGGACGCATCTGCGCGCGATTTTAAAACTAGAACGTCTGCTCGTAGTCGCTGTGCTTTTTGGCCGAACGCACCAGGAACTCCTGGTTGGTGTTGGTGCCCTTAAGGCCCTTGATAAACGATGCGGCCGCGCGCTCGGTATTGTTCATGCCGGCGAGGATGCGGCGCAGGCCAAAGACAAACGGGCGCATCTGCTCGTCGACCAGCAGGTCCTCGTTGCGCGTGCCGGATGCCACGGGATCGATGGCCGGGAAGATACGGCGGTCGGCCAGATCACGGTCGAGCTTGAGCTCCATGTTGCCGGTGCCCTTGAACTCCTCAAAGATGACTTCGTCCATCTTGGAACCGGTGTCGATGAGGGCGGACGCAAGGATGGTGAGCGAGCCGCCGTTCTCGATGTTGCGGGCAGCGCCCAGGAAGCGCTTGGGCGGATACAGAGCCGCCGAGTCAACGCCGCCCGAAAGGATGCGGCCCGAGGCGGGCGCGGCCAGGTTGTAGGCGCGCGCCAGGCGCGTGATGGAATCGAGCACCACCACGACGTCGCCGCCCAACTCAACGATACGCTTGGCGCGCTCGATGACGAGCTCGGCCACGCGGGTGTGGTTGTCGGCAGGCATATCGAAGGTGGAGGCCACGACCTCGCCCTTAATGGAGCGCTGCATGTCGGTGACCTCTTCGGGGCGCTCGTCGACGAGCAGGCAGATGAGGTGCACCTCGGGGTTATTGATCGAGATAGACTGGCAGATCTTCTTAAGGATCGTGGTCTTGCCGGCCTTGGGCGGCGACACGATCAGGCCGCGCTGGCCCTTGCCGATCGGCGACACGATGTCGATGGCGCGACCGGTGATGGAATCCTTGCCGTGCTCCATGCGCAGCGGCTCGTTGGGATAGACCGGCGTGAGGTCGCCAAACTTGGGTCGGTTGCGAATCTGCTCGGGATCCAGGCCGTTGACGGTCGTGATCTTGGCGAGGCCGGCGCGCTTGTCGCCGCCGCGCGAAGGACGCAGCGAGCCCTCGATCACATCACCCGTGCGCAGGCGCGCGGAGCGGATGAGGTAGGCGGGCACAAAGGCATCGTCGTTGGACTTCATGTAGCCGTGGGCATGGATAATGCCGGAGCTATCGGGGCGAATCTGAAGGATGCCCTTAATGTCACGGAAGCCCTCGGCCTTGGCGGCGGTGGTGTAGATTTCCTCGACGAGCTCGGCCTTCTTTTTGCCGGTCGTCTCGATCTCGAACTCCTTGGCCTTTTCGCGCAGCTCGGCGACCTTCATGGCCGCGAGCTCCTCGCGCGAAAGCGTAGGCTCGGTGGGGGCGGCGTTGCGCTCCTTGTTGCGCTGCTTGCGGTCGCGCTGACGATTGCGGCGGTCGTTGTTGCGCTCGTCCTTGCGGTCCTTGCGCTCGTCGCGCTCATCGTTGCGCTTATGCTGACGGCGGTTGGGGCGGCCGCTCTCTTCGGGCTCGGCGGTCTCGGTGGGCGCGGCACCGTCGGTTGCGGGGGTCTCGGCGTCGGCCGGGGCGTCGGTGGGGGTGCCAGATGCAGCGTCGGCACTGACCTCGGCATCGGCCTGCTGCTCGGCGGCTTTTGCCTTGGCAGACTTCTTGCGGCCGCGCTTGGGCTTCTCGGCAGCGGGCTGATCGGCGGGCTGGGGCTCGGCGGTCTCGGCGCTATCGCCGGTGGCTGCCTCGGCGGCATCCTCGGGCGATGCCTTCTTGGCGGCCTTGGACTTCGTCGTGCGCTTGGCGGCGGTACGACGGCTGCGGCCGGGACGGACATCGGCGACCTCGGCGGCGTCGGCAGAGTCGGCATCGGTCGACTCGGCGGGAGCAATGCCCTCGGCGGCCGCCGGCGCATCGGCACGCTGACCCTCCTGGGCAGCGGCTGCGGCAGCAGCGGCCCTCTCTGCCTCGACAAACGCCTTGGGCTTGCGGCCTCGACGATGCGGGCGCAGGGCGGGATCCACGACAGGGGCCTCGCCAGTTTCCACAGCTGCAGGCACAACGGTGGGCGCGCTCTCCCCTGCTGCGGAGGGCTCAACCGGCTCGGGCACGGCTTGCTCAGCGGCCTGCTGCGGCTTGGCTGCCGTGCGACGACGCGGACGCGGCGCCGGCTTCTCGGTCGGCTGCTCGACGGCGGAGGCCACAGGGGCTGCGGGCGTCGCCGAAACCGCACCAGGCTCGGAAGCAGCGGGTGTGCCAAGCTCGGTTAGAGCTGCGGCCTCGCGCTCGGCAGCGCGACGGCGGGCACGCACGACCTGGGCCTCGCTGATCTGCGCCAGCGCACGGGCCTGAGCGACCTCGTCGGAGAGGGGCGCCGAGGCATCCGTTGCCACGGTGCGCTTAGCCCGCGTCGTGCGGGTCGTACGGCGCTTGGGCTTCTCGGCAGCCTCGCCATCGGCGGAGGGCTTAGCCACACGGCGCGTGCGCTTGGGCTTTGCCGGAGCAGCCTCCTCGCCAGCTGCCGGCGCAGCGGCGGTAGCCTTCTCGGTCGCAGCAGCCGCAGTTGCCTTGGGCGCCTCGGGAGCCGAAGCTTGAACCGGCGCGGGCACCACGACCTGGTCCGACGAAACCGGTGCAGCGGGAGCGGTTTGCGCCGTCGTTATTTCATTTTCTTGCTGTTGATCAGACACAGTGTTTGCTCAACTTTCTTTTCAAGCCCTGCGATCACATGCTCCCTGCATATACCTTCAGGGCGGCTAAACAGTCTACTTCCGTCGGAGAAACGACGGACATCATTGATCTGTATCGAGATGATTGCGTCAAATACGCAGCGTAAGTGTAACACAACCGCCGCCACCTGCAACTTAGTCATTGGGGACGTTCTTAAACGACTAGCCGAAAGGGACACTCTTCCCCCTCATGATCGGCAGTTGCGGTGAAATAGGGACTGATTGGGGGCTTTTAGGGCCAAAACAGTCCGTATTCCACCGCAACTTATAGGCAGAAGGTTCATCCGGCAACGCCCAGACCGTCGCAACGGAAGCGCGGCATGAAGAGCAACCGCGCCGCGCCACGAAACACGTCTATCTACTACGTTTGCCCCGGCACCCCCAACCATACCCTTGGTTTTTCCAAAGGCAGCAAGTCCGCTACCTGCGGTTTTAATTTCGCAGTTTTCGGCATGGTTCGGAGCATGCGACTAAACGTAGTAGATGGGCCCAATTCGTGGCAGACGGTACCCCGCCCGCCTCCTTCGAGACAAAAATGATCCGTTTTCCTCCGTCCCCTAGGGATCAATTTTCAAAACTATGGCGGTTTACGGGGCCAAACTGGCATAGGCCGACCATACCCGCTATTTTGAAAAATCACCAAGCCGTCTACCTGCGGTTTTATTATCAATGTTCTCGCCGTGGTCGATGGTTAGCGATTCAGCCCCGTAAACCGGTATAGTTGTGATTTAGTAGCAATTCCCAACGCGCCTATAAGAGCAAATCGAACGCAAAAAGCCCGACCTCCACTATGAACTGCCTCCCATTTCTTGGACATGAGAAATGGGAGGCAGTTCACTATGGGAGATCGGGCTTTTAAGGCTCAGCTAGGCAAGTCTAGGCAGTCAAACGACCGGCAGCCTACATCTGCTCGGGGGCAGAGACGCCAACGAGGGTGAGCACCAGGGCGAGCGTCACGCGGACGGCATCGCAAGCGGCCAGACGGGCGCGCGAAAGCTCGGGATCGACGGGACGGCCCTCGCTCGGCAGCACCTGGCAGGCAGCGTAGAAGCTGTGGAAGTCGCCGGCAAGCTCCTCGGCAAAGTGCGTCAGGCGGAACGGAGCGCGGTCGCGAGCGCAGCTACCGATGAGGTCGGTGAGCTCGTTGAGCTTGCGAGAAAGGGCGAGCTCGGTCGGGTCGGTCAGCAGCGAGTAATCGACGTTCTCGCCAATGGCCTTCTCGGCGACGGCCTTCATGCCCATCTCGGCAGCCTGCTCGGCGGTAACGTCGGCGGCACGGCGCAGGATGGAGCACACGCGGGCGTGAGCATACTGCACGTAGTAGACCGGGTTGGAGTTGTCGCGCTTCTTAACGGCCTCGATGTCGAAGTCGACCATCTGGTTGGAGCTCTTGGAGATGAGCGTGTAACGGGCGGCGTCGGAGCCGACCTCGTCAACGAGCTCCTGCAGGGTCACCATAGTGCCCTTACGCTTGGACATACGGACGGGCTTGCCGTTGCGCAGCAGGTTGACGAGCTGGCCCAGCAGAACCTCGAACTTGCCGGGGTAGCCAAGGGCGTCGCAGACGCAGCGGACGCGCTCGATGTAGCCGTGGTGGTCGGCGCCCCAGATGTCGATGACGTGGTCAACACGCTGGAACTTGTCCCAGTGATAGGCGACGTCGGAAGCGAAGTAGGTGTACTCGCCGTCGGACTTGACCAGGACGCGGTCCTTGTCGTCGCCCAGATCGGTGGAGCGGAACCACAGGGCGCCGTCCTTGGTGTAGAGGTAGCCCATCTTGTCGAGCTTCTCGAAAGCGCGGTCGACGGCGGAGGTGCCGGCGGTCTCGCCCTCGGTGTCCTTCACGTACAGCGAGCGCTCGGAGTACCAGCGGTCGAAGTCGCAGTTGACGGCGTGGCAGAGGTCGCGCATGTTGTCGACCATCTTCACATAGCCGCGCTCACGGAAGCTCTCCATGCGCTCCTGCGGATCGGCCTCGACCCACTTGTCGCCGTCGGTGCGCCAGAACTCGGCAGCCTCGTCGATGATGTAGTCGCCACCGTAGGAGTCCTTGCCCAGGGTCTCGGCAAAGTTGTCCTGGTAGGGATGGGTCTCGGGATGCTCGTCGTTCTCGTCGGCAACAAAGGCGTCGCGGTCGGCGATCAGAATCTTGTGAGCCTCGTCGATATCCACGCCCTGCTTGGCGATGATGTCGGCAAGCTGCATATAGCGCGTGCTGATGGAGTTGCCGAAGGTGTTCATCTGAGAGCCGTGGTCGTTGATGTAGAACTCGCGCTGGATCTCGTAGCCGGCGTGATCCATAACGCGGCAGAGCGAATCGCCCAGAGCGGCCCAACGGCCGTGGCCAATGTGCATGGGGCCGACGGGGTTGGCGGAAACAAACTCGACCTGGGTCTTAAGGCCGCCACCGACGTTGGACTTAGCGAAGTCCATGCCCTTCTCGCGGGCCTCGCCAAAGATGGCGTTCTTGACGGCGACGGACAGGTAGAAGTTGATGAAACCGGGGCCAGCGATCTCGACCTTCTCGATCGCGGAATCCTCGGGCATATGGGCGACGACGGCCTCGGCGATCTTGCGCGGGGCGCAGTGGGCCAGCTTGGCGGACTTCAGGGCCATGGTGGAGGTCCACTCGCCATGAGAAGTGTCAGCCGGTCGCTCGATAGCGCAATCGTCAAGTTCAAATGCGGAAAGGTCGCCGGCCTCCTGGGCCGCAGCAAGCGCAGCGCGTACCAGCTCTTCAATCTTCTCGGGCATAGATCCTCCTTGTGTTAAAGCCCCCGAGCTCTTGGTCACTCGTAGGGCAAAAGCCAGAGTTTGTAGCACTCTATCACAAGCGTGGGGTACTGTCGCAGGGTAAAGTTAATCGATATTGCATATGCACAAAAATGGCCACAAGTTGCGGTGGTGCCTTGGGAATCACCGCTCTGCCTGCGGATTAAACAAGTTTGAAACGTGCATAAACATGTGCATGCATCGCTCGGAATATCGAATACTCTTACCTATCGGGGTTGTGTGCTTTTCCTGCATAAAGTGAAGGTTTGCGCACGTCAGCGTGGTATTCTAGACATACGCAAATTCGTATAAGCTGGAGGTAGCATGTTCGAGATCGGTCAACACGTCATTCATCCGGGTCAGGGAGTCTGCACCGTCGTCGGTTTTAGGGACGATACGCCGCAGCCCATGCTGTTGCTCGAGACCAAGCAGGGGCACGCGCAGACGATCCTTATGTACCCCGTGGCGCAGGTCGACCGTCTGCATGCCGCCATTTCGCAAGACGATGCCGAGCACCTGCTGAGCCACTACCATGAGCTCGAGTGCGACACCTTTACCGAGCGCAACAGCTCGCTGGAGGAGACGCACTTTAAGCAGCAGCTCAAGCTGGGCGCGCCCGAGACGGTCCGCGTGGCAAAGACCATGATGCACCGCATTCGCCAGGCCGAGGAAGCCGACAAAAAGCCCAGCTCGTACTACATGCGCGTGCTCAAGGAGGCCAAGCGCCGCTCCATCGAGGAGTTCGCCGTGGCTCTGGGCGTCACCGAAGAAGACGCCGAAGCCCGCCTAGCCCAAGCCGCCCTCAACTAACCTGCCAAAACCACCACGAAGGGGACAGGCACCTTTGTGGTGGTTTTCTCGTTCTAGTAGCGTTCTAGTAGTATTCATTCTTATCGATACCCACGAGCATAAGGAGTCTGTTATGGCAGAGCCGCTTAACGCCGGAATCACCCGCGACCGCGCGTTCGAACTGCTCAACGAGCACAACAAGGACCCGTTCCACATTACTCACGGCGAGACGGTCGAGGGCACTATGCGCTACTTTGCGCGCGAGTTCGACCCCGAGAACGAGGAGTTTTGGGGCATCGTCGGCCTGCTGCACGACCTGGATTGGGAGGAACATGAGGACGACCCCATGAACCACACTATCTATGCGGCCGAGATTCTCGAGGGTGAGGGCGCATCGCCCGAGCTCATCCGCGCCATCCAGACGCATACGTCGGACTTTAACGCCTCGTTGCCCAAGCCCGAGCTGCAGATGGAGAAGATCCTGTTTGCCTGCGACGAGCTCACCGGCCTGATCGGCGCCGCCGTCATCATTCGCCCGAGCAAGAGCGTTATGGACTTTACGACCAAGTCGCTCAAGAAAAAGTTCAAGGACAAGCGCTTTGCCGCCGGCTGTTCGCGCGACGTAATTACACAGGGCGCCGAAATGCTGGGCTGGGAGCTTCCCGAACTCTTTGACCGCACCATCGCTGCCATGCAGTCCTTCGCCCCCGATCGCGACACCTTCCAGGCCTAACCGGTGCCCAAACCACCACAAAGGGGACAGGCACCTTTGTGGTGGTTTTTCGTTTACATCGGAAGGACGCTATCCCGCCTTGCGAATCGACCACTCCCCCACGCCCGTCAAGCGCTGTATTTGACGGATGGAAAGACCAGCTTCTCGCATTGCCGCAAGTACCTCATTGCGCTTGGCCTTTTCGAGGGCCTTGACATCGGAAAGCTCAGCCAATCCAAACGAGCAAATCAACGATACGCCCACGTCCAACGCCTCATCTTCATCGATGCGCCCGCCCGTTGGCGGACGAACAACCGCACCATTTGATGCATCCATAAAGGCCAGGTAATCACGCGCGCGGGGGAATGCGAGGCGAACGAGCGCCAAATCAGCCATCGCAATATCCGGATCTCGCTCGACATAATCCCAATGGCTGCTCCACCGGTATGAGTCATACGGGCAAATCCCCGCCTTTTGCGGATTAAAATGCACGTAACGGATGGCGTCGAGCAGATGCTCTTCGCTCGAAATGGGAGCACTCGAGAACCTGTCCTGAAAAACATGGCCGACGTGTCCGTGCCGACGGTTATACCACGCCGCATAACAGGACATGACAAGATGCATGGACTCGCTCACGCTGTCGTCGGGGTCGCTCAAGACAAGATGAACGTGGTTGCCCATCAGACACCAAGCAATAAGTTTGATATTGAATCTCAATATCGCGGAGCGAACAAGTGACAATAGCCGCCTTCTGTCCTCATCGTCCTCAAACAGAAGCTGTTTGCCGTTGCCTCTCATCGTAATGTGGTACAGGCCAATCCGTGATTTCTGCCGCGGTTTTCTCGACATGGGCATCTCCTTGCTCTCATGCCAAAAATAACCCCACAGCGCACGCAAAACAGCGAGAATCTACTCACCGATTAAACCGCCCACCTGCCGAAATGCCACCTATTGCGCAACGGAAATATGCTTAGATACAGTTAGATAAAACCACCACGAAGGGGACAGGCACCTTCGTGGTGGTTTTTTGGGTAAACGCTCCCAAAATGGTCAAAATTCAAGAGAAACCACCACAAAGGTGCCTGTCCCCTTTGTGGTGGTTGGCAGGTTTAGGGGCGGACTTGGCCGGTGCCGCGGAGCTTGTATTTATAGGTGGTGAGGGCCTCGGCGGCGAAGGGTCCGCGGGCGTGGAGCTTTTGGGTCGAGATGCCGATCTCGGCGCCCAGGCCAAACTCGCCACCGTCGGTGAAGCGCGTGCTGGCGTTGGCATACACGGCCGAGGCATCGACCGCATCCAGGAAGCGCTCGCAGGCGACCTCGTCCTCGGCGACAATGGCCTCGGAGTGCATGGTGCCGTAGCGGTTAATGTGCGCGATAGCCTCGTCCTCGTTCGCCACGACCTTCACGCTCATCTCGAGCGCCAGATACTCGCGGCCCCAGTCCTCCTCGGTCGCGGCAACGTAGCCGTCGCCCCCGGCAAGTCCGGCCGCGGCACATGCGACACACGTGGCCTCGTCGCCGTGAATCAGCACGCCGTGATCGTGCAGCACGGCCACGACCGCAGGCAAAAACGCATCGGCCACGGCACGGTCCACAAGCAGCGACTCGGCAGCATTGCACACGCCCACGCGCTGCGTCTTGGCGTTGACGATAATGTTGAGTGCCTTATCGAAGTCGGCAGATTCATGCACGTAGATGTGGCAGTTGCCGGTGCCCGTCTCGATCACCGGCACGAGCGACTCGCGTACGCAGCGCTGGATCAGGCCGGCACCGCCGCGCGGAATAAGCACGTCGACGATACCGCGCAGCTTCATGAGCTCGCCGGTGGCCTCGCGATCGGTGGACTCAATCATCGACACAGCCGCGCGCGGGAAGCCCTGCGCCTCGAGCGCATCGGCCAACAGCTCGGAAATCATGGCGCATGAGTGGTACGCCAGCGAGCCGCCGCGCAGGATGCAGGCGTTGCCGGTGCGGATGCAGATGCCCGCGGCGTCGGCGGTCACGTTGGGGCGCGCCTCGTACACCATGGCGACCAGGCCCAGAGGTACGCTCACGCGGGTGAGGTCCACGCCGCTCGCGAGCACGCGATGGTCGAGCACACGGCCCACGGGGTCGGGCAGCTCGGCGAGCTTCTCCAGGCCAGCGGCCATGCCCTCCACACGCTCGGGCGTCAGAAGCAGGCGGTCGAGCAGGCCGGCCGAAGTCCCCGCGTCGCGCGCGGCGGACATATCGAGCTCGTTGGCGGCAACGATGGAATCGACGCCGTCACGCAGCGCTGCGGCCATGGCGCGCACCGCCTCCTGGCGCTGGACATCGCTCGCCGTTGCAAGCGCGGCGGACGCGCCCTTCGCCTCGACGGCAAGATCGTGAACATACGTGGCTATATCGACCGACATGGGCGGCCCTTTCTCCTAGAAGTTTGCAACCATGGTAGCCGATTTGCGCGTGCCCTCGCCCACGGCGGTAGAATTGGTCAACACGAAACACCGCAACGAACGGGAGCAAACATGGCCCTCATCACTTCGTATCATGTCCCCGGCTTGTATGTCGAGGACCACAGTATCGACGTCCCCTTGGACTGGCGCGGGCTGGAGCCGATGCTTTTGGCCGTCGGCAGCACCATGCGCCGCGGCGCCATGCCGGCGCCCATCGCCGGCGCGCCCGAGAGCATCAAGCTCTTCTACCGTGTGATCTGCGCACCAGACCGCATCAGCGACGACTTGCCGCTGCTACTCTTTTTGCAGGGCGGCCCCGGCGGCGAGAGTCCGCGCCCGCTATCGCCCACGAGCGACGGCTGGATCGAGGAGGCCGTTAAGCACTTCCGCGTCGTCCTGCCCGACCAGCGCGGCACCGGGCGCAGCAGCTGCGTGGACGGGAATACCATCGCGGCGCTGGGCGAGCGCGCGACGGCCGCCGGCTCTGACGCCGCCCGCTCGCAGGCGGACTTTCTCAAGCGCCACCTCGCCAGCTCCATCGTGCGCGATTTTGAGTACCTGCGCCTGGTGGGCTTTGGCGGCAAGCCCTGGGTCACGCTCGGCCAGAGCTACGGCGGCTTTTTGACGCTGAGCTATCTGTCACTCTTCCCCGAGGGCGTGGCGGCGAGCTTTACCTGCGGCGGCATTCCGCATGTGCCCGCGAGCGCCAGCGACGTCTACGCGCACACCTTCCCGCGCATGGCCGCCAAAACGCAGCAGTATTACGACCGCTACCCCGCCGATGTTGAGCGTGTGGCGGCACTGGCCGATGCGATTGAAGAGCAAAAGCCCGTACTGCCCGATGGCTCGCCGATGACAGTTGAGCGCCTGCAGCTTATGGGCAGCGACTTTGGCATGAAGCCGAGCTTTGAGCGCATGCACTGGATTATCGACCATGCTTTTGTTGACGGCGACGGCACGCTGAACTGCGGTGCCTCGGTATCCGACAGCTTTTTGATGCGCGCCTTCGAGCGCACCAACACGCACACGAATCCGCTGTATTGGACCCTGCAGGAGTTTATCTACGCCGACGGCGACACCATGCCGATTCGCTGGGCCGCTGCCGAAGAGAAGGCCCATCGCGCCGAGTTCGATACCCTCGCGCGCCCGCTCATGTTTACCGGCGAGGCCATGTTCCCTTGGATGTTTGAGCAGATGCCCGAGCTCAAGCCCTTCAAGCCGGCGATGAACCTGCTGATGGAGGACACCAGTTGGGACAAAATCTACGATCCGCAGCGCCTGGCCTGCAACGAGGTGCCACTCCAGGCTGCGGTGTACTTTGATGATATGTACGTAGATTCGGGTCTGCAGCTCGACACACTCAGCCGCGTGGGCAACTCGCACGCCTGGGTGACCAACGAGTTCGAGCACGACGGCCTGCACGGCAGCGTGGTGTTCAAGCACCTCTTCGACGAAGCCCTCAACCGCGGCGACCTGAGCCGGATCTTTTAGTAAAGGAATGTCCCCAACTGCCGGCACATAAGGAATGTCCAACTGCCGGCCGCTGGACCCCGCCGCTCCTCAATAAGTTGCGGTGAAATAGGGACTGTTTTTGCACTTTAAGCGCTTAAACAGTCCCTATTTCACCGCAACTCATGGGGTCCGGCAGCGTTTACTTGCTAGGCAAACACGATCAAATTATCCCTGTGGATCGCGGGCCTTTCGGCCAGGTCCGCCAGAAGGCGATTACTGGCGATTTGGTCTTGGCGACGTCCTGCGGCAAGCTCCAGCACGTCCGAATCGGCCTCGGCGATACCGCGCGCGACGACCATGCCGCTGGGGTCGCACACGTCAAGCACATCGCCCTCGGCAAACTCGCCATCGACTTCGCGAATACCCACTGCGAGCAGCGACGAGCCACGGCTGACCAGGGCCTTTGCAGCGCCATCGTCCACCGTCACCGAGCCATGGGCCTTGTCGCCCAGCGCAATCCACAGCTTGCGCGGCGCGATATCCAGACGCTCAGCCGGCGGATCGAACAGCGTACCCACGCTCTCGCCACGCGCCAGGCGAACGAGCGCATCGGGCTCCTCACCCGAGCAAATCACGCTCTGAATACCCGCCGTCATCAAAATGCGGCTCGAACGGATCTTGGTGATCATGCCGCCCGTGCCCACCGACGTCGAGGAATCGCCCGCCGAGGCAATAATACCGGCATCGATCTTGTGCACGACCGGGACAAACTCCGCCGTGGGGTCCTCGTGCGGATTGGCGGTGTAGAGGCCGTCGATGTCGGACAGCGTCACACACAGATCGGCCGAAACCAAGCAGCTCACGAGCGCCGCCAGCGTATCGTTGTCGCCAAACTTAATCTCGTCGACGGTGACGGTGTCGTTCTCGTTGACGACCGGCACCACGCCGAGCTCCACCAGACGCAGCAAGGCATCGCGCGCGTGCAGGTACGACGTACGGCGCGCCGTATCGTGGCGCGTGAGCAGTACGAGCGAGGTGAGCAGGTCGCGCACATGGAACTCCTCGTCGTAGGCAGACGAGATGATGCACTGACCGGCCGAGGCACAGGCCTGCAGACTCGGCAGGTCGCCGACCGGCTTGCGGTCGAAGCCCAGCACGGGATAGCCGCACGCGATGGCGCCGGAGCTCACCACGACCAAACGCCAGCCAATCTTGCGCAGGGCCGCGGCCTGATCGGCAAGCCCACCGATAAAGGCGCGGTTGACCTTGCCGTCGGCGCCCACCACCGTGGACGAACCGATCTTTACCACCATCGTTTTATAAGAAGTCGTCATACGTCAAACCAATCGAATGTTGAGTGAACGGGCGAGCAAGCGAAAATGATCCGTTTTCCTCCGTCCCCAAGGGATCATTTTGCCCAAGGGAAGGCAGATGCCGCGGCCATGTTCTTGCGCACGAGGTCATCGCGCACCTGGGCCAGACCCTGCTCCATACCCACCACGTAGGTCTGCGGGTACAGGAAGCGCTTGTAGGCCGCGTCCAGATGGTCGAGCGCCCAGGCACAGCGATCACGCGCGTCCTCAATGCTCTCGCGCGGGGCAACCGCGCTGCCATCGCGCACGATCGGCACCAGTAGCTCGCGGTACTCAAGCTCGGACACATCGGTCACCAGCGCCGCATCGTTCACGGCCACGAGGGTATTGCCGCGCGCGGCGCCCTCCCCCGCCAGATGATCCTCGTCATAGATCATGTCGCACACCGGGCCGCCAAAGCCGTCGTAGTAACGGCGCACGCGCTGCACGCCCGGAATCGTGCGCTTGTACGGCTGCTCGGAAAGCTTTACCACCGGCGTCCAGGCATCCGCGTCCGCCGCGCGGCGGGCCGAAAGCTTATACACGCCGCCCAGCGCCGGCTGATCGTAGCAGGTCGCGAGCTTGGTGCCCACGCCAAAGCTATCGATGGGCGCACCCTGGTCCAGCAGCGACTGAATCGTGTACTCGTCCAAATCGTTGGACACCGAGATCCCCACGTAGGGCAGGCCCTCGGCATCAAAACGGCCGCGCACGTACTTGGAGAGCTTAGCCAGGTCGCCGGAGTCAATACGAATGGCCGACAGACGCTCACCTGCCGCCTCCATCTCCTTGGCAACCGTAATGGCGTGCTCGCAGCCCTCGCGCACATCGTACGTATCAATAAGCAGCGTGCAGTTTTTGGGGCTCGACTTGGCAAAGGCACGGAAGGCCTCGAGCTCGGAGTCAAAGCTCATCACCCAACTGTGCGCGTGCGTGCCAAACACGGGGATACCGTAACGGCGACCGGCCAGCACGTTGGACGTGGACGAGCAGCCTGCAACGTAGCTCGCGCGGGCCACGGCAAGTCCGCCGTCGGGACCCTGGGCGCGGCGCAGGCCAAACTCGGCCACAGGACGACCGTCGGCCGCCAACACCACGCGCGCCGTCTTGGTGGCGACGAGCGTCTGGAAGCCGACGATGTTGAGCAGCGCCGTCTCGAGCAGCTGGCACTCCAGCGCGGGGCCGGTGACGCGCACCATGGGCTCACGCGGAAAGACGAGCTCGCCCTCGGGCACGGCATCGATATTCACGTGCGCGCGGAAATTGCGCAGGTAGTCGAGGAATGCGGGCTTAAACATCGCGCCGCCGGCCGGGGCCTGCAGCGAGGCCAGGTAGTCGATGTCCTCGGACGTAAAGCGCAGATTCTCGACGAGCTCGGGCAGCTCGGCAGTACCACACATGACAGCGTACGCGCTGCCAAAGGGGTGGTCGCGGTAAAACGCCGTAAAACAACCCTGCTCGTTGGCCTTGCCGCTCTCCCACAGGCCCTGGGCCATAGTGAGCTCGTACAGATCGGTGAGCATTGCGATGTCGGTGGGATGCGAGATGTCGGTCAAAGCCATGGGGCGACCTTTCGGATGCGTTGTGCAGAGGTTGAGGGTTGGGGCGGAAATGAGGCGCGCGAGCACCACGTACCGGCTGAGCGCGAATTAGTGCAGGCCCATGCTGCCCGTGATCGTATAGATCATAAAGACGGCAAAAGCGATCAGGGCAAGCACGATGATGATCTTTTGAGCCGGGGCCATGCCGGGAATCTCGTTCTCGCCCGTAGGCTCCTTAGAGGTAACCATACGCTGGGCAAAGGTCATCTCGTCACGGCTCGGCTTGGGCTCGGCGGGCTTGGGGTGTGCGGCCTTTTTGGGCTGAGGTTTGGGCGCGGCGGGCGCGGGAGTGGGCGCGGGCCTGGGCTCGGATGCAGCCTTCGCGGCGGCAGCCTCGGCCTTTGCGCGCTCGGCGCGCAGGGCAGCCAGCTCCTCGCGCTCGCGACGGGCCTTCTCCTGGGCCTCGCGGCGGGCCTTCTCGGCACGGAGCTCCTCCAACTCGGCGCGCTCCTCGTCAGACAGTGGTTGGGACTCAAGCTCGGCCATGGTACAGCCCTTTCTTTTTAAAAAAAGCCGCCGACACAATGTCAGCGGCTTATCAAATCCAAGGGTGGAGACGAAGGGAGTCGAACCCTCGGCCTCTGCCATGCGACGGCAGCGCTCTCCCAACTGAGCTACGTCCCCAGGACAAGTTGATATTTTACCTACGGCTCGCCAACTGTCAACGCCCAAAAACCAGTCTTTTTGGGACGGGGCTAAATTAGCCGCATTGGGCGCTGGTGAGAACGCCGGTGGTGTCGAAGGCTGGAGTGAAGCTCTCGTCTACCGCACCACCCTCTTGCCAGAACATCGTCGTAAAGCCCAGGTCGTCAGCATGGTCCAAGACCCGCTCGTACTCCTCGCGCGTAACGGCGCGCGCCAGCTCGCCGCCTTGCTCGCGCATGAGCGCATTAGGCGTGTACTGATTCATGACCGAGATCGGCACGTCGCCCACCGTCTGCCACACCAGGTCCAGCACGCGACACGAATCGTCCGCATGCCCCGGCAGCACCAGGTGGCGCACGATGATACCGCGCTTCATGAGCCCGTCGCCGTCCACCAGCTCTCCCCCGCGGCGCTCAATCTCGCGTGCCATCTGCGCCAGGCCCGACACGGCAACGCGCGGGTAGTCCTTAATATGAGAGAGCGACTGCGCAAGCCCCGCATCGGCATACTTAAAGTCGGTGAGCCACACGTCGACCAAATCACCCAGGGCCGCAATGGCACTCGCCCGCTCATAGCCACTCGTGTTGTAGACGATCGGGATGTCCAGCCCCCGTGCCCGCGCCGTGGCAATCGCTGCCGGCAGCAGATGCGCATAATGCGTCGCCGTCACCAGGTTGATGTTGTTGGCACCCTGGTCCTGCAGCTCCAGCATAATCTCGACCAAACGCTCGGGCGAAATCTCAAGGCCAAAATTGCCCGTCGAGATCTCGTGGTTCTGGCAATAGACGCACTTGAGCGAGCAGCCGCTAAAGAAGATCGTGCCCGAACCGGCCTCGCCCGAGATGGGCGGCTCTTCCCACATGTGAAGCGCCGCACGCGCTACCTTGAGCGTGTCGTCGGCACCGCACACACCACGCGCTCCCCCATCGCGCGTCGCTCCGCAACGGCGCGGACACAAATGGCAGGCGGGCGAAAAAAGTTCAGTCAACGACGTCGACATACAGATATGCTCCAAAACAACAATTCAGCAGCTCAAACACAAGGACTGAGCCGCGCAAACGGCCCCAAGCTCAAAACGCCGTAATCGTCCGACACGATTTTTGTAATGTCAAGACTGGAATCGATAAACCTCGGCTTTATGATGTAGGTATTCCGCCCCCCGCGGAGCAACTGGGTGAACCGTCGCGTTTATTTAGGGAGCCCACACAGTCGTACCTAGTACAGGTATCCTTCGTTGTTAAGGACGCTGGAACAGTCGATGAGGGCACCCACCTGTTTTAGGTGGGTTCATTTTCGTAACGTGGGGGGTGGTTTTCTTTTGCCGATTTGGCCGAAAATCACCGCTGCAACTTTATATCAACCTAAAATCCCCGGCGCACGATCGGCCCCATTGCCGGACCATCATCCGCTTCAACAGCTCAATATCTGGTAAGCCCGTGATAATCGACGCTGCACAAACCCCCGCACCCCCTCGGTCGAGTATCATAGGTCAGCTATGCCTTTGCCGCGTAGCATCCTTTGACCCTTTCCTTCGACGCTTGGCGGTTTTCGATACATGGCTTCATCCACAAGCTTCATACCGTACCTATGCGTGGCCGCCGCGGCCTTTATCACGACCTTCCTCACGGTGCCCCTGGTAAAGCGACTGGCGATTAAACTCGACGCCGTCGACTACCCCTCTAAGCGCCGCATCAACACCAAGCCCATCCCGCGCATGGGCGGAACGGCGGTCTTTTTGGGCCTGGTCGTGGCCTGCATCGTGCAAATCCTGGGCACCTGGTATCTGGGCTGGCCGCCCGTATTGGTGCCGCACCCGCGCCTGCACATTAGCTACCCCATGCTGGCGCTCTCCTTTACCGTAATCTTTGCGACCGGCGCCATCGACGACGTCTTCCAGCTCAAGCCCAAACAAAAGCTGGCCGGACAGGTGCTCGCCGCACTCATCGCCTGCATCGGAGGCCTGCGCATCGGCGTCATCGTCAACCCGTTTGCCCCCGGCGAGATCATGCTCGGCTGGCTCGCCTACCCCATCACCGTGATCTACCTTGTGGCGTTCACCAACATCATCAACCTCATCGACGGCCTGGACGGCCTGGCGACGGGCATTTGCGGCATTGCGTCGTTCACCATGTTCTCGGTCGCCGTGCTCTCGGGCCGCATCGACGCGGCCGCGCTCTCCATCGCGCTTTTTGGCTCCTGCCTGGCTTTTTTACGCTACAACTTTAACCCCGCGAGCATCTTTTTGGGCGATTCCGGGTCGCTGTTGCTGGGCTTTGCGCTGGGCTCCATCTCGCTGCTTAACGTGAGCCGCACCGCCGCGCTCACCTCGCTCATCATCCCGCTCATCGTGGCCGGCGTGCCCATCATCGATACCTTTAGCGCCATTGTGCGCCGCAAGCGCGCCCACATTAGCATTGGGCAGGCCGACAAGGGCCATATCCACCACCGCCTGATCCAAGAGGGCTACAACCAAAAGCAGGCCGTGTTGCTCATCTACGCCTGGTGCATCATGCTTTCGGCCGGCGCCGCCGCCATCAACCAGGTCGAAGTACCCATGCGTGTGCTCATCTTTACCGTGCTCGCCATTGGCTCGGCGGCCTTCGCAAAGCACCTACACCTGTTTGAGCCCGTGCTGCGCCACCACTACAACAAGCGCACGCACGAAGACGAGCTGGTGACCCCCGACGACCCCGCCTTTAAGCAGGAGGAGCGCGCGGCCGAGGAACGCAAGGAAGAGCGCCACCACAGGCGCTAGGGTTTGCTGCCGAGAATGCGCCGCGTCGCTGTCGTCTAGCCGCGCCCGTGCCGTGTCCGTCGCGCCTTACCAAGCCCTTGCCCACCGAGCCCCACCCCTATCAATAAACACGCTATCATCAAGACCTGCGAACGAACGTTAGGAGCAATCATGCCAAACGAGAACAGCTACGAAGTCGCGCTGCAAAAGAGCAACGCCATTCGCGAGGGCCTGGAAAAGACACCCGAGAAGTTCACCATGCTCACCGGCGACCGCCCCACCGGCCGTCTGCACCTGGGTCACTACTTTGGCACCCTCAAGGGCCGCGTTGAGCTGCAGAACATGGGCGCCAAGACCAACGTGCTCATCGCCGACTACCAGGTCATCACCGACCGCGACACTACCGAGCACATCCAGGACAACGTTTACAACATGGTCATGGACTACCTTGCCTGCGGTATCGACCCCGACAAGACCATGATCTACGCGCACTCCGCCGCGCCCGCCGCCAACCAGCTTATGCTGCCGTTTTTGTCGCTGGTGTCCGAGGCCGAGCTGGCGCGCAACCCCACGGTCAAGGCCGAGATGGAGGCGTCGGGCCATGAGCTCACCGGCCTTTTGCTCACCTACCCGGTGCACCAGGCCTGCGACATCCTGTTCTGCAAGGGCAACGTGGTACCCGTCGGCCGCGACCAGCTGCCGCACATCGAGCTCACCCGCACCATCGCCCGCCGCTTTAACAACCGCTACGGCAAGGTGTTCCCCGAGGTCGACGCACTGCTGTCCGAGACCCCGCTGCTGCCCGGCCTGGACGGTCGCAAGATGAGCAAGAGCTACGGCAACGCCATCAACATTTCTATGACGGCCGAGGAGACGGCCAAGCGCATTAAGAAGAGCCAGACCGACTCCGAGCGCATGATCACGTTTGATCCCGAGAACCGCCCCGGCGTGTCCGGCCTGCTTTCGACGGCCGCCATCTGCACCGGCCGCTCCGAGGTCGAGATTGCCGAGGAGATTGGCATGGGCGGCTCCGGCCAGCTCAAGAAGTACGTGACCGAGGCCGTCAACGAGTACTTCGCCCCGATTCGCGAGCGTCGTCAGCGCTACGAGAACGACCTGGACTACGTGAAAGACGTGCTACACGAGGGCAACCGTCGCGCCAACGAGATCGCCGAGCAGACCCTGGCCGAGGTTCAGGACGCCATGGGTATGGTGTACTAGGCGCTTTACCCGGGCGTTGTCGCCGGATTCTGAAATACATATGCGGGGAGGCTGGTCCTCCCCTTAACAGGAACAGGCCCGCTGGCAGTTAGTTGCCAGCGGGCCTGTTCCCGAAGTACACCGTTGAATCGCACAGAGGGGAGGGATGCGAATCAAACTCAACAGGGCAGGTTTTTTCATCGCCTATGACCTGCTCCGTTGCTGAAAACAATATAGTTCACCAAGGTTTACTTTCTTGCGGCAAACAACGCCGCCACACCTTCTCCATAAGTTAACCAAGGTAAACCATTACCACCACAAAGGGGACAGGCACCTTTGTGGTGGTTTTGACGCGAGGCCGCCCGAACAGCTAGAGCCCGGCCGGCCAACGGCAGGCGACAAGATCGACATGCATGGGATCGGTAAACGTCACGCCCTCCCCCAGCAAAAGCTCGCGTTGAGCATCGGGCCCGCCAAACGCGAAGCCCTCGCAAATGCGCCCATCGGCAAACACCACGCGATGGCAGGGAATCTGGCCTGGGCGTGGGTTGCCATGCAGCGCATAGCCCACATAACGGGCGCTGCGCGGACGACCGGCAAGCAGCGCCACCTGCCCATAGGTGGCAACCATCCCCTCGGGGATCTGCTCGACAACCTCGTAAACCCGCTCAAAAAAGCCCTCAGATGCCATCGCCCGCTCCTTCCCGTCCGGACAAGCATAAACGCAAACGATCCCTTGGGGACGGAGGAAAACGGATCATTTACGGCCTCCGTGCGACCGATGATCCGTTTTCCTCCGTCCCCAAGGGATCACTTTTTGGCAGGTTGGCTAGTTGGCGGGGCGGAAGAAGGCTACGGCTACGGCGCCGGGGCCTACGTGGGTGCCAATGGTGGCGCCGATGGTATGGACGGGCAGCTCGCTCTCGGCATGACCGGCCCAAAGCGCCGTACTATCCTCAATGTACTTCTTGAGCACCGCGTCCGAAAGGCCCGTGTAGCCCAGCGCCAACGGCATAGAAAAGTCCACGCCGCCCGCCTTTTCTACCTTCTGATTGAGCAGGTTGCGACCATTCTTGGAGCCACGTGCCTTGCCCAGCTGCACGATCAGGCCATCCTCGGCAGCCACAACGGGCTTCACGTTGAGCAGTGTGCCCACGGCACCGGCAGCTGCAGACAGACGGCCACCGCGAACCAGGTACTCCAGCGTCTCGAGCAGGCCAACAACCACCACGCGGTCGCGTACAGCCTCAACAGCAGCCGCAATCTCAGCAGCGCCGCGGCCCTCGTCAACTAGGCGCAAGGCATACTCAACCAGCACACGCTCGCCCAGCGTCACGTTGTTGCTGTCCACCACGAACACATCGCCGCCCGGTGCTTCGGCAAGAGCCGTGCGCGCGCTCTGGTTGGTGCCCGAAAGCTTGGCGCCTATCGTAATAATCACTGCCTGATCACCAACCTCGCGTGCCTCGGCAATCGCTTGCGCAAAGGCATACGGATTGACCTGACCGGTCTTGGGCAGCTCGTCACGCTCAACGAGCATCTCGTAAAAGCGCCGGTGATCGATGTCGACACCGTCCATATACACGTCGGTGCCAAAGGTCACGGATAGCGGCAGAACGCGCAGCGCCGGATGCTCCGCAGGCGACATATCGCTCGCGGAATCGGTAATAATTCGAACAGACATAGTGGTTCCTTTCTTGCGTCGGCCGCTCATGAACGGCGCGACGCGGGGATTTTTGACAGCAATGCCCAGGCACGACATACGTGATCAAATGGGGCTGTGCAGTTGTTAGTCGAATAAAATGAACCCGGCGGCTTTACATCTCGCGCAGGGTATCGAGAATCGTGCGCAGCGACGCATACATCTGGTCGCGCTGCTCCACGCCCATGGCCTTACCCGTGGTGTCGAGCACCTCGCGGATGATGCGGTCGGCCTCGTTCATGCTCTCGCCACCCAGGGCGGTCAAGCGAACCGGGGCGCGGTACTTGACGGCGGCGTCACCCGAGTCGTCGACCTCGACATAGCCGCCCTCCTCCAGATGCGCCAGCGTACGCGAAACGGCAGCGCGCGTCACACCGGCAACGCGGGCCAGGTCGGCGCCGGTCATGCCATCCTTGCTGCGCTCAAGGTAGTACAGGCACATGACATCGGAGCCCTTCAAGCCCAGTCGTGCGCCCTCGGACGTCTTGATGCGCTGAATCTCCTTGTAGAGCCCGCTGATCAGTCCGACAAAATCCTCAAAACGCGTCTCGTCGTTCTGCTGCATGGGAGACGACCGCCTTTCGCTTGCTAAATGCTAACGGGTAAACATCTTAGCCGCACGCGCCGGCCCCCGTACCCAAATACCCTATTTGTTAACCCATCAACATAAAAACCACCACAAAGGGGACAGGCACCTTTGTGGTGGTTTTGACGATCGAACACAATCCGCAGGTGCCGCTACAGCTCCACGCGAGGATTATCGCGAGTGACGAGCGTCTTGACGGCAACGGTCGCGTCCAGATAGCGCTCGAGCAGCTCGGCCAAGCGATCGATCGCAGCCTGACAGTCCTCCATCCGCTCGGGCTCCACACACTCGATCGCCAGAAATGCATCGGCCGACTCGTCGGACAGTGCCGTGCGAACGCCGTCGCGCCAGTTCCAGCAGCGGCACACGGCGCCCGCGTCGTCGATATAAGCGAGCTCACCGGGCAGCGTCGGGTCATCCGCTTCCTCGCCAAGCGGCAGGAAGGCATCCCCGCCGTCGGTCATCGTCAGGCGCAGGTCGCCTTCAATCGCATGCAGGTCCTCACCGCCTACGGGCAACGCGTAGGTCAACGACACCGTGTTGTAAATGTCGACTGCCGGCGTGATATGTCCCACCGGCTTGCCCTTGAGCACGCGCTTGAGCAGGTTCTCGATCGAACACCGCGCGCCCTTTTTGGTCTTAAACTGACGATATGCCTCGCGCCACGCCTTGACCGGCGCATTCTCGCTGATGGTATCGCTCGTCAGGTAACGCTCCGCATCGATGTTGGCGCGGTCGAGCAACGCGGCAATCGCGTCCACATCCTCCTGGGGAATCTGAGCCGCGGGCTTCATGCCCGTCACAATCACGACACCAACCGCTGCCTGCGGAAACAGCTCCCAAAACGAATCCTCGGCAATATAATTCCTCATATGCTCTCCCTTCATAGCATGCGCCCGAGCATGGACCCCTAAACAAAAAGCGCCCTTACGACGGCCACCTTCAAAGTCCTACGGTGCCGCCACAAGAGCGCTTTCGCTGTCCCCATCCGGAGAAGGGGACGATATGTCAGACGTATTGTAACCCCACTCGCTGCTACGTGCGAGCAAAACCACCACAAAGGTGCCTGTCCCCTTTGTGGTGGTTTGTGGCGGCTAGAGGCGAAGTCCCAGCAGGCCGCGGCCGCGATGGCGAGCCTCGACGGGCACCTGGGCATGCGGGCCGGCAGCCTTCACAGACTCGGGCAGGTGCGAATACTTCTTCTCGAAGTTCTCCTCGAACATCACGGCCAGGTTGTGCGCCGCCTCGTCGTAGCGCGCGGTGCTCTGCCAGTACTGGCGCGGCACCAGGATGCCGTCGGGCACGCCATGGCACGTGGTGGGAATGTCGACGTTAAAGATGTCGTCATGCACAAATTCGCTGTCCTCGATGGTGCCGTCGAGGGCGCGCGCGACCAGGGCGCGGGTGTAGGCCAGCTCAATGCGATGACCCACGCCGTAGCCGCCGCCGATCCAACCGGTGTTGACCAGGTACACGCGCGTGCGACCGTCGGCGATGCGCTCGCCGAGCATCTTGGCGTAGACCATGGGGTCGAGCGGCATAAACGGCTCGCCAAACAGCGACGAGAACGTGGGGGTGGGCTCGGTGACGCCGACCTCGGTACCGGGGATCTTGGCCGTGAAGCCCGTCACGAAGTGATACATGGCGGCATCGGCCGTCAGGCGCGAGATGGGCGGCAACACGCCAAAGGCGTCACAGGTCAGGAACAGCACGACGCTGGGGGTGGTGCCCATACCCTTGGTCCACGCGTTGGGAATGTGCTCCACCGGATAGGCCACGCGCGTGTTGTGCGTGATCGAGACGTCGTCGTAGTTGGGCTTGCGGCCATCGTCGAGCACCACGTTTTCGCAGATGGCGCCAAAGCGGACGGCATTGAAGATCTCGGGCTCGTGGAACGCGTCCAGGCCCTCGCATTTGGCGTAGCAGCCACCCTCGATGTTAAAGATGCCCATGTCG
Organism: uncultured Collinsella sp.; assembly: GCA_934646815.1. Lineage (GTDB taxonomy): Bacteria > Actinomycetota > Coriobacteriia > Coriobacteriales > Coriobacteriaceae > Collinsella. Next base: position 120,523 of record CAKUEW010000002.1, read on the forward strand.
GACCAACCGTGCTCGTCGTCGCCGATCAGCAGACGCGTGGGGTTGGCCGAAAGCGTGGTCTTGCCGGTGCCGGACAGGCCAAAGAACACGGCGGTCTCGTGCGTGACGGGATCCATGCTGGCCGAGCAATGCATAGGCAACACGTCGTCCTCGACGGGCAGCAGGTAGTTCATAACGCTGAAGATGGACTTTTTAATCTCGCCGGAATAGCCGGTGCCTGCGACCAAAATCACGCGCTCCTGGAAGTTGATGACCACGGCGGCGCTGGAGTTGAGTCCCTTGATGGCGGGATCGCACTGGTAACCAGGTGCGGCGAGCACGCAAAAGTCGGGCTCGCCAGTGCGCGCGATTTCGCGGGCGAGCGGGCGGGCGAGCATCTGCTTAATAAAGAGTGCCTGGCTGGCGCGCTCGCAGGCGACGAGCAGTCGGCGCGTGTGGTTACGGTCGGCACCTGCCATACCGCGGGTGACGAACACGTCGCGCTCGTTGAGGTAGTCGACGATGCCGGCCTTGATGGCCTCGTAGCTCTCGATCGAAAGCGGACGGTTGACGGCACCCCAGGCGATCTTGTCGTGCACGTCGGGCGTGTCGACGATAAAGCGGTCGTTGGGCGAGCGGCCGGTGCGCTCCCCCGTCTCGATCACGAGCGCGCCGTTGGAGGCCATGCGGCCCTCTTCGCGGCGGATAGCATGCTCGACGAGCTCGGCCGCCGGCAGATCGACCAGCAGTCGGGGCTGGTTCTCGGCGGGGTCCTCGACCAAGGTAAGGCCAAAGTTGGACAGGACTTCTGCAGGGGTAACACCAGGCATGGGGCCTCCTTTAAAAGCGCGTCACGAGGGCGCGCGCTTTACTCACGTAGAGTTCGTTGTACCCGAAGTGCAAAAACGTTTTTGCGGCAACCGCAGAGCATCCCGCCCAACGGTCAAAAATCGCACGCAAGCGGCCTAGTCATTGGGGACGTTCTTAAACGACTAGTCGTTGGGGACACTCTTGGGGGCGATCGGCCGCAAAGGAGTGTCCCCATCTACCGGCAGTTAGGGACGCTCCTAAAGTGCCGGCACTTAAGAAACGTCCCCAAGTGACGCCGGCAAGACGCTCGAGGGCAATTTCCGGCGCCAGCCAGGGGGGGCTGTGGCCAAAAAATAGCAAATATGAGTACTGTTGTCGATTTTGTTGCATTTATTTTGCTTAAAAAACGCCTCCGAATGAGATTTTTGCTTCATTCGGAGCCGTTGCTATAGAACATTTGGGGAGAAACAATCTTGGTAGCAGTCGCACAAGGCGTCGAATGAGTCTCGATCAGAACGAAATCGCTGTCACTAAAAAGGTGCCAGTACTCATATTTGACACTTTTTGGCCACGGCCATTTCAGACACCCTGCCCAGCGATACCAAAAAGCCTACAACGGCCAAAAACCGAAGAGTGTCCCCAGCGACTAGTCGTTTAAGAACGTCCCCAACGACTAGCCGTGGCTACAGCGGCAGGCTTTGGCCGAGCATGGCGATGACACTCATGAGGACCAGCATACCGGCGGCGTAGGGCATGACGGCGCCCAGGAGCTCGGCGTCCTTACCGCGCACGTGCACGGCGGCCAGGCCGATGGCGAGCGTCTGCGGCGAGATCATCTTGCCGGCAGCGACACCCAAAGCGTTGAGCGCGACCATCCAGTAGTCGCTCACGCCCAGCGCGGTAGCAGCCTGGCTCTGGATGGGACCAAACAGCATGCCCGAAGACGTGCCCGAGCCGGTCACAAACGCACCGACCGCACCGATCCACGGAGCCAGAATCGGGTACAGCCCGCCGGCGACGGCAATGCAAAACGCACTGATCGACGAAATCATGCCCGCATAGCCCATCACCTTAGCGCAGCCCAACACCGAAAGCATCGTAATGACCGTCGGCATCATCTGCTTCACAGTCGCAGCCAGGACCTCGCCCATCACGCGCGGCGAGGCGCCCTGAATGGCACCGCCGACAAACGCGGCCAGGAAGATCCAGACACCCGGCGTGTTAATCCACGAAAACGTAAGCGTACCGGGGTTCTCGCCGCAGTACACCTGCACCTGGCTCGCAAACGGCGCGAGCGCAGCATGCACGGCAGGCACCAGGTTCGACGTACCCAGCAGCAGCACAAAGATCAAGATGAAGCACGACCAGGCCGAAAGCGCGGACTTGACGGTAAGCTGCTCCCCCGCCTCGATATTCATGTGGAAGCGCGCATCCAGATGCCCCGACTTCTCGGCGCGCATGGCAAGCGCCGCGGTGAGCGCAAGCGAAACGATAGAGCCCACGACCACGGCAAGCTCAGGACCCACAAACATGGCGACAACCAGCGCCGCGCCGACAAACGACACGCCGGACAGCAGCGCCACGCCGGCGACGCCATGCAGGCGCTCGCCCACACTTGCCACATTGCCCTGCTCATCGGCAACACGACCCGCTACCAGCACAATAAACAGCGGCATCATCACAAAGAAGGGCGCGAGCTGTACCAGCTGAACAGTCGCCAAATGCAGGGAATCCAGCCCCACCAGGCCCGCGACCGAAACCGTGGGGATGCCGATGGAGCCATACGGCGTGGGCACGCCGTTGGCCAGCAGGCAGATCAGCACGGCGGGTACGGCTTCAAAGCCAAGGCCCGCGAGCATGCCGGCGGGAATGGCGACAGCGGTACCAAAACCGGCCATGCCCTCCATAAAGCCGCCAAAGCACCACGCCACCAGCAGCGCCAGCAGGCGGCGATCGCTACTGATGGAGGTGATCATGCTGCCGATCACGTCCATGGCGCCCGTGCGCACGCACAGGTTATACGTAAAGACCGCGGCAATAATCACCAGCACGATGGGCCACAGGGCCATCAAAAAGCCCTCGAGCGAGGCCGTGGCGATCTGCGCCACCGGCAGGTGCCACCACGCAAAGGCAAGCACGCACGAAAGAACAAACGAACCGATCGCGGCTTTCCAGGCCGGCCACTTAAAGCACAGCAGCATCACGACCAGCCAGATAATCGGCACAAGAGCCAGCAAAAATGCGGCAACGTCCATGGGTAAAAGCTCCTTGGTACCGCCCAGGCGGCATCGGGGGTCACAAAACCTCAAAAGGATACCGCACGTTTACCGATAATTTCCTACCACCCACCGATTTTTTGAACAACCTGTTCAAAAAATCCAAGCTCGCACCGGCGCGACTATACTAATGGGCAGCAACAGAAAGGACTCCTCCGTGAGCGTCACGCCCCTCGACACCATCCGCCAGGCCATAGCCCGCCGCAAAGGCGTGCCCGACCCTACCGTTTCGGGCGGCGGTGCCACGAAGGCCCAGGGCGGCCGCATCGAGAATGGCCTGTTTCCCGCCTCGCACACAGCCGAGGAGCTCGCGCGCATCCAGGAGCTGAGCCAGCGCAACGCCGGCGGCCCCGACAGCGGCCAGACCACGCGCCGCCGCCGCCAGCGCGATCGCGAGCCCGGCCCCATCCGCCGCATGGTCAACGCCTGGTGGAACCGCCTGCTCGGCGCCGTCTACGGCGGCGGCTTCTCCACACAAGAGGCCGAGTACGAGGAGCACGCCACTCGCCGCGACTACCTTTGGAACACCCTGGGCACCGCAGTCTGGGGTGCCGCCTTCCCGCTGCTCACCATTGTTTCGACGCAGCTGGTGGGCGCCGAGGAGGCCGGCAAGTTTTCCATCGCCTTTGTCACCGGCACGCTCATCATGATCGCGTGCAACTACGGCGTGCGCATTTTTCAGGTCTCGGACATCGACGAGACCACGAGCTTCGCCTCCTACCAGCTCAACCGCTGGATCTGCGGCGCGCTGGCCCTAGGTTGCGGCCTGCTCTACAGCAGCGCGCGCGGCTACGACGCGCAAATGGCCACCATCGGCCTGGGCGTCTATCTGTATAAGGTGATCGACGGTATCGCAGACGTCTACGAGGGTCGCTTGCAGCAGGCCGACAAGCTCTACCTGGCCGGTATGAGCCAAACGCTGCGCTCGGCCGGCGTGGTCGCGATTTTTAGTCTGACGCTATTCCTCACGCGCAGCATGCCCATCGCTGCCATGGCCATGGGTATCGCCGCAATCGCCTCACTCGTGCTGGTCACCGCCCCGCTCGCACTGCTCGAGACCGAAAAGTCGCGCCGCGTGAGCCTGCGCGAAGTCGGCCACCTGTTTGCCCAGTGCGCCCCGCTCTTTGGCGCGTTGTTCCTGTTCAACCTTATCGAGAGCATGCCCAAGTTTGTGATGGAAGGCACGCTGGCCTACAAGTATCAGCTGTACTTTAATGCACTGTTCTTTCCCGCCCAAGCGATTTTGCTGAGCATTGGCTTTATCTATAAACCGCAGCTCTTGCGCTTGTCGAGCATTTGGGCCAACCCGCGCAAGCGCCGTCGCTTTGATTTGATTATTGTTGCTGTTATGGCGCTGGTCGTGGTCATTACCGGCCTGTGCGGCGCCTTTATGGCGGGCCCCGGCATCCCCATCATGAATGCCATGTACGGCCTGGATTTTGAACGCTACCGCACGCTGGCGTTGCTGATGGTTGTCGCCGGCGGCGTCACCGCGGGCATCGATTTTATCTACGCCATCATCACGGTGCTGCGCCACGCCGGCGACGTCACCAAAATCTACCTGCTGTGCTTTGCCGTGAGCGCAGTTCTGCCGGTGATTCTGGTCAACCTGCTGGGCCTGACCGGCGCCGTCGTGAGCTACCTGGCAGTCATGACGCTGCTCCTGGTACTGCTGATTATCGAGTACGCCCACATCCGCAAACGCATCGAGCGCGAACGCAACCCGTACGGAGCGTAACTGGCAAAAATGACGTCGATGTTTTGGCGCCAACAGCGAGCAGCCCCGAAATGCCCCAGGTTGGCGCGAAAGAGGAGCGACGCGTACCTGTGTACGCGAGCGACGGCTTGAGCGACAAGATGGGGTGCTTCGGGGCTGCGCAGCGTCAAGGTGACCGCCGTTCGGTAGAACGGCGGAACTAGATTACTCGCCAGGGCGAACGTTCGCGTAGAACTCCGCCCCGTCGTCCAAGCGCAGGATGCCCACGCGGCCAAACTCCGAGCCGGTGGCGGCAGCGCAGTCGATGTCGATACGGTCGGGCACGCCGGCGGTATCCTCGCCGCCCAGGCGCACGATGCGTCCGCGACCCGATTCCTCGTCGAGCCCCGCCAAGCCACCCATCTCGCAATAGCGCCCGAGCGACACCGTGGGCGTGTGCCCGCTCACCACGACCGGTCCCTCGCCCTTGGCAGAAAGCAGCCCGGTCGGTGTATCCCAGTAACCGTGACGGATCCACAGCAGGTCGTCGGACGACTGCACCGCCAGCATCTGCGCCAGCAGCTCCTGGTCGGCGTCCACCGCCCCAGCACCATCGGAGCAATCCACGTTGTGCTCCTGCAAAAACGCGCGCGCGGCCTCCATCTCAATACCGGCATGCACCAGCAAATACGGCCGCTCGTCGGTCGCCGTCACCGCATACAGCGGCAGCCCGGCCATCCAGCGCACGAGCTCCTCGTACGCCTCAAATTCCATAGCGTTGAGCTGCTGACGGGTGGTCCAACCACCGTTGATATCCCAAGTCTCGGCATCGAGCGGATCTTGGCCAATGATGGCATCGAGCATAATCTGCTCGTGGTTGCCCTTGAGCACGCGAGCGTTGGGCAGCGAACGCACGAGCTTGATAACGCCGACCGGATCGGGCCCGCGATCGATCATGTCGCCCAGCACGTACAGCGTATCGTCGGACGCCAGCGAAATCTTGGACAGGGCCTCGTCAAGCGCACGCACGTGCCCGTGAGCATCGGATGTCACATAGATCGCCATGAAACGCCTCTCTTTGCATTGCGGCCGAAGCCCAGCGCCGCAACTAAAACTTCAAGTTGAACTTAAACGTTACCCATTGTACTCCGTTGTAATAAAGCTGGAAAGGGTCGCATGCTACAGGCGATAGCCCACGCCGTCCACGCCACGCCGCCAGCCCCAGCACCTCAACCAGCACCGCTCGCGTCGCAGCCACGTGTCGAAAATGCGAACGCCAGTGCCTCAACCCCATCAACCCACCATCTTTGGGTACAAATAACCGCAGACAACTGACCGTGCCACGCCAACCACCCAGGAGCGGACACCATCCATGAACCAGATCCTTCTCTTTATCGGCCTCGTTATTATTCTGTGCCTGACCATCAAGCCCGTCGGCAAAAAACTCCCCTTCCCCACCCTGCTCATCTTTATCGCGCTCGGCATGCTGTTGGGCGTCAACGGGCCGGCGCACATCGAATTTAGCGACTACGCGCTCACCGAAACCGTCTGCAGCACGGCGCTGCTGTTCATCATGTTCTACGGCGGCTTTAACACCAATATCGACCGTGCCAAACCCGTTGCCGTGCCCGCGGTACTGCTGAGCACGCTCGGCGTCGTCATCACTGCCGGCATTACGGGTGCGTTTGCGCACTTCGTGCTGGGTTTTGACTGGATTGGTGGCCTGCTACTGGGATCGGTCGTGGCATCCACCGACGCGGCCAGCGTCTTTAGCGTGCTGCGCGAGCACAGCCTGTCGCTGAGAGGTGGCACCGACTCGCTACTCGAGGTCGAATCGGGCTCCAACGACCCCGTCGCCTACATGCTCACCGCCGTGCTCGCCACACTCGCGGCCGGCGGCGACATTAACATCCCCGTGCTGCTGGCCAAGCAGATCATCCTAGGCGTGGGGCTGGGCCTTGCCATCGGTTGGACATCCAGCCGCCTGATTGAACGCGCACACGCAACGGCCGAGGGCGCGCAGACTATCTTTTTGTTCGCCGTGGCGATCATCGCCTACGCGCTGCCGAGCTACCTGGGTGGCAACGGCTTTTTGGCCGTGTACCTGGCCGGCATTGTGCTGGGCGCGAGCGACATCACCGGCAAGGTCGAGATGGCGCACTTCTTCGACACCCTCACCGAGATGGCCGAGATGACCATTTTCTTTTTGCTCGGCCTGCTCGTGACGCCCGCCCGCCTGCCGCAAATGCTGCTGCCGGGCCTGGCGCTCATGGCGTTTATGCTCTTTGCGAGCCGCCCCATCGCCGTCGGTCTGCTGCTGGCGCCCTTTAAGACGAGCCCTCGCCAGGTTGCGCTCGTAAGCTGGGCGGGCTTGCGCGGCGCGGCTTCGGTCGTCTTTAGCCTCTTTGCCGTGGTGGCCGGCGTTCCCGGCGGACACGACCTATTTGACCTGGTGTTTGTGATTGCCGTATCGAGCATTGTGGTGCAGGGTTCGCTACTGCCGGCGGTGGCGAAGAAACTCGATATGATCGATGCGGCCGGCGACGTGCGCCGCACCTTTAACGACTACCGCGACGAAGACGGCATGTCGTTTGTAAAGCTCAAGGTGGGCGCTGGCCATCCGTTTGCCGGGTGCTCGCTCGCCGATATTGGCAGCGCGACGGACATGCTCGTGGTCCTGGTGCTGCGCGACGGGGCGCATCCGGTACTGCCCAATGGCGACACCGTGATCCAGGAAGGCGATCTGCTGGTGATGGCAGCCCCAACGTTCGAAGAGCGTGCCGAGGTTACGCTGCGCGAGGTCACCGTGACGCCCCACGGTCGCCTGGCCGGTCAGCGCCTGCGCGACGTGCCGCAGGGCAAGCACCCGTTTATCGTGGTGATGCTCAAGCGCGAAGGCCAAACGATCATCCCCGACGGCGACACCCTAATATATGCCGGCGACGAAGCCGTCATCGCCACCCTAGCCTCGTAGCCGCCCATCCCCCTCCTAAGTTGCGGTGAAATAGGGACTGAATAGGCCTTCTAGCAGCCATTTCAGTCCCTATTTCACCGCAAGTTATTGAGGGGATGGGGTTGAGAGGCTGGCTTGGTTACCAGTCCTCGTCTGAGTCGTAGCCTGCGCTGTAGCCGTCATCCGCGTCCTCGTCCACGGCGAAGTCGCGGAGGTCGAGGCCTTCGCGTTCGGCTCGGGCTAGGAGCTCTTGGGGCGACTCGTCCTCGATATCCATCACGTCGAGCATGGCAGCCGAAAAGCCCACGCCGACTGCGCTCCCCGCGCAGTCGAGCAGGCTCTCGCGCAGCTGGTCAACGTCAACGTCGATCTTCATCGTACAACCTCCTGCCTGGCCAGACCCCTAGCCTAGTAGCCTCAGTTATAGTTCAGTCCCGAAGCAGCATCACCAAGCAACCGCTCAAAAATAATGCGAAGATCTTCCTCGTCTAAATATCCATCCTCAAGGTAGCCGCCGTCGATAGCGTCGAGCATTATCTTCTCTTTTTCCTTTAGGCGCTCGTAAATCACCTTATCCAGCGAGAAGGGTATGCCATTGCTTTCAAAGATCGTGCGCATAAAGTAGTAGCGGGTCTTCTGGTCATCGGGAAGTCCAAGGCGATGAATGCGATCCTTAGACTGCAAGAGGTGAACAAGGTTATAGCTGTACTCAAAGTACACAGCGTCATGGCACACCGAATGCAGCGAAACGGACTCGGCAAGCGTCTGTGGATTGGTCACAAGCACCTTAAAGCGTCCGGCGCGGAAATCATCCAATATCGCACGTCGATCCTCTTGCGGCGTTCCGCCGTAAATCGCCCGTGCGTCAATCCCCTTTTCGGCAAGCCCGCGCCGTAAATTAGTAATGCTGCGGACGAACAAACACCACACCACAGCAGGGCGCCCCTGAGCAACGATACGCTCGATAAGCAGTTCACACGCTAAGAGCTTTGAAGTCGGTCGAGCTCGATCAATGGACTCGTAGAATGTTTGCGAGAAGTCGACATAGTCGATATCGGAGAACTCCTCCCCAACCTGATCGAGCACATACTCCAAGTCTTCTTGATCGATGGCCTGCTCGAGCATGGCAGGGTCGCTCTCAAGCTGCAACGTGCGGATGATACGCGAAAATGCGCTAGAGCACGCGCTGGACAAGATATGCAAAAGCGAATTTTCGTCGGCAGTCGCTTCGACTTCCACAATTTCGTCGGGCTCAGGCGCAGGAACACCAAGCTCATTCTTATTTGTGCGGCAGAAGAAAGGCGCAAGGCTTTTGTTTAGCTGCTCAATCTCATCCGCCCTGGGAGATTTAAGCTCACCCGGCTCATAGCCAAAAAAGGTGTCATAGTCCTCGGGATAAAGAATGTGCAGCAGGTTGTAAATATCCTGGTAGGTGTTAGGTATGGGCGTACCCGTAAGAGCAATCACGTACTTCGCGCCCTCATTTGCCTCAAGTGCCGAGGTCGCGCGCCTGCCCTTGATCGCCTTGATGCGATGCACCTCATCGAATACGACGAGTGTTTGGTTGGAAACGATGGGGTGCAGCTCCCTCACATAGCCAGCAAGAGCCTCATAGTTAAACGTAAACAGATTGCATGAACCGCTATCCAGCGAAAGCGCGCTCCGACGCCGCTCGGTGGACATTGCTGCTATATGCGGGTCCCCCAGCGAAAAACAGCACAGGGGAAGTTTGTCTCCAAAGGATGCCACCCACTCTTTTTCCCAAGCTTCAAAGCCGTTTTTTGGACAGACGACCACGATACGCTTCGCAAGCCCCAGATGCCTTAAATATGCAAATACGCCGAGCACGGTTGCGGTCTTGCCCGCACCAGGCACCGAGAAATCGGCCGCGCGGCCGACGGCGGCCATAAAGAACGCATCGAGCATCTGGCGGTCGCGCAAGGGACGCACCATCGAGGCATTCACTATATCGCGAAACTCCCGGAAACGAGGCCCCAACTGGGGATCGTCGGCTATGCTCTGGGCAGTCTGGGCCTTAATGGCAAGGCCAACTTCCGAGCGCTCTCGGATGTACGTCTCCGTTGCGCTTGCATACGCCTCGAAGCTCCGATCAACCGCCACCTCAACGCCATGCTCAGCGGCCTCCTGCACCACCTCGAGCATCTCCTGGCACTCGCGCAAGCCCATGGCGTCATCGAGCAGAATGCAGTCGCCCTCGGTACCCACCACAGCGCTTGCAGGATAGTAAAGCCAGGCGCGCCATACCGTCGAAACCATGAACTCTACAACGCTCTGTCCTTCGATACGCAGGAACATGCCTGGACGGGCATCGTCGTAGCCGACGATAATTCTAGGAGCGGTCATCGATTTCACCAATCAGCTCATCGACCCTGTTCCTCACGGCAACAAGGTTGACACGCACTTTCGAAAGTTCGATTGCGTTCAACACATCAAGCATCTCGGGAAGGATCTTATTTAGATCTGCGAGGCATTCAGCGGACTTCTTAGCCGGCGTATCCATAAGCTTGGAGCGGCGTACAGTCTCTCGAGCCTTATCGCCCGCACGCGAGAAGCTATCGACCAGATTCCGATCCGCACGAAGCTCACTCACCTTTTCGCGAGTAAGGGGGTCGGGCCCCATCTTCTCGAGCAGTTCTGACATCGCTTGCTGCTCGGCGGCCTTAAATTCCGCCTCGGCGGGTGTGCCCGCCACGTTTCCAAAATCTCTGACATAGCGAGTAATATCGCCCTCGGGCTGCACGACCATATTCGAAAACATCGCGCGCTTAACAAATTGCTGGTCGCGCTTGCTGCCGTATTTCTTCAGAACACGGCCGAATTCGCCCAAGGGGCCATCGACCTTAAGGGCGCGGGCGAGATGATACTGCTCGGGGGCTCGGCAGAACTCGAGAAACTCCTCCATGTACTGAGCGCGGTCGACAAGCTTCTTGACCTCGGATTCGGTCATGCCCGTCGCGGTCCCGTACTCGGCGGGAGTGATCAGGTGGTTCTTAACGATATCGCGGTACACACCAACAAGGCGATCGACGGGATCATAGGCAACCTTTTCCTCCTCGCCAATCTGAATAGCGAGCTCCAGCAGCTTGATGCGCTTGGGATCGCTGCCGGTAGCATCGTCGATGATGGCCGCCTCGAACCAGCCCGCCTCGTTGTTTTGGCGTGCAAGACGGCGAATGCAGGTCAGGCGGCGGTTTCCGTCAATGACGCGGCCGTCGTTAAGCACGATGCCCGGCCTCAGCTGGCCGCGGAGCGCAATGCTCTTCTCGGTCTTCTTGAGCGCCCCGGGGTTGCTTTCGACAATGAAGCCTTCGATGGCCCCGTTATACTCTTCGCGGCCAAGCGCAAGTAGGTCCGCATCCTGCGCGGCGTTGTACTCGCTTACCCATGTTGCGATGCGATCGTTTTGGTCGTTGTAGAACAGCAGATCGCACTTGATGCGATAGACATCAAAGACACGTGTCACGTTCTCGATGGAGTGCTTTTCTTTGCGCCCCGTCGGCAGAACGTTGCCGGTAGCAATCCCCTCGTCAAGCAAGCTCATTGCGTGCCTCCTTTTTCCATGCTTCCATGGATGAATAGTATGCGTCTCCGATGTCATCGTAATAGACGTCGGAATTATGAACGGTCGTCGTCAGGAGCGGCGCCGGACAGGCTATGCCCAAGTCACTCACGAGCAGACGCGGCAAATCATCGCGCTCGATTCCCTCATGGCGAGCGACGACCCACTCAATAAGACCAGTGGCAGAGAACCGCTCCTCGCCGCCAACGACAAATACCTTGGCGCCGGCAAGCGTACAGCTGCGGAATAACCCTGCCACGTCGAGCAGCCCCTCGTAAAAGTCATCGGGCATATCCAACCCGTATAACGGGTGCATAGTCGCGCCACCCGCACGCAAGCTCGCTATGGTGAAGGGCTCTCCCTCGTTTGCATCTACACAAACCGTGGACGCATACGACTCGACGTCGGCCATACGCAGGCCCAGCACGTCGTGCAGCCGCGTAAATGAAATGTAGCTATCGCCTTCGTAGGCAAGCACGCGATGGTCCGAAAGCGCTTGGCGCAGTACGTGACGGAAGGCAGGATGCTGCCATACGGCATTCTCAAACCCGGCCTCGCCCTTCGCAAAGGACGGATGTGCCGCCAATAGCCGCGTAAAATGGCCGTTCGGGGTATCCCCCTCTTGGAAGAGCAGACCGTGGTCCTCGTAGTAGCCCGCGGCAACGATACCGCGATCGAACGCCTCGGACTGCTCGCCAGGAAACTCAAAACCAAAACGTCGGCGGACAAGCCCGGCATCACAAATCTGGTCGGCAAGCTCCCGAGCGAGAAAACCCTCAAGAGTGGGCGCCTCGCATTCGACGTCGCCCGTCTCAGGCGCCTCCGAGCGGACGACCGGAACGCCCGCCGGGTGCTCGGCAGGCTTGACGCCAAGCCACTCCGAGACGCTCACGTCCGCCGGCTCGGCGAACAGATCGAGCCATATCGCGGCGACACCGGCGCTAAAGCCGTATTCACGCTCGTAGGCCTTGGCAATAACGTTTTTGGGCTCGCCCGCATGACGTTCGGCAAAGGCGCGCACCTGGCGGCGGCGATCGAATCCGCCGAATCCGACAGAAAGGTGGTCACCCAGAGTGACACCTTCGTCAGCGTTCCAGAAAACCTGCTTCAGCTCGTCATAGAGCGCGGCGGGCGTGGCGATCCCCGCGCGCCTTAGCTCGTTGCGCGAGGCGCGAAAGACCAGGCGGGCGCACAGCTCGGTGTCGTCGCCCCGCGCGGCATCCACCGCTGCCCGCGCCGCCTCCGCGCGCCCGTCCTTTGAGCTATCGGTCACATCTGCCACGCGCCTACGCCTCGTTCAGCTTGGGTCCAAAGACGCGTTCGACATAGGCGTCCAGTGTGCCTTCCTTGGCAAGCTCCGCAGAGTCCGCGAGCTCAAAGTTCGAGTTGCACCCCTGGCCGACCTCGTCGTGGAAGCCAAGGATAAAGTGCGTGGCGATCTCGTAGATGATCTTGGTGGGCGCGATACCAAATACCTGGCGCTCCAAGATATGATCCAGTCGCTCGCGATCGTCCGGGAAGGCCGCTTTCATGCCGTCGCTGTTGTACAGGCGTTTGATGATCTCTGTGATGTAGAGCCCCGACTTCATGTATAGGTCGGCAAAGGTGTGACTCGGATCGTCGAAGCAGCCCGGGTTCTCCTTCTCAAAAAGGTCAACCATCTGGACCACGACGTTGCGCGGCGTGAAGATCTGGTTGGTCTTCTGGGGCGGCACGTAATCGAAGATGTCCTCCGTCTGGGACTCGTCAAAGTAGTTGGCAAGGCGTTGGCGAAGCTTGATGAACTCGCTGACGGAATCGTTAAACACCACCTCGTCGAAGAGGTGCCCGGCGAACTGCTTTGTCTCACCAGTCTCGGCATCGGTGTAATCGCCGCCATCGCGCAGAAAACGGAACTCGTCCACGGTGATGCTCGTAACATCGAAGAAAACGTCTGCGGGAATCACGGTATCGAAGTTCGCGAGCGTCGTATTGTCCTCGCCATACGCCATAAGGAACGACGGGATGGTGCGCGAGAAGCCACGAAGATGAGCGCGGACCTTGTCCTCGATACCCTGTTTCTCGTCCTCCTTTTTCGCCGTCTCTACCTCGCGCACCACGGTCTCGCCGGCGCTCTGCACGAGCTCCTCGCGGGAGTCCTCGAGCTTTTGAGCAAGTGCCTGGAACGCCTCGGCCTTCTGCTCATCATGCCTTTGGTTCACCTCAGCACGCTCGGCAGCACTGACAGCCGCCTTGAGCTCGTCCTTGCGCGATTGTTCGATACGACGCGCCTGAATCTGATAGTCACCGACCTGGCGGTTGAGCTGAATGTCCGCATCGGCCTGAACCTTGCGCTCAAGCTGTTTCTGTTGTCGCGGCTTGAGCTCGCTGCCATAGCTCTCCTTGGCGGCCTGCACCAAGGGCGCTGTCACGCTTTGCTTAAACGCATCCTTGAGGTTTTCGAGCATAGCGCTGTCATCGTTGTCAGCCGCGTGGGCTTTTGCGATTTCTTCGACCTGGCCCGAGAACTCAACGACAACATCGCCGTAGACCTTCGGCCCAAAGACGTCAGCCGCCTTGCCAACGACCTGCTCCTCGGGAATCTCCACATCGCCTTCGTCGTTAATCGAGAGCTTGTCAGCGGTGCCCTTGTCGATCTCGACTTTGTTCTTCTCGGCGTTCTGTGCCTTGCCCTGCTCATAAGGGTCAAATCGTTGAATGATCTCCACGACCTCGGCCGGGGCGCGAAAGACGCTCGCGATGTTCTGGAACAGGAAGTTGCTCATAAATCCGCGTTTGACCACCTCGCAGGCATGGATGTGCCTCGGCACGCTGAGTACCTGCTCGGCGTCGAGCTCGACCATCTGGCCCTCGTCGTCCTCGCCGTAGACGGGGAAGAAGTTCAACAACTGGCGGATATGGCGCTCGCGCGTCTCCACGTCGCCGCCACCACGGGCAGTATCGCCGTATAGGTCATTAGCGAACTGCTCAAAGATGGTGAGCGTGCGGGCAGGGTCGAAGTCAAAGACGTACGCGTTTTCCTTGCGCGCGTAGTTACCGCCGCCCAAATCGAACAGGCAGGGGTTCTGGCTGCGAAAAGCCGCCTGCATGTAAAGCGCGGGGCTCGCCATGTTCGAAAGCATGAGCACGGCGGTCCACTCGGGCACGGTCACGCCCGTGGTGAGCTGGCCCACCGAGAGCGTAATGGTCTTGTCGTGCTCCTTGATCGCACGGCGCACCTTGTCGAGCGATTTCTCGTTCTCGTCATCGGCGTCGATCTTACCGTCGCCAGCAGCGAGCACCACCTCGTAATCCTTGAAGACGGGGTGCGCCTGCAGCTTCTTGGCAAGGGCGCGTGCGGAGTCGACGCGGTTGAGCATCCAGAACGTATGGCGCAGCTCGTCACGCAGCTCGGGCGTCGAGAACGGGAACTTTTTCTGCGTGGTTAGCGCCTCGAGGAATTTGTCCACGTCGGCGTCGTGGACAAAGGCCCCACCTTGTTTGGTCGAGAAAAACTCGTTGAGGTCGAAGGCAAACTCAGTCTGCTCGCCGTCAATCTCCATGCCGCCGCGAGCTTCCTGCTCCACAATGTCGCTCATCTGGTACGTGAGCAGATTGAGCTTAGGCAGATTCGCGTAAGGGTTCGGCTGTTCGGAGTCGGCCGGCCAGTCGCGCTTTGCCTGCTGCTCGTCGGCGTACGTCCAGTTGTAGATGGCGTCTTCGGCGAACTTCTCGTTAGCAATGGCCTTAAAGGGCGTACCGGAAAGATGCAGCGTAAAACGGCGCTTGATATGGTCAAACGCCACGTCGGTCTTAAAGGTGTCGACGCCCTCGTGAGCTTCGTCGATGATGAGCACGTCCCACGTAAGGTCGGCCGCCTCGTCGAGCTTCCGATATATGCCGCCAAAGCGGATGGAGCCCTTGAGGTCCTGAAGGCTCACAAACTCGATGAACCCCCTGGGGCCCTCGGGGTCGTTATGGAGAGTGCGCAGGTATTCCTCACGGCTGAGGCAGTAGGGCTTATCGGCAAGGGCGTCCACGCCGCTGATAAAGCGGTAACCGCCCTCCAGGCCCACGAACTTTACGTAGTCGTCGTACCAGGAGTTGGCGATGGCGGGACGGTTGGTGACGATGAGCACCTTCTGCGCGCCGATGCTGCGGCAGAGGTCATAGGCGGTGAGCGTCTTGCCAAAGCGCGGCTTCGCGTTCCACAGGAACTCGCCGCCGTGCGCGCCGCCCTCGTCCCAATGGGCGCGGGCGAAGGCGCCCGTCTGCTCCACTGCGCGCTGCTGCTCGGCGCGCAGTGTATAGGAAGCCGCGCCGGGCGCATCCAGCACGCCGTCGGTGTCGCGGAACCGATAGAACTGTTGGTGCGACTCCTCGCCACTGATCTTGAACCATTCCTTTTTTGGTTCGCGCTCGACTCCCTGCTTCTCCAAATAGGCATGAAAGTCGGTGTCATGGAACGTGCCCGCGCGGTGCTCCCAAGTGGCGTTGCCGCTCCACTCCAGGTGCCATTGCACGTCGGCGGTGTGCGTCTGCTGTTTGATGCGCTCGCGCACGTCCTGCTCGGTGTAGCCGATCTTGATCCATCCGTTGTGGCGGGCGATCTCGGGCGTGGTGTAGGCATAGATCTGCGGCACCGCGGGAACGGTGGTCTCGATGATCTGGGAGATGTCGATGCTAGCCATGGCTAGTTCATCTCCTTTACGTGGGATTCGATGAACTCAATTTCGTTGTCATCGAGGCCGTACTTCGCATAAAGCTGGCGGTCGATGTCGGCCACGGACTGCGTCCAGTCGATGTCGGAGTTAACGGTGAAGTCCTGGAGAGGAACAAACTTCCATTTTTCAGGAGGGTTGTGTTGCGTAATTTTAAGAACTCCAAGCATAGCCCGGACGAACTTCGTGCAGATGTACTTATAGATAGCCTGTGCTTCTTCTTCGGAATCAACAGAGCCAATACCAAGGAATGTCTGCGTATACCCCAGTTCGGGCGTGCCGATAATTGGTGTGCTCAGTGTCTCTCCGAATTTACCGCTTCCGTTAACGGCAGTGATTAGAACTTTATACTTGTTGTAATTCTCTGCGAGATCAATGTAACTCGAACGAATCCACTTGGAGCATCGTTGTCCATTTGCACGCCCCAAGATTCTGCAGTATTCGTGCTCGTCGTTCGGTTTTGCATCAAAAAATAGATCCTCATCCCAATTGGGCAAAGTAAGCAAGTCGAATATATTAGTTGTAATAATCCGGAGATTGCTTAACTTACCCTCTTTCTCATCTTTTGATAATTTATTTCGATTTTTTGCAATGTACTCAACTTCGGCTTTGCGGTTCGGAAAATCCTCCCACAGCCGATTTGCAAGCGTGTATGTTGAATACGGATACATTATGCTGCCGAGATCCGAGATGAAGAGAGCCTTAACCTTCTGTGAAATCGAATTCAGCTCTGGATAAGAAGTAAAGGTGCCGATGGGCCCTAATATCACTTGAGAGTCTCGATAGTGTATGGCAACCCCACCTTTAATTTCGGCTCCACAGAAGACTTTTGAGCTATCGGGCTCATAGTGTAAAACCTTGAAATGTTCGTCACTGAGCATTGCTTGATTCCATGTTTTAGGAGTTGCTCCAGCGTTGAATAGGAAACGGGCAGGCGTGATAAGCTCAACCCTGTCTGATACCTCATATGCCGCATCCATAAAAACATTGTAGACGGGCATATCTTTCGTTGTTTCGCGGCTCTCTTGGTACGGGGGGTTTCCAATCACCGCATAGAACTTCTTTCCCATGGCTGCTGCCTTACCTTTCAATGAGGCGAACTCGAAGGGCTCGCCGTTCTGCCAGTCGTATATAACGCACAGGGGAACCGTTTCCTTCGGCTCATCTTTCTTGGTCTCTTCAGTTGTCTCCTCGGGGAATACGTCGTCGAACAGGTCGAAAAGTGACGGCTGTATCGGTTCCGGCTCGGGCTCCTCGAACGTTCCCAGGGTCGACTCCACCTCGGCGCCCATCTTGTTGGTGGGCACGGCGTCCGTGAAGCCGTTCATCTGCCAGAAGTTCCAGGAAACGATCCACGCCGCCTGCTCGAGCTCGTCGGGCTCGGAGTCCGACCCCCAGCGGTCGCGGAGATGCTCGGCGACCGTCTCGAATACATTGATGCGGGCGATGAGCAGGTTGTCACCCTGGTACTCGAAACCGTACGTCGCGCGCAGCGCGTCGAGGGCGCGGCGAACCCACTCCTTGCGCGTCTTGGTCTTCTCGGTCACGACACGCAGTTTGCGGTCCAGGAAGCCCACGCGCTCGCCTACAGGCAGCTCGTCGCCCGTCACGGTGTCGTAGCGCGAGCACACGAACGGCGCCTCGCCGCATGTAATCTCGAGCCGCGACGCCTCCACGTAGGCATGCCAACCATGTCCCTTCGACTTGGGGAATACAATCGGCTCATCAGTAGTCGCCCATGTCTTGGCGCCGTCTTCCGCAACGGTCTCGGTATTGAAAACATCGCGACGGCCGAACCACACCTCATCCAGATCGTTATTCATCTGATTGCACAGCCATGCCGGCGAGAAAACTTCGGCACGGCTCTTAGTACGCAGCGACTGCTGCTCAATGGCCTTCGCAATGCGCGGCCTGATCACATTAACGTTTGGACCCGTAATCTTCTCGACGGTTATCTCGTCGTCGCCCATATAGCCATCGCCCAGGGCTTCGTACTCGTTGTCCGCCCAGATAATATTGCGTCCCGTTGTACGGTCACATAGAAGCGTCTCTAGGATATGTCTGGAATAACGCTGTTCAAAGCCTTCTAGGAAGCTTTCGCCCAGTTTTTTATGCTCGGCAGTTTCCACGCGCCATTGACTCCTCTTCGCAGGTTTTTTATTACACATACGCCAGCGATGTTATTAGAGAGTGCTGCACTAAAAGGCATCAAAAATCTCTGCATTCACCCATCGCCACGCGCATGATGCGATATGCAATATAGACGAATTATACGGTACAGCTTGGCAATACTTACTCCGGATACAGCATATCCCGCTCTCTATCCAACCGAATGCCCACCTGCTTTATCTGCGTACGTATGACCGGTTTTTTAATCGAAACCCCGTAAAGCTCGTACAGCAGCTCCGCCATCTGAGAGACCGACATGGCCCCGCGCTGATGAACAAGCATGTTAAGCAATCCGGCCGTACTAAACGACCCCGTCATCTTGCAGAACAGCATGGTGTCCTCGATGGATGTACGTTTAATATGACCCCCTACATAGCCCTGCATCATGATCGACTGGCACACGTAATCCTCTAGACCTAAATCGAGCAACGTATCATTCAGCGCATCAAAGAAGCCAAACTCTTTGAGGTTGGCCATGCTATAAGGCCGCTCCGGTTCCATGCAATCAATAACAGCATCCAGGATTGCACGCATCATCTGCGCGCCGACAGGATGAGGGGCCGACTCAAAGACGGTGATATTCACATACTCCCGCGGCCCGATCTCAAGGACCGAAAACGCGCGTTCCGCCTTGCGCAGCTCCGAAATAAAATCCTTGTCGTTAATCACATCGTTGGTAAATTCGCCAAATTCCAAGCAAAAATAATCATGCTCTGCAATCAACTGGGCAAAGTAGTCATGGGCATCCATCGATTTGTCGACAACGGCACCGCCACACAGGCGCAGGCCATACGGGGCGAGCAGCGCATCCGTAAGCACAAAATTCGAACGTTGCGGATACGCACTAAGAAATGAGGACTCAATGTCTTTAGCCCTGCCGCCCACGCCAATCTTCTCCAAAATAGCACTGAGCGCCGAGCGCTCACCGGCATCAAGCTCAACCGCGTCGACGATATAAAGACCGTCATGGCACCAACGCTCAAAGCCGTTCAAAAAACTCCCGCGGAACGTTGTCTCCTTCACGCCATAACGACGCTCGTATTCTTTAGAAACAGCCACGGCGTCTGCCGGTCCAATATCCCTTATCACACTGACGATTTGCGCATCACGGTCGGCCGCGCCCAATGCGAGCATCGGCACGCGTGAATACACAACGCCCTCGATCGGTTCACACCAACGTGCGAGAACGTAGTGAAGCTCGTATTCGTTTCTGACATCAAGCGCGGGGAGCAGTTTTGCAATCGAAGGCTGCTTCATTAAAAACGCTGTGGAGCACTCGATATCAAGATGAACAAGCGATGCGACGGCAGCCCGTAGCGGGGCAAAATCATACTGACCCGAATAATAAGGGCGCACGCCCCGTCGCATACCATCCTCATCCCTCGGAACGTGTGCATCCATGACATTGTCATATCGATCGATGCAGGCGCCGAATGCTCGCGCTGACGTCGAGTCGAGGCACTTAACACTGCCCAGGTCATGCTCGGCAATAAATGAACAGTACAGGTCATACAAACGCCGTTCATCCATGGGGCATTCATGCACATGCGTAGCTAGTAGATAGTCAACGATGCCCTCTTTATCGAGCTTTATGCGCTGTCCCTCAATAAGTAGCTCGTTGCCGACCGCTCTTAGTGAAGCAATCGCATCGCGCACACACTCGGAAAGGCTCTCGTCATGCAAGGCGTCCAAAAGCGGCAAGCGATTCGCGGCGCGAGTTTTAGAGACGGTCACTAGGTAGCGATAGTCTCGTTCGCTCAGTCCAGTTATGCTGGCAAACTGACTGGGCGTCATCGCGTACCGGTCAACAAACGACTGGTAAACATCACCCTTGAGCAGGACGCGATGAGACAGCGTCGATTCGCACATCTGCCTCACCCGCTCACGCGTAATGGATAGCTTGTCACCCACCTCTTGCAACGTAGCCCCATCAAGACGCATGCGTAGCGCATCGGCATGGCGGGCATCAATCGTGTCGAGCCATTCGTCCAAGGAGCACAGGTGGGGCCGAAGCATACGGGAATCGACGTCGAATTCGACACGTCCCCCGCTGTTTTGAACGGCCAAAAGTGCGGCATCCGTCCAATCGGACCCCGATGGAACGGCCACGCCCTCCATAGCCCCAGAGCCTCCAAGTACGCTATCGACATCACGAGTAAGTTGCCTTGCGCGCCATAAGGCCGCGGACGGACTTACTTCTAGTTCGCCAACCAGCGACGCAATGACTTCCTTATCAGAGCTACCGAGCTTCCGCATTCGCTGAGCCTCAGGTGTCAGCAAAACGACACAGGCAGGACCGAACGGGTTATAGCCATCGGCAATCAGCTTCTGCTGTACCTCATCAACGATTCGAATGGCGCCCTCGCCATATTCGCTCAAGAACGCTTGCTCATCGAAAGGCTCGACAGCGGCGGCGCACCACATGGGAGGATTCTCGCCAACACGACCGCAATACTCTGCCAGTGCTTTAACAATACTGTTAACCGCACCTCCGCCCATACTGGGAATACGCGCAAGGCCCTCCCTCTTGAGCTTATTGATCTTCTCTATCGTCTCGATGCCATGCGTGCGCAGCCGACGTTCCACAGGCTCGCTTAGACCAAGTGCTGCAATATCAAGACCGACAAAAGGGTTCCGCTCGTTAGCCGCAAGCTCGGGCAGTGCAACAAGCAAACCAAGGGAGTCGAACGAAAGACCCTGGCAGTTGGCAATGCCCCGAAGCGCCTGGAGCTGCTGCTTGGAAAGCGCGCAGCTTAACGGGCGAGCCACCTCGAGGAAGCAGGTACGAGTCTTGTCAATCGTTCCAGCACCCATGCCGGGCTCGCGATCCAGTCTATCCAACAGGGAGACTGCTCCCCTAACGTCAGTGATACGCTTTTCTGCGAAGCGATTACAGGCGCGCGTAGGAAGCATCAGGCAATCAGAGGAGTCGTCAAAGAACAGGGGCACCGACGAACCATTGTCCGCTGTTTCATCTGCGGTTGAGATTTCCGCGTTCGATCCCTGCGCTGGTTCGTCAGCCAAAACCGAACCCTTTTCAGCCTTTTCGTCGACAATAGGAGAAAGCGTGCCCAAAAGCCCTTCACCGAGCGCCGCCGGAGCCCCGAGCAAAACCTCGTCAAGCGCAACACTAACACCCAGAGGCGTAAATCCCTCGGCATCAATCTTCAAACGCCCTTCTTGGCATAGCTCCACCAGGGCAATGGCGACATCGCCTTTAGAACAAAGCGAAACGTATGACGAAATCGCATCGAGCGTGCAGATGCCATCAATACTCGAAAGCACATTTATAACCGTGGCTTTAAGCTCTTCCATTTTCATGTTCGTCCTGCCACCTTTCCTAGGCATAAAGAACGGCTATGGGCTCGCGGGGGCTGCCCTACTGCCCCAACTTCCTAAGCGCTTGCAGGGACGCTGCGCGGGTCTCGGCGTAGGCAAGGCGCGCGTCGCTCAATTGCTTGTCGATCATGTCGACTTTTCCGCTCAGCACCTCAACTTGCCTGCCGATCTCCTCCATGTCGGCCATCGTTTTCCAGCTCTTTTGGTTCGAGAGGTCCCGATACTTGCGACGCAAGGAGAGCAACTGGTTGAGCAGCGCATTGCGCGCGTGGTCGAGCTCCATCATCTTGTCGCGCGCGCTTTTAACTTCCCGCAAAAAGCGCTGCTTTTCTTGCTCCGTCGACAGGGGCGCGGGGGCAGGCTCAGTCTCCGCCTCCACAGGCACCGGATCTTCCATCTCCAAAAACGCGCAGATCCCCGGCTCCGTCGCCGGCCTTGCCTCGAGCACGGTGGCAATCACGCTGCTGCTCAGCATCGTGCTCTGCGAGCAAAGCACCGCGCGAAAGCGCCGCATAAGAAAGCCAAACCCGGATATCTGCCGTGCCAAGCGCTCGTCAAAGGCAACGCGGATCTCGCCCTCGTCGCCCTGCCGCATCGTAAGCCAGTCGCCCACGCACATGAGCTGCACAAGCGTAATGGGCGTCAGGTCGCCCTCAAAGAGCAGCTGCAGACGGGGCAACACATCGTCGCGGGGAACGACAAGCTCGGTATGCTTCTCGAGCTCAGCGAGCGTGGTGCCGACGTACTGGCACAAATCGATATTGCTCGGAACATCCGTAAAATGCTCGCGCGCATGGCTCAGAAGCCACTCGCTTTTGTCGGCGTTGATGCGAACGCGCTTAACGGCATGCGCCGACCCATCCCACGTCACATCGGAATGCGTCAAAAACAGCCAGCCGTCGCAAAACAGCTCCATGACAAAGATGGGAAAGGCTTTCTGCATCGTTTACATCTCCTCGGGTTCTTGCATATCGTTCGCGGCATCTTGGCTGCTGACCTTGCTCCGCTGGCCCT
Source organism: uncultured Collinsella sp. (assembly GCA_934646815.1). Lineage (GTDB taxonomy): Bacteria > Actinomycetota > Coriobacteriia > Coriobacteriales > Coriobacteriaceae > Collinsella. The sequence goes on from CAKUEW010000002.1 coordinate 143,039, forward strand.
CGTCATCAAACAGGCCCTTGAACACCAGCTCAAGGTCGCGCTCGTCGGTATAGCCGGGCTCCAGCGTGCCGCGGTCGATCGAGTCGAGCATGACCTGCTCCTTGTACTGCAGCCGCTCATAGATATTACGGTCGAGCGACCACGGCCCGTCGCGGCGCTCGTACACGGCGCGCAGGTAGTGGTACTGCGTGTACTGCTCTTGCGACAGGCCCAGGCGGTGAATCCGGTCCTTGGACTGCAGCAGGTGCACCAGGTTGTAGCTGCACTCAAAGTAAACGGCGTCGTGGCATACGCCGTGGAGCGAGACCGACTCGGCTAGCGTGTGCGGGTTGGTGACCAACACGCTCGTCTCCCCCGCCTTAAACGAATCGATCACGCGGGCGCGCGTGGGCATGTCGGTGCCACCGCTAATGGCACGGGCCGTAATGCCGCGCCCGTGCAGCTCGTGCACGACGTTGCGGATGCTGCGCTTAAAGATGCACCACACGATGACCGACTTGCCCTGAGCCGCCAGTGATTCGACCAGGTCCAGGCAGGCGATCATCTTGGCCGTGGGCCGGTCGTCCACCTGCAGGCCTTCCAGTGCCTTGCCCGCACCCGTCTGCACCTCACCGTCAAACAGGTCGGCATAATCGCCGGCGCTCAGGTCCTCGGCCAGCATGCGTGGATCGGACGAAAGCTGCAGCAGGCGAATAATCATCTCGAAAGGCTCGCCCGAAAGCGTACGCAGCACCTTTTGGAATAGCTGCTGCTCCCAACGGTCCACCGGCACATCGAGCAGATGGTCCTCGTTGGCCTGGGGAACGCCCAGCTGGTGCTTGTTCGTGCGGCAGAAAAACGGCGCGATGGACTCGTTGATATGCTCAACGTCATCGGTACCCGTCGACTTAAGCGCGTTGGCGCTGCGGCCAAAGTACCAGTTGTAATCGCGCGGCCACAGGCAGTGGAGCAGGTTGTACAGATCCTCAAACGAGTTGGGGATCGGCGTGCCCGTCAGCGCAATAAAATACGGCGCCGCGGCGGCAATCTGCACGGCGCTTGCCGCACGTTTGCCGCCCACGCGTTTAACCTTGTGCACCTCGTCGAACACCACCAAGGCGCGGTCCGCCGCAATGCGCGCGGCGGCCTCCCCCAGCCCGACCGATTCGTAATTGAGCAGAATCATGTCGTAGCGTTTGTAGTCGAACAGCAAGGCGCTGTTTTTGTCGCGCGTGGAGCGGCCGCGGAACTCGGGGTCGTGAAAGCACAGCGAACGCAGCGGGCGATCCGTGCCAAAGCACGCCGCCCACTCGTCGCGCCACGAGCCAAAGGCGTTTTTGGGCGAAAGCACGATGACGCGGTCGACCAGGCCGCGCTCGCGCAGATAGGCAAAGGTTCCCAGAACCGACGCCGTCTTGCCCGAACCGGGAACGGAAAAGTTGGCGCAACGGCCCATGGCGCTCATAAAGAATGCATCCCACAGCTGGCGGTCCTTGAGCGGGCGCTGCATAAGGGCGTCTTCTGCCTGGCAGAACTCGCTGAAGCGGTCGGCCACCGACTCGTCGTGCGCCTTGATCAGCAGGCCCACGCGCGCCTTCTCGCGCAGCAGGTCCTCGCGCGCGGTAAGGCCTCGAAGCAGGTCCGGATCGATCTCGCAGTCCACGTCAAAGCTTGCCGCCTGCTGCAGCAGCTCAACGACGCGCTTGGCGCCCGGGTCTTCCAGCGACAGCGAAAAGAGCACGTCCGCCTCTCGATAGCTGGGCGCATAGCGGCGCAGCACCGAAAGCCGGATCTTCCAGACCGGCTCGCGGCGCAGCTGCTCAACCGTCATGTCGAGTGGCACGACGGAAATACCGTCGCTATACGAGAGGCGCAGCTTCATTTAGGCTTCCTCGCCGCCCATCTTGTAGGCGATCTTGTCCTTGATCATGCTCACCCTGGCCTCCAGCTTGGCAAGCTCGGCAGCGATATTGGCAACCTCGTCCGCAGGCAGCAGGCCAAAGGTGGACTCCTCCACCTGATCAAGATCCTTGATGGCGCGGGTGATCGAGAGCGAAGGCGACTTGAGGGCCTTGTTCATCTTGGTGGTGTTTTCGGCCGATTCCATAACCTCGCGGAAGGCCGTCCCCAGCTGAACGTCGTCGCGGATCTCGGCGATGTCGGTCGAGGTCACGACCTCCTTGTTCTTAAGGCGCTCGGCGACTTCAAAGGCCAGCTCATTCTCGCGGTCAATAAAGCGCTCGGCGTCGGGGCCCTCCAAAATCGGCTTTATCTTGCGGACAAAGCGCACGATGTCGCCCTGCGGCTCGGCAATCATGTTGGCAAAGACGATGTTCTTGGCGTCCTCTTCCTGATCATCGCTCTTGCATTTTTTAAGGACGCCCTGCAACTCGTTGATAACGCCGGCGACCTTGAGTTCGCGCGCCAGGTGGAACTGGTCCTTGGCGTTGGCAAACTCCAAAAACTCGTTCATATAGCGGGCTTTAATAATCTCCTTCTCGAGCTCCTTGGGCTCCACGCCAATGCACTGGGCGTATTCCTCCTTGGACAGCAGGTTGGAGCTAATGATGTCGTTGTAGATGCCCACCAGGCGGTCGACGGGGTCGTAGCCTACCTTCTCTTCCTCGCCATGCTGGATCGAGAGCTCCAGCATCTTGATCTTCTTTGAGTCGTTGCCCAGGCTCTCGGGCAGAATGACCGCCTCAAACCAGCCAAAACTGGGATTTTTGGCGGCAAGGCGGCGCAGGCACGTAAAGCGGCGGTTGCCGTCGACGATCAGGCCGTCGGCCAGTACCACGCCAGGGCGCTCCTGCGAACGCAGGGCAATGCTGCGCTGCGTCTTGTCGATGGCGTCCTTGTTGCTGTCGACGATAAAGCCCTCGATGATGTCGTTGCAGGCGGCAACGTCCAGCTCGTTAAACGCATGCTCGCCGTGCTCGGCCTTGTAGCGGCTAATCCACGAGGCGATACGGTCGTTTTGCACGTTGTAGCGCAGATACTCCAGCTTAATGCTGTAAACGGGATACATCTCGGGCTTGCCGTCGATCACGATTTTGTGGCTGGCGCCGGTCGGCTTAATGTTGACACCGTCGCCGATCATCTCGAGCAGGTTCATGTTGGCTTCCTCCTATTGGTTGATGTTGACGTACAGACTGCGCAGGTATTCTGCGTTCACTCTTTTATTGAGCATGACCATATTCAGGTCCTCGTTATAGAACAGACCCTTGTCCTGAACGGCTCTGCTAATGTCGGGCGCGGTAATGACGACGCCGTAGTCGTCCATAAATGCGTCAATCAGATCGCCCACCTCGATGGGCCCCTTTTGCCTAACAACATACTCAACCGCATCGGCAGACGAGAACGACCCCTCCTTGCGGCAGAACATGCAGACACCGCCAAAGCGCGTGCGCCTTATATGCTCATTCGCCAAGCCGTACAGAACGATTGAGTCGTAAAACGAATTGTCAAAACCGCACTCGTCGACCACGGCATCGAGCTTGTGCATAAAGCCCTGCTTGCGCAGGCTCATCACCGTAAACGGCACATCGGGCTCGGTGCGACTAAACAGCGAGCACGCGTAAGAGCCCAAATCCAGGCGCCGAACGCCCGCCGATTCGCCCAAGCGCTTAAGCGAGATAAACGAATCGCGGTTGCACTCGATAAACGTAAAGTTGCGCAGCAGCGGCGTAATGGCATTCCTAAATTCCGGATGGTTAATGACCTCGTCGCCAAAGCCCGGGGCGCCATAGGCAAAGCTATCGTGCGACATAAGCAGGTTCGTAAACGAACGTCGCAGGTCCACGCCCTCTTTAACGATCAGGTCCCTCGAGATCTCCAGGCCAAGGGGCGCGAGCGTCTGATCGTTAACGAGACGGTCGGACGTGGGGCCAAACTTGGCGGCAAAGCTTGCCGTAACGTACGGCAGCGAGACGTAATCCTCGGTCACCAAGTCTTGGATGAACTGCCGCTGCTCGGCCGTAAGGTCACTGTCCACATACGAATAACGACCGTTACGCAAATACGCGTTCATGTCGCGCAGGTAGTTGTTACGAACCGTCTTTATGGCTATGCAGTACTTGTCGGCGTAGCGCTGGGCAAACTCCTCGCGTGACAGCTCGGTGCCCGCGTCGCGCAGCACGCCGAGCATCTGGTTTTTGCGATCCGTTTTACCCAGGCGGATCAGCGGCGTCACGCCCATCTCCAAGCCAGACACCGAGCCCGGGCGCACAAACGAGCGGATAATCTCGTAGAGCTCCTCGTCGTCGCGAATGTCGTACAGGTCGCACAGCTCCTTGTTCTCGCGCATGATGAGGCCCGTTCCGCACTCGATATTGCGTCCCGCGGCAAGCGTCAGGATCTCGCGCAACCCGGACGTAAGGCGGCTGTCGACCTTGTAGGCGCGGATCTTATTGGCGCGTGCCACCAGGAACATGTGCGTGTCACGCAGCTCGTTAAGGCACTTAACGTCATCGTCAGGCAACGCGAGCGTCAGTCTAAAGCCACACTTGTTTTCTCCCAAAAACTGCTGGTACCTGTTGCGGAAATCTTTAAGGTTGCGATATTCCTTAACGGCTCCAGACTCCGCGAAGGCGCTCAGCGCCGCACCGCGCGTAGAGAAGTTGCCCAGCTTTTTACGTGCGATTTGTTCGAGCTGAGAGGCGTTGCGCTCCTCGGTGTTTGCGGGCATTCGAGGGGCATCGGCGGCAGACCGGCGGTACAGCCGAGCTATCCTGTCGCGCCATTCCCGCGGCAGCGTGCCGTCGTTAGCGGCCAGACGGAGGCTAAACTTGTTCGAGATCTTGACGGCTTTTAGATAGCCAAAGGCCATCGGGTCTGCCAGTGTAATCTTGCAGAACGCTTCCTCGGTAATGTCGTAACGCATGTATAGCGGAGCAAATTGATCCTCGTTCAAATGCGGACGATTTTTGAGCAGCGCGGCACGGCGCTGACGAAGCGGGCCGAGCCCGGCGGGTTTGTGGGGATAGTCCATAAGAGGCTTATCGCTAATAACCCAGCGCATCAAGTCGGCATCGTCGCTGGGCAGCAGCGCCAGCCACGCCTCGATGGACATGGGACCCTTACTGGTGAGGTCTTCAATTTTGCTCGTGAAGGGCTTGGCAGGTTGTTGCGGGGCCGGGGCGGGAGCGGGTTCTGGGGCCGGGGCCGTCACCGGCCCGGGCGTCGGCTCAGGCTCGGGCGCCGGTTCCGGATCTGACGTCGGTTCCGGCTCAGGCTCGGGAGCGGAAGCGACCGCTTGATCGGGCTCCGCGGCAAGCACGGGCTCAGAAGCTGGCTCGGGCTCAGCCGCCGACTCGATCGATGGCGAAACAGCCTGCTCTGCAGGCGCAGGTTTTTCCTCGACCTGATCGTCGGCGTATTCAGCTGCCATGCCGGCCAAATACGCTCGAACCACATCACAAACAGCCGGCGCAAGATCCTTATCGACCTGGGCATATTTAAGCGGAATAGTACCCTGGCCGTACACGCGCTTCATGTACAGGAAGGCAGGCTGCGCGGTGTGCGTTAGCCCGTAAAACTCCTCGGCAGACAGCTTATACGTATGGAAAAGCGGCCCGAAGGTATCGATATCGAATGTGGGGCGCCCCGTCATAAGGGCATCGTAACGCTCACGGATTTTCCAGGCAGATTTGCCAAGGTTATCCATCCACCGAGCTGGCTTATCATCAATAAGCATATAACCCATCAGAGTACGATCCTGATACACGAGGTCCGTAAACCACCTATTGAACTTTGCAAGGTCCCGGCCCACGGCAAGCTTAAGCGCCTGCTCAACCGTAAGGTCCTGCGCCGCAGGCTGCTCAGGCTCGCGAGCGGCCTGCGCCCCAGGCGCCTCTGTCTGGGTATCCAACTGGTCATCTGGTTTTACCTCATCGACCGACGCAATAACGCTGTCTGTCGAATTGCCATTTTCGCAGGTAGATTCCAAATTACTGGCCTCAATATCTTCTTGATCCTGAGGCAGTTCAAAGTTCAGACGCTTAAACGTCTTTATAGCCGCGTTGTAAGCGGGGAATTCGTTTTTAAGCTCGGTGAGCACCGAACCGACGGAGTACTTATCACTGTAGCCCGCCGCAAGCTTACCCGCCAATCTGATACAAAAAAGCAGGCGGAATGAAGGTCCATGCGCAGACAAGTGCTCTCTGCGCAGCTGCAGGATAGCTTCGTCAGCAAGGTCATTTACTCTTTTGGCGCGCTCAACAGGCGTATTGACCGGAGGATACCAACCCCCTATCGCCGCCTGGCGGGCGAGCTCCAGCTCGGTTTTAGTTCTCCCCAGCAGCAAGCGCCCCGCAGGCCAATCATTCAATGCAGAGACAATCGAACGCACCTCAGCCGAGGTAAGGCCCTTTTCTTGAAGCACCTTCCAGCTGCACGCGAGCAACTCGGGCATATTGTGGATTTGACAGTTCCATTTTAATTTGCGCTGGATGGTCGCGGTAATCGAAAGATTCCACAGCGAGAGCGGTTCGCCATCACCCGAATAAACACTGCCGAGTGATTCAGTTGCCGGCCCCTTAACATCCATATACGCACAGCATTCGCGCCCGACTTTTCGCAAATTACCAAACACGTCAAACACAAATTTCGCATTGCCCGAGAGCTTGCCGAGCTCGGGCGCCTGCGCGCGGTACTGCGGAGAAAGCGGCATCGCGTAGGTCAAGAGCCGCCTCTCAAAGGCAGCGCGCACGTTTGCGTCTTTTGCCTTGCCCAGTTCGCGCACAAGGCAAAACACATCGTGAATCTTCTGCTTATCGAGGAAAGCGACCTGGGTCTCGCTGTCGAACACGCACCGCGGGTCGTCCCAGCCGCTCAGGCAATCGGGGCGCTCAGGCTTATTGACGGGAAGGGAGAAGGGATTGAATTCAGCTGCGGGCGCATCATCAGGTTTAGACTCAGGAGTGGGTGCTGCCTCGGCGTCCGCCTCGGGCTCAGGCGCAAGCTCCTCAACGGATACGGGTTCAGATTCAAACGCAAGCGCAGGCTGCTCAGGCTCGGCAGCAACCTCGGGCTCGGGCTCGGCGGCAGCTTCGGGCTCGGCGACGGCCTGCTCGACCTCAAGGCCATCCGAGAAGGAAATGGCCAGCTGCTGCGGCTCAGAAGACAGCGTGAGCTCGGGACGCGCAGGCTGTACGGACTCTTGCTGCTCCGTCGCCGCCGCAGGCTCCGCCGCCACAGGCTCCGCCGCCACAGGCTCTGCCGGCGGCTCATACCCCATGAGGGCAAGGCCATCCGCCGGCTTCTTGTCATACGAAACACCCACGGCGACAGGAATGGGCCAGCTGCGCTCATTAACCTTCAGCTGCTCAAGGGTCGAATCCGCACGCAACGAGATGGGGCCGACGGCCTTCGCCGCAGGGGTCTCGGGGGCAACGGGCTCGACAACGACGACCTCAGCGCTCGCGGACCCCAAGACTTCAAGCTCAGCAGAGTCGTCATCAATTGCCACGTCCCCATCTGCCATGACCTCGTCATCTTGGAACTCAGCGTTCTCAATTTCAGCGCTATCCACGTCTTTGATTTCGGCAACTTCGGGCTCATCGCCTTCGTCCTCAACGGCCTCGGATTCGACGGCCTCAAGCCCATCGTCTTCGTCCTCGACGGTCTCGCCCTCAACATCTTCGGACTCAGCGGTCTTGGGCTCAATATCCTCGTCTTCAATTACTTCGGACTCGACGGCTTCAGGCTTAACGGTATCGGCCGCCTCCGGCTCCCTTACAGGCTCCACCGCTTCGACGGCAACATCAGGTGCCATGCGGTACTCGCCGTTGGCATACAAAAGCTCACCATCTATAACCAATTGGGCAAGCGCGCGTTCGTATGCCTCATTAATGGTGCGGTACACGTTCGAGCGCACCAACGCTTCGTGCAGCGGAGCATCAGCTTGCGCGACCGCATTCATAATAAGAGACTCAAAATATGCGCCTACGTATATTGAATCGTTTGTTGCACTCGCACCATCGTTATTCATACAGAAACGACCCCCAAGAATCCATGGCGCAACCTACCGGCTACGTCGGGAAATAAGGAAGATGATTGTTATTACTACTTCATACGCCACTTGTGAGCGTATTTGTTTAGCAACATTTTGTTGCGCAACAAATCAACTGTGCATATGCAGATGAGCGGTAGTTTTAATCGGTGAACGGCGATCGCGCACACTTAGAACCCGTTTCATTTTCCTTGGCTCCGCGGCAATTAAAATGAACCTGACGCGCGGTTACATCCCGCGCCTCACGCGTCTCAACTTGTCCGCATATCTTCAGGAGTCCGTAATGGCAAGACCGTTTAGCCCCAGCGAAGCAAAAGCAATCGTCTCGAAAGCGCGGGAGCTGCTGGACGCCATCGAGGTTATTTCGAGGGCCACGATATACGGACCCGACAGCTTTAGGGACGCGATCACGCAAGCCAAGACACAAACGCTGAACAAAGAACTTCGAAAGATAAAACTCAGCGACCTTAAAGTAACGAAGGGCGCACAGAAGAGGCTCAAAGCTCAAAACATCAAGACGGCATACGACCTCTACTGTCATGGTGAATTGGCAAAAGATGATGACTATTTCAAAATACTCGTCCGCATGGCGAATGAATGTGCCGACGCAATTCGCGAGCTCTATCGACCCAAACCGAAAAGCACCCATATGCGCGACGCGCTCTTTTTTGCCGCGCGCTACTACAAGTCCCAGCAACTTGCCGAAACCTACGCGTCTGCGATTCATGATGCCCGCACCGTTCTTGAGGACTGTGATGTTTTGACCCAAAACAGCGGCAGACTTCGCTGGCTCTTGCTAAGTGCCGCCGACAAGCAGACGACCGAGGCTGCATATCATCGCCTTGTGCAATTCACGGGCACCTCTAACAGCAATTTTCTGAGAGACGGCCGTCGGCGAGCGGACAACATTCTTGGCATGAGCACAAGCGCCAAACTGGATGCGGAGATCCGGAAGATAGCCATCGATATCATCGCTGAGGACGCAGGCGAGAACCTCTTTGCAGCTGACACTAAGCCCAACAGAGACGAAATTGAAGCGGCGGTCTATGGCGCTGAAGACAGAATTCCCGGAAACACAGTTTCCAAATTGGAAGAAAAGCTTAGGCGCAGCAAAAACCAAATCCGCAAACAAGCAAACAAGGCCCGCCACGCCGATGCTCGGCGCTACGTTTCTGAGCAATCGGTCGACATCCTTAAAGATTTGGTTCCAGGCGTCCGAATCAAGTGCATCAAGGATGCTGGATATACGACGCTCGCCCAGATCATGTATGGCAGATTGCGCAGACGCGAAAAACAGCTTAGGGATAACTACGAGCAGAGGTCCGATCTAAGAAGAATTAATGGCATTAGCGAAAGCGCTGCCGAAAGAATTGTCGAGGCTATTAAACAGCAGACCGACATGCTCGCAAAAAGCGGCAAGATTAAACTGACCCCCGACAATAAAAAGCCCGAGGACACGGCGCTTCTCCAGGAAGTCTATAAGCACTTTGAGCTGGAGGAGTTACTCAACGAGGCCAAGGCAGCATCCGCACGCATCACCGAAGAGTTTTCGGAGCTGCAAGACCAGCTCATGCCGGCGCTCGATGCGTATGGCTGGCTTATCTGCAAAGACCGCGACACGGTTTACGACGCGTACAAAAAACTCAGCGATCTTACGAACGGTACCGAGCTCAAAAAGATCAACAGCTACGTCGGACGCAACCTCAAAGAGCTGGACGAGAAAACCGTGTGGGAGCTCTTCGGGGCCGACCCCATCCGCGTGTACAACCTGCTCGAAAAGCTAATTCCCGAGGCGTTTTCTTCGACTTCCAACGGCTACGGCCTGCCCGAGAAGCTCGCCAAACAAATTAAAACGACGACGTTCGATACCACGGGGCTTAAGTGCGAGCTCCGTACGTACCAAACATGGGGCGTTCGCTACATACTGCATCAGAACAACGTGCTGCTGGGCGACGAGATGGGATTGGGTAAGACGGTCCAGGCCATCGCCGCGATGACCGCGCTCAAAAACAAAGGTGCCAAGAAGTTTTTGGTCGTTTGTCCCGCCAGCGTTCTGGAGAACTGGGTGCGCGAGGTGCGCAAACACAGTGACCTTACGTGCATTAAAATCCATGGGCCCGCGAAGGACCTCCATGCAAAGACATGGCTGGCGGGGCTGGATGTGGGCGTCACCAACTATGAGAGCACCAGCTACATTGAGCTTGACCAGTCGGTGAAACTCGATCTGGTCGTCGTCGACGAGGCCCATTACATTAAAAACCCAAACGCCAAGCGAAGCATCAATACGCTCAACCTGTGTAAGCAGGCAAAGCGCGTTCTGTTTATGTCGGGTACGCCGCTCGAGAATAAGGTCGACGAGATGATCGGGCTCGTGTCGCACCTCAACAAAAAGGCTGCTCGAGAGGCAAGAAAACACGCCAGCAGATTTAGTTCTGCAGAATTTAGAGACGCTCTGGCGCCGGTTTACTACCGTCGCAAGCGCGAGGACGTGCTCTCGGAGCTGCCCGACCTCATCGAAAACAGCGAGTGGTGCCAGATGGGATCTTCGGAGCTCCAGCAATACTACCTAACCCTGCGGATGCGAAACCCAATGCAGATCCGTCAGTTGTCGTGGAACACCCCGGACCCCCGCGACTCGTCCAAGCTCAAACGTCTGCGCGAAATCGTTGCCGACGCCAAAGACGAAAACCGCAAAATCTTGGTGTTCTCGTTCTTCCACGACACCATCGACGTGGTGCGTTCAGCGTTTGGAAGTGCGTGCTACGGTCCCATCAGCGGATCTATCCCACTCGATAGACGCCAGAAGATTATCGATTCGTTTGACGCGGCGACCGCCGGCTCTGTACTGGTGGCGCAGATTCAGTCGGGCGGCACGGGACTTAATATTCAGTCGGCAAGCGTCGTCGTGTTGTGCGAGCCGCAGTACAAGCCCTCGATCGAAAACCAGGCCATTTCGCGCGCGTACCGCATGGGGCAATCGCGCAACGTGCTGGTGTATCGCTTGCTGTGCAAAGACACGATCGACGAGCGCATCATGTCAGTCCTCGAGCGCAAGCAGGGCGACTTTAACGCCTTTGCAGACAAGTCCGCTGCCGCCGAAGCCGACATGCAAAACGAGCTCGAGGTCAAACAGGAGCAACTCAACGCCATGTTCGACGAAGAGATTAAACGCCTGGAGAACCTGATGCCCTCGCTCGCAGAACTCGATCTGCTGGAGGAGTAAAGACCCTCCCCCATGTAACCATCCTGTAAATCATAGCGGCACACTCGGGTTTTACCGTGATGCGGTCGCGCCCGCCGTTGCACTGTGCTAAAGTATCCCGAACGTTCAAACGACTACGAGGGGGACCTAGAAGATGGCACGTGTGCACAACTTCTCAGCAGGCCCGGCCGCACTGCCCACCAGCGTGCTCGCCGAGATCGCCGACGAGATGATGGACTACCGCGGTTGCGGCATGTCTGTGCTCGAGATGAGTCATCGATCTAGTATGTACCAGCAGATCATCGACGACGCCGAGGCAACCCTGCGCCGCCTGCTGAGCATCCCCGACAACTACCGCGTCCTGTTTTTGCAGGGCGGCGCCACGTTGCAGTTTGCGGGCATCCCCATGAACCTCATGCGCCGTGGCCGCGCCGGCTACGTCGTGACCGGCAACTTTGCCAACAAGGCGTACAAGGAAGCCGCCAAGTACGGCGAGGCCGTGCTGCTCGCAAGCTCCCAGGACACCAACTTCGACCGCATTCCCAATATGGCCGACATCAACGCGCGCATTGCCGCCGAGGCCGCGGGCGACGGGCTCGACTACGTCTACATCTGCCAGAACAACACCATCTTTGGCACCATGTACCACGAACTGCCCGATTGCGGCGACGTGCCGCTGGTCGCCGACGTCTCGAGCTGCTTTCTGTCGCAGCCGCTCGACGTTGAGCGCTACGGCCTCATCTACGCCGGCGCGCAGAAAAACGCCGGCGCCGCGGGCGTGACCGTGGTCATCGTGCACGACGACCTGATCGCCGACGGCCCCGCCTTTGCGCAGACGCCGCAATACATGGACCTTAAGACCCAGGCCGCCAAGGGATCCATGCTCAACACACCCAACACCTTTGGCATCTACGTGTGCGGCAAGGTGTTCCGTTGGGTCGAGGAGACCGGCGGGCTTGCCGCCATGGCCGAGCGCAACTGGGCCAAGGCCAACCTGCTCTACGACCTGCTCGAGCACAGCGAACTGTTCCATGGCACCGTGCAGGTAGACAGCCGCTCCATTTCCAACGTCACGTTCCGCACCGGCGACGCCGAGCTGGACGCCGCCTTTGTCGCGGGCGCGGCCGAACACCAGATTCAAAACGTCAAGGGCCATCGCCTGGTGGGCGGCATGCGCGCCAGCGTGTACAACGCCGTCACCATGGAGGATGTGCAGGCGCTGGCCTCGTACATGAAGGACTTCGAAGCGCAACACAGTTTGAGTCCGCGATCTAACTAGCCCGCAACGCGCGGGCCGACCAGCCACCTCAAACCACCTGTTTAAAACAAACCCGCTAAGGAGCTTTCCATGCGTAAGATCAAGACCATCGACGACATCACCAAAGACGGCAAAGTCGAGTTTGGCGAGGGCTACAAGTTTGTGAGCACCGCCGAGGAGGCCGACGCCATCCTGATGCGCTCGACCGACCTGCACGGTTACGAGCTGCCCGAGGGCATCCGCGCCATCGCCCGCTGCGGCGCCGGCGTCAACAACATCCCCGTCGAGGAGTATGCCAAGAAGGGCGTCGTCGTATTTAACTCCCCCGGCGCCAACAGCAACGCCGTCAAGGAGCTCGTCCTGGGCATGCTGGTGCTTTCGAGCCGCGGCGTGGTGCAGTCGATGAACTGGGTGCGCGACAACGCCGACGACCCCGAGATTCAGGTCGATGCCGAGAAGGCCAAGAAGGCCTTTGTGGGTCGCGAGCTCAAGGGTAAGCGCATCGGCGTCATCGGCCTGGGCAACGTGGGCTCCAAGGTCGCCAACGCCTGCGTCGATCTGGGCATGGACGTCTACGGCTACGATCCGTTCATTTCCGTCGAGCACGCTTGGGTGCTGAGCCGCGAGGTGCAGCGCGTGGGCACGCTCGAGGACCTGTGCCGCGGCTGCGACTATCTCACGGTGCACGTGCCCAGCAAGGCCGACACCATCGGCATGATCAGCACCGAGCAGATCGACCTGCTGGCTCCCAACGCCGTGCTCATCAACTACGCTCGCGAGACCATCATCGACGAGGACGCCGTCGACGCCGCCCTGCGCGAGGGCAAGCTGAGCTGGTTTAGCTGCGACTTCGCCACGCCCAAGACCGTCAAGATGCCCAACACGTTTATTACCACGCACTCGGGTGCCGGCACGGGCGAGGCCGAGGCCAACTGCGCCGACATGGCCATCAGCGAGCTCAAGGATTACCTAGAGAACGGCAATATCGCGCACAGCGTTAACTACCCCGCTTGCAGCATGGGCAAAGCGCGTGCCGCAAGCCGCATCGCCTGCCTGCACGCCAACGTGCCCAACATGATCGGCCAGATCACGGCCATCCTTGCCAAAGACAACGCCAACGTGCAGCGCATGACCAACGAGTCCGCCGGCGAGAACGCCTACACCATGTTCGACACCGACGAGCACCTGGACAGCAGCACCATCGAGGCGCTCAAGCAGATCCCGTCGATGTATCGTGTGCGCGTGATCAAATAGCGCCGGCGCCAAGCCTGCCAGACAGCCCGCGAAGCCCATTCGGCCCCCGTTTCCACGAAACGGGGGCCGATTTCGTTGCTCCGGACGGCTTTAGAAATGCTACCTAGAACAAGTTTTTTCGGATAATAGACGGTGAGACCCCAATCACAAAGCATAACCGCTTTGATAAACAACTTTATCAGGGGTTTTAGTGGGTAGAAATTGATCTCTATATGTCCATATCAAGTTGACTGTCGATTTTCCGAAACAACTTGTTCTTGATATCATTTTCTAAAGCCCTTCCAAGGTTAAACTGAAGTCCTATTTCGCGAGCAAAACCCTAGTTCGCGCGACCGTTCTCCACCCGCACGACTACATGTCCGCCCAATCGATAAAAATCTCCTCACGAAGCCGCCGTTCGAGCTCCTGCTGCCTCGGCGTCTTGTCCTTCAACGGCATATCGAGATAGGACATGATGAGCTCCATCACCACTCGGAAGGCATCGGCGTCGACCAGCTGGCCATAGGTCATCAAAACGACGGGATATCCCATCGCCTGCAGGGCCGTCGTTCGATCGGAGTCCGAAATCTTGGATTCTATGGATCCGTGAATGGCCCTACCTTGGCATTCAACCAGGCACTCCCGCCTGCCGTCCTTATTTGCCAGCAGGATATCGGCATAGCGTCTATCAAGCCCCGAAATCAGGCGGGCGCTGCGCGTCATGCGAATCTCAACGTTATTGGTAAGGCTCAGTCCTTCGCCGCCGCGCAACCTCGAAAGGCCAAACAGCATCGAAGCCTGGACCTCAAGCGGCGATGCCGCCATCCCCGTAATGCATTTCGCGGCACGCGTGAACGATTTAGCACCGCGGAGCCCCTGAACCTTATCGACGTACTCCGTAAGTTCGGAGAGCTCAATCAAGGGAGGTCGCTTCCATAAGTCCGTTGGATTCCCCGAGACATCCTTTACGTTTTCCCAGCCCAGCCGTGCGTCACCCCAGCGGCTCCCATATGCCTGCTCAAGCGCCAACTTTACCTTGGGCGCAATCTTGCACACGGCAAAGGTGCCGCACATCTCATACATGCACATGATCAGACGCTCGTTTGAGACCGAGGGAGCCAGGGTCAGCAGGGTAAAGAGCGGGGACGCAACATCGAAGCCAAACTCCGTCTGCCGCACGGAGCCAAACGGCCTTTCGCCATTCCAAACATGTCTGACAATGCGTTCACCCTTGCGCCCGCAGCCGCCCTGTGCCAACACGTGTAACGGGGTGCCCAGGAAATGCGTGACGAGCGGATGCCCACAAAGGTGCTCCCTGCGCGGGTCGTCCACAGAATCGGGCAGGTCCGGCATTATTGCCAAGACCTGTGGAGGTATCCGGTGATACCGAAACGCAGATATGTCGCATAGCATGTCGTCCATGAAGGGTACGTACCCACTGCGCCGCCTGCGAGCCCGCTCGGACGGCAAGCGCGATAGTTCGGCCTGCGAACGGTAAATACTGCCACGCGCGCGTCGCGGACCTCCCAGGAAGCATACAATCGGTTTGGATTGCAAACTGATTGTGAGGTTGCATATGGTTGATGAGGACTTTGCCTGGCGGCTTGCGCAGGACCTTGTGAGGATTGATAGCTCGGACCCCGGCGCATATGAGGGCGAGATCGAGCAATACATCAAAGGTCTGGTCGAGGCGTATGTCGCCGATCTCGATGCGTCCGTGCTGGACGCCGTGGAAATACGCGAGCTCGAGGTGCTTCCCGGGCGTCGCAACCTTATGGTTACCGTACCGGGCACCGGCGATGAGCCGCGGCTTGTTTGCATCTGTCATATGGACACTGTCACCTTGGGTGATGGCTGGGATCCCGGCATCGACCCGCTCGGGGCGACCGTGCGCGACGGCAAGCTCTATGGCCGCGGAGCTTGCGATATGAAAGGCGGCCTGGCCTGCGCCATTGCCGCGCTCGCCCATACGCTCGAGCGCGCCGCGGCGGAGGGCACGCTCCCCCGCCGCGGCTTTTCGCTCATTTGCTCGGTCGACGAAGAGGACTTTATGCGCGGCTCCGAGGCCGCCATTGCCGCCGGCTGGGTCGGCGCGAACGAGTGGGTGCTGGACACCGAGCCCACCGACGGGCAGATCCAGGTGGCGCACAAGGGACGCACGTGGTTCGAGATTGAGATGGCCGGCGTGACGGCACATGCGAGCCAGCCTTGGAAGGGAGCCGACGCCGTCGCCGCCATGGCCGAAGTCGTCTGCGCGCTTCGACGCGCGTTCGCGGAGATGCCCGTGCATGAAGAGTTGGGGCCTTCGACCATTACGTTTGGCCAGATCAAGGGCGGGTATCGGCCCTACGTCGTGCCCGACCACGCCAAGGTCTGGGTCGACATGCGTCTGGCGCCGCCGACCGATACGACCGCAGCAGCCTGCATCGTTGAACAGGCGATCGCCGCCGCCAAGGCCACGGTTCCTGGCTGTCACGGCAGCTATACCATAACAGGCGATCGCCCCGCCATCGAGCGCGACCCGGCCTCTCCCTTTCTGGCCGCGCTTAAGCATGCGGCCGACAATGTGACCGGCGCCAACACGCCCGTAGGCTTCTTTACCGGATACACCGACACCGCCGTCATTGCCGGCAAGACAGGCAACCGCAACTGCATGAGCTACGGCCCCGGTTCGTTGGCGCTCGCCCACAAGCCCAACGAATATGTGCCCCATGCCGATATCGTCCGCTGCCAGCGCGTGCTAACGGCGCTTGTGGACAACACACTCTGGGACGCGAACAGACAAGTTGGGGCATAATAAGCCGCGAACAAACCGATTCGCACGTTAGGACCGCCCATGAAAGCTCTTCCGTTTCCCTGCATTCGCCCGGCACAGGACCGCGTGCTCGAGGCGCTGCCGCAGATGGGCAGCATCCTGAGCGGCAACGACGCCCTGCACGGCGCCATCGCTGATGGGCTCATGCTCAAGGATCCTGGCGCGGCGTATTACGTGTATGAATGCTCGGGCGAGCCGGGGCGCGTGACGGGCGTCGTGGCGATCTGCCCGGTTGGCGTGCTCGCAGGCGGCAGCAACGCCGACGAGCACGACGCCGACACGGCGGCCGCCGCCCGCGCAATCGCCGAGCTCAAGGTTCAGCCGCGCCCCGTGTCGCTCGCCTACGACGCCTCGCCCGTCATGGATATCATCCTCGGTGCCGCCAAAGAGGGCGCATCGCTCTATGCCGTCACCGATCCCGCGGGCATCACGCACCGCGTGTGGGAGGTCAAGCGCGAGGACGCTGTCGGCGCCATCCGCGCCATGCTGGAGCAGGCGCCCGAGTCGGTGCTCGCCGACGACCCCGCCTACGCCGCTGCACTGGCCGAGGCATCGCGGCTCCTGGCCGACGAGGCCCGCGCCGCCGGCACCTATACCGGCAAAGAGCCGTTTAACTTTGCCGTTGCCGCACTGTTCCCGGCGGCGCAGGTGAGCGGCAGCGCGCCGCAGGTTCCGACGGGGCTTCTCACGCACCAGATTGCACGCTTCTAGCGGCGTCAATCACTCGAGACAAAACTCGGCATCCAAACAAGCAAGGGGCGGGACGCATCGCATTGCGCCCCGCCCCTTTTCACTTCGAGCAATTATGTCGGCGACTCACATCGCCGCGACCGCATTACCCGCGCTGCGGACCCACCGCAGCCACCAACGGCTCCAGCCCCAGCTCGCGCGCGTAATCCTCCTGCGTAAAGACCTCAACCAGCTCAAACGTGTCGGACTCGTCGTCAAACGTAAAGTGCAGCACCGAACAGTTGCCCGGCACACGATCGCGCTCGTCAGCCGCCGCGCCCTTGGTGTGGTCCATAAACTCCTTGATGGCCGAGCCGTGGCTCACCGCGAGCACACGCTCGTGGTCGGGCTTCTGCATGAGTCCGGTCAGCGTCGCGACCATACGCTCGCGCACCTGCATCTGGCCCTCGCCGCCAAACTGGCGATAGAAGTCGCGCCACGGACGCTCGGGCATCAGCATTACGCGCTCGGCCTCAAAGTCGCCAAAGAACCACTCGCGCAGGCCGTCCAGGCGCTCGTAGGCAAGGCCCGGCCACAGGTTGGCGATGGTCTGCTCGGTGCGGTGCAGCGTAGACGTGTAGGCGTGATCCGGCTCAATGCCGCGCGCACGCAAGAACATGCCAGCGCGTGCCGCCTGGTCGCACCCCAGCTGCGTGAGCGGCGAGTCACTCCAACCCTGGATAATGCACTTAAGGTTGAATATTGTCTGCCCGTGACGGACCAGATACAGATCTTTATTCATAGGGGTCCCTTCATTCGTTACCAATCAAGGAGCGAAAACGCCCCGTCTGTGCAGTCAAAGTGAAGTACGGCGCCGTTGTCGGGCTGCTCTCCCCCGCCGGCTACGCACCCAAGAAACTCCTGGCAGGCAGAGCCATGGGAGACGGCGAGCACGCAGTTGTGCAGCGGCCGCGCCATAATGCGGGACAGCGCCGCCACCATACGCGTTCGCAGTTGCGCCTCCGACTCGCCGCCATACGCAACGGGATAATCGCCCCAGGGCTGGGCCGGCATCTCGCGGTTTGATATACCCTCCAGCGAGCCCAAATGCCACTCGCGCAGGTCGTCGACAAGCTCAATGGGGCAATCTGCGCCAACGATCAGCTCAGCCGTACACCGCGCCCGGCCCAACGGCGACGAATATACATGGTCAAACGTCACGCCGCGCGCGTCAAACGCCGCCCGCGTCGCCAGCGCCTGCTCGCGCCCGCGCGCCGTAAGCGGCGAATCATGCCAACCCTGCAAAATGTTCTGCAGATTGAGCTCGGTCTGCCCATGCCGCACCAAATACAGATCGGCCACACGCCCTCCCCTCAAACCACCACAATGGGGACAGGCACCTTTGTGGTGGTTTTGCCGCCGAATCGCACCGCAACGACGCGCGGCTACACCAAAACGTCGGCGAGCGGACGCTTGGGCACGTGATGCACCTGCGTCTCGTCGCGCCAATAATTAATGGAGCCGTCCGGGTTGGAATCGATCGCATCGATGACCTGCGTCTCGGCCGGCACGCCAAAGGCCATAATCAGCTTGAGCTCGAACTTGTCGTTATCGAGACCCATAGCGTCAATCGCGCGGGGCGTAAAGGCCTTGAACATGCAAGCCGCAACCTCGGGCGTGGCGCTTCGGGCGGCGAGCATCATCGTCTGGGCAGCGATGCCGGTATCGACCTCGGTGATGGGTGCCGCAGGCTTGCCCGGCACGACACGCTCGGCAAGAATCGCGATATAGCCGGTCGGGCGCTCGCCCTCGGCAGGACCCGGCCAATCCTTGAGCGCGCCAGCCCACGCGAGCTCGTCGAACACGCGCGCGCAATCCTCGGCACCGCTCACCACGTGAAAACGCAGGCGCTGAGCATTGGCACCACACGGAGCCAGATGCGCCAGCTCCGCCAGCTCGAGCAAAAACTCGCGCGGCACGCGCATGGACTCGTCAAAGCGGCGACACGTGCGGGCGCGGCGAACCAGTGCATCAAAAGCGCCCAGGCCAAGCTTCTCGCAACCCTGCTTTGCCATCGTCTCGACGCCCGACGGCGCCTCGGGAACTGCTTTATTCATAGGGACCCCCAATAAAAGCTAATTGTTCTTAGGAAAATCTAACCTAAAACGTAGGCAATAACATGCCCCAGAGCAATGTTCCACAACCGTTGATTAACCCTCATCAAAGTGGGAACAAAGGTAACAATTCGGGAAGGATGGGCGGCAATTCGACCTCCTCACCCCATGCGCCGGCGCCATTGCGAGATACTGGTTACATCAAATACGGCAAACGCCGCGCGGAAAGGAGACATCATGGGCATCTTTAAAAACGAGGACCAAAAGTCGAGCCAATTTGGATTTGACGAGCGCAGCATGGCGGGCAAGGCCATTAAGGCCGTGCGCTGGATCTACGCCATCACCGGCGTCGTCGCGCTTATCGCCGGCATCGCGTTACTCTTTGCGCCGGCTAAAACCCTCGTCTTTTTGACGACCGTCCTGGGTGCCTACTTTGTGATCACAGGCGGCATCAGGCTCTTCACCACGGTTTTTGAATCCCAGCTGCCCACCGGCTGGCGCGTGATGAGCATTATCACCAACCTGCTCATCATCCTGGGCGGCGTGGTGATCCTGCGTAACCAGGCGTTCTCGACGGCGACGCTCAGCACAATGGTGGTGGTCGTGGCAGGCTTTGGCTGGATTATCGAGGGCATTATGGCGATTCTGGAGTCCGAGCTTTCGCCTAACCGCGGCTTTACCATCCTGAGTGGCGCGCTCTCCATTATTGCGGGCGTGTTCGTGTTCATTTACCCGCTGTGGTCGGCCAAGATGCTCGTCATCTTTACCGGCGCCGCCCTTTTGGTGTTTGGCGTGACGCTGGTTATTCGTGCCATCCGCTTTGGCAAGCTGGTGCACTAGATGCCTCGGACGCTTTTTATTGATGCCGACGCCTGCCCCGTCACGCGCGAGTCGATCGACTGCGCGCGGCGGGCGGGCGTCGCCGTGGTGATCGCAGGCAACAGCACGCAAAACCTGGAGCGGCACATTCGCCGTGACGATCCGCGCAATGCTGAGCACGCGCGACGGGGCTTTTGGGTGACGACGCTCGACGTGAGCGTAGGCGCCGATAGCGCCGACTTTGCCATTATCGAGCGCCTGCAGGCAGGCGACGTGGTCGTGACGCAGGATATTGGTCTGGCGAGCATGGTGCTCGGACGCGACGCTGCCGCCATCGGCGTGCGTGGGCGTGTCTACGACAAGGCCACCATCGATATGCAGCTTTTTATTCGTCACGAGGAAAAGAAAGTGCGCCGCGCCGGCGGACGCACGCGCGGGCCGGCAGCCTTCACCAACGAAGACCGTGCTCGCTTTAAACGCAACCTCACCGAGCTACTGCGCTAACAAAAGGTAGATTTTTGGGACATGCCTAGAAATCTACCTTTTTGCTTTTGAGCATGGGAAACGCCCAGGTGACGGGGGTAGTTTTTAAGGCATGCCCCAACAATCTATTTAGAGGCCGAAGGCGGACAGGACAAGGCCCCAACCTGCGCCGATGACGTACATCATGACCAGGAACAGGATGTTTTCGCGGGCGCTGCGGTTGGTGCGGAACAGGACCAGATAGCCCACGCCGGCGGAGATAAGCGTGCCGGCGAGCATCGGCGCGAGCTGCAGCGCGCCCTCCAGGTAGAGCTGCGTAATGACAACGCTAGCCGAGCAGTTGGGAATCAGACCGACGAGCGCCGAGCCCAAGACGGCAAGCGTCTCGTTGCCGCGCAGGAACTGCTCGATCGCAGACTCGCCGAAGGTCTCGAGCACGGCGACGAGGATCAGCGTCACCAGGAAGATGAATACCGAGACCTGCACGGTGTGCGAGATTGCGCTGCGGATAATCGACAGGACGGGCGCGCCCTCGTGGGAGTGGCCGTGGCAGCGATCATGGTCGTGATGGTGCCCATGCTCGTGGCCGTGACCATGCCCATGGCCATGTCCGTGCTCATGCTCATCCTCGTCCTCGTCGCAACCGCAATGGTCGCGCTCGCACAGCTCATGAATGTGATCGGCACCCACACCGGCCTCTGCCACCTCGTCGATAATGTCGCCGCCGCTGTGGTCGTCGTGCGCGCAGTTTACGTGCGCCGAGTTTGCCTCAACGCCCAGCACCGTACGACGAATCGCGGCGTGCGCACGGGCATTGCGACGAAGCCCGCGGATGGCCGCGTCAACGATAAAGCCCGTAACCAGCGCAATCAACGCCTTTGAAGCCAGCAGCATCGCCATGGTCTGCATGGGCACCTGCTCGGCAAGCAACAGGGGCAGCATCTCGTCGGAGGTCGAGAGGAACACCGCCACCAACGTGCCCAGCGTCACAACGCGGCCGGCATACAGCGTTGCCGCCATCGCCGAAAAGCCGCACTGCGGCACGATGCCCAGCAGCGAACCCACCACCGGGCCCGCGGTACCGGCGCGCTTGATCAAGCCGTTAACGCGGTCGCCCGCAACATGCTCCAGGGTCTCGAGCAGCAAATACGTCACTAGCAAAAACGGCACCAGCGAAAGCGTGTCCTTGCCGGCGTCGAGCAAAATATCAATCAGCAAATCCATGACGGATGGAACCTTTCGTGTCTTTCGGCAGCAATTTAAAAGTCCTAGCGGTCAACTAGGGTATTGTAGTTGTCCTAGGCGCAGTGCCAATAGTTGCACATGGTAAACTATCATCTCGCCATAACTCAGCAATCCGAGCCGTGCCCGCGGCCCGTCCAAGGAGCAACATATGAACGTATCGCAAGCCCTCGAATACGAGCGCCAGCCGTTTATCCCCATGTTTATCTACGGCGATCACGGCGCTATGGAGTCCGAGCGCCAAAAGGGCGAGGAAGCCCTCAAGGTGCTCGAGACCGAGTACTTTACCGCCGAGAGCGACCCCGACTTTGACTTTGCCACCGTGCGCGACCTGGCCGACCGTAACCGCGACCTGTGCGATCAGATCGGCGAGGCACGCCTGCGCAACGTGACGCCCGCGACCCTTTCGCGCGGCCTGTCCGACGCCGACACCTGCGCCGCTATCGGCAAGATGCAAAAGCGCACCGCCGCGTCCGTCATGCGCGAGATCCGCGGCGACCGCGACGCACTCGGTGTGGCGTATGCCCGCAAGCCCATCCAGGGCACCGTGCTGGGCATCGACATCGAGACCACCGGACGCGCGCCCGAGCGCGGCTATATCATCAACGTTGGCTGGGAGATCATGGACCTCACCAGCGACGCCGTCCCGCACGATGCCGAGGCGCACTACTGTGGCCTGCCCGACGTCTACCGCGGCGAAGACGTACCGTTGTCGAACATCCATCACATCACCTGGGACGACATCGACGGTAAAAAGCCATTCCGCGAGAACAAAGAGCTGCAAAAGCAGCTGCTCAAACTCATGAAGAAGTACCCCTACATGGCGCACAACGCTGCCTTTGAGGATAGCTGGTTCAAGATTCACCTGGACGGTTACGCCGAGGCGCGCCGCGCGGGCAAGATCATCGTCATCGACTCGCGCCAGATCTGCCGCAGCCTGGACGCCGAGGTGCGCTCGCTCCCCCGCGAGTCCGCCCCCGCCGCGCTCGAAAACTGGGCACGTCGCCGCGGCACCCTTGCCCCCGACGCCAACGAGCAGCACCTGGGCCTGGACGACACGGACCTCATGCTCCGCACCGTACAGGCCGAGTTCAACCTCAAGAACCTGTTCGCAAAATAGAAACGCCTGCGACAAACATTGCTTGCCCACGGGACGGCCTCACAGCGAAAACCTCGCAGTGAGGCCGTCCCGTGTTGCATGGACAAGCCCCTCTCCACAAATTCTGAACCCTAATTTTGAACGATTCCGGCCTTTTCTCGACACACGATTTGTTGTCGGGCGGCAGTCCATCGATATCAAATGTGAAGCAATTGAGCAGTTCTTTGCTATGGCTGAACTGCGAAAACAATGATTTAGGACGAACGGGTCCATTATTGCGTCAAGCTTTTGGACAGTATTTGGTTAGACCCCTAAAACGGCTTTTCCGCTCAGCGCCATCAACACGGTACTAGCTGACACAATAGATACTATGAGTATCGTATTGTCACATACCACGGCAAAAGCGGTCTACCAGACCGCACGCTCGATGTCTGCAGGGGGCATCGAACACTGTAGCCCCGCCGCGATATACGTATCATGCCCCACCGGAACGCTTCTCGACGCAGCCACAGAATGGCTCACCAAACACGATGTAACCCTCGACGCGAATAATCTCCTAGAGGTGATGGTGTTTGATCGTAGACACGCGCGTTACGCGATGGGCTGCCGATGCCACGTTTCGTCAAAGCGATTCTCAAGCTCGCGTTTTGTAGATCTCGGAGACGGCATCTACATCATTGGCGTTGAGCTTTGTGCACTTCAGGCCGCCACCTATCTGCCTTTTCGCGAACTGGTGGAGTACTACTTTGAGCTGTGCGGCGCCTATTCCCTTGGAGCTGGCCCTTCTGCCTCTTATACCGAGCGCTTCGCGCTCACCTCGACCGAGAGGCTAAAGCAGTTCTTTAATTCCATTACCAGATGCGACGGTCTGGCCCTTGCCCGAAAGGCGATCCAATGCGCGCGCGATGGATGCCGGTCTCCTATGGAAACGGCCTTTGTCATGATGCTTACGCTGCCCAAAAGCGAAGGTGGACTCGGCATTAGGGGAATTGAGACCGATTACGAGGTGCAGGTCACCGCTGCCGTAAAGAATCTCACGAGACGCAAGAAGTTCTTTATGGATGCCTATCTGAAAAAATCTCGTACAGACGTTGAATACAACGGTTTCTATCACGACGCAGAAGAGAACCGCGCCATCGACGAAGAGCGCAAGAACGCGCTTGCGTCCATGGGGTACGGAATTATTACCGTCAGTCGATATTCCTTTATGCATGCCAGCGCTTTTGCTAGAGTCATGGAGGCGATCCAGCGGAAAGAGGGCATACGCCCCTCGCGTCTGCCAAAGGACTTCCATATCACGCAAGAGGACCTGAGGCAGTTCGTGCTCAGAAGGTTTATAGAGGAGAAGAAACTAATCCGGGAGCAGCTTCGTCAGGATGCCGAAGAGCGCCAACGAATCGACCTCGAAAAAGCAACGCTCGAAGGTATCACGCTGGATGATCCGACGATTAACGAAGTTCCGGAAATCGATGATATGCAGGCAATCGAACCCAATAGCCCATCACTCGATCAAACAAGCTGCCACGAACCCGAGGGCAGGGTTTTCGGGGCCGGAAAATAGGCCGACTAACAAGGTGGGTGCCCTAACGACGTGCAAATTCGCGAGTATTCTGCAGGAACAGTCCTCCAACACCCACAAGCAGATCCAAGTGAGAAGCAAAATCGCTATTGAACGGCAACGTTTGGCAACATTTGAGGAAGAACGCATCTATTTAACGTCCCTGAATATGTCTTGATCAGTAAAATTTGGTTTGATTAGATTAACAAACCCCCTAACATTGCAGAATACTCCGTTTTTTGCACGGCGCAAGGGTACCCACCTTGGCATCGGCTATTAAAACCGCTCAGTCTAGGCCCTCGTTCGCATTTTCCATTCATTTTAAAGGCGAATTGCCTAAACGTTATTGACATATGAGCATGCGCTCATATACTCAGAGGTAAGTTATATGAGCGCATGTTCATATGAAAGGATATTGCAATGAGCGAACACGACGATGAAACCAAGAACGGCACCGAGGCCGCCTCTGAGCCCGTCGTCCCCACCACCTGCTCGCCCGAGGACCTTCCCGACGAGGAGCTGCTCTACGACCTGGCAGATCTGTTCAAGGTCTTCAGCGACACGACGCGCATCAAGATCCTCTACGCCCTCATGGGCCGCGAGCTCTGCGTCGCCGACATCGCCGAGTCAACCGCAACCTCGCAGTCTGCAGTGTCGCACCAGCTTCGCACCCTTAAACAATCGCACCTGGTCAAGTTCCGCCGCGACGGCCGCAACATCCTCTACTCGCTTGCCGACGACCACGTCTACACCATGCTCAATCAGGGCATGAGCCACATCTGCGAGTAACAGCAAACCACGGTACCAGCGCGGCCGGCACCCAGGCCGCTAACACAGGGAAAGGAACCCACCATGAAAAAGCAGTTTAAGCTCGACGAGATCGACTGTGCCAACTGCGCGCGCGAGCTCCAGGACGAGCTGGCAAAGCTCGAAGGCGTCAAGTCCGTTTCGGTCAACTTTATGACCCAGAAGCTGACGCTCGAGGCAGACGATGCCGAGTTCGACGAGGTTCTCGACCGCGTCGTTGAGTTCACTGCCGACGCCGAGCCGGACTGCGAGATCATCCGCTAGCCCGCGCTTACGCCGACTCGCAAGGCCGCGCTTGCCGCGGCCTTTGATCGCGTCATTATCTGAGCGAGTGTTCATACATTCAAATGGGAGGTTTGAATCATGGCAACCGCCGACCCCAAAAAGAAAAAGAAGAAGCGCAAAAAGAAAGAGTCGCTCGAGCATAAGCGCAACCGCATTCTGGTAGCGCTGAGTATTTTCGCCGTGGTCTACGCCCTCGAGGAGCTCGGTGGCCTCACCGCAGCATTTGGCGAGCCGGGCGACATCTACGCCAGCTTCGTGTTGTTCCTGGTGCCGTTTTTGTTCGCCGGCTACGACGTTCTGCAAAAGGCGTTCAACAACATCCGCCGCGGCAAGGCCTTCGATGAGAGCTTCCTCATGGCGGTTGCGACCATCGGCGCATTCGCGATGGTACTGTTCCCCGACACCGACCCGCACATGGCCGAAGGTGCCGCCGTCATGCTGTTCTACCAGGTCGGCGAGTTGTTCCAGGCCTACGCCGTGGGCAAGAGCCGCAAGTCGATCAGCGCCATGATGGACATCGCGCCCGACTACGCCAACGTCGAGCAGCCCGATGGCACGCTTGAGCAGGTCTTCCCCGATGACATCGCCGTCGGCACCGTCATCGTCGTCAAGCCCGGCGAGCGCGTGCCCATCGATGGCGTCATCGTCGAGGGCGAGACGCAGCTCGACACCGCCGCGCTCACGGGCGAGTCGGTCCCCCGCCCCGCCAAGGCCGGCGACGACATCACCAGCGGCTGCATCAACATGACGGGCCTCATCCACATGCGCACCACCAAGCCGTTTGGCGAGTCCACCGTTGCGCGCGTCCTGGAGCTCGTCGAGAACGCCAGCGAAAAGAAAGCCCGCACCGAGAACTTCATCACGCGCTTTGCCCGCGTCTATACGCCCGCTGTCACCGGCGCGGCCGCGGTGCTCGCGATCGGCGGCGGCCTGGTCACCGGCGTCTGGTCCGACTGGATTTTGCGCGGCCTGACCTTCCTGGTCGTCAGCTGCCCGTGCGCCCTCGTGATCAGCGTGCCGTTGAGCTTCTTTGGAGGCATCGGCGGCGCGTCCAAGCTTGGCGTTCTCATCAAGGGCTCCAACTACCTCGAGTCGCTCGCCGACGTGGACACCGTCGTCTTCGACAAGACCGGCACCCTCACCAACGGCACGTTCTCGGTGGTCGCGGTACACCCCGAGGCCGACTACACCGAGCAGTCGCTACTCGAGGTCGCCGCCCTTGCCGAGTCGTTCTCCGACCACCCCATCGCACAGTCGGTACGCACCGCCTACACCGCTGAGCTCGACCCCAAGCGCGTAAGTGATTCCGCCAACGATGCAGGACATGGCGTGACGGCCACCATCGACGGAAAGTGCGTCGTCGTTGGCAACGCCAAGATGCTCGCCGCAGCCGGCATCGCGGCACCGGATTGTGAGATCGTCGGCACGATCCTCCACGTGCTTGTCGACGGCGCATACGCTGGCCACATCGTGATTGCCGATACCGTTAAGGCCGATGCCGAGCAGACGATTTGCGACCTGCACGCCGCCGGCGTCACCCGCACCGTCATGCTCACAGGCGACCGCGAGGAGGTTGCATCGTCCGTAGCCAAGCAGTTGGGGCTCGATGAGTTCCATGCGCAGCTGCTACCAGGCGATAAGGTCGAGCGCGTCGAAGCGCTGCTTGCGGCCGAGTCGGGCAAGGGCAAGCTTGCCTTTGTCGGCGACGGCATCAACGACGCGCCGGTGCTCACCCGCGCCGATGTGGGCATTGCCATGGGCGCTATGGGCTCCGATGCCGCGATTGAGGCGGCCGACGTCGTGCTTATGGACGACAAGCCGTCCAACATCGCACGCGCCATCCGCGTGGCCCGCAAGACCATGTCGATTGTTTGGCAGAACATCATCTTTGCGCTGGGTATTAAGCTGCTGATTCTGGTGCTCGCGGCTCTGGGCATCGCCAACATGTGGCTTGCTGTGTTTGGCGACGTGGGTGTGGCGATCATAGCCATCTTGAACGCCATGCGCGCGATGGGTGTCAAGAACCTTTAGCTGGGGACTGTCCGGCCGGGGCCGCTGGTCCCGGTCGCTGTCCCGCGCCGTTCCGGCGCGAGAGGCGCGCTACTGGGGACCGGCTAGGCTTCCGTTGTTGAGCCTGACACTTCATCCCTGCCCAGCATCGCGCGCAGCTTCTCGAAGCTCTCCTCGCTCAGGCAATGCTCCATGTGGCAGCCCTCTTGCGACGCGACTTCGGCCGCAACGCCCGCATCCTCAAGCAAGCCAACGAAAAAGCAGTGGCGTTCCCACATTTGACGAGCGACCTCGAGCCCCTGCTCGGTCAAATGAACATCGCGCTTGCCCATCTCCACGTAACCGTTGCTCTCCAGGGTCGCCATGGCTTTGGAGACGCTTGCCTTGGTTACGCCTAGGTATTCGGCGACGTCAATCGAGCGTACGGTGCCCAGGCGCTGGGACAGCACGTAGATGGATTCGAGATAGTCTTCTCCAGATTCACGCAGGGCCATGGGCCGCCTTTCGCAATAAAGGGTAGTTAGCCACCTGATACTTTCGTGACTTACTTTACCGCAAAAGTTGCCCTTGTCTTACTGAATTATCGAGAAAGTTAGCCGCACTTCACAAATACGCGGAACGAGATACCGGGCGAAATGGACGCGGCCCCGCAAGGACTGTCCCCAAGTGCCGGCAGGAAAGGAACGTCCCTATCTGCCGGCCCGAGCCACGCTCCTACACCAGCCCAAAGTGCTTGGCGGCGTTGTAAATTCCGTCGTCGTCCACGGCGGTCGTCACGTAGGTCGCGGCGGCCTTCACTGTGTCCTGCGCGTTGCCCATGGCCACGCTTGTGCCCACCGCCGAGAACATCGAGAGGTCGTTCTCGCCGTCGCCAAAGGCAATCGCCTCGCTCGCGTCGATACCCAGGCGCTCGAGCGTCGCCGCCACACCCAAATCCTTGCCGCCGTTAGCAGGGATAATGTCGCAGAACAGGTCGCACCAGCGCGTGGTGAGCGAATGCGACACCGCATCGGTCACGATATGCTCGTCGGCTGGGTCCACAAAAGCGCAAAACTGGTAGACCGGCGCGTCAAAGGCGTGCTCAAACGGCTCCTCGTGATACACGATCCCCGCATTGCTACCAGCCGTCACCACGCGCTCGGACAGGCGGTTCACAAACGAGTTCTCGCCCTGCATGCACAGCGAGTCGTAGCGCCCTTGCGCCACCTGGTCGACAATCGTCGCCACGTCGCCCGGGTGAATGGCGCAGCTGCGATACACGCCCTCGGCGTCATAGCAATGCTGGCCCGAAAGCGTAATGTACGCGTCCCAGCCCAGGTCAAACAGCCAATCCGGCATCTGGTAGGTCGGGCGGCCCGTCGCGATCACGCACGCAATCCCCTGCTCGTGAAAGCTGTCGAGCACCCGCTGCGCCGACGCCGGAATCCGGTGAGTCTTAAAGCTCAGCAGCGTGCCGTCGATATCGAAAAACGCGGCCTTGATCATCCTCGTCTACTCCTCGCCCTCGAGCTTTTCGCTCGCCTCGAGCCACGCCATCTCCAGCTCGTCCATGGCGGCGTGAGCCTCGTCGATCTTTGCCTGCTGCTCACCGAGCGCCGTGTAGTTGGTGGGGTCGACCTGGGCCATCGCGGCCTCGGCCTCCTCCACGCGGGCGCGCTGCGTCTCCATCTTGCGCTCGAGCGAGCTCACCTCACGGCGGAGCTTTTGGCGCTCAGCGTTGGAAAGCCCGTTGGGCTGGCCGCTCGCCTTGGGCTTCTCAGCAGCAGCCGCGGCACCCGTGTCGAACGTGCCGGTCTTGGCACTCGGTGCGCCCACGGGCTCGCCCTCGGCCGTGGCGTTGCACAGGCGCAGGTACTGGTCCACACCGCCGGGCATATGCGTCAGATGGCCGTCGAGCAGCGCCCACTGCTGGTCGGTCACGCGCTCCATCAAAAAGCGATCGTGCGTTACCAGGATGAGCGTGCCGGGCCACCCGTCGAGCAGGTCCTCGACAATCGCCAGCATGTCGGTATCAAGATCGTTGCCGGGCTCGTCCAGAATGAGCACGTTGGGCTCGTCCAGGATCGTCAGCAGCAGCGACAGGCGGCGGCGCTGGCCGCCCGAAAGGTCGCCGATGCGGCTCCAGAGCTGCTGGGTCGTAAAGCCCAGGCGCTCGCAGAGCTTCTCGGGCGAGGTTTCCTTGCCGTCGATGACGTAGTACTTTTTGTAGTTGCCGAGCACCTCGCGGATCGTGTCGCCCATGTAGGGCTCAAGCTCCTCGAGCTGCTGCGACAGCACGCCAAAGCGCACCGTCTGGCCAATCTTCACGCGGCCGCGCGTGGGCGCGATCTTGCCCTGGATCACATCGAGCAGCGTGGACTTGCCGGCGCCGTTCTCACCCAAAAGGCCATAGCGGTCGCCCGCGCCGATCAGCCAAGTCACATCGGAGAGCACCTGCTTGGGCGCGCCGTCCGTGTCGGTGTAGCCGGCGTCGACGTCGACCACGTCGATGACCTGCTTGCCCAGGCGACTCACCGCCAGGCGCTTGAGCTCTAGCTCGTCGCGCACGGGCGGAACGTCGGCGATCAGCTCGCGGGCAGCGTCCACGCGAAACTTGGGCTTGGTCGAGCGCGCCTGCGCACCGCGGCTGAGCCACGCGAGCTCCTTGCGCGCCATGTTGCGGCGACGCTCCTCGGTGACGGCGGCCATGCGATCGCGCTCCACGCGCTGCAGGATGTAGGCCGAGTAGCCGCCCTCAAAGGGGTCGACCTGCCCGTCGTGGACCTCCCACATGCTGGTGCAGACCTCGTCCAAAAACCAGCGGTCGTGCGTGACCACGAGCATGGCGCCCTGGCCGCGCTGCCAGCGGGCCTTAAGGTGACGTGCGAGCCAGTTGATGGTACGCATATCCAGGTGGTTGGTGGGCTCGTCGAGCATAAGCACGTCGTAGTCGCCAATCAGCAGGCGCGCGAGGTCTACGCGGCGGCGCTGACCGCCGGAGAGCTCGCCCACCGTGCCCTCCCAGGGCACATCGCTAATAAGGCCGGCCAGAATCTGGCGCGTGCGGGGGCTCGACGCCCACTCGTACTCGGGCGTGTCGCCCACGACGGCGTGATGCACGGTGTCGGTGTCGGCCAGCAGGTCTTTTTGGCCGAGCAGTCCGACCGTGACACCGCGGCGGTGCGTCACGCGGCCGTCGTCGGGCTCCAACGTGCCCGCGAGCACGCTCAGCAGCGTCGACTTGCCGTCGCCGTTTTTGCCGACGATACCAATGCGGTCGCCCTCGCCCACGCCGAGCGTCACGCTATCGAAAATATGCTTGGTGGGAAACTCTAGGCTAACGGAATCGCATCCCAAAAGAATCGCCATATGCCCCGCTCCTTCAACGAAATTCAACGTTGTCCATGATAGCGAAAACCACCACAAAGGGGACAGGCACCTTCGTGGTGGTTTTGGCAGGCGCCTCGTTATTCGAAAAACCACCACGAAGGTGCCTGTCCCCTTTGTGGTGGTCGGTCTGGTAGCGGCACAAAAAGGCGGGCCATCTCCGCAAAGAGATGACCCGCCTCTCCAATCAGTCCCGTGGCGACCGTGGCCACCGCGGGCCTCAAGCATGTTCCGGACTAGGAGAACATGCCGGTGAGGTAATCATTCAGCCGCTTGTCCTTGGGCCGTTGGAAAATCTCGTCGGTCTCGTCGTACTCGACCATATCGCCCATGTAGAAGAACGCCGTGCGATTGGACACGCGCGACGCCTGTTCCATGTTGTGCGTCACGATGACGATGGCGCGGTCGGCCACGATCGACGACATCAGGTCCTCGATTGCCAGCGTCGAGATGGGATCAAGCGCCGAGCAGGGCTCGTCAAACAAGATCACATCGGGGTTGAGCGCCAGCGTGCGCGCAATGCACAGACGCTGCTGCTGGCCGCCCGAAAGCGCATAGGCGCTCTTGTCGAGCTTGTCCTTGACCTCGTCCCACAGCGCCGCGCCGCGCAGGCTCTCCTCGACCATGCGGTCGAGCTCGTCGCGGTCTGTGATGCCGTGGCGCTTGGGCGCAAACGTGATATTGTCACGAATGGACTTGCGGAAAGGGTTGGGCTGCTGAAACACCATGCCGATGGAACGACGCAGCTCGTACGTATTCTCGGTCTTGGTGTTCACATTGCGTCCGCGGTAGTTAATCTCACCCTCCACGCGGCAGCCGCGAATCTCACGATTCATAAGGTTGAGGCTGCGCAAGAACGTCGACTTACCGCAGCCCGAAGGCCCGATGAGCGCCGTGATCTCGCCCTTGTGAAAGTCGAGCGACGTGTCGTGCAGCGCATGGTGGTTGCCATAGTACACGTTGACGTCCTTGGTGGAGAGTACGACCTCGTCGCTTACGGCCTTGCCGCTCACGCGAACGCGCTTCTCGCTCTCCCCCACGCTCGACAGGAAGTCCTGGGTCTCGGACGTGGCCGCATCGGTTGCGGGCGTTACATTCAACTCGCTCATTCGGCCGTCATCCTCCTTGCCAGCTGCTTGCCCACGATGCGGGCGATCACGTTAAACAGCAGCACGCAAATCATCAGCAGTGCCGCGGTGCCCCAAACAATCTGCTGAGCCTCGGGGCTGCCCTCGCCGTAGATCTTGTAGATGTGCACGGCGAGCGACTCGCCAGGACGGAACACGTTCCAGGCGCAGGTGGGGCTCGACAGGTTAAAGCTCAAGAAGTTCAGACGAACCGGCGAGCTCATGCCCGAGGTAAAAAGCAGGGCTGCGGCCTCGCCAAACACGCGGCCGGCCGAAAGCACGATACCGGTCACGATGGCGGGCATGGCCTCGGGGATCAGGATGTGCAGCGTGGCCTCCCAGCGGGTAAGACCCATGGCCAGACACGCATCGCGCTGGGCCTGCGGCACGTCCTCCAGCGCCTGCTGAATCACGCGCACCAGAATGGGGATATTGAACATGGTGAGCGCGACGGCGCCGGAGATGATGGAGTACTTCCAGCCCAGCTGCACCGAGAACACCAAAAAGCCGAACATGCCCACGACGATCGACGGCAGCGAGGACAGTGTCTCGATGGCGGTGGAGGCGATGTCGCGGATGGGGCCGTCCGGCGCGTACTCAACCAGGAACACGGCGCCGCCCAGGCTGATGGGCACCGAGATGACCAGGGTGATCAGCAGTAGGTAGAACGAGTCGAACAGCTGGTAGAGCACGCCGCCCTGGGTGCCGTTGGCGCGCGCCGGCTGCGTGAGGAAGCCGGGCTTAAACAGCGTCGAGATGCCCTCGAACAGAATGTAGGCCACCATGGAAACGACGATGAGCATGACGATGGCGACAATTGCCGTCAACACGCCCGTAGCGATGCGGTCCTGCTTTTGGACACGCCCGAGTCTCGCCTCGTCGATGTGGATGCGCGTGCTAGCCACGAGCCTTCGCCCCCTTGCGGCCAATAAGGTGGATGATCAGGATGAAGATGAGGCTCATGCCCATCAGCAGCAGACCGAGCGCCCACAGGACGTCGTCCTGGGCCGAGCCCTCGGCGTAGACCGCCATGGACGTGGTGAGCGTGGTGGTGATGGTCGACGCCGGCGACAGCAGCGACGTCGGCATGGCCTCGATACCGCCGATAACCATGCGCACGGCAAGCGTCTCGCCAAAGGCGCGCGTCATACCCAGGATGACCGCGGTCATAAGCGACGGCATGGCGGACTTGAGCACCACGTGCCAAATGGTCTGCCAGCGGGTGTAGCCCAGCGCGAGCGAACCCTGACGGTAGCTGTCGGGCACGGCGCGCAGGCCGTCGACCGAAAGCGTGGTCATCGTCGGCAGGATCATGACGGCCAGCACAATGGCGCCGGGCAGGACGCCCAGGCCCGTGCTCACGTGAAAGACGCTCTTCATAAGGCCGACGACCACGTGAAAGCCAATCAGGCCAAAGACGACCGAGGGAATGCCGGTCAAAAGCTCAATAAGCGGCTGAAAGACCTTGGAGCCAAACTTAGGCTGAATCTCGACCGCAAAGATGGCAGAGCCGATGGCGATGGGCAGCGCGATGAGCGTGGAGAGTACCATGACCGCAAACGAGGTGACGATCAGGGGCAGGGCGCCGGTGTAGGGCAGACCGTTTTCGGCCGTGTTGGCCAGATCCCATTTGGTGCCGGTGAAGAACTCGACGACCGAAACGCCGTCCTTGAGAAAAGCCAAGAGGCCCTTTTGGGCGACCATAAAGATGAGCGCGGCAACAACAAGCGTCACGAGCGCTACGCACGCGCCCGTGACGCCTAGGCCCACGTTCTCAAGGTCGCGCTTTGGCAGCTGTTTTGCCATTGCAAACCTTTCCGGGGCGATTAATTACTTAGCGGAGACCTTGCCGCTGGCGTCCTTGACGACCTTCATGGCAGAGACGGGGATAAAGCCCTGCTCCTCGACGAGCTTGCCCTGGACGTCGTCGGACAGCATGAACTCCAGGAAGGCAGTGGTGGCCTCGTCGGCGTCCTTGGAGCAGTACATGTGCTCGGTAGCCCAGATCTTAAAGGAGTCGTCGGTGACGTTGGCGCTCTTGGGCTCCACGCCCTCGACCTTGATGGCGCTGAATTTGGAGTCGTCGAAGTGCGAGAAGTCCAGGTAGGAGATGGCGTTGTCGGTGCTGGCCATCTGAGTCTGGACGTCGCCGGACTTGTCGAGCTCGGCGTCGCCCTTAAAGTCGACAGCCTCGTCGCCAAAGACGGCAGCCTCGAAGGTGGCGCGGGTACCGGAGCCGGCCTTGCGGTTGAGGACGACGATGGTAGCGTCGTCGCCGCCGACCTCCTTCCAGTTGGTGATCTGGCCGGAGAAGATGCCCTTGAGCTGCTCGAGGGACAGGTCGTCGACCTTCACGTTCTTGGAGACGACCGGGCCCATGCCCACGACGGCGACCTCGTGATCGACGAGGTTCTTGACCTGGTCGGCCTCGAGCTTGGTCTCGGCGAAGACGTCGGAGTTACCGATGGTGACGGTGCCGGCGGCCACAGCGGTCAGGCCCTTGCCCGAACCGTTGCCCGAACCGGAGATGGAGACATCGGGGTTGGCGTCCATGAACTTCTCGGCAGCGGCCTCGACGAGAGCCTGGAACGAAGAGGCGCCGTCGTAGGTCACCTCGCCGGATACGGACTCGGCAGCGGCGGCGCTACCCTCGGCAGCGGTGTCGGCGGCGTTAGAGCCACCGCAACCAACGAGGCCGAGACCGACGATGCTGGCAAGACCACCAGCGAGGCCGAGGAACTGACGACGAGAATAAGCCTGATCGAGCATGATCTTCCTTTCATACATGCGACTCGCGGGCACCCTGCCCGCTTTGCTGTTTGGAAAGATACGACCCCGATCGGGCGGCAACTGCGCTATCTGCGGTTTCTTACGGGCATTTGATAGACCCTTACGGCAAGCGCGGCATGTCCTTTACAAACGAATAACATTCCCCCACCCAAGCATGGTGCGCCTTTTACACCAGAGGAAAGTAGCCATCGGGTGTTCTTAAGCGACTAGTCGTTGGGGACGCTCTTGTTTGACTAGTCATTTAAGAACGTCCCCAATGACCACCTTGGAAACCCCGCAGGATGAGCATAAGTCAGCGAAAACGCCCCTAAGCGAGCAAGGTGACGTGAAAGAGGAGGGCATTGACCTTCTGGTCATGCCCGACGATTGAACGTCAGATTGCCGCTTAGGGGCGTTTGCAGCGTCGAGCCGTTACGCGGTTTGATAAAACCGCGTAACCTTAAAGCTCTAATTCATTGAGCCTTAAAATCGCCACGATATAAATCTTGAGCGCCTGCTTGAGCTGCTCCTCGTTGGCGCACTCGTTGGGGCCGTGCATCTGGCCGCCCCACGCGGGCAGCTCCAGGCCGGTCTCCTCGGGACCAAACGAGACGGCGCGGGCAAAGTTGCGTGCATACGTGCCGCCGCCCATGGCGAAGGGCTCGGCATGCTTGCCCGTAAACTCGTTGTAGGTATCGATGAGCGCCTTCACGGCCGGATCGTCGGCAGAAACCGAGAACGGCACTTTCGCGCGGCCCAGCTGGCATGTCACGCCAAAGCGGCCCACGAGCGGCTCAAGCTGCTCGACAATGGTATCGGCGCTCGTGCTGTCGGGGAAACGCACGTCGATAACCTGCTCAATGTGCCCGTCCGCCACGCGAATCACACCGGGGTTACAGGTAAGCGGGCCAAACGCCGGGCTCGTCGCGTCGATGCCCAGGCCGCGGCCATAGGCGTCCGCATGCACAAAGGCCAGGAACTTGACGTACTCGTGCTCGGCAGGCGTCAGCAGACGCTCGCCGCGACCACCAAACGCGTCCTCGGCCTCGCGCAGGTACGCCACGATCAAGCCGACAGCATTGATGGTGCCCTCGGGCATCGAGGCATGGCCGCCAATGCCGTGGGCGAAAATCTGCGCATGGCCGTTCTCGAGCGCCGTGATCTCCAGGCGATCGGCATGCTCGACCGGCACCGGAAGCTCGTCGGCGGCAATGGCCAGCTCGCAGATGGACTGCGAAGGAATGGCGTTGCTCGCCTCGGCACCGCTCCACGACACGATTCGTCCGCCGTCGATCCTGGGGCTCACAAACGTCGCGCCAAACTGGCCCTTCTCGGCATTGCAGACCGGGAACTCGGCATCGGGTGTAAACAAGAAGTCGGGGTTGGGGTAGTTCTCCAAATAATGGTGGACGTCGGACATGCCCACCTCCTCATCGCAGCCCAGCAGCGCGCGGAAAGTGTAGCGCGGCACTATGCCGTGCTTGAGCAGGTAGGCGCCGGCGTAGAGCGAAAGCACGGCCGGACCCTTGTCATCAATAACACCACGGCCGAGCAGCCAGCCCTCGCGACGCTCCATCGCAAACGGATCGGTGTTCCAGCCAGGGCCGGCGGGCACCACGTCCACGTGGCAGATGGTCGCAAGCTGCTTGTCGCCGCGACCGGGGATATCGGCAATGCCCATATAGCCCTCATCGTCGCTCGTTTGGTAGCCGAGCTTTTGCGCAATGCCGAGCGCGCAGTCGAGCGCGTTGCGGACCGGACGGCCAAACGGCGCACCGGGTTCCGCATCGGCGGCAACGGCCACGGACGGATAGTTCACCAGTTGCTCAATATCGGCGACGACGTCTTCCCACACCTCGTCGACATACTCGGCAACGCTCTGCTCAACCTGGTTCATATGCAACCTCCTTACCAATGGGGGGCAGGCGAGCCCGTCCCCCACATCAAGCTCTTATATAGCGAAAAGTTTAGCAAGCTCGGCCACCGAGTGCACCACCGCATCGGCGCCCGCTGCCTCGTGCTCGCCCGGCGCCGCCGCGCCCGAATAGATGCCGATGCACGGCACGCCCATCGCGTGCGCACCCTCCACATCGTTAAAGCGATCACCAATCATCACGGCATCACCGGCGCTCGCGCCAAGGGCCGCCAGAGCATCGCGAACCGAATCCGCCTTGGTCTCGCGACCCTGCGGCGGATTCATGCCAACTACCGCCTCAAACTGACAAAGCCCCAGTTCGCGTACCATGTCTACGCACTTCGCCTCCATGCGAGACGTCGCCACGGCCATGCGATGTCCCTGTGCCGCAAGGCCATCGAGCAGCCCCGGGATTCCCTCGAACACGGGATACTCCGCCGGTCCCAGCTCGTCAAAAAAGGCGCGGTACTCGTCGGCCACCACGAGTGACTCCTCGCGCGAGAAGCCATAAAAGTCGTGGAAGCTCTTCCACAGGGGCGGCCCGATCATGCGACGCAGGTCGCCCATCTGCGCTTCCGAAAACCCGCGCGCGGCGAGCGTCTTGCGCGTCGAGGTCATTACCGCCCGGCCCGTATCGGCCACCGTGCCATCAAAATCGAACAGCACGACCGGCCGTTCGCGTAGCTCCAATGCCATCATCGGCATCCCTCTTCCCCAATTGACGATTTCCACACCAACGCTTCAAATTGTTGACTATTCAACATTTGAACCTATCAATGTGGAATGACTCCACTATACTTTTCGCACTTTGCTCTCAGAAGGCGGCGCTGCGGCGCCCCAACGAAAGGTGCAATTATGTCTTTTGCCATCATAACCGACTCCACGTCGGACATCTCTCCCGCCCGCGCTCAAGAGCTCGGCATTTACGTGATTCCGCTGCATGTGATTATCGAAGGCGAGGACCTGCTCGACCAGGTACAGATTACCGCCCAGGAGTACGTCGCCCGCATGGCCGGCTCCGAGCAGCTGCCGCACACCTCGCAGCCGAGTGCCGGCGAGTTCAAGGCGCTCTTTGACCGCGTGCGCGCCGACGGTTACGATAGCGCGATCTTCATTTCGCTGTGCAGCGAATGGTCCGCTTGCTATTCCAACGCATGCCTGGTGGCCGAGACCCACGAGCTCGACGTGCGCTGCATCGATTCGCGCACCGGCTCGGGCGCCGAGGGCCTGCTGGTAGAGTACGCGCTTGCCATGCGAGAGGACGGCCGCAGCCTGGACGAGACCGAGGCGCAAATCCGCGCAACGCTGCCTGACGCACACCTATTGCTGATCCCCCGTACACTCGAGAACCTGGTCAAGAACGGCCGTGCCCCCAAGCTGGCCGGTCAGCTCACGCAGATGCTCAACATTCGCCTGGCCGTTTCGCCGGAGTGGAAATCAGGCGAGATCAAGGCCATCAAGAAGGGCCGCGGCGCCAAGCGCATCGTCGCCAATACCATGGCCGATTGCCTGGCGTTTTTGGCTGAGCACCCGGGTTCCAGCGTGCGCGTACTCACGACCGGCGCCGCCGAGGAGCGCGAGCTGGTAAACGAAGCACTTGCGGGCCAGGACTACGCGGACGCCGGCACCGGCCCCATCGGCTGCACCATCGCCACCCATGTAGGCGTCGACGCCATCGCCATCAGCTACTGCCCCCGCTACCAACCCGCCAAGTAAGGACGCCCCTATCAGTTGCGGTGAAATAAGGGCTGTTTTTGGCCCATAACCAGCCAATCAATCCGCATTCCACCGCAACTTATAGGCAATCAATTTGGGACTGGGCTAAAAAGACTTGTATGTAACGTTTCATACCAGTCTTTTTAGCCCCGTCCCATTTTAGCTGCCCTACATGAGTCCGCTTAGCGCGATGTTGACGACATCGCTGAGGTCGTCGGTGATGTACACCAAGCCCGAACCGAGCGAGCTGATCATACCGGCGTCCATCACCGGGCCGTTGAGCCAGTCGAACAGGCCCCTCGCGGTGCCCCGTGGTCAAAAAATGCCAAATATGAGTACTGTCACTAAATTAGTAACAGCGAATTCTGACTCAAATTGTTGATTTTGGGCAATTCCAAGTCACAGCAAGGCTCAATTTGCAGTGCTTAGGGGGTTAGATATATCAATATTCACTCAATTGGTCTTATTTTCTTGCCAAATGATGTGATATCTCCCTGGCAACAGTACTCATATTTGGCATTTTTTGCCCACAGGGTCCAACCGGTCTCGCTTCCAACTCCCCGATCACACCACATGTTCGCTAAAACTCACCTCGCAGGAGTTGTCACGCACCTTGGCTTCGGCTAAAAGCCGTTCGCGGAACAACGCCCCACTGCTACCGAGCAAGACCAAAATCGCACGCCACCGCAAATCGACATGCCGTACCCTCATCTCAATAAACCTCTATGAGAACGGCATTCGAATGTCCAGCGCCATGCATCAATACGCCCTGTTTGGGTCATCGCAATTCAAATTCGACAAAGTCATTAGCCACGCCTCCGACCCAAAGAGGCAAATCGTCATCTGCAACAACGGCGCAGACATTCGTTACGCTACGCTCGAAGAATGGGAGAAAGCTGGCGAATCTTTCGACGAACGGGCGCAAACTGAAGGCATCGTCACCAGCGCAAGCCCAGCACGCGACAAGCTCGAGCTCTTTCGCAATCTCTTTACTGGCCGCAAAGATGTTTACGCTCATGGGTATCGCAGAAAAGACGGAGGAATCGGTTATACACCAGCATGTACAAATGAATGGAAGCCAGGCACCTGCCCCAAAGCCAACCACCAGAGAGCTAAATGCGCGGAATGCGGCAACCGTATCTTTCTCGAGCTAAGCGATGCCGCAATCATCGCCCATTTCAAAGGCAACGATGACAGGCTTCGAGACGTCATAGGTCAATATGTCCTCGACAAAGATTGCAACACGAATGTCCTTATCATCGATTTTGACAAAGCCGACTGGAAAGAAGCGACAAACGCTGTCCGGCTTGTCGCAAAAAGCCATGGAATCGATGCTGCAGTTGAGCGATCAAGGTCGGGAAGCGGTGCCCATATCTGGTTTTTCTTCCTAGAGCCCATGAGTGCAAAAACTGCGCGGGATTTTGGAAGCAGCCTTATCAACGAAGCTGCCGCGCTCAACAAGACAATCACCTTCGATGCTTTTGATCGGATGCTGCCCGCGCAGTCCACCATTCCCGAGGGTGGCTTCGGAAATCTCATCGCGCTGCCTTTTCAAGGAAGGGCGCAGCAGGAAGGAAACAGCGTATTTGTCGATGAACAATTCGAGCCCCTTCCCGACCAATGGCTCTTCCTTTCGCGAATCCAGCTAATTCAGCGTGCGACGGTAAAAAGCCTGATCGAAAGTACCGAGAACAAGCCCCATGGAATAACAGCAATTGCATCGGCAAACAAAACCAAACGCAATTCCCAAAGGCAGCGAAAGCGACTCCAGCTCACCCAACGAGACTTTCCTCCATCGCTGCCCGTCACGCAAGCCGACATGCTCTACATCCCCGAGAAGTCTCTGAGTCCGGCAGCCCAGCTGGAAATCCGAGGCCTTGCGACATTTGCCAACCCGGAATTCTTCCGCGCGCAATCTATGCATCAATCAGTATTCGGCAAGCCGCGACTGATAGACCTTAGCGAACTGCGGAACAGATGCGTTGCGATTCCCAGAGGCTGCAAAGCTCAACTTGAGCGACTGCTCCAAGAAGTTGGCGTCTCTACCCGCTATTCAGATGAGCGTATGTCGGGCAATCCGGTTGAGATGACGTTTAAGGGAACCCTTCGC
The DNA here is from genome assembly GCA_934646815.1 of uncultured Collinsella sp. Taxonomy (GTDB): domain Bacteria; phylum Actinomycetota; class Coriobacteriia; order Coriobacteriales; family Coriobacteriaceae; genus Collinsella. The sequence goes on from CAKUEW010000002.1 coordinate 183,626, forward strand.
CCCGAACAGCAAATTGCCGCCGACCAAATGCTCGGATACGAAGACGGGATCATGTCTGCGCCAACGGGCTTCGGTAAAACCGTCATCGGAGCTTACCTTATTGCCTCTGTCGGTCTTTCAACGCTCGTCATCGTTCCCAAGACCGCACTCATAACCCAATGGAAAACCCAACTCGAGCGATTCCTCGACATTACAGACAACAGGGAGCCTGTCCGGACACCAAAGGGACGAATCAGCAAAAAGCAGCCTCCTATCATCGGACAGATCGGAGGGGGCAAAACCGCCGTCAGCGGCCTTATCGACGTCGCTTCGTTTCAATCGCTATCTGGCAAAGACCCCCAAACCGGGGAGCCCATAGTTAAGAACCTTGTTCGTGATTACGGGCTCATCATATGCGACGAATGCCACCATGCGGCTGCGCCCCAGCTTGAGCTCATCCTTAAGTCTGCCCCAGCCAAATATGTATACGGCCTTTCCGCGACTCCCGAGCGTTCGGACGGACTCACGCGGGCGCTCTCGATGCTGTGCGGACCGCTTCGCTATGTCGTTAACCCAAAAACGCAAGCAATTCAGCAGGGCATTCAACGCGTCGTTCGTCCGCGTTTTACCGGCATTCGACTACCGGCATACGAACCGGGCGCTTCCTTCAATCAGATTCTCGACCTGTTGTGTTCACATGTGGCAAGAAACGAGATGGTTGTCGAAGACGCTCTCGAAGCTGCGTCAAACGGCCGACACCCGCTCATACTTTCGAAAAGGAAAAAGCATGCCGACGAGCTTTACAAACTTTTGCGAGAGCGTAACCATGATCCCATTCTTTTGACCGGTGAAATCGGCAAGAAAGACAGAGAAGCGATACTGAGCAGTCTTCCCGGCTTCGAGCATGAGCATCGAATCATCGTCGCCACCGAAAGCCTTCTGAGCGAGGGCTTCGACCTGTCATACCTTGATACTCTACTCATTGCGACACCGATATCTTGGGATGGCAGCATCACACAACAGGCAGGCAGACTGCATAGAAACCACGAGGGTAAGCGGCAGGTTGAGATATTTGACTATGTTGACCTATCAATCCCTATGCTCGCCCGCATGTATCAGAAAAGGCTTAAGACCTACGCCAAGCTCGGATACGAGGTCTACGCGGCAGAGAGCGGCGAGCAATCAGATCAAAACATTCTCATCGAACCAGCGAGTGCCATTAATACCCTAATTCAAGACATCACCGGTGCCGCAAAGAACATTTTTATTGCCGCACCCTACGCATCCTCCGCCTGCCTCGCGGAGCTCGCTGACGTATTCAGAGACGCCATTGCCCGAGGAATCGTCCCCGAGATTTACATCGCCTCAACTCCGCAAGAAGACGCAAAGGAGGCTTTGTCCAAAATGGACGCCGAGTATGTGATTAGAGCGGAAGGGCGTTTATGCGCAGCGATAATCGACGAGGAAATCATTTGGTATGGAACGATTCCGCTGCTAGCTTTCCCCAAGAAAGAAGACTGCAGCATTCGATTCAAAAACAGCGAGGTCGCAGCTGAGCTTATAGACGAAATCCGGCAAAAGGGGGAATCAGAGGCTGCGCCCGCAAACGGGACACTCGACAGTTGCGGTGAAATAGGGACTGTATTTGCCCCGTAAGCCGCCAATCAATCCGTATTCCACCGCAACTTAAAAGCAGCTCATTTGGCCCCGTCCCATTTTAGCTGCCCCTTGGGACAGCCTTCTACATGAGCCCGCTGAGCGCGATGTCGACGGCCTCGTCGAGGTCGTCGGTAATGTGCACCAGATCTGGATCGAGCGGGCTGATCATACCGGCGTCCATCACCGGGCCGTTGAGCCAGTCGAACAGTCCCTGCCAGTATTCGGTGCCCACCAGCACGAGCGGCATGCGCTTGACCTTGTGCGTCTGCACCAGCGTGAGCACCTCGAACATCTCGTCGAGCGTGCCAAAGCCACCGGGAAACACGATAGCGCCCGAGCTGTACTTGACGAACATCGTCTTGCGCACAAAGAAGTACCGGAAGTCCATGCCCAGGTTCACATATTTGTTGAGCCCCTGCTCGTGTGGCAACTCGATACCCAGGCCAACCGACTTGCCGTTGGCACTCGCCGCTCCCCTGTTGGCCGCCTCCATAATGCCGGGGCCGCCGCCGGTGATAACCGCCACGCCGCGCTGCGCGATCTTGCGGCCGACCGTGCGCGCCGCCTTGTAGACCGGATCGTTTTTGGGCGTGCGGGCGCTACCGAAGATGGTCACCGCGGGACCGAGCTCGGCAAGCGCGCCAAAACCATCGACAAACTCGGCCTGTATGCGCAGTACGCGCCACGGGTCGGCATGCAGCCAGTCGGTCGATTCCTCGGGAGCCAGCAGGTTGGCGTACGTGTTGTCCTTGGGAATCATGGGGCCGCGCATGACCACGGGACCGCGTCGGTACGTCTCGTCGTAGGCAGGCTCGCCCTCGACGTTTTCATTCTTAATCATGAGCACTCCTATCGAAAATAGAAACGGGCGAGGTCGACGCCATGCGCCAAACACCCGCCCGAACATCAACTATTCGGTATGGTACCCACGATGTATCAAGCACCTGCAAGCTATCGGTCAGCGGTCGCGCAGACGGCGCCAACGAATGTGGCCACCGGCGCCGACCGCACGTAGCCGACCGACGCGGCGGACGCACCGCCCGAGTACCTTGCAAGCGAACCCGCAACTCTTAGTAATCCACCGCCGCGGGGCTGTTCATCCAGTCGCTCACAAACGCGCCGTAGCGGCCCTCGATAATGGCCTGACGGGCGCGCTGCATAAGGTTGAGCAGGTAGTAGATGTTGTGCATGGAAAGCAGGATGCCACCGAGCATCTCCTTCTGCGTCACCATATGGCGGATGAGTGCTCGGCTGTAACCGCCCGTGCACACCGGGCAGGTGCAGGTGGGATCGATGGGGCCATCGTCGTGCGCAAAGCGCGCGTTGCGGAAGTTGAGGCGCCCCTCGCTAGAGAACGCCGTGCCCATACGGCCGGTACGCGTCGGCAGTACGCAGTCGAACATGTCGATACCCACGCCCACACCACGCACGAGCGTTGTGGGATTGCCGACGCCCATCAGGTAGCGCGGCTTGTGCTTGGGCATGTACTCGCTCGCGAGCGGCGCCAGCGTCTCGAACATGGTCTCGTGGTCCTCACCCACCGAGTAACCACCGATGCCGTAACCGGGAAAGTCACCGCACTCCTCCAGATGACGCAGCGAGCGCAGGCGCAAATCCAGATGCATGCCGCCCTGGACAATGCCAAAGAGTGCCTGGTCATCGCGGGTGTGCGCCTTGTAGCAACGTTCTGCCCACATGCTCGACAGCTCCACGGCGCGCTCGACGTAAGCACGCGTGGCCGGGTAACCGGGGCACTGGTCGAGCTGCATGCAGATATCGGAGCCGAGTTTCATGGCGATTTCCATGTTGTCCTCGGGCGTCCAGAACACGTGACGGCCGTCGTAGTCGTTGACGATAAAACGCACGCCCTCGTCGGTGAGCTTGACGGCGTCATTGTGGCTAAACACCTGGAAGCCACCCGAATCGGTAAGGATGGGGCCGTGCCAATTCATAAACTTGTGCAGTCCGCCCAGCTCGGCGATGGTGTCCTCGCCGGGGCGCATGGACAGGTGATAGGTGTTGGCAAGCACGATCTGGGCGCCGAGCTGCTTAACGGTCTCGGTGGGGATGCCCTTCACGTTTGCCTTGGTGCCCACGGGCATAAAGATCGGCGTCTCGATATCGCCGTGCGGCGTGTGTAGGACGCCAGCGCGTGCATGCGTGGTAGGATCCTCGGCGATCAGGTCGAATTTAAAGAGGTTCTGGTCCATAAACTGGAGCTCCTTGGTTGCGGTTCATACGCAATCCATTATACGGGCAACCCACAAGGAGCACCGACTCGACAGAAACTGACCCCAATGCACCAGGTTGAGTTGCGGTGAAATACGGACTGGATAGGCGCCAGATGCCCCCATTCAGTCCCTATTTCACCGCAACTCAAGTGGATCTATGGAGACAGCGGAACGAGAGAGGATTTTTGGACGCCCACAGAACGAGAGTGGACAATCTCCCACTTTTGACCAAAATCCATGCCCAAAACGGGAGATTATCCACTCTCTATTTGATCCACTAGGCAGTCATTTAAGAACGTCCCCAACGACTAAGAACGTCCAACGACTAGCTTTCGACAACCATGACAACGCCGATGTTTTGGCAACGACAGCGAAAACCCGCCAGAGCGAGCAAGGTGCCTTGAAGCGAAATGAATCCGCAGGTTGAACATAAGTCAGCGAGCGGGTCGCATTTGAGACAAGGTGACGTGAAACGAAAGGGCGCTGACCTTCTGGTCGCGCCCTTGAAGTTGAACGTCAGATTGTCCAAATGCGGCCCGCGCAGCGTCGAGCCGTTACGCGGTTTGGTAAAACCGCGTAACCCCTACGGACGCTGGCCCATGCCGCCCTCGAGGGTGACGGTCTCGCCGTTCATATACTTAAAGTCGGGGCCGCAAAGCTGAACGACCACGCGGCCGATCTCCTTCTCGACGTCGCCGTAGTGGCCCGCCGGCGGCATGTGGACGTTGGCCTTGAACGCCTCGGGGTAGGCATCCTGGAAGTTCTCGAGCGCGGCAGTCCAGGCAAGCGGGCACACGATGTTGACGTTGATGCCGTCGGGGCCCCACTCGTTGGCAGCGACGCGGGTCAGGCCACGGATGCCCTCCTTGGCGGCGGCGTAGCTGCACTGGCCATAGTTGCCAAACAGGCCGGCGCCCGAAGCAAAGTTGACCACGGAGCCCTTGGTCTCCTTCAGGTGCGGATAGGCCTTCTGCATATACAGATAGGTGGCGTACAGGCCGGAGTAAATGGCCAGGTTGAACTGGTCCATGGTGTGGTCGGCGATGGTCACGCCCGAGGCGCTGGCCTGGGCGTTGTTGACGACGGCGTCGATGCGGCCGAACTCCTCGATAGCCTTATCGATGACGTTCTGAACGACAGCCTCGTTGTCTTGACCAGCCGAAACATCGGCCTGAACAGGCAGGACCTTGACGCCGTACTCGGCCTCGAGAGACTCCTTGGCGGCCTCGAGCTTGGCAACGTTGCGGCCGGTGATGACGAGGTTCGCGCCCTCCTTGGCAAAGGCGATATCGATGCCGTAGCCGATAGAGCCAGCGGAGCCGTCCTTAAGCGTGGCCTTGCCGCCGCCGGTGATGATCACGGTCTTACCAGTGAAAAGTCCCATACAAAGTCCTTTCAAAATCGCGACGGGCGTACCCGTCGACTGCGCGCATCCAAATAAACGCGCCAAGAGCTGAAATGCAACTTTAGCGTGTAAAAGTAAAAAATAAAGTCCTCGGCAGGTGAACGGTGCAACGTCTTTCGGCGAAGGGAATGTCAAGTAAAAACAAGATAAAGCGGCCGAGGTTTTGTTATCAAATCGAGCCACCGAACACGTTTTGAAACTTTGCTGCAGGGCGCGGGATGTCGGCGCGAAACTTTATCATAGGGTGACAAACAACGATGAGGAGCACATGCCTATGACAGACGAGCTGGACCCCCAGACTCAACAGCATATTGATCACCCTGCAGATGGTGCCGCGGATGCCGACGCCGTGACCTGCAATGATATCGACACCGACGACGCCACGCTAAACGAAAGCGCTGCCGAAAGTGCTACGGACGAGGCGCCTGTTGCCGAAAATGATGACAAGCAGAGCGACGATGTGCCCCAAGCCGCTGGCCTTATCGAGGTGTCATCGGAGGAGGAGCTCGACGCCGTCATGGACTCCATGATGGATGCCGTCAAAGCCATGAAGGACGCCGTTGCCGATGCGGATATCGACGCCGAGGAAGAGGAAGCCGCCGAGGCCGCCTCGACCTTTGTGCCTGGCGAGACCCCCGTCGCCGATCAGGGCAGCACTATGCCGTCGTTTTTGCAGCTCGAGCACCCGACAATCGGCGCCGATGCGGTCGACCCGCACGCGGCGGGCTTTACCGTGATCGAAGGCGGCACGGGCAGCTTTACCCCGCAGCAGGGCGACGACTCCAACGCAGCCAATGCGGAGCATCCGACCGCCCCGCATTCCCCCGCCGCCAACCGCGACCTGGGAACCGCCGTCTCCGACACGGCCAATGCGGTGGGAACGTTTATCGCGCAGGGCGCCTCGGCCATGCGCGAGATGAACGCCGCGAAAAAAGCGCTCGCCGACGCCCGTGCCCACCTGGCAGAGCTGGAGCAGCGCATCGCCGACCAGGCTGAAGAGCTCGAGACGCGTCAGGATATCGCAGACCGCTACGACCAGATTGTTGCCGAGCAGCGCGCAGCCATCGCCACGGCACAAAAGACCGCTGCGGCAGCCGAAATCGACCGCGACACCTGCGCCGCCAAAGCCGCCGAGCTCAAAGCTCAAATTGAGCAAATGCGCGAGGAGGACACCGCGGCAGAGCTTCGCCTGAAGGCCGCGCTCGACGCCGTGGAAGCCCGCGAGGCCAGCTCGCGCGAGACCGGCAACCGCTTGGTCCGCCGCCTCGAGGATTCCAAGCGCATCCGCGACAAAGTGAAGGCCGAACGCGATGCCGGCGTCGCCGCCGCGCAACAGACCGTCAGCGCCACGCGTGCACAGCTCGAAACGCTTCGCCGCGAGTACGCCGAGCTGCAGCGCAATCCTTCGGCCAACCCCGCCAACTATACGGTTCGAACCAGCGAGCTCTCGATGCAGATTTCGGACACGGCAGACGCCCTGCGCAAGGCCGAGGCAGACGTGCCGAGCGTCACCGAAGATCTTGAGCATTCGCTGGCCGCCGCCGAGCAGGCCGTCGAGCAGGCGCAGGCCCCCATCGCCGACGCCAAGCGTGCGCACCAGGCTGTGACGGCAGAGGCCGATGCGGCGCGTGACGAGTTGCAGACGGCAAAGACCGCCGCAGCAGCCCGTCAGCGTGAGCTGCGCGAGAAGATTGCCGCCGAGGACAAGGCCCGTCGAGAGCAGGAGCAGGCTATCGCCAACGCCCAGGCAGATGCCGCGCACGCGCAGTCGATTATCGAGCAGGCGACCGAAGTGCACGACCATCCCGAGGTCACCGAATCACTCGCCGGCTCGTTGGCCCGCGACCGTGCCGAGCATGCCGAGGCCGAGCGAGAAGTCGCTCAGCTCGAGGCCGCCGAAGACGACGTGCGTGAGCGCACCCGTGACTCCCGCGTCAAGTTCACCGGCGCCATCGTCTGCATCGTTGCCGTGATCCTGGTGATCATCGCAATCTGGCTCCTCACGAGCAAGTAAACCAGACACTAAATACGCCACAACGCAGTTGCGGTGAGATAGTTCCTATCTAGCCCTCAAAAAGGCCAATCCAAGAACTATCTCACCGCAACTTTTTGGTAGTCATTGGGTGTTCTTAAATGACTAGTCAAACAAGAACGTCCATTACGACTACCCACCTTTGGAGCGAGATGGCGCCATAGGTTGAGCATAAGTCAGCGAGCGGGTCGCATTTGAGACAAGGTGACGTGAAACGAAAGGGCGCTGACCTTCTGGTCGCGCCCTTGAAGTTGAACGTCAGATTGTCCAAATGCGGCCCGCGCAGCGTCGGCCGGTTACGGCGTTTGGTAAAACGCCGTAACCTACTGAATGAGCATCGCGTCGCCAAAGCTGAAGAAGCGGTAGCGCTCCTCGATGGCGGCGGCGTAGGCATCCATGATCTGATCGCGGGTGGCAAGCGCGCTCACGAGCATCATGAGCGTGGAGCGCGGCACGTGGAAGTTCGTAATCAGTGCGTCGACCACGTGATAGGTCGAGCCGGGCATCAGGTAGAGCTGCGTCGTGGCATTCTCGCGCACCACGATGTCACCGCGGCCGAGCGTGTCGGCACCATCCTCGCGGCCCTCAAAAAAACGCGCCGTCACAGCCGGGTCGGACACCGGCGCATCCGCGTCAAACGCGCTCTCGAGCGAGCGAACCGCGGTGGTACCGACGGCAATCACGCGATGGCCCTCGGCCTTTGCCTTGTGCACGGCGTCGACGACCTCCTGCGACACGTGGTAGCGCTCGGTGTGCATCACGTGCTGCGTGGGATCATCCTCCTCTACCAGGCGGAAGGTGTCGATGCCCACCTCGAGCTCGACAGCGGCAAACTTCGCGCCCTTGGCCTCGATGGCGGCCATAAGCTCGGGCGTAAAGTGCAGACCCGCCGTAGGAGCGGCAGCCGAGTGCTCCTCCTTCATGGCGTAGACGGTCTGGTACTTCTCGGGATCGCCCTCGTAATCGGTAATGTAGGGCGGCAGCGGCACGTGACCGGCAGCATGGATAGCCTCGTCGAGCGTGCGCGGCTCGCCGGCGGCATTACAACCGGCCGGCTCAAAGCGCACCAGACGGCCACCGCGGCTATCGGTGACAAAGTCGACGACCTCAGCCGTCAGCACCACAGGAGCACCCTCGGGTGCATGGGCACCGCCGGCGCGATACTCAATCTGAGCACCTGGCTTCAGGCGCTTACCCGGCTTGACCAGGCACTCCCAAACGTGACCCAGCGGATCCACATCCTCGCGGCGCTTAAGCAGCAGCGTCTCGACCACGCCGCCCGAGCCTGCCTTGCGACCGATCAGACGAGCCGGCATCACGCGCGTCTGGTTAATGACGAGCACGTCGCCCGGCTCGATGTAGTCGATGATGTCGCGGAAGATACGATGCTCGACGGTGCCACCGTGTTTCAGCAGCGTCCCCGCCTCGGAGCCCTTGCGGTCCACCACCAGCAGGCGGCAGGAGTCGCGTGGCTCGGCCGGGGCCTGAGCGATCAGCTCTTCGGGAAGGTTGTAATCAAAATCATCGGTACGCATAGACACGTCAGATTCTCCTTATATAGATAAAGTCCGCTCTACATCCTAGCAGGCTGGCGAACCAGTCTTTTTGGGACGGGGCTTTTTTAGCTGTTTTTGGCGGCTTTACGCTCGTCGCGGATGCGGGCTCGGTCCATGGCTGCCTCGATGGCCGAAAAGCGGCAGCCGCAGTAGTTCTGCCGGTACATGCCCAGCTCGCGCGAACGTTGCGTGGCCTCGGGATAATATGGGCGAAAATCGCGAATCACCGGAGTGAGCCCACGGGCGGCCGCCAAACGTTCGAGCACGTCATTACAGGTGTCGAACAGCTGATACGGCGAGACGGCGAGCGTTGTGCCCACACACTCAAACCCGTGCTCCTGGGCAACACGGCATGCCTCAGCCAAGCGAAGCGCGTAGCACGCACGGCAGCGGCGAGGCCGGTCCGCCCCCAGCGGGGCCACGCCGGTCTCCCAGCGTTCACGATCCTCCCCCGCCTCGATGAGCTCGATGTCACCGTCGGCACACCACCGGCGCAGCTCGTCCAGGCGGCGCTGCCATTCATCATGCGGCTGAATATTGGGGTTGGTCCAGCAAATCGTGGGCTCAAACCCCTCTTCGCGCAGCAAGCGAACCGGCTCCAGCGAACAAGGCGCACAGCAAGCATGCAACAGCAACGGCGTCATCAACATCTCCTCCCCCACAATGTTTTTTCTGGGACGGGGATTAAAAAATCATCGGGCTCACCGCCGACTGCAGGGTAGCTAAAAAAGCCCCGTCCCAAAAAGACTACTTTCCAAAAAAGCTCACGCCATACGAAGTGTCCTCGCAGGCGACGATACGACGGTCGCACAGAATGGTCCACACGTAATACCAGTCGCCCACGCAGCCCGACAGGTGCAGGCCGGCCGCCAGGTAACACAGCAGCGGATACCCAGAGAACGCAAACCCCAGCACAAACGCCACCGTCAAGGCAACCGTCGGCGCCAGGCAAATCACCAGGTACCGCACGCGCGAATACACAATCCCCTCGGCACAGGCATAAATCATGCACGTCTGGAGATTCGCCCCAAAGCTCACGCGCGCACCGGTGGGCGCAAACAGCTTAAAGAACACCGCGTGCACCAGCTCGTGCACGGCAAACGATGCCATGGAAACAGCGGCTACGGCGATCATCCACCCCACGACCGCCGTCCAGCCGCCCGCGTCAGCCGCATCTAGGTCCGCAGGCCCGCCCATCAGCATAAACACCGGCACCAGGCACACGGCGAACACGCCGAGCACAACCATCCCCCACACGAAGCAGGCGTGCAGGAAATCCTCGTCTTCAAACGCATGTATGTTGGAAATCTCATTCATAGCATGTAAGGATAGCGCCCCCGCCGCGCACCCGCCCGCATGTGCGATAATGTCGAGCGATATGCACGAATTGACCACCACGCCGCCGAGCCTCGCGCCCGGCCGCGCCCTCACCATACGCGAAGGAGTCCCATGGCATCCAAATACTCCATGAACGACCGTCCCAGCTGGCCGCGCCGCGCCATCGTCACCGCCGGCGAGCCCTACGGCAACAAGGGCCTGCACTTCGGCCACGTTGGTGGCGTCTTTGTCCCGGCCGACTTCTTCGCCCGCTTCCTGCGCGACCGCCTGGGGCGCGAGAACGTCATCTTCACCTCGGGCACCGACTGCTACGGCTCGCCCATCATGGAGAGCCACCGCAAACTCAAGGAGGGCGAGGGCTACGACAAGACGATCGGCGAGTACGTGGAGTCCAACCACTCCCGCCAGGCCGCGACCCTCAACAACTACAACATCAGCTGCGACATCTACGGCGGCTCGGGTCTGGAGCCCGCCGCCCAGATCCACAACGAGGTGACCGCCGAGATTATCGAGCGCCTGCACGAGCAGGGCACCATCTCCAAGCGTTCCACGCTGCAGTTCTACGACGCCAAGGCAGGCACGTTCCTCAACGGCCGCCAGGTGATCGGCCGCTGCCCCATCCAGGGCTGCAAGTCCGAGAAGGCTTATGCCGACGAGTGCGACCTGGGTCATCAGTTTGAGCCCGAGGAGCTCATCGCGCCCAAGAGCCAGCTCACCGGCGAGGTGCCCGAGCTGCGCCCGGTCGACAACCTGTACTTTGACCTGCCGGCCTACCTCGACTTTATGAAGACCTACACTGCCAAGCTCGCCCAGAACCCGCAGGTTCGCTCCGTGGTCTCCAAGACCATGGAGGAGTGGCTGCTGCCGGCGCAGCTCTACATCCAGAACAAGTTCCGCGAGGCGTTCGACGCCGTCGAGGACCAGCTCCCCGAGCACACCGTGCTGGAGCCCGAGGGCAACAAGAGCAGCTTTACCGTCACCTTCCCCAGCTGGAAGGAGCGCGACGACGCCCACGCGGTGCTCGCCAACGGCGGCGTGCGCTTCCGCAGCGGCAAGGCGCTCGTACCCTTCCGCATCACCGGCAACATCGACTGGGGCGTTCCGGTGCCCCAGGTCGACGGCGTTTCCGACGTGACCTGCTGGTGCTGGCCCGAGAGCCTGTGGGCGCCCATCAGCTACACCCGCACCGTGCTCGCGCGCGACGCCAAGGCCGCCGGCGTGACCGAGGGCGTCGCCGCCCAAGACGCTGCCCTTATGGGCGAGCCCGCCGCCGATTCCACGCAGGTGCCCGCGCCCGCCTACCAGCACAGCTCGCTCGACTGGCGCGACTGGTGGTGCTCTGACGACGCTCAGATCTACCAGTTTATTGGCCAGGACAACATCTACTTCTACTGCATCGCGCAGACCGCCATGTGGGAGGCCCTGGGCTGGGACCTTACACAGAGCACCGTCAGCGCCTGCTACCACCTGCTCTACATGGGCAAAAAGGCCAGCTCGTCCTCGCAGACGCCTCCGCCGCCGGCAGACGACCTGCTCAACCACTACACCTGCGAGCAGATGCGCGCGCACTGGCTGTCGCTCGGCCTGTCCGAGAAGCCGGTGAGCTTTAGCCCCAAGGCATACGACACGCGCGTGACCGGCAAGGACAAGGATGGCAACGAGGTGCGCGCCTGCGACGACAAGCGCGTTATCGACCCTGCCCTTAAGGAGAGTGCGCTGCTGACCGGCGTGTTCAACCGCCTGGCCCGCAGCTGCTTCTACGGCGTCGCCGTCAAGGAGGGCGACGAGAGCCCGTACCGCAACGGCTGCATTCCCGCCGGTGCCGCTTCTGCCGCCGTGGTCGAGGCCGCCGAGCAGGCAGCCCTCGCCTTTGAGCAGGCCATGTACAAGTTCGAGACGCACCGCGCACTCGCCGTGTGCGACGACTACCTGCGCGCCACCAACAAGCGCTGGAGCGACGCCTCCAAGGCCGCCAACAAGCTCGAGGGCGAGCCGGCCAATGCCGCGATGACGCAGGCCCTCGTCGACGCCTTTACCGAGCTGCGCGTGGCAACGGTTCTGATGCACGGCATCGTCCCGGCCGGCTGCGAGCTCATCTGCGAGTACTTCGACATCGACCCAGTCGTTTTCTTTAGCTGGGATAACATCTTCGCTTCTACGGATGAGTTCGTGGAGAGCCTGGGCGAGAAGGCCGGCGAGCACCGCGTGAAGCCGCTGCCCCCGCGCTTCGACTTCTTTAGCAAGCACGAGAGCCAGTACTAGGTCAGCGACATGGCAAAGTAGTCAATTTGGGACGGGGCTTTTTAGCTACCCCGCCCCAAATTTGACTGCGATGCCTGCCGAAACAATGGGGCAGCTAAAAAAGCCCCGTCCCAAATTGACTACTTTCAGTGAACTAGGAAGGAAAGACGGATGTCTAAGCCGCGTCGTCGTAAGCAGAAAAAGCAGGTTAAGCCCGAGCTCAAGCTTAGGCAGTTCGCCGCTACCGAGCTTTCCGACCAGCTTGCCGCCCTTCCCTGCGCTATCGACCTGCCGCGCTTTATGGTCGACACGGTCGCCGGCGCCTACACGCCCGCCGAGGCCCAGCTTATGATCGAGGGCTTTGGCGCCGCGGCGACCCGCCCGGTAACCCTGCGCGCCAACACGCTCAAGGCAACCGCCGCAGACATCGCCGCCGCGCTCGATGCCGCCGGCATCGCCCACAACCCCGTCAGCTGGTATCCGGACGCCTTCATCCTGCCCGAGGCACAGGTTTCCGACCTGTGGGATCTGGACATCTACCGCGATGGCAAGATTTACCTGCAGAGCCTGTCGTCCATGATGCCGCCGCTGGTGCTGGGCGCCCAAGCCGGCGAAGACGTCCTGGATATGTGCGCCGCGCCCGGTGGCAAAACAACGCAGATCGCCGCCCTCACCCAGGGCCAAGCGCACCTCACCGCCTGCGAGATGAGCATCCCGCGCGCCGAGAAGCTCGAGTCAAACCTCCACCGCCAAGGCGCCAAAAACGTGCCCGTCATGCGCATCGACGCACGCGAGCTCGACGAGTTCTTCCGCTTCGACCGCATTCTGCTCGATGCCCCCTGCACCGGCACGGGTACCGTCATCAGCGGCAACGAGAAGAGCCTGCGCGGCTTGACCGAGCAGCTGCTCAGCAAATGCGCCCGCTCGCAGCGCGCACTTCTGGACCGTGCCATGGGAGCCCTTAAGCCGGGCGGCACGCTCGTCTATTCAACCTGTTCGATCTTGCCGCAGGAAAACGAGGATGCCCTGCAAGAGGCCCTCGACAAACACATGGACTGCGAGCTTATCCCCCTAAACGGCACGCCGAGCGAAAGCGAAGCACGCCGCGCCCGTGAGGCCAACGAAGAGCCCCGCATCGAAAGCAATGCCCTTACCGAGGCTATTGCCGCAGGTCAGGTTTCCGCAGTTGCCAACGGCATGCCCGGCACGCTCACCATTCCGCCCAGCCGCGACTTCGAAGGCTTCTACATCGCCCTGGTCCGAAAACGCAGCTAGCGCACGGCCCTAAAACTCAACAAGCTATCTCCGTGCGCGTGTGTTCCGTTGGCTTTGATGCTGCTCGAGCGCCTCGCGCTCTTTGCACTCCGCCCTGCGGCCCTTTATGGCCGTAACCACAAAGTAGATGGCCGCGGCGGCAACAATTGCGCCTACGCATAGGCCAATTGAGCCCAGCATCGTCGTGAATTCCATTCCGCGCCACCTTTCTTTTAAACGGGACACCAAAGATAGCACCTCGAGCCCCGCCACCACAGCTCCTTCACGTTCGCCGAGCATTCGGTCTAACGGACGCCACGGTGGGGAAAAATCAACTCGTCAAACGATTTAGCACTCGCAACACCGGCGACACCCTGCATGCCGCCGCAGTATAGAAACGGACCGCCCATGGACTCCCTCAACGATCTAAACGAGCGCGTCGACGCCTTCGTCGGCACCAGCTCCTTCGACACCCCCTCCCAGGCCAACGACCAGGCACCCATCGATGTTCCCGCCGAGGTTCACGAGGACATCGTCGCCTCGGTGGACTTCTCCGAAGTTGAGCTTGCCGACGAGTTTACCGAACCGCAGGTAGCCGTAACCCCCAACGGTCTGCTACCCATGGAGCCCCTACCCATTGACGGCCGCCTGCGCAAGGCGGCGCTGCGCATGCCCGACGAGATCGAGGAGGCCAGCGGCTTCACGCTCTTCGGCCGCCGCATCAGGTCGCTCATCTACACCACCGACGTCGCCGTCATCCGCAATTCCAACGCCGACGCCGTGTTCGCGGTCTACCCCTTCACGCCGCAGCCTGCCATTACGCAGGCGATGCTCACCGTCGCCGAGTGCCCGGTCTTCGTGGGCGTGGGCGGTGGCACCACCACGGGCAAGCGCTCTGTGCAAATGGCCGCCGTCTCCGAGATGCAGGGCGCCGCGGGTTGCGTGGTCAACTCCCCCGCCACGCCCGAGATGGTCGAACATATCACCAATATCACGGATATCCCTGTCATTGCCACCGTCGTGCGCTGCGATGACGATGCTCACGCCAAGGTGCTCGCGGGCGCCAAGATTCTGAATATCGCGGCCGGTAAGAACACGCCGCAGGTGCTGCGCGAGCTGCGAGAAAAGTATCCCAACCTGCCGCTCATCGCCCCGGGCGGCAAGACGCCCGAGAGCATCCGCGAGACTATCGCCGCCGGCGCCAACGCCATCATCTGGACGCCGCCTTCGGCCCAGCAGCTGCAGACCGACATGATGAAGCGTTACCGCAAGATGGAGCAGGACGCGACGCCCGTTATCTCGCAAGACGACGTGCCCATTATCGACCAGGTCGCCGCCGCCGAGGTGAGCCAGGTCGACAACATGCACCCGGATGTGCCGATTCCCGACGAGGTCATCGAGCGCGTCGCCTCGATCCACGAGCACGTCGAGGAGCGTCGCGCCAACCGCGGCCTCAAGCCGTCGCTCCACGGCTTCTTCTTCCGCGGCAAGAAACGCTAACCGCAACAGCAAGGCCCGCCCCACAAACGTGAGGCGGGCCTTTCTTGCACTTGAGCGATTCGGACAGCAATGTGGTGGGACAAATTTATCAGTAGTTATTGTCCCAGGGTCGCCTGCGGCGCCAAACTCGTTGAGCTGCTCGCACCTGGGACAAAAACTACTGATTAATTTGTCCCACCAACCCCCCGCAGGTTAGTCCACGCGTTTATCCCCCATAAAGAAGACGGTCACGGTGCCAGGGCCAGTGTGCGAGCCAATCAGGGCGCCGATGTTATTGATCTCGATCTTGCCCTTAAGCTGCGGAATCTCCTGTTCTATCAGCGCCGCGACCGCCTCGGCGTCCTCGCGGCACGCCGAATGCGACATGATGCACTTGCCCGAATAATCGGCGCCATCCTGCACGTGTGCCATCATGGTCTTGGCCATCTCGGAAATCGCGCGCTTCTTGGTGCGAATCTTCTCGCGCGGCGACAGCTTACCCTCGCAATCGACCGTCATGAGCGGGCAAATCTTAAGCGCCGTGCCGATAATCGCACTCGCGGCCGAGATGCGCCCGCCGCGCAGATAGCTCGACAGGTCTGTCGAAAAGAACCAGTGGTGCAAGTTGAGCTTGTGCTCCTCGACCCACGCCGCCGTCTCCTCCAGCGAGGCGCCGCTATCGCGTATGTCGGCAGCATATTCCACCAGCAGGCCAAAGCCCGAGGCGGCCGCCAGAGAGTCAATCGCGTGCACCCTGCCGCCCTCGGGATAGCGGTCGGCAAGCATCTGGGCCGCAACGCAAGCCGAACCATACGTACCCGAGATGCCCGACGACAGCGCTAGGTGGAGCACGTCTTTGCCCTCGGCGACAAACGGCTCCCAAAACTCCTCGTACTCGCCCACGCCCAGCTGCGACGTCTTGGGCGTCGCGCCCGCAGCGATCTGGGCAAAAAACGCGTCCGGCGAAATCGACTGATACAGGTCATCGTCATAGACGACGCCATCGATCTCGTAATGAAAATAGGCGACGGGAATATCGCGCGACTCAAAAAACTCGCGCGTTCGGTCGGCACCGGATTCGCAGGTCAGAACAAAATCGTTCATGAAAGGCTCCTTTGCAATTGCTGGACAAATTATCGCACAGCGAGCCTAAATACGGTACAAATGTCCACTATTTACCATTTTGAAGCTTCAATAGTGAACAACTTTTTCCATCCGTGAGGCGAAATGCGAGCCAAAGCCCGTCCTCTCCCTTCACTCAACCGACACATCTACCTCCACTAAATCGATTTAGCAAACCGTTCATCCGACAATTTGGTCTCCCTCGCCAAATCGTAACAAAGCCGGCGCATACTGATAAACGTTTGACGTTGGTTTACCAGTTTTACCAACCGTTACCAACCGTTTCGACCCCATTGAAAGGTGTTTCATGGTCGCATTCGATCGCAATCCGCACGACTTCAAGTATCTGCGTCTGCTGTCGAGACAGTTCCCCACCGAACAATCCGCATTTACCGAGATCATCAATCTCTCCGCCATCCTCAACCTGCCCAAGGGTACCGAGCATTTTATGAGCGACGTGCATGGCGAGTACGAAGCCTTCATGCACATCCTCAACAACTGCTCGGGCGTGGTGCGCGAGCATGTCGACGAGATCTTTGGCGACACGCTGTCCTTTGACGACAAGGGTGAGCTGTGCACGCTCATCTACTACCCCCGCGAGAAGATTGAGCTGGTGCGCAGTCAGCATGCCGACACCCCCACGTGGTACAAGACCATGCTCGACGAGCTCATCATGGTCGCACGCTCGCTTTCGAGCCGCTACACGCGCTCCAAGGTGCGCAAGGCCATCCCGCGCGACTACGCCTACATCATCGACGAGCTCCTGCACACGCACCCCGACGAGAACAACTACCGTGTGCGCTATCACGAGCGCATTATCGAGTCGATTCTGGAGACCGCCAGCGCCGACGACTTTATCGAGTCGCTTGCCTCGCTCATCAAGCGCCTGGCCGTCGACCACCTGCACCTGGTGGGTGACATCTTCGACCGCGGTGGCGGTGCGGCAAAGATTATGGACCGCCTGCTCACCTACCATTCGCTCGATATCCAGTGGGGCAACCACGACCTGCTGTGGATGGGCGCTGCGGCCGGCGAGCCCGCCTGCATCGCCACGGTGCTGCGCAACAACCTGCGCTATGACAACTACGAGATCCTGGAGAACGACTACGGCATCTCCCTGCGCGAGCTCGTCGCCTTCGCCGACGCCACTTACACCGCCGGCGAATCCATCAGCCCGCTCATCAAGGCCATCAACGTGCTGCTCTTTAAGCTCGAGGGCCAGATTATCCAGCGCCACCCCGAGTTCGACATGACCGACCGCCTGCTGCTCGACAAGATCGACCACCAGGCAGGCACCGTCACGCTTGCCGATGGCAGCGTGTGGCCGCTCACGACCAACGACTTCCCCACCGTTGACCCGGCAGACCCCTACACGCTCACGCCCGACGAGCAGCACATTATCGACAAGCTCGTATCCGAGTTTGTCACCGCCGACCATCTGCATCGCCACATCGACTTCCTCTACACGCACGGCTCCATGTACAAGGTCGCCAACGGCAACCTGCTGTTCCACGGCTGCGTGCCGCTCAACGAGGACGGCACCTTTAGCAGCATGAACTGCCTGGGCACCTGGCATGCCGGCCGCGATTATTTTGATTTTTGCGACCACATCGCCCGCCGCGCTTGGCGCGTGGGCGACCGCGATGCCCTCGACTGGATGTGGTACCTGTGGATCGGCTTTAACTCTCCCGCCAGTGGCCGCGTGGTGCGCACCTTCGAGCGCGCCTATATCGCCGACAAGAGCACCTGGGTCGAGCCGATGGACCCGTACTTTACGCTCACCATGTCGCCGTCGGTCTGCGACGACATCATGCGCGAGTTCGGCGTCACCGCCATGGCATGCTCGCCGACGGGCCACATCATCAACGGCCATACACCCGTTAAGACCACCAAGGGCGAGCAGGCCATTCGTGCTAACGGAAAGCTGCTGGTTATCGACGGCGGTTTCTGCCGCGCTTACCACCCCAAGACGGGCATCGCCGGCTACACGCTCATCTCGAGCTCGCGCGGCTGCCGCCTTAAGTCGCACCAGGCCTTTACCACCGTTGCCGAGGCGCTCACCCGCAATGTGGACATAGAGAGCGAGACCAACCGCTTTGACCAGGCCGACCGCCGCCGCATGGTGAGCGATACCGACACCGGCGCCAAGATCCGCAGCCAGATCCAGGACCTGCGCCAGCTGCTCGATGCATATAGAAACGGTGCTATTGAGGAGCGCGTCTAGCGAGGCCTACGGGGATTGGCTAAACTTGCTGAGTTTGTCATCCCCACGGCGCTCCTGCGCCAGCATAAGGCAGGTACCATGCAAAAGCTCCTTGCGCAGATTATGAAGTTTGGCGTCGTCGGCGTCATTGCCACCGTCATCGACTTTGGCATCATGAATCTGCTCCACTACGGTCTGAGCCTCAACATCCTGATCGCCAACACCAGCGGCTTTATCGTCTCGCTCATCTTTAATTACGTCGCGAGCATGAAGTACGTGTTCGCGCATAAAGAGGGCATGAGCCGCCGCCGCGAGTTCATCATCTTCGTTGTGCTGTCCGTGATCGGCCTGGCGCTCAACGACGGTATTGTGCTGGCGCTCAACGCCGGCCTGGGGCTCGAGGCCAACATCGCCAAGATCTGCGCCACCGCGCTCGTCATGGTCTACAACTTTGTGACTCGTAAGATCTTCCTGGAAGGCGACGAGACCAAGTAGACAATTCTCGAACACTCGCCAGCTTGCCATATAAGACGGGCCCGGGACAACGCGCATCGTTCGCGGCGTTGCCCCGGGCCTTTTTGTTTACGCGTTTACGGGCAAATCTTCAACGCTTGCGGATTAGCTCTTGAAAATTTGGCGAGTTCGTATAGTTCTTGGCAAAGCCCTTACGTTTGTCTTGCAAAAGCTCTAAAGTATCCTCTGCTCGATTCATCAACGCATTGGATGTGATTACGTGCGCAAGGCACTGGCACAACCTCATACCAAGCAGTTCCTCAAGTTCGCTGTCGTGGGTCTTATCTCCTTTGGCATCGACTGGGGCATGCTCATTGCGCTCGTCGAGCTGTTCCACCTCGACTTTTTGATGAGCACCACGGTTTCGTTCATCACGTCCGTCGTGGTCAACTACTGGCTCAGCATGAAGTACGTGTTCGACCACCGCGAGGGCATGAGCCGCAAACGCGAGTTCACGATCTTCACCATCCTGTCGGTGATCGGCCTGGGCCTCAACGACCTGTACATGTTTGTGGGCGTTACGTTTTTGAGCATCGGCTACCAGGCCATGAAGGCCATCGCCACGTTCTTGGTCACCTGGTACAACTACTTTAGCCGCCGCCTCTTCCTTGAGGGCGCGTCTTCCTAGGTTGCCAAACATACTCTTGCACGCATAACCGGCTGGGACATAACGTTCCAGCCGGTTTTTTGTTTGCCGAGAGCTTGTTTGCCGGACTGTCCGAGTATGCCGACGAGGATCGCACGAGACGGGCTACAGCGTCGAAATGGGACGCGCTTTCCGGTTGAGCGCCCTCGGGGAAAGTACGTCCCAGAATAACGCCTCAAAACGGGACACACTTTCCCATAGGCGCCGAAGCGGAAAATTCATCCCGGAATCTGGCCCCGGAGTGGGATGCAATTTCCCAACGCAGTCCCAGCGGAAAGTTCATCCCAGAATCAAGCGTCAGAATGGGATGCACTTTCCCATAGGCGCCGAAACGGAAAATTCATCCCGGAATCGACGCCCAAAACGGGATGCAGTTTCCGGTTGAGCCCTGGTTGGGAAACTCTGTCCCATTCGCATCAAAAAACGGGCGGCCCGGATGCTTGTCCGAGTCGCCCGCTTGGCGTGCAATGTTGAGACTTCTAGCCTGTTACGTAATACCAGACCACGTTGTCGCCGTTAGAAAGAACATAGTTGCTGCAGGCCGTATTGGGCGTCACGCCGTTAACGGAGTACATCCAACCGCTCGTGCCACCGTGCTCCTTCTCGGCCAAGCCACCAATCGCGGCTACATAGGTGCCGTACGACGAGCCATGCGCATTGATGGAAAGGCCCAAAGCGCACAGAGCATCATAGGGGGTAGCGCCCTCGTTAAAGGTGAAGGTACCGCCAGAAGACACCGGGTTGCCCACGGCGCTCGACGTAACCGAGACCGTCACCGTAACTTGACCGGTCTGCTGCGAACCGCCTTGGCTACCCGCAGATGCGCCATTAGAAACAGAAGCTCCGCCGGACGTCGAGCCACCGCCCGCAGAAGCGTCGTCGGAAGCGCCGGACTCATCGGAGGATCCGCCGTTCTGGGACTCCGATGCATTGCCAGACTTCTTGCCGCCCTTGCCCTCGGACTCCTTCCCTTTCGAACCCTTCTTTGAGTCCTTGTCCGAAGATTCGGACTTGTCCTTGGAATCAGATTCATCCGAGTCCTTGGAATCGTCGCTCGCATCATCCGAAGCCTTTGAATCCTTGGACCCAGCTTTGACCGAAGTGACGGTCGCGCCAGACCCCTCAGCGTCCTTGGCGACGACGCTCTCCCCCGTCACGGCCCGGACGATCCAATCGATGGACCAGGCACCGCTCGCGGAAGGATGAACGAATCCCAGCGACACGACAATCAGCACAATGCACGCGGCAGACAGAGCGCCAAGCAGCGCCTTGCGCCGAGGGGCGGACGCCGCCGAAGCGGTGCCCTTCTGCTTTACATCGTCGAGCTGAATAAACGAGGAGTCGGGCTGTTTGGAGTCGGTACCCTGAGGTTTATTGGACACAACCCTCACCTACCGACGCTTAGTGAAGACGAACACTCCAATGACGGCAAGGCCGATCACGCCAGCCGCAACGCCCACGATGGCAAGCGGGTTGATGCCAGACTCCTGAGCGAGAGCCTCAGCAGACTCCTTGGAAGCGGTCATGGAGACAGAGCCGGCGTCGGACTTAGAATCGGACTCGTTGGACTTATCGTCCTTCTTATCGGACTTGTCGGAATTCTTCTTGGAGTCCTTATCGTCCTCGGTCTCGGTGGTGGTGGTCGTAGTCGAAACCGGTTTTTGACCAGGCGAGACTGCGCCGCCAGACTGCTGGCCATTCGTGCCATTGCCAGTGTTACTGCCATTGCTGGAGTCGCCCGCGGCACCGTTGGAGCCGCCATTACCGCCGTTGTTATCAGCAGCCTTCTTGACCCACTTGGCATACAGCGTCATATCGGCAACCACCGGGGCACCAAAGTCATACGCCTCCGTGCAAGCCTCGTCGGTGTACCAGCCAGCAAAGCTATAACCCTCACGCGTCGGATCGGCGGGCCTGGTGACGGTCGAGCCAGAAGCAGGCGTCTGGTCGCCAATCACAGAGCCACCCCGAACATCGAACTTAACGCGATGGGCCTGGGACTTCACGCAGAAGAGATGGCCCGAATCGTTCGTGTAATACAGGTTGCCATACTCATCGCACACCACCGAAGCCATGCAATAGTTGGCATACTCGGAACCGGGGACAAAGACTTCGGTCGCTTCGGCATCACCCAGCTTGTACATGTACACGCCACCGCCGGTAGAGTAGGGCCAACCCTTGGCACCGTTCAGGGTGAAGTACACGTACGTCTCGCCGTCATGCGTCGAGACGAGCGGCGTGCTCTTGGACTCAAAGCCAAGCTCTTCGCCTTCGGCCTTCGTAATCTGCTTCACGCTCATATCGGAAAGATCGATGATCGAAAGCAGGCCCTTGCCCTTCCAGTCGTTCGTTGTCTTACCGCCAATAAACGCATAGTTGCCACTAAACACAGGCGTCGAAGTCGAGTATGCGGCAAACTGAACCTTTGCAGCCTCAGTAATAGAACCATCCGAACCAATGGTCAGCTGGTGCAACGTACCATCATCGCGCGTAACGGCATACACAAAGCCGTCGTGGACGACAAGCGCCGAACGGATATTGCCGCCCTCAAGTTTGATAGAACCAACGAGCTTCGACAGATCGGCAGAGTATACGCGCACCTGACCAAAGTCGCCACCAACAACATAGTAGCCGTTGACCATAAGTCCACCGGACCAATAGTAACCACCATCGTCAACAGAAGCGCTACCAGCAATGGCACCCGTGTGAATATTGAGACGCTTGACGGTACCGTTTTGCACGTCGTTGCCGGACCAATAATCAAGGGTGTTGATATAAACGTAGTCGCCGTCGACGGTCAGCGAAGAAAGATTCTGCTTGGTGAAAGCGTCGGAGTACCATAGCGTCTCAAGCGTCGTTGCCGAAACAGCCTGCAGATAGCCGCCCGAAAGCGGAATCAGGATAATGCCCTGTGCGACAACGGGGCGGCACGTACTATCCATGGAAGAGCCCAGCTCAAGGGATCGCACAACGGAGCCCGTTGCAGGATCAATCTCATTCAGGACAGCATTCCACGTCTTTCCGCCCCATACTGAAGCGCCCGTAACAAGGTACACCTTTCCGTTCGCGACAATGGGATCGGATGCCGAGGCACTCGCACCAGCCTTCTGCTGATCTTCGGTCAGAAGGTCAAGTGCCCACGAGGGCGTATCGGTCTTTGTCGTAGGCGTAAGGGCGTCCGTCGCGGAGCTAGAGCCGCCATTTGCAAAGCCGTTCCAGGACGAGTCGACATCGGGATGCTCGGTCTCGGGATTGGTGGCAGGGGCCGTCGAGGGCTTCTGCGTGCCGTCGCCCTTAACGTAACGGAACTCGACACAATCACCGTTCTTGAGATAGTAGCTCGGAGCACCGACGCTCGCATACCCATTGTTCACGTAGAACGACCAATAGCTATACGGTTCGGAGCTCGTCGTGTTAAGCACGCGGCCATCGGGCAACGTCGCGCTCGTAAGACCCCATGCATTCGCCTCGAGGTTCGTGCAGCCGGTAGCTGTCATAAGTTGCTCGAGCACAGACTCGGCAGTCGTGTCTTCGTCGGCAGGAAGCGCGACCTCGGTCAAGGGCACCACCGACTGCTCGGTGTAGTTGCCGTCGGCATCGCTCGCCGACACACCTGTGACCTTTGCCGTGACCGTAATGGTCTTGCCCTCGTTGGGATTATCGAGCCCCGTCGTTCCCTTAACGTTCACCGTTGCGGAGACGTCCAGACCGGCGAGCATGGCATAGTCAGAGTTCTCGGGATAGCGCTCAGCATAGCGGGCGAATCGCTCGCTCTTCAGACGGCCGCTGATCGTAACTTTCGTGTTGTACTCAGGCTGCGTAAACAGAAGATTCTCATGCGAGATCACTCTCGGCTTGCTCGACTTAAGCAAACGATAGGTACTCTCTGTGCTACCGGGGAGCTCGCTGAACACGAAGCCGTAGTGGCCTGCAGCCTCTTCGGTGGTGTAGCACCAATTAACAGCAGACCCTAGACCGGACCCTTGACCATACACCTTCAGCGGTGCATGAAGGTTTCCCGTCACATCAGAGACATTCTGCCCGTCAAGAATACCCAGGTAGAACGAAGACTTCGCAAGGCCGAGGTAGAACAGCTCGGCATCCAGCTCGTCCTGGTCTTGCGGGGCGATTGCGAAGTCGAGGATCTTGCTTGCCGTGACCTCGGCGTTGGACTTGTCGGTCACCGTGAGGGTGATCTTAGTGTTTGCAGCCTCGGCGCCGGGCAGCGGCTGGTAGACCGTGCCCTTGTAGCCGTTGAACGTGATGTCGTCGGTGCTGGCAGAGTACTTGACCTCGTAATACTTGCCGTCGATCTTGAGCGTGCTCGTGCGCGGCATCTGCAGGTCGGCGGTCAGGGCGTCCTTGTCCGCAACCGTTTTGGTGTCGGAGTACGTGATGTTGTCGTAGGTAAAGGCCGCATCGACCTTCTCCTGCAGCGCCTTCTTGTCGGCCGCGACCTTCTCGGGATCACCCTTGACGGTGAGCTTAAAGTCGTGCGAGCCGGCAAGCTTGATGTCGCCGCTCGTAACCGTAACCTTGGCAGTCAGCGTCACATCGCGATCGCTTGACGCGCGCGAGACCTTGCCCGTCTTGTCTTCCCAGCTATAGCCAGAAACAAACAGGCGCTCGGTATCGGAGCTCGTCCATTCAACAGAGAACTTATTCGCAGAACCCGCTTTGTACGGGAGCGTGACATTTTGAGTCACGCCGTCCGCGGACTCACCCGTCGCGTAGCCAATCTGCAGGGACTCGGCAGCGCTGTCAAGAAGATCCTGCAGCTTAGCCTCATCCCAGGCAATCTTTACCGTCTTGTTGGGCTGATAGTGCTCGGTCTTGCCGTCACGCGACAGCTCAAAAATCACCTCGGCGTTGCGCAGACCATCGATGTTATAGCCGCTGTACTCGTTAGGGTCGATGTAGAAGAACGTCACATCGCCGTTGGTCTTGTCCTGGGCATCGGAGATGCCGACCGTAGCCTTGGCATCCTCAGCCTTAAAGAGCACGCCGCCCTCGGAGACCTTAACGTCAACATCATCAAAACCAAGTTCAGCAAGCTGCGCCTTCAGGACATCGTTGACGTTGCCGCCCTTGGCGTTGTAATCGACAGTTATCTGCTTATTGGCGTCGGCGAGCTTTTGGGCCGCAGCCTCAAGCGAGCCGGCAGTAATAACGGTGTTGGCGGAGACAAGCTCAACCGTCGAGCTGCCGCTCGTGGCGACGGCCTTCAGATACTTGCCCGCTGCAGAAGCCGAGACCGAAGCCGTGGCGCCCGACATGTCAGACAGCAGCGTCCAGTCGGCAGCCGGAGCTTTTGCGTCGTCGGCCGCATACCAGGTAACGGTCGCCTGCGCGGTGACGTCGATACCGTTGGTAGTCGAACCGTCGGCGCGCTTGGCCTGCACCGTCGCCTTAACGCTATCGCCCGAAACCAAATGGCTCGAATCGCTATTAATCTGCGGAGTGGTGATCACACGCAGCAGGCTATACTCCCCCGCCGCGGTAACGCTGTCGGAGGAAACCCACTCAACCGTATTGTCGAGAGCGCAAGCGGTAACTTTGAGCTTCTTGCCGACAAGCACGTCCGAGATAGTCAGGCTACCGTCGGTCGTATCGATGCCGTCGGTGAGCTCGGTCCAGTCGGTGCCGTTCTCGCTCGCGTACCACGCCATGGTGAGCTCGGCGTCGTCGGGCACGTCCTTGGTCGAACCCGACCAGCTGCCCGGCACCTGCACGCTCGGCGTGATCTTTGAACCCACACTAAGCGTAACGTTCTTGTCGGCGAGCTCGATCCCCGCCAGCTTGTACTGCCCCTTGAGCGTCACGGGGCCAAGCGGTGCTACGGACTGCGAGCCGCCGTAGGAGCTCTTCTTCTGCGTACTGGCAACGGTGTTTTCGCTCGTCACCTTTACGCGCAGATACTTGCCGGCATAGGCAGCGTCAACGGTATAAGTAGCCTCGGTGGCACCGGGAATATCCTTAAAGTGGCTGTCGTAGCTCGACGAATCATCGGAATACTGCCACTGATACGTCACATTATCGGTACGGCCGATATAGCCGTAAGTAGAGCCGTCCTTTTTGCGCACCTTGGTCTTGAGCGTATCGCCCACATGCACGCCACTGGTGGCGGGAGTGCCCTCAAACTGCACGTCGTAAAGCTCCACCTGGCCCGCAACGGAAACGGGGCCCGCAGCATAATGGGGCGCCTGCTCGCCATAGCCGCCGTTAGCCTTGGCCACGATGTAGAACCCCTTAAGGGCGGCAGTCACGGTAAGGCTGTTGCCGGTCGCGCCTTCGATAGGCGTGTTGCACGAGCTCGCGTAGTTCGAAGTTCCCTTGTACCACTGCCACGTAACGTGCGAGTCGTCGGTAACGTCAGTGGAGCCCGCCTTGGTGGTCGCCGTAATCGTAGAGCCGACCTCGACCTTGCCCGAGGACGGACTCATGGTCACGCTCGTAACGTTAACAGAACCGGTAGCGGCAACAAGAGCACCCGTCGAGTTGGTCAAGCTCGAAGAACCGATCTTCGAGGACACCTTGCACTTGAGGTACTTGCCGCCCAAAGCGTCGGTCAGCTCGAGCGTCTCCCCCGTGGCGCCGGCGATATCGGTATAGGCGCCGCTCTTGGCATCAGAGCACTGCCACTGGAAATTGAGCTTGTCCGCGTCGATAAACGCGCCATACGCGCCGCCCTTCTCCTTGGCGCGGGCCTTAGCGGTATCCCCCACCGTGAAGACGCTCGTGTTGTCCTTGGTATTAACGATGGACACGGCCGAAATCTCGACCGCGCCGGCCTGCTTGACCTTGCTGGAAGTGGTCTTGTTTACCGTATTAACGCCAGCAGTGGCCTCGACCTTGATGTACTTGCCCTCAAGGTCATCAGTCACCGTGAGCGTAGCGCCCGTCTCGCCCTCGATCTTGGTGAAGCCGGAATACTGAGAGGCTGATGCGGACCAGGTGTAGGTTACCTTGGCATCGGCAGGGGCCTGCTGTGAATAGCTTATGTACGGAGTCGCCGTAAGGGTGTCGCCTATGCTTGGCGCATCGCTGCTCAGCTTGACGCTGCTAAGCTCCATCTGGCCAGCGCCCAGCACAGGGCCGGGAATGTAATTGGCGTTGATGCCCGAGCCGTACGAAACGGAGGGACCGTAGTAGTCCTTGCCATCCGCCGTCACCTTGCAAATGAAATACTTGCCCTCCATTGCGGCGGTGACGGTAAGGGACTGCTCGTGGCCCACGACCTCGGTGTAGTCGGCGACGTCGCCGCTGGACCTGGTCGTTCCGGCAAGCCAAGTGTAAGTCCAGGTGCCGGGGTTGGCGACAGACTCAGTCGAAGTGCCGTACCAGTCGTCCTCGACCTCGTCGTACATATTGGCCCAAAGCGTATCGCCCGCGTTGAGTGCGCCGGACTTCCACTGATAAGAAGAGGCATTGTCCTTATCCTTGATGTCCTGGATGTAGACCTTAGCTTCGCTGGAAAGCGTCGTGGCGGATGCGGCGGCCTTTGTCTCGCCCTGCTCCGAAGCGACGACGGGCGTCGCAGCAGAGCTCTCGGATTCGGCCGCATCGCCCGGGGCAGCAGAATCGCTCTTCGCGGCGCCCTCAGCCGCACCCTGATCGGCAGCGGTGTTACCGGCAGTGTCCGTCGCGACACCGTTCGCGCCGGCATCGACAGCAGCGCCGTCGCCACCTGCCGCACCCTCGCCAGCCGTCGCAGCAGCCACGGCGTCGGCAATGCCTTCGGCGCCCTCGGCCCACATCTGAGCCGGCGTCGTGCCAAACGCCATGGCAAAGGCTAGGAACGCCACCAGGCCGCGCTTGGCTACGCCACGCGCAATCGCCCCATGGCGACGCCACGAGGCGCGCTGGCGCTCGTCCTCAAACATATCCATTTGTCTCCTATTGTCTGCACTTGGAGCGTTGCCCAGCGGATGCCCCACGTCATCGCGCACATTGCGCTCGAGTACCCCCATCGGGGTCCCCCTTCCCTCCAGAGCCCAACGCGTACCGGCGGCATGCGCCGCGGCCGCGTGCAAGATGGGAGGCGATCCGACTTAACCTTACCGGCCCGGGCGCGCCGTCCGATCTGCGACGCGAGTGCCCCGTGCCAAAGGAATTACGGTTACTGGTACAGCCGGGGACTTGCACCCCGATTCTCCCAAACGCACAGGAAAACCGCGCATTCGTGCGTCTCCGCACCACCATCTAGGCCATCGATTATTACCGTCGATATGGTATCACGCAAAAGGGCCCCGCACACAGGCGAAGCCCAAGGTAAAAGCTATGGTTTGCGATAGGAAAGGACGAGGAAGGAGGGCTACGCAAAATGATCTGTTTTCCTCCGTCCCCGTGGGATCACTACCGCTTGCCGCCGTGGCTGTTGCGCCAAATCTCGCGCCCCAGCATTAGAGCCAGCACCAGCGCACACACGTAGCCACAAAAGCCGATGACCGGAATACCAAAAACAACCGGCTCGATGCGTGCGTAATACACCACCGACGAGCCAATAAACAAACCGGCGATAACAATGGCCATCGACATGCGGTCGACGATGCCACCCACCTGGCGCAGCGCCTTATCGCTGCTCATGAGCTGCAGGTTCAGCTTGAGCTGCCCGCGCGTAAGCATACGAGACGCCAGCCCCAAATATTCCGCCGCCTCGAGCGAACCCTTCGCCGCGCGATAGCTGCTCGCCGCAAAGTCGCGACCCATCTCGCGCACGCGCGCGTAAGTGCTCTTCTCGTTTTTTATGTGCGCCTGGATAATCTGAATCATATTGACATCGGGCATGTACTCGGTCAGCAGACCCTCGAGCGTTACCATGCCGCGCGCGAACATCGTCACCACGCTCGGCAGTTCAACATCGTTTTTGCGCGCTAGGCTTACCAGCGAAGTCAAAAACTCGCCGATATCCAAGTCCTTAAGATCCAGTCCCGCAAAGTCCGCCACAATAAAATCCAGATCGGACAAGAACGCCGAGTGGTCGAGCTCGGCCGAATCGCCGCGCGTCACGGCAAAGCGCATAAGCGAGTCCTTGAGTTTTGGCACGTCGCCCTCGGCCACGGCAAAAATCATGTCCTTGACGATGCCGCGGTCATGGCTCGACATGCGCCCGACCATGCCCAGATCGATAAAGTAGACAACCCCATCCTTAAGAATGATGTTCCCCGCGTGCGGGTCAGCGTGGAAAAAGCCGTCATCGAGCACCTGCGTCGAGTAGTCCTCGACAATCGCAGCGCCGATCTTTTCCAGGTCATAGCCCTCGGCCACCAGGCGCTCGGGGTCAGCAATCGAAATGCCGTCGACGTAATCCATGACCACCACATGCTCGGTGCAAAGGTCCAGATAGGACTTGGGACACGTCACACCATGCACGCTTTTATGGAACTCATAGAAATCGTTGAGGTTTTTGGCCTCGGCCAAAAAGTTGGTCTCCTCGCGAAACGAGGTCCAAAGTTCCTCGACCACGCCATGCAGGTCGACGAACTGATCGGTGTTGACGAACTTGGAAACGATGCGCACCACCGAGCGAATAATGTCGATATCCTGCGCCATGACCTGCTGCGCGCCGGGACGCTGCACCTTAACGGCCACGTCCTCGCCCGTCACCAGGCGGGCACGGTGAACCTGCGCGAGAGAAGCGCTACCAAGCGGATTGGGGTCGATCGCATCGAACATCTCCCCCAGGCGCTGGCCGTATTCCTCTTCTAGACAGCGGAGCACCACCTCATACGGCACCGGCTCTACGTCGGAACGCAGGCGACGCAGCTCGTCGCAAAAGCGCTGCGGCAAAATCTCGGAGCGGTTGGCCAGAATCTGCCCCATCTTAACGAACATAGGGCCGAGCTCTTCGAGCAGGCGGCGCAGGCGAACCGGCGTGAGGTTGTCCCACACACGGTACTTTTTGATCAGGCGAACGATCTGCCCGATGCGCTCGCGGCGGCCCGCCGGCGTAAGCTGGTATTCGTCGTCCGGCGCCATCGCGTCGGGCTCCTCGGGCACCATGTCGACGGCGCGCGGCTTCTTGCGAGCGCCCGAGACGGCGGCCTCGACCTCGTCGACAACCGCCGCCTCGTCACCCAAGGGATCTAGATTGTTGTAATCGCTGGTGGAATCTGCCATCTGTGCTGCTACTCGGCCTCTTCGGCGTCCTCTTCATCGTCGGGCTCAACGGACTCGACGGGCACCGAGGTCACGTTGTCCTCGACCGAATCGACAATATCGCGCACATGGGCCAGGAAGGCCGTGCGCTCGGGAGCGGTCATAACGCGAACGCGGGCAAGGATGAGCTCGTCAAGCACACGCTGTGCTGCGGTCTCGCCCTGCATGCCCAGGCGCTCGCTGAGGTCGGAAATGGTACCGCCGGCCTGCTCAAACATGTCGGACACGCTGCGGGCAATATCGGGGGTAGCGGAATCCTTGCGGACCTGCTCGCCCTTGGTGTTGAGGTCGTCGAGGACCTTCTTGCCGCCCTCGACGGCAACGGCAGCGGCGCCAAAGCCCACGTTGATGGCACCGTTAACAAGCTGATCGAATTTCATAACCATGGTTGTCTCCAATCACGAACAACTGCATTTGCGTTCTTGTACCCAAGATTGGGCGAACGACACAAAATCGTTTTGCCGCCGAGATAGAAACCGAGCGGGACAAAGCCTTTGACGGCGTTTGCCCCGCTCGCTCATTGCAAGGTGGTCTTTACCTGATGTTGTCGTTCATCGCGAAGGAGTTCTTCATGGCACAGCTCGTGGTGTAGAGCACCTTGCCCAGCAGGGCGTCGGTCTCCACGCGCACGAGCTCGGCGAAGGCCTCGTTGGCGCGCGCGAGCTCGGCAGAAACCTCGGCCTCGGGCAGTGCGGCCACGACAGCGTCAACGTCGTGAATCTGCTTGTGGCCCATGCCGCCGACCTTCTCCTGGTAGTCCTCGACCGCACGACCGCACTCGTGGAAGCGCACGTCGGCCAGGGCGCCGATCAGGCGGTTTGCCCAGTAGAAGTTCTCGGAAGTCACACGAGCCTGCGTGTCGGCGTAGTACTCGGGCATGGTCTCGACGTTGGCATACAGCGGCACCAGTGCGTTAAACGAGTTGGAGCCAAAAGCCATCCACTGCACGGCGCGGTAGGCCGGCTCGGCATAGGGACGCAGCTGCAGCACGGCGAGCTGACTGTTACGGTTGATGCCGATGGGGCGATAGGCACCGCGCGTGGCGGGCGTGCCCTTGCTGCCGTAGCAGTCGTACTCGGTGCCCTGGTAGTGGCTGGAGAGCACGTACTTAATGTCCTCGATGGTCACCTTGCGCTCGGGCACGCGGCTCCAGGGGATGTCATCGCTCTCGGGCGTGTAGTCGGCCTCGGGACCGTCCCACACGTCGCTGGGGTTGAGGCAGCGCTGCATGTACCAGGCGCGCGGCGTGTTATAGACGTGGTCGCTGTCGCTGTGCGAGCCAAAGGCCTCGCGCGGGTTGAAGACCGCTGCCGGGCCGTCGCCGTCGACGCCCAAGGTCAGGTCCAGATGCCATTCGGCCATCCAGGAGCGCAGGTCGGCAGAGCACATGTGGTCTGCCTGGGCGCCCTCAGCGTCGTCCAGATCAAAGCTGTCGATGCCCAGCTGGTTAGGCATGGTCACGTAGGCGTCGTCGGGCACGCGCTTGGCGATCCAGTGATGACCGCCGATGGTCTCGAGCCACCAAATCTCGTCGATGTCGCTAAAGGCAATGCCGTTGTTCTCGTAGGTGCCATAGCGCTCGAGCAGGTCACCCAGGATACGGACACCATCGCGAGCAGACTTGGCGTATGGCAGCACCAGCGTCACCATGTCCTCCTCGCCAAGGCCGCCGGGCTGCGCCGGCACGTAGCCGTCCTCGCCCTCGTTGCCCTTGGCGGGCACATAGTCCACGAGCGGATCGGCGCCGCGTACGCGCTCGTTAGTGGTGAGTGTCTCGGTGGCGGACATGCCCACGTTAAGCTCGTTGAAACCGGCTTCGGCCCAGATGCCGTGACCGGGGATAACGTCGGGGACGCTCGTATAGCGCATGGGGTTATCGGGCAGCTCGATGGTTAGGTGGCTCAGGACGCTCGTGTACACACGCGGCTGTTCGTCGGGATGCACCACGCGCATGCGCTTGGGCTCAAACACCCCGTTGGACGAGTCCTCGTTACGCGCGACCAGGGTCGATCCATCGTAGCTCGCGTTCTTTCCGACCAGAATCGTTGTGCACGGCATGCGCATCCTCCTTGAGCGAAGAAATCAAACGGCAACAGTGTATCGCTTTGGCGCAAAAAGGGTGAAACCATGGCCGCCGAGACTCCCTCGCGACCCCCTTACGACCCCTTCGCAACCCCCGTGGTCAAAAAAGGCCAAATATGAGTACTGTCACCAAATTAGTAACAGCAATTTCCAACGGTTCAAGCATCAGAAATCCCCACTTGTCCAACATTGAGACAGAGAAATTCCACATAGGTCCAATAAAAATGGTTCCCTAACGATATTAAATACCATTAGGTAACCAAAACAAGCGAAAAGAAATGTAACTGACCCGGCAACAGTACTCATATTTGCCATTTTTTGACCACGGGGCATACAACCAGCCCCCTAGACAAGCCCAAAAGCCTATTTCGAAGCGCGTTCGGCCGCTTCAATCACGTGTTTGGCGAGAATCGCCGTCGTCACCGCGCCCACGCCACCCGGTACGGGGGTGATGGCGCCAACAATCGGCTCCACGGCATCAAAGTCGACGTCGCCCACCAGCTTACCGGCATCCTCATCCCAGTTAATACCCACATCGATGACCGTCTGGCCCTCGCGCACCGCATCCGAGCCAATCGTGCGGGCACGTCCGACCGCGGCAACCACAATATCGGCCGCACGACACTCGGCAGCAAGATCGCGCGTGTGCGTGTGGCATGTCGTCACCGTGGCGTTGCGTGACGTAAGCATAGCGGCAACGGGACGCCCGATTACCAACGATCGGCCAACAACCGCAACCTTGGCGCCATCCAGCTCCACGCCATAGTGGTCCAGAATCGCCAGCACAGCCTCTGCCGTGCAGGGGGCAAAGCCATCGCCACGCCCCGAAAGCGCAGTAAGCAGCGAGGCCGGCGTCATGGAGTCAACGTCCTTGGTGGGATCGAGCGCCGCGGCGACCACGCTCTCGTCAAGCCCGGCAGGCAGCGGGCGGAACATGAGGCAGCCATGGACAGCCGAATCAGCATTAATGCCCTCGATGGCAGCCAACAAGTCATCCTGCGAAACGTCGGCAGGCAGCAGAACACGACGTGCCTCAATGCCCACCTTTTCGCAGCGCTTGAGGGCACCGCGCTCGTAGGACAGGTCGTCCTCGCGCTCGCCCACGCGCACGATAGCAAGCGTCGGCACAACGCCCCGCTCGCGCAGGGCCGCACAGCGAATGGCGAGCTCCTCAGTCAAGGCACGGGCAACGGGAGCGCCCTTAAGTAGTTCCGCCATGGCTATCCCCTCTTCCTTGCGGCGTCGGCGGCGCGGCGCGCCAGCGCGTCCGCACGCGGCAGCCACGTATCGAGCAGCTCATCGCAGGCGGCCTCGAGTTCCTCGGCACGTGCACGGTCCTTCATAGATGTGGTGTTTGCGAACAGCGTCAAGCTTGCGCCCTGCATGGCGGCGCGACAGAACACGGCACCGCATGCCACATCGGACAGTAGCTGGCGCGAGCCCTTGTCTGCCATGTCCTCGAGCAGCGCCAACGCACGGCCGCACGCATCCATAATGCGATACGGCGGCATGGCGGCCACGTGCAATGCATCCTGAACCGCCGCGGCGCGAGACGGATCCTCACGCGGAATCCCGTACGCCGCCGACACCTGCCCATAGGCGCGAACGTCCTCGGCGACCAGGCCAACAAGCTCCTGAGCCAACTCGTCTGCCTGGGCAAACGCGCGCGTCAGGTCGTCTGCGCGATCGGCAAGCGCGGGATTCGTCGCACCGTAGCGGGCAACCATTCCGCACAGCGAGGCCCCCAGAGCGCCCACAAACGCGCTCGCACTACCGCCGCCGGGAACGGGCTCGCGCGCGGCCAGCGCCTCGGCAAACTCGCGACAGGTCTTGTCCATCATCTCTTGACTCATCCAAACACCTCTGCCTGGCGCGTCGGCCACCAAGGGCCCGGCCGCGCCGTAATAAAAATGGGACAACGACGCCAGGAAGCGGTTGTCCCATTCATCGGTTTTGTTGAAGCCAAGTCTAGCCCATAAGGCCCAGGCTGTCAGGAGCTCCAGCTATCGGCGTTTCCGATTGCCGGCTATAGGCACGGCCGCCTAGTCCACCTGGAATGTCGGCAACAGCGTGTCGATAATCTTGGAGCCCATGTCGCGGTTCGCGGTCGAGTATTCCAAGTGCGCTGTAGCAATCGTCGAGTCCGTAACGATTGTCTTTTCATAAATAATCGTGTCACCATCGCGCCACGAGATTACGTACCAGTTGTCGCCCTCCGCGGTATAGAGGTCAGTCTTGCCCGAGGTGTCTTTGTCGCCGAGCATCTCGCTCGCGGTTTCATCGTTAACGTTGACGTAGCCAAACAGGCTGATCACAAAGCCCGTCTCCGAATCCTTATACCTAGTGCCGCTGCTGCTGGGAGTATCCTCAATCTCAAAGCGATTGGGGATCGACATGCTATAAGGGTGAAGGTCGTTCGTGTACGTATGCACATCGGTCAGGTAGTCATCCGAATCGCCCGAGCCATAGTATTCCGACTCGTCCTCGGGAACAGCCTCGTCATCGGACGTAGAGGACTCTTTGGACTTAACCTTGTCGCTCTTTTTAGCCGAAGAATCGTTCTCGTCCGATGACCCGGTATCGACGACCGAAATCTGCGTGTCCGAGTCGTTCGAACTGTTGAACACCGTAAGCGCAAGGACCGTTCCGCAGCCAATAAGCGCCACGGCTGCGCATGCCAGCGTAACGATAATCGGCACCTTGCTCTTGGGCTTTTGAGGAGTGGGCGCGACCGGCGGCATCGACTGGGTCAGGCCCGGACCTACTGTGGGCGCAGGGCCCGGCTCGGCATTACCCGCACCCGCGGGCACCGGCGCAGAGCCACCTGCAAGCGAAGCACCGCAATGCGTGCAAAACGTCGACCCATCGGGAACCTGCTGTCCGCATTTATGACAGAACATCGTTCGACCTTTCGTGGTTTACCTTTTGTCACAGCCAAGTCTATACGCCCCAAACCAAGGCACTGCTGCGCAACATGAAATAGCCGGCGGCAACACGCAGCACCCCAGACGACCGGCGTCCAAAACATGGGACACATGGCCCACCTTTCGAGACTCCCCGGCAGCACAAACTGGGGCATACAAGGCGCCGCACACGTCCGCGCACGCACCCCATTAAACGAACGGGTGCCCAACCCCGGGGAGGGTCGAGAACATCGGCCCTCCCCCTCTTTTGCGTCCGAACATATTGCCACTTAACGGCGCAAATCCGGCACCCAGAATGGGACACATGGCCCACCCGAACGGGCCGTCCGCGCGTACAGTAAAGACAGGTAATCCATGGGCGGTTACAGATCGAGGAGGACACGACCATGAAAAAGAAGGCCTTTGCGATTCTCACCCTCTGCATAAGCCTCTTTGCCGCAGTTGCCCTGGTAGGCTGCGGTGGCAGCGGCGGCGCTACCGGCAGCGGCGGTGGCGGCGGAGCAGAAAAGCCAGCCGTGGATATGAGGACCGACTTCATTTGGTTTAAGGTCGAGGTTCCCGAGGGCGTCGAGATCACCGACGTCGCTGGCGATACCGCCGACAGGGCCCAGTTTAAGTTCACCGAAAGCGAGCACGCCAGCGATCGCTTCATCCCCGTCTTCGACCCCGACAAGAACGCCGATGAGCTGTTCGACTACGAGGCCAAATGGAATGCCAGCTTTGAGTGGACCGAGAACGATCCCGTCAAGTACAACGGCAAGACCTGGCGCAACGCTTCCTACACTCATTCGGGCGGCGTGACGACCGAGTACTTCACCGAGGCGGGCGGCGGCAGTGTGTACGTGCGTATCGACAACGTCGAGGAGCACAAAGACGCCGTCGAGACCATGATGAAGTCCCTAGAATTTGCCGATGACATCGCCGAGGCCAAGACCGAGGCCATGGACGTCAAGCTCGACGATATCGAGATCAAGCGCTAAAGCTCAACGGCTCGCAGCAGCGCCGTTTTAGCTCAGCCGAGATGCGAGGTGCGACTCCTCGCATCCCGGTTTTTTGTGCGCAAAAACACCCGATCACATCGCCATGTTGAGCACGTTGACGAATTCCTGCGCTTTCGCGCGGCTGCTCAGGCTAAAGACACAGGCGGTCAACAGTCGGTTGCGCAGGAATACGTCACGGCCTTTGATCCTGTTAACGCCCGTGATGTCCTTAAGGTAAACGATCTCGGTGTGTTTGCCACCGAGAGCCCCCTTCTTGAGCACCTCGATACGGTTGGGGTAAATCTTGACGTCCTTAAACCTGCCCGAACCTTTGTCCTGGAACAGCAAGGTGTTGTTGTCCATACGCGTCACTTCCATGGGGTTCGCTAAAACTGCCTCTATGGTCACATTTTAGTCACTTCAGGAATCCCGTGCGAAGGCGCCAAACAGCACAGTAATTCATGTCCGTGCGAGGCTTTAAACTAAATGCAATAAAGATGCATTCCACAAGAGGAAAGTGGGGCGATATTAATGGGTGAACTGGTAAGCCGTGGAGAATCAGCAATCGTGCCCGAAGGATTCTACAAGCAGGTTTCCTCGATTCTCAGCGCCGCTCGCGACAAGGCCTATACCGCCGTTAACTTTGCGATGGTCGAGGCATATTGGGAGATTGGCAAGAGCATTGTTGAGGAACAAGGCGGAGAGGAACGTGCCAAGTATGGAGAGACCTTGATCGAAGGACTTTCCGAAAGGCTTACCGCCGATTACGGAAGAGGCTTTGGTATCGCAAACCTTCGCAATATGCGTCAGTTCTTCCTTGCATTCCCAATTCGCGACGCACTGCGTAGCGAATTGAGCTGGACTCATTACCGCAGGTTAATGCGCATCCCCGACCCCGAAGCCCGCATCTGGTACATGAACGAATGCGCCGACTCTCGCTGGAGCACGCGTCAGCTCGAGCGCCAGATCAACACCATGTTCCGTGAGCGTCTACTTGCCAGCAAGGACAAAGAGACCGTCGCCCAGGAAATACAAAAGAGTACCCCGGCCCGTCGCCCCGAGGACATTATCCGCGACCCATACGTACTGGAGTTCTTGGGCTTCTCGGACGATAGGGCGTTTCGCGAGAGCGATCTAGAGCAGGCGCTCATCACGCATCTTCAGAAGTTTCTGCTGGAGCTTGGCCGCGGCTTCGCTTTCGAGGCACGCCAAAAGCGCATCACCTTTGATGGGCGTCATTTCTATATTGACCTCGTGTTTTACAACTATCTGATGCGCTGCTTCGTGCTTATCGACCTTAAGACGGACGATCTTACGCATCAGGACCTGGGCCAAATGCAAATGTACGTGAACTACTACACGCGCGAGCTCATGAACGAAGGCGACAACCCGCCTATAGGCATTGTGCTCTGTGCGGACAAGAGCGATTCGATTGTCGAGTACATGTTGCCAGAGGACAACGACCAAGTGTTTGCCGCCACATATGTGCCGTATCTTCCAAGCAAGGAAGAGCTGGCGCGCGAGTTGAGCGCTGAGTACCGCGCCATCAACGAAGCGGCGAGCGACAGAGCGCAAGGATAGCAGCACGATGCGATCAGTCCCCCAATGGCATTTCACACCACTTGGCATAAGAGGAGTTTTTCATGACAGATAGACCGAATGCAACGCTGCGTGACTGCATCTACGGACTTGCCGTTGGCGATGCCCTGGGCGTTCCCTACGAGTTCAGGCCACGTGGCACGTTCGAGTGCACCGACATGATCGGCTATGGCACGCATGGGCAGCCCGCGGGCACCTGGAGCGACGACACGTCCATGACGCTTGCAACCTGCGACTCGATTAGGGAACTCGGCCGCATCGACACCGCAGACATGCGCGACAAATTCGCGCGCTGGATTAACAACGGTGAGTATACGATCGACGGCGTTTTCGACTACGGCGGCACCACCGCCCGCGCCCTGCGTACCGGCAAGGGAGGCTCCGGCGAGCGCGACAACGGCAACGGCTCGCTCATGCGTATCGCTCCTCTGGCGTTCACCGATGCGACAGACGAAGAGATCTGCGAGGTCTCCGCGATTACGCACGCCCACAGAACGTCAACCGACGCATGTGTCATATTTGTCGAGCTGATGAGGAGCGTGACGAACGGCACGCTCCCCTCGTGGATGCTCCACCTGAAAGGCGTGCCTGAGCAAGAAATCAGGTCAGGTGGCTTCGTGCGCGACACGCTTAAGGCCGCCACCTGGTGCTTCGTCAACACCAACAGCTACGAAGAGTGTGTACTTGCCGCCGTCAACCTAGGCGACGACACCGACACCACTGCAGCCGTCGCCGGAGCCCTCGCCGGCACAGCATACGGTATCGACGCCATTCCACAGGAGTGGATCGATACCCTGCGCGGCAAAGAACTGATTGAGCAGTGTTTGTTTTAAATCGTGCCTAAAACAAAGGTGGGGTCTGCCAGCGTAGGGGCATGAGGAGGCCAGACAAATGTTGATTACAGAATGCACCGTCATAGGTCCGTTCGCCACAGAGTGGAACACCGTGGGCCCGTACACTGTACTGGTCTTCGAAGCTCCTCTGCCGTCCACGGAATGGCGCGCCATCGTGGTAGACGGCATGCGCCACGAAACAATACCAGTCATGGACGCCGGCGACGACATCCTTGCTATAGCCGGCGAGCATGACCTGACAGGTAAATACGCGACTTTCGTCTGATGCAGGCCCATTGGCTGCCACAGAAAAGGGCCGGTTGCAGCCGGCCCTTTAGACGATAGCACCTGCGTTGCCTGCGTCTCCAAAGTTTGAGCATCTGAGGAGCGGGTTCCGCGGCACAACCTGGTTTTACCCAGTGAGACGGCTCTTTTGCAGCCGCTCCACTGTTTATTTATATCTACCGCCTGTGAAACGCCCGCACAGCAGCTCGCACTACAGTGAGCCGCCCCGCGCGCCGCTCCCCTACTTCCCAAAGATTGCGCCGAACAGGCCCTTGCGCTTGGGCTTTTCTTCTCGGTAGGAACCCTCAGCTGATGCTGCCACCTGACGTGGTCGCTCGCCGCCCCCGCGGCGCACAATCTGGTATAGGAACGGCGATTTAACGTATTTGACCTCGATGGGCGTGGCGTGCACGGTGCTTTCGCTCGACAACATAACGCTTGGATTGAGCGGTGCCACGATATGCGTCTCACGCTTGTCGCTAAACACCACCGCGGCCGCACGACCCGTCTGGCCGTTCACGGCAATGCGCACCTGTTCGCCATCGCGGCTGTCCGTGGCCGGGCGATCGACAAAGTAGACCGGCACCATCACCAGACCGTCCTTGTGCTTGCGAGCCTTGCGCGCCCACGTATGAATGCTCTTTTTATTGAGCCCCAGGGCAGCCTCGGCATCGTTGCCGGCAACGTCGAGCGCCAACTTATCAATAACCACTTGGTCCTTAGTAGAAGCATCGACGGAGACAACGCGGAAGTCGCCCTCCTGCATGGCGGGGTCGAACGGCCCCACTTTGCCAAAGTCCCACGGCTCCAAAATGCCCATAAGGCGAACGTCCAGGTAGTTGGCCCTGGGATACGCCCAGTCGAGCACCTCGTAGTACACCAGGGTCTCCTTGTTCAGCCCCTTGCCCGGGAAGCTCGCCATCATGCGCAGGTCCGCCAACGCCATGGGGAAATAGAAGAGCATCATATCGTTTTGAATTGCCTCTTCCACATCGTGCCCAGCAAACGCCTCCGAATACTGCCGCACCAGCTGCAGTGCGTTGGCGCGTGCCTGCTGCGGAGTGATCTCGCAGGGAATGCCCTGCTCGGGCACATACTCAGCGCCCACGCCCATGGTCAAGCGCTTGCTAAACGTACCGGGCTTGAGCAGGTCGGCAACCCCGATCTTATTGCCGCACGACGGGCACTCAAACACGCGTTGAGTCGATGACCCCTCAAAGGACGCGCCGCAGAAGGGACACGGGATACTCACGTGCGCGGCCTCCTGGAACTCCTGAGCGGTGCCGCGATCCTCCCACAGCAGATGCTCCAAAACCGATTGGTTACGCCAGTGCGAATTAAAGAAATACCAGTCGGGATCCTCCGGGCGCTCGAGCTGCGACACATGGGTGAGCTTGAGCAGCCCATCCACCACCGTCAGCGGCGTATGACGAATGCCCAGCGCGCTCTTGGGCTCGCCCGCGCCCGCCTGCCAAGGAATCACCGTTCCGCAATAGGCGCACTCAAAGCTGCGTTTTGCCTGGTGCGAATACATGGGACCGCCGCAGTTTTGGCATTTGATGGCAAACATCTCGTCCATGGAAACGTCCTCCTTAGGCACGGGCCGACACCTTAAGTATGTCGAGCGGACAGACACCTGCCCATACCCATGTGGCCCAAAATGAGGGGTTCCGGCAGACGAAAAAGGACAGCAACCCAAGCCATACGCACACCCGTCCATCCCATCCCCCGTTAGCCCCAGCAGACCATTACTGCATTTTCTGAACATCGGCCCGCAAAGCGTCTGCGCAAGCTACACTATCCCCTTAAACATGATTGTGAGGACGATCGTTATGCTATTTGTAAATCGGCTGGTACATACGCTTGTTCCGGGCAGCGAGAGCGAGCCGGTCGATGCCTCCCGCCGCACCAACGCCGGCTTTGCCGCAAGCCTTATCTGCATTGGACTCAATATCACCCTGTGCCTTGCCAAGGGCATCGCCGGACTGCTCGCGGGCTCTGTCTCACTTATCGCCGACGCCTTCAACAATCTCTCCGATGCCTCGAGCAATATCGTGAGCCTGCTCGGGTTCCGCCTTGCCAGTCGCCCGGCAGACGAAGGCCACCCTTACGGCCACGGCCGCTACGAATACCTCGCCGGCCTGGTTGTCGCCGTCCTGGTTTGCGCTGTCGGCATTAACCTGGTGCTCGAATCCGTCACTAAGGTCATCAAGCCCTCACCCACCGCATACACGCTGGTCTCCATGGCCGCGCTCGTTGCGTCCATGCTCGTCAAATTCTGGATGGCCGCGTTCAACCGCACGCTGGGCAACCGCATCGATTCCGAGACCCTTATCGCCACGGCTCAGGACTCCAAAAACGACGTCATCGCCTCGGGCTCGGTCCTGGTGGCAGCGCTCATCTCGCAGGCGACGGGCTTTGACCTGGATGGTTGGGCCGGCCTGGGCGTGGGAGTCTTCATCTGCATCAGCGGTATGGGCCTGGTGCGCGACGCCATCAGCCCGCTGCTGGGCCAAGCGCCCGACCCTAAGCTCGTTCAAGCGATTCGCGACAAGATCATGTCGTATCCGCAGGTCCTGGGCACGCACGACCTGATGGTGCACGATTATGGCCCCGGTCGCCAGTTTGCCAGCGCTCACGTGGAAATGCCTGGCGAGGGCGATGCGTTTGAGCATCACGAGATCCTGGACACCATCGAGCACGACATCAAGCGCCAGATGGGCATCGCCATCACGCTGCATTGCGACCCCATCGCCACAGACGGCGACGACCTGCGCGGCTGGGTCAAGCGCGGCGTGGCGCAGATCGACCCCGCGCTTTCCATCCACGACCTGCACGAGCACGACGACTTTGTGTCGTTTGACCTGGTGCGCCCCGATGGCTTTGACATATCCGACGAGGAGCTGCTGGAGCTCGTCACGCGCATCGTGCACGAGCGCCGGCCCGACGCCTCATGCGTTGTCACGTTCGACTCGGGCTTTAGCTCACCCGACCGTCCGGCCGAGCAGCTGTAGCCCGCGCGGATCTAGTTTCCCTGCGCACCCGAGATGCCGTTTTGCAGAGCATCCCAGGCATTCGTCGCCATATCACCCAGGTTTTGCGCGGTATCACCCAGCTCCTGGGCCTTGTCTCCCAGCTCCTGGGCCTTGTCGCTCAGGTCCTGCAGCGTGTTG
The DNA here is from genome assembly GCA_934646815.1 of uncultured Collinsella sp. GTDB lineage: Bacteria > Actinomycetota > Coriobacteriia > Coriobacteriales > Coriobacteriaceae > Collinsella. The sequence continues at coordinate 225,318 of CAKUEW010000002.1, forward strand.
GAACTCGAGCTATCCGTTCCGCGCTGATCGCCAGACGTGCCGCTCGAGCTATCCTTGCGCGTGAGCTGAACCTCAAGGTTGCCGTTCTCGTTGTAGTAGGCCGACGTGACGACCCAGTTGGCGTCGATGACGGGCGTCGAGCCATCGTCCGTAAGGATCACCGCGTTCGAAAGATCGGCGCCGCGCGACTTGAGGAGCTTCTTGGCGTTTGACCAGTACTGGCCCGGGATATCGCTCAGGTCGACCGCTGCGGACGAGGCAGCTTCGGCCTGCTCGGTCGTAGCGTCGCTCGTCGAGCTCCCTCGTTTGTTGAGTATGCCCGACACGATGGCAAACACCACCGACAGGGCAAAGAAGATCGCCAGAACAATGAGAATCTTCTTGATCACGCTCGCCGAACGCGACGGCTTCTTTTCCTCATCCTCGCCATACTGAGGAATCGACTTGGGACACTCGCGGTACGGCTCGCGCGCGTAGCGGTCGCGAGACTCATACCGAGGCTGTGCCGTGCGCGGCATATACGTCGTCTGCTGAGGCTGCGGGATGGGATTCTGCAGCAAGTCGTCATAGGGGTCCGATGCCGGCCCGGCATACGGATCCTGCGACGCGCCACCATACGGATTCTGTGCCGCGGCCCCGTAATTCACAACGCGCGTGGGCTCGGCAGACACCTGCGTGGCATCGGGGGCAGCATAGCCGTGGTTCGGCACCACGCGAGTCGCATCGGCATCATTGCCCGTCCGCGCGGAACCATATCCGCCCATTACGGTCGTCTTGTCCTGATCCATGCAACGATTCCTTTCCGTCGCGCGTAAGCATCAAGTTATCCATGCATTCTACCCGCCCAAAAGCCTATGATGGGCAGAGCCCGTCGGTATCTACAAGACATGCGCGGCCGACGGTCACAAGCGAATCGAGGATACGTTATGGCAAGAAGTAAGCTTATCAAGGACACAACGCGCGCCGAGCGCGAGGGAATCATTAAGCTGGCACTCGCGGGCTGCGGCAACGGCAGCTGCGATAACTGCGGCAGCTGCAGCTTGGGAGCAGGCGATCCGTACGGCACCTACCAGCCCTACATCGACGGCAAGATGGAAATCGCCGACATCAACATGATGGTCGCCGAACGCAACGCCAAGCTCTTCGGCCTCCAGCGCGGCTAGCCAAAATGATCCCTTGGGGACGGAGGAAAACGGATCACTTGGCGAGACCAACCCCCTGAGTGATCCGTTTTCCTCCGTCGCATGCGAATCAATATATTTCAAGAAACGTAACACTTTGTTATAGGGCGGTTAAACCGTTCTAGTGACGCCCCCTATGGCGCGGAGTCGCTCGCTAGCATTCCTCTCTAACGAAACGAGAGGAGTACCTATGTCCCATACCGACTCCAAGCAAAACGCCCCTTCGCCCACATTCGGCTCCCCCGCGGGCTTTGCCATCAGCATGGCGATCGGCTTTGCCTTCTACGCCCTCCTGAGCGCCCTCGTTACACAGGGGTCGACGCTCATCCCTCAGCTCGACTACACAAACGTCATCACCGGCATCACCGCCTCGCTCCCCAGGCAGCTCATGTGGTTCTTGATGGACTTCACCGAGCCGCAGTTCTACGCGAGCGTCTTTGCCGGCGCCGGCACCATCATCGGCGGCGCGGTCGCCTACCTGCTCGCGTGCAAAAACAGTCGCTTCCAAGGTTTTACCGTCTGCTATGGCGAGCACCGCATGTTTCCCTGGGTCCTCGCATCGCAGGTGCTGAGCTTGGCGCTCACCATCTTCGTCTTCCGTTTTATCGACGGCTTCGGCGGCGTGGGTGACGTGACCTTTGTCGCCACCTTCATCCCCATCGTCGCCGCCCCGCCTGCAACGATGCTGCTCTACGGCCCCAGCGTACCGGCACTGCTCACCTCGAGCGTACTGGCCGCCCTGCTGTGCTCTCCCACCGCGACCTGGCTTGTGGCAACCATCGGCACGCCGCTCGGCCTGCCCGGCGTCGTTTCCAACGTCACCGCCATGGCGCTCACGGGCTTTGTCATCTTTATCGTGCTGCGCGAGCTCCCTTGGGTCACTAAGCAGGAAATCTCCCAGAACCGCGGCACGCTCAGCCCCATCGAGGACGTCACGACGCCCCTGTGGTTTGTCCGCCGCGTTCTTGCCGAGTTCTCCGAGGCCCCGTTTTACGGCAACGAGGTCGCAAGCCTCTTTATCTTCGCCGGCCTCATCCTGGGCACCATCCTGTGCCCCGGCCACAACGTCAACGGAGCCGGCGCAGCGCTGCCCGCCATCGTACTGTCGCAGTTCACCTCGGCAGCCGTGGGCGTGCTGCTCTACGCGGGCAAATTTGCCGACGGCGGCTGGTACGCCACCTACGTCCCCGTCGTCAGCACCGGCCCCGCCTGCGTGCTCGCACTGGGTGCCAATATCCCGGTCGCCCTTATCGCCGGCGTGCTCGGCGGCATCCTGGGCGCACCCATCGCCGAGCTGGTCGCCAGCTGGCTTCCCAAAGACATCCACGGCACCGTGGCCAACGTCGCATCCATGGCTATCACCACAAGCTTTGTCTACATCGTCATGAGCGCACTGGCGACGAACTTCACCTACTTCGCCATGGGCGCACTGCTGTGATTGTAGACGCGACCAACCATCAACCCCAGCCAATCCCTCATAGCCCCAGCAACACCAAGCCCAGATAAGAAAGGAACCGCATCGTGAGACTCAACGAAAAAGACCAGGAGAAACTGATGCTCCACATGGCGGGCAACCTCGCCAAGGAGCGTCGCGAGCGCGGGCTCAAGCTTAACTATCCCGAGTCCGTCGCGCTCATCAGCTCGGAGCTTTTGGAGCTCGCCCGCGACGGACACGACGTCGCTGAGCTCATGAGCCTGGGCAAGCAAATCCTCACCCGCGACGACGTCATGGAAGGCGTGGCCGACATGGTGGCCGAGGTTCAGGTCGAGGCGACCTTCCCCGACGGCACCAAGCTCGTCACCGTCCACGACCCCATCCAGTAGCAGCAAGGAGCATTACGCATGAAAGTTGGAGAAGTCATTTGCGCCGACGAGCCAATTACGCTCAATGCCGGACGTGCCACCAAGCAGATCCGAGTTACCAACAAAGGCGACCGCCCCGTTCAAGTCGGCAGCCATTTTCATTTCTTTGAGGTCAACCGCGCGCTGTCCTTCGATCGCACCGAGGCCTTTGGCTATCGACTCGACATTCCCAGCGGCAATTCCGTCCGCTTTGAGCCGGGCGAGGAAAAGGTCGTAAATCTGGTTGAGCTGGGAGGCGCCAAGCGCGTCTTTGGCCTCAACGACCTCACGCGCGGCGAGGCGGTTCCCCGCAATCTCGCGGCAAGCATGGAGAAGGCCCGCCGCCGCGGCTTTCTCGACTATCACGAGGGCCCGGCGACGGGATTCCCCGAGGGCTGGGATAACGATATCGAGGAGGCACACTAGCCATGGCATTTTCCATCGACCGCAATAAATACGCCGCCATGTACGGACCCACTGTCGGAGACAAGGTCCGTCTGGCCGATACCGACCTGATCATCGAGGTCGAGCGTGACCTGACCACCTATGGCGAGGAGGCCAAGTTTGGCGGCGGCAAGACACTGCGCGACGGCATGGGCCAGTCCGTCACCACCACCAGCGCCGATGGCGACCTAGACCTGGTAATCACCAACGCACTCGTGCTCGACTACACAGGCATCTACAAGGCCGACATTGGCATTAAGGGCGGCCACATCGTCGGAATAGGCCACGCCGGCAACCCCGACATCATGGACGGCGTCACCCCGGGCATGACCGTTGGCGCCGGTACCGAGGCCCTGGCCGGCGAAGGGCTCATCCTTACCGCGGGCGGCCTGGACACGCACATCCACTTTATCTGCCCGCAGCAGATCGACTGCGCCCTGCACTCGGGCGTGACCACCATGATCGGCGGTGGCACGGGCCCGGCCGACGGCACCAACGCCGTCACCTCCACTCCTGGCCCCTGGAATATCTCGATGATGCTCAAGGCTGCCGAGGAATATCCCATGAACTTGGGCTTTACCGGCAAGGGCAACTGCTCGGACGAGCGCCCGCTGGCCGAGCAGATCGAGGCCGGCGCCATCGGCCTGAAGGTCCACGAAGACTGGGGCGCCACCCCGGCGGCTATCAACCATGCGCTCAACGTGGCCGATAGCTACGACGTGCAGGTCGCCCTTCACACCGACACGCTCAACGAAGCCGGCTGCGTCGAGGACACCATCGCCGCAATCGGCGGGCGCGCCATCCACACCTACCACACCGAGGGCGCCGGCGGCGGCCACGCTCCCGACATCATCCGCATCGCGAGCGAGCCCAACGTCCTGCCCAGCTCCACCAACCCCACCATGCCCTTCACCCACAACACGCTCGACGAGCACATGGACATGCTCATGGTGTGCCACCATCTGGACAAGCGCATCCCCGAGGACGTCGCCTTTGCCGACAGCCGCATCCGCCCCGAGACGATTGCGGCCGAGGATGTTTTGCAGGACATGGGCGTCTTTAGCATGATGAGCTCCGACAGTCAGGCCATGGGCCGCGTGGGCGAGGTCATCACCCGCACCTGGCAGACTGCCTCCAAGATGCGCGCTCAGCGCGGACCGCTCCCCGAGGACGAGGGCCACGGCAACGACAATTTCCGCGCTCGCCGCTACGTCGCCAAGTACACGATCAACCCGGCGCTCACCCACGGTGTGGCCGATTACGTCGGCTCGGTCGAGGTGGGCAAGTTCGCCGACCTGGTGCTGTGGAACCCCGCCTTCTTTGGCTCGCGCCCGGATATCATCATCAAGGGTGGCATGATCGTCGCCTCCAAGATGGGTGACGCCAACGCCTCCATCCCCACCACCGAGCCGGTCACCTACCGCCACATGTTTGCGGCCGACGGCCTCGCGCGTGCTACGAGCTGCCTGACGTTTATGAGCCAGGCCGCCCTGGACCTGGAGGTACCCAAGAAGCTCGGCCTTAAGAAGCACGTCGTGCCCGTACATGGCTGCCGCACCGTGGGAAAGGCGGATATGAAGCTCAACGGCGCCATGCCCAAGATCGAGGTCGACCCCGAGACCTATAAGGTCACCGTCGACGACGAGCTTGCCAGCTGCGAGCCGGCGACCAAGTTGCCGCTCACGCAGCTCTATAACCTGTTCTAACGGTCGTTTTGTTGTCGCGCGGAGTCTAGGCACCGCCCGCAGCCCCGCGCGACGCACGTTTCCCATAAGGAGGGGCGCATGCTCTGTACACATATTGAGGGCAATCTCAACGACCCCTCCTTTGAGCTGGCGCTACGCCGACGCCTGGGCGGGTCATTCGTAACCGACGAGGTCCTGCTGGACTGGGACGAATGCCGTCGGCGCGTGATTCGAAAAATGAGCGAGGCGGGGCGCGACGTTGGCATTCGCCTGGGAGACGCAGCGCTCGACCAGCCCCTTGCAGACGGCGACGTGCTGGGATGTATCGAGGGTGCGGGCGAGATTCCCATCGTGATTGTCGCGCGACCGCGGCGCGCAGAGGCACTGCTCATCGAATGTGACCGCATGGAGCCCCTCGCCCTGGCGCGTGCCTGTTGGGAAGTGGGCAACATGCACGCGTCGCTCTTTCGCGGCGACAGTGACGAGCACACGGTGCGGTTGCTCGCCCCCGCCATGCCCGTCCTCGACCGTATGCTCGCCGGCATCCCCGGCGTACACGTATCCAAAACGGTCTGCCAGCTGTTGGCCGACCGACGCTTCTCGACGCGCGCCGTGCAGGCAACCGTCGAGCTTGCCAGCGACTTTAAGATTGTCCAAAAGAAAGGCGCCGCATCGTGAGTCCCGCATCCGAACTTCTCCTGCAACAGATTTGCGACTCGGTGTTCCCCATTGGCGCGTACTCGCACTCCTTTGGACTCGAGACCTTTATCCAGCTTGGACATGTTCACGATGCCGCCAGCGCCGCCGCCTATGTTGCAGACCAAATCAACTACCCGCTCACCTACACCGAGTTGCTGGGCATGCGCCTGGGCTACGAGGCCGCTCAGCGTGCAGATATGGATGCACTGGTCGCGCTGGAGCTCGAACTGCAGGCGCTCAAAACACCTGCCGAGCCCCGTACCGCCATGAACAAGCTGGCGGCGCGGTTTATCCGCACGGTTGGTGAGCTTGAGGTTTTGGATAATAAGGCCGCCGGCTTCTTTTCGCGCTATGCGACCTTGCAGCGCGACCATGCCGTCAACGTAGCCTACGGGGTGTTTGCCGCCCTTGCCGGCATAGAACTCGCGCCCCTTATGCATCGGTATCTCTATTCCCAGGTCTCCGCCATGGTCGTCAACTGCGTCAAAACGGTGCCACTGTCGCAAACCGCGGGACAGCAGATTATCACCGGGTCGTTTGATGCCATGACGGCAGCCTGCGATACCGCTCTGAGCTGCAACGCAACCATGCTCGGGCTTTCGTGCCCCGGTTTTGACACGCGCTGCATCGAGCACGAGACGCTCTACTCGCGCCTGTACATGAGCTAATTACGGCCCGGCCGCCCGGCAGCCAGCGGCCTTGCCTATCTGTTAATCCGCCATCGGAAAGGAAACAATATGTCGCACGTTCGCATCGGAATCGCCGGCCCCGTCGGGTCTGGCAAGACCGCGCTCATTGAGGCGCTGGTGCGCAAGATAGCGGACGAGTACTCAATCGGCGTCGTCACCAACGACATCTATACGCACGAGGACGCACAGTTTTTGACCAAGAACTCGGTGCTTCCCGCCGATCGCATCGTGGGCGTGGAGACCGGCGGCTGCCCGCACACCGCCATTCGCGAGGACGCGAGTATGAACCTGGAGGCCGTCGAGGGCCTCGTTGAGAGCCATCCCGATATCCAGATTGTCTTTGTGGAGAGCGGCGGCGATAACCTTTCCGCCACGTTCTCCCCCGAGCTCGCCGATGCCACGGTGTTTGTTATCGATGTGGCCGAAGGCGACAAGATCCCCCGTAAGGGCGGCCCTGGCATCATGAAGAGCGATCTGTTGGTTATTAACAAGATTGATCTGGCGCCCTACGTAGGCGCATCGCTCGAGGTCATGGACCGCGACTCCCGCCGCATGCGCGGAGCGCGCCCCTTTTTGTTCACCAACATCATGAAGGGCGAGGGCGTGGACGAGGTTATCGAGTGGATCAAGCACGATGTGCTGCTCGAGGATCTGGCCAAGGAGGCCTAGATGCACGACGAGCACTGCAACGATACCGACAACCGATTTGGCCGTACCTCCGAGCTACGCCTAAAGGCGACCGCCCGCGACGGTGTGACCGCCGTACCCGAGCTGTACGCATCGATGCCCTTTAAGGTGATGCACGCGTTTGATGTGCGCGAGGGCGATTTGCCCGGCTATGAGCGCCTTGCAAGTCGGGACGACGCCCGCCGTGCGCTCGCGGCTCCCAAGCAGCTTGTGGTCATGAGCGTATCGGCCGGCATTATGGCGGGCGACCGCCAAGAGCTTACAGTTGACGTTGAGCCGGGTGCGGCACTGTCCATGACCACGCAGGCTTTCGAAAAGATCCACCGTATGGAAGATGGTGAGCACGCTGCGCGCAGGGCTCGCATCCATGTTGGCAAGGGAGCCTATCTGGATTATCGGCCGCTGCCGCAGACCCCCTTTGCCGCATCGTCGTTTTCGACCGACACGGTCATCGAGCTCGCCGATGCCAGCTCGCACGTGGCATACGAGGAGATTTTGAGCTGCGGTCGCGTGGCACGCGGCGAGCGCTTTGCATACCGCGACTATCGCAGCCACGTGCGCGTGACCTGCGCGGACGCCCCGGTCTTTATCGACAACACCATCTACCGGCCCAGCTCGACCGATATGGAGGGGCTCGGCTTTTACGGAAGCTACTCGCATCTGGCCAATCTGGTGCTGGTAAATCTGGATATCGATGACACGCGCTTTTCCGCCATCCGTGACTACCTGCAATCCCAAACGGGCGAGATCGGCGCCGGTGCTGCCGCCCCCGTAAGCGACGCCCCCGCCGAAGACGCTATCGCTGGCGGCATCACACGCCTTGCCACCGGGGACTGCTTGGTTAAGCTGCTCGGCCACCGCGCCCAGCGCCTACAAGACGTCCTTAAGCAGGTACGCGACCTGGTCTAGCGAGTCACAATCCTTCCATCCCCAAGGGATCAAACAGTCCCCGGTGGCGTTTTGTTTGACGCCACCGGGGACTTTTCAATTCACTTCTTGTGGCCTTGCCTTACTCGTTGGGCACGTATGTGGCCTTAGCTCGCTCGGGCGTTACATCCTGACCGCTGGAATAACTCGAGTCGAAGGCGTGCGCAACCAAGTCGTGCGTATCCCATGCCATGCAGTCAAATACGCCGGTATCGAGGACAACGATGTAGCCCTTGCCGTCGTAGTAGAAATGGTCCTCGGTAAAGTTGTCCTCATCGTCGAGACCATCGTTATATGCGGAGTCCATATCCGACTTTGCCGTTTTGATCGCCTGTTTGGCCTCGCTCTTGAGGGTGTCGAACGATAGGCCGTGCTGCGCAAGCGAGTCCTCAAGCGAGACTTGCTCGCCCGTCTTGAGGTTGTAGTACGCCGACCTCGTCATTTGTACCGATCGATACGGAGGTTGATAGCTGCGTGTAAACGTACGCACGCAGGCGATATCGCCGTCAATCGAGACGATCTCGGCCGTGTACACCATGGTCACGCGGCTGTCCTCGTCATCCATCGAGGCCCGCTTGCTCGCGTCGAGCGTGTCCGCAACAAGCTGGACCATGTCCTTGTTAAACTTGGCAACGCCTACGCCTTGGCCCTTCACCTGAGGATAAGTCCACGTAGCCGTGATCTGGCACGTGTCATCGGGAGACGGGTTCAGCGGGCCTTCGCCAACTGCAGCCGTAAAGTCGACATCCTGCGTGGCGGAAACAGCCTCGTAGCTCGCCTGCGCGCCGTCAGAGTCTTTCGACTTCAGCTGCTCCAGGGTCGTTGCTACCGTGCCGATGGTTTTATTTACTACGGCCTCGCCGTAATACAGGGTGGCGTTTTCTTCCAACGAGGCGGTTTTGACCTCGTTAGGGGCAATAAGGTCAGTCATAGCTTTGAATGATTGGCCATCATATCCGATGAACTTAACTTGGTATTCGTGGGCGGAAGGACCACTTTCCCCAGAGACATCGCTTTGCTTGATTGCTGTTCCATGGTCATACCACTGCGAAAAACCAATCATGCCCTCGTATTCATCAAGCCAGACGGATACAGATGCTTCCTGATGAGACACGGTGGCCTCCGGTGTGTAGACCTTCTTAATTTCGCCATTCTGATATGCCCAGACCTCAACACGCGCGGCGGCTGCATTGTCTTCACGATCCACTGGCTCATCGGAATATTCAATTACCAGCTCATCCTGACCGTCACCATCAAAGTCAATGAGCTTGGCATAGCCGACGCCCTGAGTTCCATAAAGCGAATTGCCCATATCGACAGCCTCGCCTTCGCCGTATTTCTTCTGGTACTCGAGGATCTTGTCGGTGAACAGCTCGTTTGCCGTCTTGACCGCCGCCTTGGCAGAGGCCTTGGCCTCCTTCTTGGACTGCGTGAGCTCGACGCTCTTGGGGGCGTCCGAACTCTCCTTGGTATAGTCGACCTTCATGGTGGTCGTGCTCTTCTTTTTGCCCTTGCCCGAGGTGATGGTCATCTGGTACTTCTGATCGGGCAGCTCGCCAAAGTCCTCCATGGCAAAGCCGTCCTCACCATCGACCTTGATGGTATAGCTCTTGCCCTTGCCGTTCGCAGGCGCCAACTCGACGGTATAGCTCTTGAGCTTTTTGCCCTTGCTGTTCTTGGGCAGAACCTTGGTCTCGCACGCGCAGACAACATAGCCCTTGCCGCCCGAAGTCACCTCGGACGACGCGCCGATACGCGGCACGATCACGATGGCGGCGACAATGGCAACAACGGCCACACCGCCGATAACGGCAGCAACGATGCGGCCCCTATGCTTGGGTTTCTTTGGCTGCGGCGTCAGGTCAAACGACTCAGCAGCCTCGGCGGGTTCGGTGACAGGAGGCTCATAAGGAGGTTCCCAAAACACATAAGCCGGAACATCCTGAGGAGCGTGCTGTCCCGCAGGGGCGGTCGCTGGCGCATCCCCTACCGGAAACGCCGCAGGCTCCGCTTGGTCCTCGGCGCCACCTACACGCGTTCCACAACTCGTGCAAAACATGGAGTCGTCGGGTATTTGAGCCCCACACTTAGTGCAATACATCGCATCTCCCGTCTCTCGTCGCAGCCGCATTGCGCCCGCGCAGTTCTTCCAACTACACCGTACGAGAGAAATCCCCAACCTTGTTGCGCAACATTGCCGCTGCGTCAAAAACTATGCCGGTTTACTACGATGAATCGGCTAGGGGCGAACACCCAACTATTTGAAAAAACAAAACCGCAGGTAGACGAGTTGTCCAATATTCAAAAAACCGGGTGTGGTTGAGGGATACCAAATCATCGTAGTAAACCGGCATAGTTTTGGCGAGCAACTCCTCTCCAGCTACCAAAGAGCGGCCAAAAGCTCAAATTTATTCGTAATCCTTCCGTCACATGCGAATCAAAAAGCCCCGCCGGGCCTTGAGGGCGCGGCGGGGCGGACAAGCGGCTATAGATAGCAGGCTTAGAACAGGCCGGTGATGTTGCCGTCGTTGTCGACGTCGATGTTCTCGGCCGCGGGCACCTTGGGCAGGCCCGGCATGGTCAGAACACTACCGGTCAGCGCGACCACAAAGTGAGCGCCGGCGGAAACCTTGAGCTCGCGCACGGTGATGCGGAAGTTCTCGGGGGCGCCCAGGGCCTTGGCGTTGTCGCTAAAGCTGTACTGCGTCTTGGCAACGCACACGGGCAGGTTGCCAAAGCCGTTCTCGCGCAGCTCGGCGAGTTGACGCTTGGCAGCAGGGGTAAAGTCCACGCCGTCGGCTCGATAGACCTTGGTGGCAACGGCCTCCAGGGCATCGGCAATATCGGCGCCATCCTCGTAGGCAAACTTGAGCTCGCTCGGCTGCTCGATCAGGCGCATAACCTCATCGGCCAGCTCGAGCGCGCCTTCGCCGCCCTTGGCCCAAACCTCGGACAGCTTAACGTTTACGCCCAGCTTCTGGCACTCGGACTCAATGAGCTCAAGCTCGGCCTCGGTGTCCGTCGGGAAGCGGTTGATGGCGACCACGCAGGGCAGACCATAGACGCTCTGGATGTTGTCGACATGACGCAGAAGGTTGGGCATGCCGGCCTTGAGGGCCTCGAGGTTCTCCTCGTTAAGGTCGGCCTTGGCAACGCCGCCGTTGTACTTAAGCGCGCGGGCAGTCGCGACGACCACGACGGCGCTGGGACGAACGCCCGTCATGCGGCACTTGATATCGAGGAACTTCTCGGCACCCAGGTCGGCACCGAAGCCGGCCTCGGTAATCGCAACGTCACCAAAACGCATGGCCATGCGAGTGGCCATGATGGAGTTGCAGCCATGGGCGATATTGGCGAAGGGGCCGCCGTGGACAAACGCAGGCGTGCCCTCGAGCGTCTGCACCAGGTTGGGTTTGAGCGCGTCCTTGAGGAGTGCCGCCATGGCGCCCTGAGCCTTAAGGTCGCGGGCGCGGACGGGCTCGCCGGCAAAGCTGTAGCCGACGACGATCTCGCCCAAGCGCTCCTTGAGGTCGTTGATGCTCGTGGACAGGCACAGGATTGCCATGACCTCGGAGGCAACAGTGATGTCGAAGCCATCCTCGCGCGGCACGCCCTGGGCCTTGCCGCCGATGCCGTCGATCACATGGCGCAGCTGGCGGTCGTTCATGTCGACGACGCGCTTCCAGGTGATGCGCTTAACGTCAATGCCGAGCTGGTTGCCCTGCTGAATATGGTTATCGAGCATAGCGGCCAGCAGGTTGTTGGCAGCGCCGATAGCGTGGAAGTCGCCGGTAAAGTGCAGGTTGATGTCCTCCATGGGGATGACCTGGGCCCAACCGCCACCGGCGGCACCGCCCTTGACGCCAAAGACCGGGCCGAGCGAAGGCTCGCGCAGGGCCACGGCGCTCTTGACACCGCGACGACGCAGGCCGTCGGCCAGACCAATGGTCGTGGTGGTCTTACCCTCGCCCGCAGGCGTGGGGTTGATGGCGGTCACGAGGACAAGCTTGGCCTGGTGATCAGTTGGCTCGTTGAGCAGGGAATAGTCGACCTTTGCCTTGTCAAAGCCGTACGGAATCAGATGCTTAACGTCGACGCCGGCGTTCTTGGCCACCTCGGTAATAGGCAGCGGCGTAACAGAACGTGCGATTTCGATGTCAGTAGGCATGGGCGGTCCTTTCGTTACCGGATGAGAAAAAGACCAATCCAGCATAGCACGCACGCGCAATAGTAAAACACCCGCATCCGGCAAACGGCGATATGTTTACCCGATGTCCAGCGATAGCCTACAGACGCGCCAGCACAAAGGCCCCTAGACGGTCGGCTCGATCCCCAGGTGCTCAAAGGTGCGAAGCGTTGCCTGGCGGCCCTGGGGCGTGCGAATCATCAACCCGCACTGCAGCAGATAGGGCTCGTACACATCCTCGAGGGTGCCCGGGTCCTCGCCCACCGCGCTGGCAAGGGTCGTCAAGCCCACGGCGCGACCGGAGAACGTCTTGGCAAGCGTCTCCAAAATGCGAATGTCCATCCAGTCCAGACCAAGCTCATCGATCTCGAAGAACTCGAGCGCCTGGCGGCAGATATCGAGCTCGATAGGGCCGTTGCCGCGCACCTGCGCATAGTCGCGCACACGCTTGAGCAGGCGGTTGGCCAGGCGCGGCGTGCCACGCGAGCGCGAGCCGATCTCGAGCGCGCTGGGATGGTCGATCGTCACGCCCAGGATGGTTGCCGAACGCGTTACGATCTGGGCGAGCTCCTCAACGGTGTAGTAGTCCAGGCGATACGAAATGCCAAAGCGGTCACGCAGCGGACCGGTCAACATACCCGAGCGGGTCGTTGCCGCCACCAGCGTAAACTTAGGGATATCCAGACGAATCGAGCGAGCCGCAGGACCCTTGCCGATCACGATATCGAGGGCAAAGTCCTCCATCGCGGGATACAGGACCTCCTCGACCGAACGGTTGAGACGGTGGATCTCGTCGATAAACAGCACGTCACCGGGCTGCAGGTTGGTAAGGATCGCTGCCAGGTCACCGGTGCGCGCGATGGCCGGGCCGCTCGTCGTCTTAATCTGAGCGCCCAGCTCGTTGGCGATAACGGTAGCCAGCGTCGTCTTACCCAAGCCCGGAGGGCCCGAGAAGATCACGTGGTCGAGCGTCTCGCCGCGGCTCTGCGCGGCCTCAATCAATACGCGCAGGCTCTGCTTGATGTGCTCCTGGCCACAGTAGTCGTCCAGGCGCTGCGGGCGCAGGGTGCGGTCGACATCGAGGTCCTCGGGCGTTAGCTCCGAGCCCACCATGCGCTCGCCGTGCGCCATGGATGCCGCCGGCGAGTTGCCAGGCGTCGCCCACAGGTCCTGAGAGTCATCGGCTTCCCACATCACGCATCCATTCCAAGTCGCTTAAGCGCCGCGCCGAGCAAATCCTCGACACGCATATTCTGCCCATCATACCCGCTCAGGGCAACATCGGTCTCCTGCGGGCTAAAGCCCATGGAAAGGAGCGCCGCGCGGGCATCGTCAATCGCCGAGGGAGCGGCGGCAGGCACCGGCATCGCAACCTGACCGGGCATCACATCCACCGGCACAAAGCCCTTGTCCTTGGCAAAAGTGCTCTTGAGCTCCAGGATGAGGCGCTGGGCGGTCTTTTTGCCCACACCGGGCACCTTGGCCATGCCCTTGTCGTCCTCGGCCATCACCAGGGAATACAACTGCCCCACGGTATAGGTGGAAAGCACGGCAAGCGCCAGGCGCGGACCCACGCCAGATACAGACACGAGCCGGTCGAACATGGTGCGCTCGTCCTTAGAGGCAAAGCCAAAGAGCGTCATGGCGTCCTCGCGCACCTGCATGCGGGTGTACAGGCGAACCTCACCACCGGGCGTAGGCAGCGTGGCAGCGGTACTGCCCGAGATGCCAAGCTCAAAGCCCACGCCCGATACATCGACAACGGCCGAGCTCATCGTGGCCTCGACAACCGTTCCATGGAGCTGGGAGATCATCAGTATCCGGTTCCTCTCTGTTGATAGAACTCGCCACCGGTGAGGGCGCGGGTGCGGCTCAGGTTAACGTGACAGATGGCGCAGGCCAGGGCATCGGCCGCGTGATCGGGATGCGGGTCGTGATCGAGCTGTGTAAGCGTGCGGACCATGTAGGCGACCTGTCGCTTATCTGCGGCGCCCGTGCCCACCACAGCCTGCTTGATCTGCATAGGCGTGTATTCGCCAATCTCGAGCGCACACTCCGAAAGCGCCACAAGTGCAGCGCCGCGGGCATGCGCCGTTGGGATTGCCGAGCGAACGTTGGCGCCAAAGTAAATACTCTCGATGGCCGCGGTATCGGGGCGATAGCGCTCGATCACGTCCTTAAGGTCGCGCGCAATATGCGACAGTCGCACCGCAAGGGGGCTGCCTGCACTGGTCTCGATACAACCGTACGCCCGGCAGCGGACCTCGCCGCGCCGCTCCTCGATAATCCCCCAACCCGTATGGGCCAAACCGGGGTCGATACCCAAGATAACCAAGTCAGCCTCCCCTCGCCTGAGCCAAGCGCAAGGCAAGGCCCCGCGCATCATTCACGAACGTCTGTTCTAGAATAACACAACGGGGCCAAGATGCTTAGTTGAAGTGTCGGGGCTGGGAGCTAATCCCCTCCCATGGTTAGTTTTGAGAGAAGAAGGGGAACTGACGGGGATCCACCGGCGGATGCGGCATCGGACCACCTTGCGGTCCGCCCTGGCCGCCCATCATCTTGTCGATGGCGTCCTGGACCTCGCCCTCAAACTTCTTCATGCCCTCGTGCAGGCGGCGCTGACCGTCCTCGGATCGCAGCTCCTCCATCTGCTCGGGCGAAATGCCCAACAGCTCGCCCAGCAAGCCCATCATTTCGCCGCGCATGCGATCGCTCGCATCGTCGTCGGCAAAGCGCCGCACCTCGGCGCGAGCCAGCGAATCGACCGTCATGCGCTCCTTACCGTTAAGCCCCAGGTCAGACCACGCGAGCATGTACGGCCACGAACGTTCGGCAAACGAACGGGCCGAGACGATCGGCACCGCCGGCAGCGTGCGACGGGCGGCCTCACCCTGTCGCACGAGCATCAGCAGCAGCGAACAGGCCTCGGGCTTGCCGCCAGCCAGCGGAATGTCATCAAAAGGACGATTGCGGTCAACGTGTGCCTCGAGCGCGCCGTCGACCTCGCCGGGCTCAAGCCCGCCCAGCAGCTGCGCCGCGCGATCGAGCATATCGACCGGACCGTCGAGTGCCGTCAGCGCCTGCGCCAGCACACGCTCCATGCAATCCTCCACTGCGTTGAGCGTCACGAGCTCTTGCGGCACCACGGACGAGGCACGGTTGCGCACGCGCGCCACAAACTCGAGCGTCGACAGGTACACATCGCCAAAGGGCGCGTAATCGCCCTGGTAGCCACCGCAAAGCGCCGGAGCCGCCAGCGCGTATTCGGTTTTGGAAAGCGGGCTCAGTGCCATAGCACCTAGTTCGAGCGCCGTGTCCTCCAGCATCAGGCCCAACGTACGCGAGCGCAGGCGCTCGGCATCGCCCGCCGACACATCGCGGTCGAGCACCCGCGCTGCATCCGGCGCATCGCGCTCAACGGTGCGGATATGCAGGCGCTCGGCAATCGCACGAACGGCGGCACAGCGGGCGGCCTCGGCCTCCTCCTGCGCCGGTGTAAAGATACGGTTGCGCCCCAGCACCAAGCCGATCACGTTGCGCGGACCCAGCGCGTCGACGGCAAGCGCCGCCAGCAGCGACGACGGCAGATCGCCCTCGAGCGCCACCACGGCGCGCGACGTACCGCGAGCGCGGGCGTTATCGCGCACAGCAAGCACCAGCGCCTGCCACAGCCACTCCTCAGAGCGAAACTCGGGCAGCTCGTGGTCCTCCAGGGCATCGAGCATCACGCCGCGCTGAATCTCCTGGACCAGCAGGCTCTCCTCAAAGCACGGGGCCTGGGCCACCACGCGGCCGCAATCGTCAAGCACAAACGACCCGCCGGTATACACCGACTCGTCATAGGCCCCGACCGGCGCCATGCAGGCAAACCACACACTGCGCTTGGATGCAATCTTGCGGTAGGCACCACTGCGCACGGCCGCGATGGCCGACGACTCGCGGTCGGTCATGTCGAACGCATTAAACTGGAAATAGGCAATAAGGTCCACCCCGGTCGGCAGCATCTCGAGCTCGCGGTCCAGGTCGAACACCACGGCAATGCGCACGCCGTCCACGTCAAAGACCGGCGGAGCCCAGCGGGCATCGTTGTTCTCGCCACGCTGCAGGGCGATGCTCGCACGTGCTGGCACCACGCGACCGTCCTTAAGCATCATGTAGTCGAGCAAGGGCTGGCCCTCAAACGAAACCGGCGCGGGCACGATGCAGATCATATCGAGCTCTTGGATGCGCTCGGCGACGCCGGTTAGGCCCGTCAGCACATCGTGCTCAAAGTCGGCAGCACCTACCAGGCCACCGGGCACGGCACCCATAAAGAGCGGCGCCGGTACGCACAGCACGCGCGCGCCGCGATCGTGGGCCAGACGAGCCTGGTCCTCAATGCGGCCGCAAATGCCCTCAATATCACCCAAGCGCATATCGATCTGTGCAAGTGCGAGCTTCATGGCTCAGCCTTTCCGTCGTAAACCGTCGTCGTAGTAAAAGCGCCGACCGCATAATGCAGCCGGCGCTTGCATGTGCATGTGCTAGCTATGATACCCCGAGCGGGGCCGCGCTCCTAGAACGTCGCGGACCACAAACCGTGCAGGTTGCAGTAGGCGTAGACAGTGCCAGTCTTGGAACCGCCGGCGAAAAACGTCGCGGGCTTCATGCCGGGTTTAAGGTAATGGACTTCCAGACGGCCCTCGGCCTCAAGCGCGATCCACTCGATGTAGTGCTCGGGCAGGCTGGGGTGCTCAACCGAGCCAACACGCGCGCGGATCACGTGACCATCGCGCTCGCTCTCGACGACGGGCACGTGCTTCTCGTGCGCCGCGTCCTCAGTGTTCGCGGTGAGCTCCGTGCAGCCGGCAGGGGTCGCAACGTCGTCGCCAAGGGCGGCAATGAGCTTGCCGTCGGGGTCCTTAAAGAATTTCGCCATGATGTTCTCCTTTGCTGATGTGCCGATGTACTTGAGGCTCTTATGCCCAAAGGCAAGCGAACCATCCACGGCATCGCAAATGAACACATAAACGAGCTAGCGCCCCTCGCCGCCCAGCAGCGCCAGAACATCCTCGCGGGTGAACAGCGCCGACGAGATGCCGTCGCCGCCCAGCACGCTGTTGACCAAGTCGCGCTTGGACTCCTGCATCTGCATAATGCGTTCCTCGATCGTGTCCTTGGCGATGAGCTTGTACACGGTCACTGTATGCTGCTGGCCAATGCGGTGCGCACGATCGGTCGCCTGATCCTGCGCGGCCACGTTCCACCACGGGTCGTAGTGGATGACCACGTCGGCGGCCGTCAGGTTAAGGCCCACGCCGCCCGCCTTGAGCGAGATCAAAAAGACCGGCACCTCGCCCGACTGGAACTGCTCGACCATGTGGGCGCGGCTCTCCTTGGACGATGCGCCCGTGAGCTTAAGAAAGCCGATGTCCTCCTTGGCCAGGCGTTTGCCGATAATGTCGAGCATGCCCGTAAACTGGCTGAACAGCAAAATGCGATGACCGCCGTCGAGCGCGCCGTGCACGAGCTCCATGCAGGCGTCGAGCTTGGCGCTCCCCGCCTTGTAGTCCTCGTAATGCAGGTGCGGGTCGCAGCAAATCTGGCGCAGCTTGGTGAGCTCGGCGAGCACCTTGAGCTTGTCTTTTTTGAACTCGCGGGCCTCACGATGCTGCACTTGCTGGGCGATGCGATCCTGGTTGGCCAGATAGAGCTTGCGCTGCTCGCCGGTGAGCTGCGCCATGACCGTATCCTCGATCTTCTCGGGAAGGTCGGCCACCACGTCTTCCTTGACGCGGCGCAGCACAAACGGCGACACGAGCGCCTGCAGGCGGGCGGCACTGTCGCCCTCGGCATGCTCGACCGGACTCTCGAAGCGCTTGGCAAACGCCTCGCGCGTGCCCAAAAGCCCCGGCATCAAAAAGTCGAAGATACTCCAAAGCTCGGACAGGCGGTTTTCGATGGGCGTGCCCGTCAGGGCAAAACGCACGCCGGCCGGCAGACGCTTGGCAGCGCGCGCCACCTGGGTAAGCGGGTTTTTAATGTATTGGGCCTCGTCGAGCACCACGCGGGCAAAGTCTTGCTCAGCATACTCGTCGATATCGCGGCGCATCAGGTCATACGAGGTCACGACCACGTTATGCTCGGCCGCGCCGGCAATCTGAACGCGGCGCTGAGCCTTGGCGCCCACGATGGCGCACACATTGAGCGTCGGCGCAAAGCGCTCCAGCTCGGCAGTCCAGTTGTAGACGAGCGAGGCCGGGCACACCACGAGCGTGGGCTTGGTGTCCCCCGCCTCCACGCGCGCCAGGATATGCGCGATCATCTGCAGGGTCTTGCCCAGGCCCATGTCGTCGGCCAAGATGCCACCGAGCCCCAAGTGCTCAAGCGAGCCAAGCCACTGGTAGCCATCGACCTGGTAGCCGCGCAGCATGGCATTGAGCGAGGAGGGCACCGTAAAGTCCATCTTGCCCAGCGTGTCCAGGCGCTCGACGGTACGGCGGAACGCAGCATCGCGATCGGCCTCGAGCGCCGGCGTGCGCGCGAGCATGCTGTCGACAAACAGGGTGCTCGACGCGGGAAGCGTCACACCGTCGAGCAAGTCGACGGCATCCACACCCAGGTCCTCGGCAAGGCCAAACGCGGCGCGGGCACCCTCGTCCAGACGGATGATGTCGCCAGATGTTAGGCGCGCAAACGTCTGGTGGCGCTTATAGGAATCGAGGTAGATGGCAAGGTCGGTCGCCGAAAGACCACTCGCACCCAGCTCGACGTCGAGCAAGTTGCTCTTGACGGTGGCCCGCACCGAGAGCTTGGGCGCAGGACGCACCGAGATCTGGCGCAGGCGGTCGCTGAGCATAACCTCGCCCAGCTCGGACAGGGCAGACAGACCTTCGGTAAGCAGGCGGAACAGGCGCTCATCGTCGCGTTCTTCGAATGCCAGACCGCTCTCGTAAAAATCGAAGTACATAGCCGCCGTGTCCATCACGAGAAACTCCGCCACCTCATCGCGGGGCGGCATGCCGGGGCGCTGGTCTTCGAAAAAGCTACCCGGGGCGCCCAGACCAAAGAGATCCGCCGACCAATCGCCGTAGGACACCGTAATCTTGCAGGTTACCAGGCCGTCGTCGACGCCGATCGCCATAGCAAAGCTCGCCTCGGGCGCCACGGCATCGAGTGCAGCAGGCGCGGCGAGATCAGTGTAGTCACGCAGGATGGGCAGGGCCATGCGGCAGAACTCGCCAACCTGGTCGGCGGCGATATGAGCCGGCGTGCGGCAGGGCAACAAGCGCGACAAAAACGGAGCAGCATGCTGGGCAAACGTCGCGTCGGTACGGCGCGCTCGGCGGGTATCGACCAGATAGGCGGCATCGCCGGCGGCAAAGCAGTACGTATCGGCCGGCAGGCGCAGATCGTAGCTGCCGCCGGCTGCCGAGGCAATCTTGGCGGCGATGAGCGGCGGATGCTTTACCGAGGCATCGTCCTCCCCTTGCGGCGCCGCCTCAACCGCCACGTCATAGGTACGATGGGCTGCCGTCCCCTGCGACCAGGCGGGCTCAAAGGCAATGGTCCGGCCACGCAGCAGGTCCAGCACATTTACGATGTTATGCTCGGCAAGCGGAAGCTGGCGCTCGGCAACAAAGCCGCTGCGGGCGAAGTCGTACGACGCCGAGCGCGAGGCCGTGATATCGCTCAGGTAGGCAACGGTCATCACAGCAAGGTCGAGCAGCTTTACCGACACTCCGTCAAAGGCCCCGGGCGTATGGAGAAACGTGAGCTTTTTGCCGTAGGAAAATGTGCCGCCGCGCACATAGGCGTCGGCCATGCCGTCGATATCCTTCACCACGTAGGACACCGAACCGCAGCGGATGCGAAACTCGAGCGCCCAGCGAAAGCGATCGCCAAACAGCGGATTGTAGTACGGCACCAGCGAGGGCTCCAGCACCGCCTTGGGGGCATCGGGATCCACGGTGCCGGCAAGCTTGCGGCGCAGGGCCACCACCTCGTCCATGCGCGCATCCGACAGATCGGAGAGCGCCGACATGAGGTTGGGGCTCGTGGGGACGGGCGCCGGGAAGGGAAAGTTGGGATTGACGGCAGGAACGGCGGAAGGACGCGGCGCTTGCGTGGGCCCCGCGGACGGCGCCGTAAACGTACGGACCGGCGTGCGCAGGCCCTCGACGGGCTCGATGCCGCTCGCATCCAGATATGCGAGCGCCGTGGCAATGGCGTGCTTGCACATGCCGGGGTAACGATACGCGGCGGGGCAATCGCAGTCGTAATCGACAACCTCACACTCGTCCATGTCAAGCGCCACATGCGTCTTGTACAGGTCGCCACGCGAGCCGCGCACCGTACCCGCGAGTGTCACGCTTTTGGAGAAGCGCGAGCCGTTGTCTTCAAACGAAAGCACGGCGCCGTTGAGCATGAGCGAACGGCCCTTCATAAAGGTGCCGCTCAACGCCGCCTCTTTACGGAGCGCCTGCACAAACGTCCGTTGCGCCATCACTTCCTCCAATCTCACCCAGGGTAGCTAATTTGGGACGGGGCTATTTTAGCTACCCCCCCCCAGCAAAGGTCGACCCTAGATCACCGTTACTCTGCCCTGGTTGCCCACGATTGCCTTGGCCTCGGCTAGCAACGGAATCGAGCGCGCGTTGACCTTGGCCGGCACCTCGGCGCGCAGCACGCGCCCGTCCACCTGCTCAATAAAGATCTCCACGCGGTCGCCGCCCGGGTTGGTGGTGAGCACCGTGGCCAGGCGCGCCATATTGCCCTGGCTAAAGCGGCTGTTGGGCACCATGACCTCAAACACCTTGGGCTTGTTGTTCTCTTCGTTGAGCTCCAGCGGCACAATCTCCTGCGCGATGATCTGGTCACCGCGGTCCGAGCGCTCGAGCTTGCCCTTAATGCGCACAAACGCGTCGGACAGCTGCGCGCCGGTCTCGGGATCGACCTCGCCGTACAGATACCCCTCGGCCTCCTTGTAGGTCTTGGGGAACACCACGACCGTGGCCTCGCCTTCCATGTCCTCGAGCTGCACAATGCCCATGGGGTCGCCGTTTTTGGTCACGCGCTTGGACACGCTCGAGACCATGCCGGCCCACCACAGCGCCTTGCCTTCGGGAATCTCCTGGTTGATGGTACCGCCCGTGGGATTCTGCACTTCGTAGCCGGTATCGATCTGCGAGAACGAGAAGTCGCGCGCTTTGCTGAGCGCATACTCAAACGGGCGCAGCGGGTGGTCCGAGACATAGATGCCCAGAACCTCCTTCTCCTGGCTCAACTTAAGGTGGCGGTCCCACTCCTGGCCGTCCGGATCGGGCACGCTGACCTCGAAGCCCGAACCCTCAACATCGCCAAACATGTCGAAGAACGACGTTTGGCCGCTCGCACGGTCCTTCTGGCGCTTTACCGCGGCGTCGATGATGTTCTCGGGGTTGTTCTTGTCCACAAAGTGCATCATCTGGCGGCGCGGATAGCCCGTGGAGTCGAAGGCGCCTGCCTTGATGAGCGATTCGATCACGCGGCGGTTGGCCTGGCTCGAGTCCACGCGCTCCACAAACTCGTGCAGCGTCTTGAACGGACCGCCCGCCTCGCGCTCCTCGATAATCGCCTGCGCCACGCCGGTGCCCACGCCGCGGATGCCCGCCAGACCAAAGCGCACGCCTTCCTTGGTAGCCGTGAACTCGGTACCGGACTCGTTGACGTCTGGCGACAATACGGGAATGCCATCGTGACGGCACGCCGAAACGTAGTGCACGATTTTGTCGGTCTTGCCCGTATAGGACGTCAGAACGGCCGCCATGTACTCATGCGGATAGTGCGCCTTGAGCCACGCCGTCTGCATAACCAGGATGGCATAGCCGGCGGAGTGCGACTTGTTAAAGGCGTAGGAGGCGAACTCAAGAACATCGTCCCAGATCTTCTGGGCGACCTCGCGCTTGTAGTTGTTCTTGATGGCACCGTTCATCCAGTGGTCGTAGGTGGTCTCGTCCGAGCCATCCTCCCAGTGCAGCACCGTCGACGTGAGCAGCTTGATCTTCTTTTTTGCCACGGGTTTACGGATGCGCGAGTCCGATTCGCCCTTGGAAAAGCCGCACATGGCAACCGAAATGAGCATAACCTGCTCCTGGTAGACCATGGTGCCGTAGGTTTCGCCCAGGATGTCGTCCAGGCGGTCGTCGTAGGAGACGGCCGGCTCCTTGCCGTTCATACGGTTGATGTAGGACGAAACCATGCCGGCGCCCAGCGGGCCCGGGCGGTACAGGGCGATCAATGCTACGACGTGCTTGTACTCGGTGGGCTTCATGTTCTTGATCGTGGCCGTCATGCCGGCGGACTCGACCTGGAAGACGCCGGCGGTGTGGCCGGAGCCCATGAGCTTAAAGATCTCGGGGTCGTCAAAGGGAATCTCTTCCTCTTTGATGTCGATGCCAAAGTTCTTTTTGATGTTTGCCTTGGCCTTGGAGATTACCGTCAGCGTACGCAGGCCCAAGAAGTCCATCTTGAGCAGACCCATGTCGGCGACGGTATGGCCCTCGTACTGGGTAATCTCCACGCCGCCCTTGGTGTCGAGCTTGGTGGGCACGTGCTCGTTGACGGGGTCACGGCAAATCAGAACGGCGCACGCGTGCACGCCCTCGCCACGGGTGAGACCCTCGATAGAGAGCGCCGTGTCGATGATGCGGCGGGCGTCGTCGTCCTTTTTATATGCCTCGGCAAAATCGGGGTTAAACAGATCCTCTTTGCCGGGTTGTTTGTCGAGCACCTGCTTGAGCTTGACCTTGGGGTCGCTCGAGACCATCTTGGACAGGCGCTGGCCCATGTAGACCGGGTAGTCCAGGACGCGCGCGGCGTCGTTGATGGCCTGCTTGGCCTTAATGGTCGAGTAGGTGATGACATGGGTGACCTTCTCGGGGCCGTAGAGCTGGCGAACGTGCTCCACGACCTCCAGGCGCCGCTCATCGTCGAAGTCCATATCGATATCGGGCATCTCGGTACGCTGCGGGGACAGGAACCTCTCGAACATCAGGCCGTTCTCGAGCGGGTCGAACGCGGTGATGTTCATGGCGTAGGCGACGATAGCGCCGGCGGCCGAGCCACGGCCGGGGCCGACGCCGATGCCGTTGTCCTTGGCCCATTGCACGTACTCGGCAACAATGAGGAAGTAGGCGGCAAAGCCCTTGTCGCAGATGACCTTGTATTCGTACTCAAAGCGCTCTTTGATGTTGACGCCGCCGATCTCGCGCGTGGCCCAGTCGTCGCCGTAGTGCTGGCGCAGGCCCTTCTCGCACTCGCGGCGGAACTGGCTCTCGTGCGTCTCGCCGGGATCGAGCAGCGGGAAGCGCGGCAGGATGATGGAGTCCCAGTCCAGCTCCACGTAGCATTTGTCGGCGATCTCGAGCGTGTTGTCGCAGGCCTCGGGGCAATACGGGAACATCGCCCGCATCTCCTCCTCGGTCTTCATGTAAAACTCCGAGCCGGTCATGCGCATGCGGTTGGGGTCGTCAACCTTAGCGTTCATGCCAATGCACATAATGACGTCCTGCACGGGCGCATCCTCGCGGCGCAGGTAGTGGAAGTCGTTGGTGGCGATAACCTTGACGCCCACCTGCTTGGCGATATCGATGAGCGTGCGGTCCATTTGCTCATCGGTCAGGCCATTATCGGTGGTGATGCCGTGTTCCTGGATCTCGATGTAAAAGTCACCGGGATCGAAGGTGTCACGGAAGGTCTCGGCCCACTTGATGGCGCCTTCCATATCACCGCGGTCGATGTATTTGGGAATGATGCCCGCGATACAGGCGCTCGTGCAGATCATGCCCTTGGCGTGGCGACGCAGGTTATCGAGCGTCACGCGCGGCTTGTAGTAAAAGCCCTGCACGGCGGCCTCGGAGACCGTCTGCATCAGGTTGACGTAGCCCTCCTGGTCTTTGGCCAGAAGGATCATGTGGTAGAGCTCGGGCTTGCGGTCGCGGGCGAGCGTCTCGTCCGGCGTAAAGTAGACCTCGCAGCCAAAGATGGGCTTGATGACCAGGGGCGGCTTGAGCTCGTCGATGTTGCCCTTCTCGTCCCACATGGCCATGTCCTTAATGTACTGGGCATGCTCGCGCGGATTTGCCTCGGGATCGGGTTCCTCCAGCTCGTCGCGACGGTCCTTTTCCAAGAAGGCCTTATCGTGGCTCCAGGTTTTGTACTCGGGCGTGCTGTGGTTGACGGCGTCGCAGGCCAGCGCCAAATCGGGCACGCCATACATGTAGCCGTGGTCGGTAATGGCCACAGCGGGCATGCCCAACTCAACAGCGCGGTTGACCATATCCTGGATACGGGTTGCGCCGTCGAGCATGGAGAAAACAGTGTGATTGTGCAGATGGACGAATGCCATGTGATGAGCTCCGATGCGGGTTCGTGTTCTGACTGAACGATTTTACCCCACCGCCCGGACACCCACCGAACCTAGCCAAACCCACACGCCTCCTTCTGAGTTGCGGTGAAATACGGACTGATTGGCGGCTTTTTTGGCCAAAACAGTCCGTATTCCACCGCAAGTTGTTGGGGGCTAGAGGTTGTAGGTGACTACTTGGGGTTCGGCAAGCTCGATTAAGACAGCTGGGGCCGTCTGCTCCACGCGGACGAACTTGACGGTCACCGTCTCATAGCCCGCCTTGTGCAGAACATCGGCGTAGACGCGAGCCTGCAGGGCGTGCTTCTCGAGCAGCTGGTCCGGCGTCTCGTCCGGTGTGCCGCCCGTCTTGTAGTCGATGACCAGCGCGCGCGTCGGATCGGCCGGGTCGGTCGCCAGCGCATCGATAGCACCTTCGGCGTACGCACCGTAGCGTGCGATATCCTGATCCTCGCAACCAAACGAAAAGAACGGCACCTCGGCACGCACGCACGGCCACGCGAGAAGCTCGGCGCGAACCGACGACCTGAGCCAGCGATTCAGGGCGACGTCAAAGCGCTCGCGCTGATCGGCCGTCAGATGCCACAGGCGAGCCAGCGCATCGGCACGCTCAACGGGCAGCACATCGGCACCCATCTCGATGAGCCACTGGCAGGCGGCATGGAAGGCAGAGCCCAAAGCCATGGGATTGCCAACGGGTTCGACAGCGGCCACGTCCGCATCCGTCATCTCCGAGCCATCCGACTCCGCGTCATCGCCGGCCTCGCCCATGGGCGCGCGCGCCTCGGCTGCACGATCCTCGCCCTCGGCATGCAGCGCCGCGGCGATCGACGAGTAGCTATACGAATCGCGCTCCGGGAACGGACACGTACCCATACGCACGCCGACCGCCTGGGGATACACGAGTTCAAACGAGTCGGGGACCGCGTCGGCAGGGCCGGGAACGGCCTCGCGAGCATCAGCCGCGGCACCTTCCGCTTCGGCATCACCGCGCACAAGCCTGCCCTCGGCATCCAGCGAAGCGTTGGCCTCAAACGCCTGCTCGCCAAACGTAAAGTCCGCCAGCGAGATAAGCTCGTAGTCGCCCGGCTTGGAGTTGTCGAACACCAGGCAATCGGCATCGAGCTGTGGCATTTCCAGCCCATCGGTCGGCAGAATGCGGCGCAGCACGTCGTAGGTCAGGTCGGTCTCGGCGTCGAAGGACGGCGCCGTCACTTTGCCGCGACTCACGGCGACGTCCATCGCCAGAATCACGAGCTCGCGCGCACGCGTCATGGCAACGTAGAGCAAACGAGCCCGCTCCTCGAGCGAAAGCTGCAGGTCGTCGTTGCGCAGATGAGCGAATGCCTCGGCGGGAGAGCCCGTCGCACAGACGTCCTCCATGAGCTCCGGCGGCAGCCACAGCGAGGTGCCCTTGCCCTTAAACGCGTGCTCAAACTGCTTTTTGACGTCGTCGCCCTTAACAAACGTACCATCCGCGAGCTTGACGCCGTCAAAGCGCGCCGGCAGGGCCACGACCTGCGCGCCGCCCTCGACACGCCCCATCTGGGCCGCGCCCGAAGACTTGCGCACGCCAAAGCATTCGCCGACCGCCACGACCGGGTATTCCAAGCCCTTGGACGCATGCACCGTCATGATGCGAACCGCGCCGTCGCCCTCCTCGTTGAGGGCACCCGGGGCCTCCTTGCCCGCCAGGAAGCGGTCGAAGGCCAGCGCGATGGAACGCGGGGAATTGCCGAGCTCAGCCTCTGCCTCGGCAACAGCATCGAGTGCCTTGAGCACGTTGGCGGCAATCGCTTTGCCCTCGGGGCCGCGCTGCGCCAGGCGCACGAACCAGCCCGAAGCGTTGACCACGTCGCGTGCAATCGCCGCAAACGAATCGCGGCCCACACGGCGAAGCGCATAGCGCAGCACGGCGCGGGCGCGCGTCACCAGCGGCAGGTCCTGCAGCCCCGGCACGTCGAAATCGCTCATGATGCCCGCATCGATATTGCGGCGCGAGGTCTCCCCCGTCTCGCTATCGAGCTTGGTCGCCAGCGCCAAGAACTCCTGGGCGCCGAGCGCAAACATCGGCGAGGCCAACAGCGGCATAAGGCCCTGCGCCGTATCGGCTGGGTTGGCGAGCGCGCACACCAGAGCGCGAACCGTCTGTACCTCGGCGGCTTGGGCAAAGACCGAGCCGCCGGCAATGACGCAGTCGAGCCCCTGGTCGCGGAAGGCTTGGGCATAGACGTCGGCATTGGTCATGCGGCCCAGCAGCAGCACCATGCCGCCCTGGGGCTGGCCGGCATCGGCAAGCGCGCGGAATCGCTCGGCGATCGCACGGGCTTTTGCCAGCGTGCGCTCCTGCGTGCTGCCGCCGGCAACAAAGATCGCCTGACGGCGCGAGGCGTCCGCCACCAGCGTGTCCTTGCGCCCGTCGCTCGCCTCAAGATCCAAAAAGCCTTGCATCAGGCCGCCGTCGTCACCGTCAAAGACGCGCGCCACGTAGCGCAGCACCTCGTCGTGGCTGCGGAAGTTGCGCACGAGCTTGACGAGCTCGCCAGCGGGAGCATCGGCTACAGCAGGCGCCTCGGGCGGCGTCGACCCCACCTTGCGCTCCTGGCGACGGAACACCTCGACCTCGGCGCCACGAAAGCGGTAAATCGACTGCTGAGCATCGCCCACGGTGCACAGCGCGCGCTCCCCTGCGCCCGTCAGGTAGCGAATCAGGTCGACTTGCATCTGGTCGGTATCCTGGAACTCGTCGATCATGACCATCTTAAAGCGGCCCTCGTACGCCGCCCGGATGGCCGGGTAATCGCGCAGGGCCTCATAGGCCATGCGTAGCAGGTCGTTGTTGTCGAGTGCGGACTGGCCGGCCTTGAGCGCGCGGTACTCCGCCTCCACGGCGCGGGCAAGCCCCACCAGCGCGTCGAGCGCCGGTCCGCCGCAAGCCAGCACGATATTGATAAATGCATCGGCGGCCTCGGCCTTAAGCAGCTCTACCTGCTCCTTGGGGAACGCCTTGCTCGCCCGCGGCATGGCGCACGACATCATGACCCGCGCCGCATCCTCCATCGTTTTGCCGCTCGCCTCAAAGGCGTCGATAGCATCAAGCGCCGCCTGCGCCTTCTCGGTCGCGGCCTTGCTCGCGCCAAGTGCCCCGCGATAGGCATCGGCGAGCGCCGAGGTATCCGCCTGGCCGCGCGCCACACGCACGTCGTCCATGCCGCCCGGCAACTGACTCGAAAGCTCCAACAGCTCGCGCACCAGGCCCTTAATGGTGGTGCCGGCGCCAAACGGGCCGCCTTCGCCCGCCATGGGATACCAGGCGTAGAGCGCCTTGAGCGAAGCCGCGAGCGTCGCATCGGCATCGGGCGCCGTCGCGCGGCCCAGCACATGCTCAACGGCCTGGTCCATAAGCTCGTCGGTATCGGTGAGCACCATGAACTCGGGATCGATGCCCAACTCCAACGCGTGTGCGCGCAGGATACGCGAGCACATACCGTGAATGGTCGAGATCCACGCGTCATCGACCGTCAGGGCCTCCTCGTCCATGCCCTCGTCGATGAGCGCGCGGCGCACGCGGTCGCGAATCTCGGCCGCGGCGTCTTTGGTAAAGGTGATAGCGAGCACCTGGTCCAGGTGCTCGACGAACGGACCGGATTCGGGCGAGAGCGCGTAGACGATGCGACGCGTGAGGGTGAAAGTCTTGCCCGAACCGGCGCCCGCCGAGACAAACAGCGGACGGTCGAGCGTTTTGACGATCTGCAGCTGCTGCGGCATCAAAGTCGAAAGATCCATGGTCTACACGTCCCTCCTTACAAACGTTCCTTCGTGGTTATACGAGCAGCGCGCTTGAGCCGCCTGCGCCGATGTCGGGTCCACCGCCGCCACGTTGCCCGCCTGGAGCTCGCGCAGGCGCTCGGCGATACCGTCCTCCACGCGATCGAGCAGCGCGTCGAAATCCATGACGCCGCCCTCGCTCGGAAAGCCCTTCTTAAGGCCCGGAATGCGACCGTCGCCGCGCTCCTCCTCGAGCAGCTCGACACTCGCGGCACCGCGCAATGCGGGCTTTCCGCCCTTGGTCGAAAAATAGAGCGCCGCGCGGGTATCCAGGTCCAGCGCCCGGCGCATGGCCTGCGCATAGATGAGCGCCTGCGTGTGCGGCGGCAGCCAACGCGGGTCGTCGATAGCGGCCTCTCCCGTCTTCTCGTCGCGCACCGTGGGGTCGGCGAGCTTGAATTCCTCAACGCCCGTGCGGTGCTTGTAATCGATCACCACAGCGCGATTCTCGGCATCCACGTCAACGCGGTCGATGCGCCCGCCAAGCGGCCAGCCCGCGTACTCCACCTTAAGCTCGTTAAAGGCAAACTCCAGGTAGCACGGGGCAAAGGGGGCAAGTGCCTCCGACTCGTAGGCAAGTACACCTTCCAGCTGCGGCAAGATCTCGGCCACCTGGCGCTCCTCCACCGGCGAGAGCGGCACGAGCGGACCTTCGTTGCCGCGCTTGCCGGCATGCTCGGCCAACGTCTCGTCAAAGACCTCGTGCAGCAGCTCCTGCGCGCGCAGCAGATTCTCGGGCGTCACGCGCTCCATGCCCTCCTGAGGCAGACGTGCATGCAGGTGCTCCAGCACATCGTGGACAAAGTTGCCCTTCTCCATGTTGCCAAAGCCCGCATCGATGGACTGGGGCTTTACACGATACGACACAAACCAGCACAGCGGGCAGGTGGAATAGGCCTCGATCTGCGAGGCGGACGTCAGGCGCGGCACCAGCGGTGCATCCTCGCCTTCGCCGTCGCGACGACGAAGCACCAGATACGGCACGGCCTCGGCGCTCAAATGCTGAGGGGCCTCGCACGTCACACGTTCGCGCTTGAGTCCCTCGCCAGCGGCGGGGTCAAAGTCACCCACGATGTCGCCCTCGCCCACGCGGGACACCTTGGCAGTGCCAGCAGCCTCGGCATGCGCGCGCAGCTCGGTCCACACAGCCGCCGGATAGCACTCGCGTGCCTGACGGTCGTGCGTCACGCGGGCAAGTGCGGCGGGGCCGTTTGCGGTCTGCATCGAGCGGCCAAAACGCACGCGCAGCAAGGCCGCGGGCTCCAGCGTTACGCCGTCGCGACCGAGGTCTGTCGTCAGCGTGGCAAGCGGGCCCTCCTCGTGCGAAAGTGGGTAGCTATCCAGATCGACATCGGCAAACAGCACGGCATCGTAGCTGCAGGGGCGCAGCGCCGCGGCATCGGCAAGCGACACAAAGCGAACTTGGGCTCGCGGTGTGCGATTGACCTCGCGCGTATCGTAATCGTAGCCGGTGCTGCGCTTGTCGATCTTGGTGCGGATGCCGTCGAGCACCGGCACCGTCGACGCCTGCGAAACGTCGAGCGCACGCGTTTCGTTCATAAGGATGTCGATGGCATGACGCAGTAGGGCCATCTCTGCCTGACGGCGTGCCTGGCCGTCAAGACCTCCCAGCGCGCGGTCGGACAGTGCCTCGGCAACCGCGAGCATGGCCTTGAGCGCCGTGACGGGCTTGTCGCGCCACAGCGCCTGGAACACGTCCGAGACCACGCACGGCACGTTCTTAAACCAGTTCTCATCGCTAGCGGCCTTGCGCGCACCCTTTACCTGGCCCTGCACGCTCTGTAGCAGGCTTTTGACGCCCGCGGTGGTCTTGTTGCGCGACAGGCGCATATTCTTATCGAAGGTGCGCGCACTAGCAGCATCGCCGCCCGAAAGCGGGCTATAGATCCAGTCGGTGAGCTCGGGCGCAGGCCACCATTCGGTTTTGGAGGCCATGCCATCGTCGGCAGCCTTCATGCGCTCGATCAGACTGGCAAGCGCCGTGAACTGCCTGCCTGCCATGGATTCCGAAAACGCCTTGAACTCAGTCGTCTCGGCCGCGATGCCTCGCGCGGCCAGGCGAGAGGCGAGCTCGTCAAACAGCTGGGGCGCCCGGGCAGACGCCACGAGCACGCGCACGGGATCGGCGGAGGCTCCGGCGGCAACACCAGGCCTTTCGCAGGCTTTTACCAGGTCATCGATGGCATCCGTATAAGCATGGGCGCGGGCATGGGGGCCGGCGACTTCTATAAAGGAAGGCTCAGCGGTGGATGCGAGAACGGCAGCCTCGCGTGCCGAATCCTCGTCCAGTGGCGCAACCTCAAACAGCACGCCGCGAGCATCGAAGGCTGCGGCCAAGTCCTCGCGCATCGCCGTCTGCTCACGGGCGAGCAGCACGACGACCTCTCCCCCGTTGTTTGCCACGGCGGCCAGCAGCTCAAGCAAGCCGTACGTAAACGACGTGACGCCACGCACGCATACCGCGCGGGCGCATGCCGGAAGGTTGCGGGACAGCGCTTCGGCCATCACGTCGGCCGCCACGCAAGGCTCAACCATGTCGCGGCGATCCAAGCCATTCGCGTAGGCGCGTAGCAGTTCAAATACGCGTGCCTCGGCATCGCTCTTGGGCTCCGTTTGGACGACGGCATCGCGGACGCGCTCGGTACCCGTCCCCGCCACGCCCGGCAGCACGTCGCGGGCCATGCGTGCGAGCATGCGCACCGTGCCCTGGCTACGCGAGAGCGGTTCCAGGTCGGCGTCGCTGCGACGATCGAGCATATCCGAGAACAGCATCTGACGCTGCAGGTTGTCAACAAAACTGCGGCCGTCGCCCAGCAGCTCCCACAACGAGCGCAACCAGGAAGAGGGCGTCTTGTAGTCAATGCCCAGCGAGACGCCGGCGGCAGCATCGTGGCGACACAGGTCGAGCTCGGCAAACGAAGGTGCCAGCAAAACGGCACGCCCATGACGAGCGACCAGGTCGCCCAGAAGCGCAGCCTCAGCCGCACTCAAATCCGTGCCGGCATTGGTGGTATAGATTCGAACAGGCATGGTCCTCCACTTAAACCGTTCGCAATAATCGATGCATCCATCCTACCCGCCCACACGGACAGATTTGCCCCGCAGCGCCGAAAAATGATCCCTTGGGGACGGAGGAAAACGGATCATCGAGAGGATCGGTTTAACCCGGTGATCCGTTTTCCTCCGTCCCCAAGGGATCAAAAAACCGCCCCCGGAGGGACGGTTCCAGTCGATTCGATTGTGGCTGTGACCTACTCGCCATCCTCCAGCTTAATGAGGATCTTGCGATAGCCGCCGTACTCGCCGTTGAGCGCCTTGGACACGCGGCTCACTGTGGTGGACGAAGCGCCGGTGCGGGCCTGAACCTCAACATAAGGCTCGCCCTCATCCAAATACCGCGCCACCTGCAAACGCTGGGAAAGATCGCAGATCTCGCGCGGGGTGCAGATATCGGTTAAAAACGCTTGGATATCCTTCTCGTCGTCCAACAGGCTAAATGCGTGGACCAGCTGCTTGACATCAGGCTTGTCAAACATGTTCTCGATATTCATCGATCACCGCCAAACCCGCCAAAAGGCATCGAAGTTGATACTGACATCGGGCATCGTTCGCCCGTAATATGCAATAAAACAATGCATGGGCCATTCGCCCGTAGCAGTGTAGCACACCACTAAACTAAAGCGGCAAGACTCTCTGCCAGCGGCACGTTTTTAAGGACGAACGCCAATTTGAAACCAAATGCGCACGTAAGCTCCACGAATATTTGAGACAATGGGCGGCCAAACGAGGTCGCGCACCCGCACAACCGTCTAAGTCGCTGCGACAAGCGCCCCTCGCACGTCGCAAACACACCCTGCGCAAGAAAGGATCCCCGTCATGCGCTTTATGCTCAACTGGCTTTTCACCTCGATCGCCATCGCGATCGCCACATTTCTCGTCCCCGGCATTCAGCCCTTCGGCTTTGCCGAAGCCTGGGTCTGCTTCGCCTTCGTGGGCCTGTTCCTCAACATCGTCGACTCGTTCGTCAAGCCGTTCCTGACGGTCATCTCGCTGCCGCTCACCATCATCACGCTCGGCATTTTCCAGCTCGTGGTCAACAGCTTTATGCTCGAGCTCGCCAGCTACCTGTCGGTCAACCTGCTGGGCGTTGGCATCTCTATCGCCAGCTTTGGCTCGGCCTTTATGGGCAGCATTCTGGTCTCCATCACGCGCAGCATTCTCGACAGCATCGCCGAGGACTAAGCCGCCCGGCTCAACTCGCCTGTCACAGAAGCCCAACGCGAACAACCGCTTCAGCCCAAAACGAAGGCCGCCCATCGCACAAGATGAGCGGCCTTCACATTTGTCAAGCCTCAGAGGGTAAGAACAACTGCCATTTCTACCCCGTCCCCAAGTAGCAGGTGGCGTTAGATCACGTAATCGAAGCCCTCACTGGGGGCGACGAGTTGGTCAAGCGTCACGCCGTCCAGGTAGTCGTTGATGAGCTTGTCCAAGTTCTTCCACACGTCGAGCGTGGGGCACTCATCCGAGCGCGAACAGCCCTTGCAGTCGCCGTCCAGGCAGGCAACCGGCGCCAGGCTTCCCTCGGTCAGGCGCAAGATCTCGCCCACCGTGTACTGCTCGGGCGGGCGCGTGAGCACGTAGCCGCCGCCCTTGCCGCGCATGCCCGAGAGCATGTTCGCGCGCACGAGCGTCGCCAGAATATTCTCCAGGTATTTCTCCGAAATCCCCTGGCGCGCCGCAATCTCTTTAAGCGGGATGCGGCCCGTGGCCTGGTGCTCGGCCAGGTCGACCATAACGCGCAGGGCATATCTGCCCTTTGTGGATACCAACATATATATTGCTGCCTTTCGGTCTGGTAAGTCGTAGAAATTCTAGCCGAAAAATTGGTTTTGAAAATACCCATTCGCGTCAAGTGGGTTAATCATCTCGCAATAATCTTCTATTTCCTATTGCATTACTAGGCTTTAGTGTCTACTATGCTTGCCAACAGGAAAACGAACAACCCATAAGGTTTGTAGGTTTAGCTGTTAGGCACACCGTAAAACCACACGGCAACCAGTTATTTTGAACACTTGGAGGTTCACCATGAGCAAGGTTTACACGTCCATCGATCAACTTATCGGCCACACCCCGCTTTTGGAGCTCACCCACTTTGAGGCCGACGAGGACCTCAAGGCCCGCGTGCTAGTCAAGCTCGAATACTTCAACCCCGCCGGGTCGGTCAAAGACCGCGTCGCCAAGAACATGATCGACGAGGCCGAGAAGGCCGGCAAGCTCGTGCGCGGCGGCGACTACACCATCATCGAACCCACGAGCGGCAACACCGGCGTCGGCATCGCCTCGGTGGCGGCGGCCCGCGGCTACAAGGTGATCATCACCATGCCCGAGACCATGTCCGTCGAGCGCCGCAAGCTTATGCAGGCCTATGGCGCGCAACTCGTGCTCACCGACGGCTCCAAGGGCATGAAGGGCGCCATCGCCAAGGCCGAGGAGCTGCAGAAGGAGACCCCCAACAGCATTATCGCCGGCCAGTTTGTGAACCCCGCCAACCCCGCCATCCACAAGGCCACGACCGGCCCCGAGATCTGGGACGACACCGACGGTCAGGTCGATATCTTCGTCGCCGGTGTGGGCACCGGTGGCACCGTGACCGGCGTGGGCGAGTTCCTTAAACAGCAGAACCCCGAGATCCAGGTTGTCGCCGTTGAGCCCGCCACCTCCCCGGTGCTTTCCAAGGGCCAGGCCGGCCCGCACAAGATTCAGGGCATCGGCGCCGGCTTTGTGCCCGACGTGCTCGACACCCAGGTTTACGACGAGATCATCCCCGTCGAGAACGAGGACGCCTTTGTCACCGGCCGCGCTGTGGGCAACAAGGAGGGCGTGCTCGTGGGCATTTCCTCCGGCGCCGCCGTGTGGGCCGCGCTGCAGCTGGCAAAGCGCCCCGAGAATGAGGGCAAAACCATCGTCGCCCTGCTGGCCGATACCGGCGAGCGCTACCTGTCCACGGCGCTCTTCCAGGACTAGTTCCTGCAGTTGAACGGATGAGCCCAAGGCAAGCCGGTCTCCCCTCTCTTCTGGCGGCCTGAGCCCATCTCGTTCGGGTGTCCCACGAAGCACCCGAACTTGTTACAATGTCTGCGGCGCGGAACCAGCCTCCCGCGCCGCTTTTCTTTTTTGGCCGCATGCCACCAAGGAGAACCTCCCCATGCACAACAAGCGCGTGCTCGTCGCCATGAGCGGCGGCGTCGATTCCAGCGTGACCGCGTACCTGCTCAAAAGCCAGGGCTACGAATGCGTTGGCGCCACGATGCGCCTCACCTGCCCCGCGCCCGATCCCGTCACGGGCATGAGCAAAGTCGACCGCGACATCGCCGACGCGAAGGCTGTTGCCGAGCGCATCGGCATCCCCCACCACGTGCTCGACCTGCAGCAGACGTTCGACCGCAGCGTGATCGAGCGCTTTGTGACCGCCTACCAGGAGGGACTGACGCCCAATCCGTGCATCATCTGCAACCGCCACATTAAGTTTGGTGCGTTGCTCGACGCAGCGTTGGATATGGGCTGCGACTATATCGCCACGGGCCACTACGCCAAGACGAGCCAGGCGCCCGATGGCACTTGGCAGTTGCATCGCGGCGAGGACCCCAAAAAGGACCAGAGTTATTTTTTGTATTCGCTCACGCAGGAGCGCCTGGCACACACGATCTTTCCGCTGGCGGGTCTGGACAAAGAGCGCGACGTGCGCCGCATTGCCGCCGAACAGGGCTTTACCAACGCCAAGAAGGCCGAGAGCGAGGACATCTGCTTTATTCCCGACGGTGACTACGCGGGCTATATCGAGCGCCGATGCGGACATGCCGCTGCCTCGGGCGATATCGTATGGCGCGACGGCAGCGTGGTCGGGCGCCACAGCGGCGCGCTGCGCTACACCATCGGCCAGCGCAAGGGCTTGGGTGTTGCCATGGCACACCCCGTGTACGTAACGTGTGTCGACGCTGCCAGCAACACGGTGCACCTGGGCGAGGCCGAGGATCTAACGGCCGCTGCCCTTACGGCAAACGAGTGGATCTGGAGCGCACCGGCCGCACGCATGGAGGCCGAGCTCGATGCCGGCGGCATTCGCGTGGGCGCCAAGTACCGCTACCGGCAGAAAGACCAGGCCGCAACCCTCACGCGAGACACCGACGGGCAGATGCTGTTGACCTTTGACGAGCCGCAACGAGCCATCGCCCCCGGCCAAGCCGTCGTAGTCTACCGCGGCGACGTCGTCCTGGGCGGCGGCACCGTCACCGCCGCCATCAAATAGCCGCACCCCCCCCTAAGTTGCGGTGAAATAGGGACTGTTTAAGCGTTTAAATCCGCTAAACAGTCCCTATTTCACCGCAACTTTGTTAAGTATTATGTTCTCGTTAAATGCTAAACTTAACGATATAAATACTTAACGAGGTGATGCATGTTTATGGCAGATGCTAACTACATATCCATGGGCGATGCCGCACGCTTGCTGGGTATCACGAAAGCTCGCATTTCACAGCTGTCCGCAGCAGGAACGCTTACGTGCGACATCATCGGCGGGCGGAAGATGGTCGAATACAGTTCCGCAATTGGCTATCAAAAAGTTCGCAGGCGCGGTCGCCGTCCCGCAGCCGATGTTGGACGCAAATTTACGTTGATGTCGGCCGAGTACGAGGTCGCTCGCATCTCGTTTGATTCGACACGCGAGTTCTCCCTTGAAATCGCAGAAGTACTCGACACGCAAAGGATGCCCTTCGGCACATGCTCAAGCTCCTCTCCGACGATAAACAAACGAGCGCTCAACACGTGGTGGAGCCATCGGTCGGTTCCCGATGTCCGTCCCGGGCTTACTGCCCGCTATCACGACCTGGGAATTGTCAACGGCATCGAAGCACCGGTTCGGAGCCTGGGTCTCTCTCTTTCGGATTGCTATTGGCTGCGGCCTGCCGATTGTGACGAACTCAATTGGCAAGACCTCAATTACTTTGAAAACAGCTTTGAGCGGTCGGCGCCCGAGGAGCGCTCGGACTGGCTGGAGGGTATAGGCCTTAAAAATCCCGATAACACGTCCGAGGGCAAGCTCCCTAAATCTTGGATAATCCGCAACGGCATTCGAGTCTTGGCAAAAGGATGCGGCGTGGATGACCAGCGCCCGTTTAACGAAGCAGTCGCGACGGCCCTCCATCGCCGTCTTTTATCTGAAGGAGAATTTGTTTCTTACACGGTTGAGCGCATGTTCGATGGCCCCGTGTGTCTGTGCGACGATTTTCTAAATGGACGCGAAGAATACGTGCCAGCCGTGTATATCAAGGACGCGCTCGGCAGCCAACGTGGAAGTTCCACATACGACCGCTATTGTCGATTCCTCGCTCGACACGGGGCGGACGAATCCGCTGTGAGAAAATCCATGTCGCAGATGATCGTCTGCGACGCCATATTGGCCAACAGCGACCGCCATTGGCGAAACTTTGGCATCATCCGCAATGTTGACACGTTGGAGGTAAAGCCCGCGCCACTGTTTGATAGCGGCAATTGCCTGTGGTACAACGTGCCAATCGCCACGATCGCGGCCGGGGAGTTCGGATTTGCCGCCAAGCCGTTTGGTCCGGATCCCGCCGCCCAACTGGCGCTTGCGGACTCGCTCGATTGGTTTAACGCATCGCGACTCGACGGATTCGTTGATGAAGCAATCGAAATTCTGTCGCAAAGCGCATGGGCAACGGCAGAGGACCGTCTCGAAGCCATCCGTCGCGGTCTAGAGCGCCGCATGATTGAGGTGAGCGCCGCCGTCGAAGTACTTCAACACGTGCGGCGTTAACCCCTCCCCTCTTAAGTTGCGGTGAAATAGGGACTGTTTAGCGATTTAAAACGCTTAAACAGTCCCTATTTCACCGCAACTTTTAGAGGACGCCCCGGCTGGCATTGCTGCGGCAGCCGGGGCGACGGGTTCGATTGCGCTGTCAGTACGTTTGGCACTGTCAGCGCACTTGGCGTTGCCGCCGCGCTTAGCGCTGGACGTAGGCGCGGACGAGTTCGAAGGTATTGCGCACGCCGTCGATGTGGCTGCGCTCGTAGTTGTGGCTTGCGTACACACCGGGGCCGATCAGGCCATGGCGAATGTCATAGCCGGCCGAAAGCGTGGCCTCGACGTCGGAGCCATAATGCGGGTACACATCGATGGCGTAGTCGAGCTCCAGCTCGCGCGCAATGTTGGACAGCGTCGTCACCAGGTCGTAGTTGTACGGACCGCCCGAATCCTTGGCACAGATCGAAACCATGCGCTCGGTGCAGCCCAGGTCGTCACCCACGCAGCCCATGTCCACGCTGATCATCTCGCGCGTGTCGGCCGGCACAAAAGCACCGCCGTGGCCAACCTCCTCGTACACCGTAAAGAGCAGCGACACCTTACGCGAAAGCGTTACCTCGCCGGCGGCAACGGCGCGCGCCAGGCCCAGCAAAATCGCCGCGGACAGTTTGTCATCCAAGAAGCGGCTCTTAATGTAGCCGCTCTTCGTCACCGTGGTACGCGGATCCATCGCGATGATGTCACCAGTCTGAATGCCCAGCTCAAGCACGTCATCCTTGCTGTCGACGTTCTCGTCGAGCAGGATCTCCATGTTCTTCTCGATGGTCTTGACCGGCTCGTCGGCCACGTGTGCCGAGGGCTCGGTGTTGAGGACCACGCCCGTGTAGACCTTACCATCGCGCGTGTAGACCATGCAGTTCTCGCCGTCTGCCGTAGACCACTGATGTCCACCAAGGGTCGTGGGACGCAGACGACCATTGTCCTTAATGGAGCGAACCATCGCGCCCAGGGTATCGACATGGCTTGCAAGCACCAGCGGCTCACCCTCGCCACCAAGTTCCACCAGAACATTGCCCTTGTTGGAACGCTCGGGCCCAAAGCCCATCTCACGCAGCGTTTCCATCAGATAATCGGTCGCCGCACGGGTATAGCCCGTAGGCGAAGCAATAGAAGTCAACGCCTTGAGCTGCTCGGTTATATAATCTAGTTCAGGATTCACCATCGCTCCTATCGGTCGATGCGCCAAAACGCGGTATAGTCATTCGCGAACTCGATGCGGCAGACGCCCATCACAGCGCGCCGCCCCAGTATAACCATCAATCGTGGAGGAATCGATGCGCGTCGCCATCATAGAAGACGATACCCAGCAAGCAGAGACCACCGCAGCCTTCCTCTCCCGCTTTTCCTCAGAACGCGAGCGCCCAATCTCGTACACCATCTTCACCACGGGGGATGACGCCATCAAGGCGTACAAGCCTGTATGGGATCTAATATTGCTCGACATCGAGATGCCGGGCACCAACGGAATGGATGTCGCCCGTGCCATCCGCGCCAACGACCAGAAAGTCGAAATCGTCTTTATAACCCAGCTTGCCGGCTTTGCAATCGAAGGCTACGAGGTCCGGGCATTTGACTACATCCTCAAACCCGTAGCGTATGCACCGTTCGCCCTTAAGCTCGATCGCGTCTGCCAGGCAATCGACTGGCACCGCGATGCCCAGATAACCGTGACCAACCAAACGGGATCGCACCGCATCGCCTGTTCGGACGCGCTCTACATCGCAAGCGAGGATCATCGCCTCACATTTCACCTGGCCTGCGGCACCTCGCTCTCGACAACCACCACGACGCTTGCCGCCGTTCAAGATGAGCTGGCCCCGCAGGGGTTTGCCCGTTGCCACAAAAAGTATCTGGTTAATCTTCGCTATGTCGGCGGATACCAAAAAGACGCCATCACCCTGTCTCGCCCTGGAGCAGAATCAGTCAGCTTGCCTCTCAGCCGATCGTTTCGTTCGGATTTTTTAAAAGCGCTCCTGACCCGCTGGGAGGGCTAAGGCATGCCTGCATTTTTGGGACATATCGTCGAGCTCGGAACGATGCAATGCTGCCTCATCGCAACCTTGGGGCTCATGGGGCCGCTCGAGCGGAGAGAGCGCTTTGGCGTGCGTCTCGCCCTATCGCTTGGAATGCTCTTGCTGTTGACGTCCCCCATCTATGCGTATCAGGCGGCAACTCTCGCGCGGCTCATTAGCCATCCCATGGCTTCCGAGGCGCTACAGTGCGCTCTGCTCGCATTGGCGTCGATAATGCATCTTGCGCTTTTTATCGTCTCGCTTGCGGGGCTGTACCTAGCCTGCTTTAACGTCAAGCTCGGGCAGGCGCTGTATTGCTCCACCATCGCATATCTTACGCAAGACGTCGCCTATACGCTTTTTACCCTGCTTATGCCTTGGGCCTCGCATCGTGGAACACGCCCGCTCCAACCCCAGACACTGCCGGTGGAGCTCGGAATCTTGGCACTCACCATACTTGTCTTTAGACCCATCGCTCGCAAGCTCTTTGTCGGCGGCGGGCGCAAGCCCGAGGGCCCTTTATCCCTAGCACTCATGATGGCCACCCTCGGTATCAGCAAAGCCCTGGGCACCATCATGTCCATCAGCTACTCCGCCCACGCAGCGGGCCTGTTTCGCATTTCCGTCCTCTACGACCTCTTATTGAGCGCAAGCGTCACGGGAGCGCAAATGCTGATCTTCTCAACAGCCGCCATGCAGCGTCGCCTTGCGACCGAACGCGCTGTTGCCGCCAGCCAGCGTCGGCAGTTTGAGAACCTTATCGATGCGACCGACACCATCAAGCGCAAAAGCCATGACCTCAAACTGTTAATTTCCGCGCTCGAGGTTGCTGGAGACAGCGCGTCCCGCTCTAAAGCCCTATCGAGCGTCAAGCTGGCGATCGCAACCCTCGATATGGCACAAAACACCGGTTGCGCCGAACTCGATGCGGTGCTCAACCGAGCGTGGGGGCAATGCGAAGCGAAGCAAATTGCCTGGACTAGCATGGCCGAGGGAGCCGCCGTTGCGCATATCGACCCGTTCGACTTGTTTGTGCTGGTTGGAAACGCCCTGGATAACGCAATCGAGGCCGTCGAGCATATCGACGACCCCGATCGGCGCTTTATATCGTTTTCGCTTAAAGCAAGCGGCTCACTGGCGTTTATGGAGATCGACAACTATACGGACAGCAGTCCTGTATTTATAAACGGACTGCCCCAAACGACAAAGCCGCAACGCGATAGCCACGGCTACGGCGTATCCAACATGGCCGAAGTCGTCGCTCGCTACGATGGCGCTATGGAATGCTCGGAGCACGACGGTGTCTATACGCTCAGAATCATGCTGCCCA
This sequence comes from uncultured Collinsella sp., assembly GCA_934646815.1. GTDB lineage: Bacteria > Actinomycetota > Coriobacteriia > Coriobacteriales > Coriobacteriaceae > Collinsella. Next base: position 266,121 of record CAKUEW010000002.1, read on the forward strand.
TTCCGTAGCAACAGCCAGCGGAACGGGCGCTGACTTGTTATTCCAAGATCTTGCCAATCACCACATGGCGATCGTTGGTTCCGCCGGACGCGCAGGTAGAACACACCAAAAGCCGATCCGTGCATGCAACGGGCACATCACGTCGATGCAGCGCCTGGCACTCGATTGCCGCAAGGTATGCATCTGCCAAAGGAGCACCGGAGCCCGCCCGGTATACGGATCGGTCATATGCGTTACACCGAGCGTATGCAATCAGCTCGACATCGTGCCATCGACTGCCATCATAGAGCCGAGCTGTGGCATGCCCGTCAAAAAACGACGCATCCGAAAACCGCTCAAGGTCCCCAAACATCAAGCCCCGCTCCATGTGGTGCCCGTAAACGATACTGACCGAATCGGAAAAACCGCGGCTGTTCCGATAATCCAAAAAGATGCTGCCCGCAAGCGAGAACTCACCCATGGCGTCCCGATCGATATAAGTGGTGTTGTCGCACCCCTGGACTACGGGATAGTCAATTGAGGTGCCGGGGATTTGAATCCACCCCACGACATCGGGGTTACGTTGGCAGAGCTCCTCAAACGACAACGGAGCCTGCTGGGCGGGCTTCCACTCCGCCCAGACATCCGACTCGCCCCCTTGCGTCGACAATGTCGCGTCCCAGACCCCATAGGAGCCAAGCGCTACCGCAACGAGCGCCACAAGCACAATCGCGATATCAATCGCGCGATCTAAAGCTTCCACAGAGGTGACGGCAAAACGCCTAACGGCGGGCGCCACGGCGAACCGAGCGGACGACAAAGCCGATCAGCAGCAGTGCGCCGGCGGCAATCGCCACGACAAAGGGGGCATTCTTGAGCAAGATGCCCGTCAGGGGCACATCATTCTGAGCATTGGTAAAGGCAACGCTATTCGTGCCCTCGCCCACCAGGTTGGTGGCGCCGTCCTCAGCACTCGCCAACGCATCGGCGTCGGCAGCCGCGCGTGCCTCCCCCTGCACACCGTTCTCAACTACCTGCACGCTCGGGACATAGCCATCCTCCGCCGCCGTCTCGGTCACGGTGTAGCGCGTACCGACCGGAAGACTGTCGAACACAAGCTTCTCGCCGTCGGCAAGCTCAAACGTCATGGCCCTGCCTACCTCGCAGGCCAGCTGATCGCCGTTAGCAAGGCTGCCGGTAACCGTGGTGCCCTCATTTCCCATGCCGATGCGGTCGAACGTAATGGAGAACTCAAACTTATGCGTCTTGTCGGCATAGTCGCCCACCGTCGTCTTGCTAATTTCGAGGCTCGAGTTCTTGGTGTAGGTGTTAACGAAGGAGACGTCCTTGGCCTTCTCGCCATCATGCTCGGCCGTAACATTCTTGATGCAAAGCGACCCGTCGGCGGCGTTCGCAACATACAGGCGAAGTGTATAGCTATCCGAAGAGTAGGCCATACCGTCCGTGGCACCCTGAACCTCGGTCACCTTATATTCATAGACGCCCGCATGCGGAAAAACGCTACCGAACTCAATATACGCCGACTTCTTCACCAGGCAGATGCCGCCCTCGGGCTCCCCCGGCGAATCGTTGCCAGAAAAATCAGGCATCGCCACCGTTGCGGTCGGCGCGTCTTCGGTCACCGCCTCCAACGTGAACGTAAAGGTCTCCGTGGGTACCGAGGCGCCCTCGGGCAGCTGGAGCACCTTTACAATCGGGATGTTAACCGCGGAGCCAGCTTCGCCGGTGAAAACCGTCGGAACGGTCTCGGCAGACGCCGGAGCGGCGATTGCGCAGATCATCGCGGCAGGCAGAACCGCCAGCATAGCCTTGGACTTTATTGCTTTGAACATAAGGACTTCCTTTCTCTTTATCATGTCCTCTATCCGTTGACGGAGCGACTCGCTACAGACCTCTGAGCCTGAATAACGCAATAGCCCGTCCCTGTATCTGCCTCGATGAGACCGGACCAAACGCACGGCTATCGCGCGCGTGTCCCCTCCCATCGCCAAGCACAAAGTACTCGTCGCCGGTAAGCCTTACCGGCATTTGCACGCTCGTGTCCAAGGGGAGCAGCGTCTTTTCGTAGATGTCGTCCTCCTGTTGGACAAAGCCGTCAATCACCACGCCCTGCTCGGTAATGTCGATATCCTCGAAAGGGCCCGCGCTTACACGCAGCACGGAAGGGCCGTCTCCGACATCGACCACTACGGCATCCCCTGCCGCATATTCGGTGTCGAGCCTAAAGAACAGCACCAGGTCCCCGTCCTTAAAAGCAGGGGCCATTCCCGCGCCCTCGACGCGCACGACGCCAAAAAACAACCCAAACAAGATGACGGCCACAAATGCAAGGCCAATCAGCTTGAACAACAGGTCGATAAGCGCGCCCTTTAGGCCCGTTTTCTCGCGGGATGGGAAAGCAGCTCTCATCGGACCCTCCAGCACACGTATGCGACAACGCCCGCTGCAGCGGCAAAGGCAAGAGCAAGAAGTCCCGCAGGCCCCACGCCAATACCCGTATCGGGCGCTACCGCGTCTTCGAAAACGCCCAGGTCGTGATAGGGCGAATCAAAATGGACCGTCGACATCAAAGACGCCTCGGGCATATCGATGCCCCCGATAAACGCCTGCTCCAGCGACCCGTCAACGGCACGCTCGGCAACAACGGTCGCATCGGAATCGACCGAATCGTCATCGCCGGCATCGACCGGCGAGGCGCTATATCCGAGCATCGAGAAGCTACCGTCGGCAAAGAGCACGCCGAAGGTCCCGGCAGGCAGGTTGAAGAAACGGTAACGACCGCCTTCATACGCAACGGCCTCTCCCGTCAGAACATCCATCTGCTCACCGGTCTCGACCACAGCCTCCCTACCATCGACGAGATACGGCTCGTAGTCGGACTCGCAAGCGGGATCGCCCCCGCTCTTGAGCACCATGAGATGCGCCGAAACGCCATCTATCGCAACCTCGGAATCGGCACGAATGCCGTCCTCGTCCATGTCGTGCCAAACGATGCCCTCAAGGGAGCGCGATACCACACTCGACGAGGCATCGCTTTCCAGGCCATCGCGCGTCAACCTGTTGACCAGGCGGTCCGACGGCTGCGCATTGGGAGCAACCAGCGTCAGATGCATCTTGAGCGTCGTCGCGGCGGGAAGCTCACCAACAGCGGCAATTGCCACCGGCTCAAATGCGTCAGGAATCTCAAGAAGTCCACCCGCGCCAACGTCAAGCCCATGCCAACGAGTGTCGGATTCAAAGTCAACCGTTTTGAGGTCGATGCTCGTTTTTCCCTTGAGCGACTCATCGCACGTGTAGTAATAACGCACCCCCGGTAAGGCCTCTGCGTTATCTACCCTCACCTCACGCACCTGCACGGTTCCGTGGAACTTAGATCCGGCTTGGTCACCGTCAAAGGGCAGGCTATCCACCGCGACCATGTCGATCGTATTGACCGAGTTGTTGCCGACGTTAATCCGAAAACCCATAGCGTCGCCGATCTCGACAACCGGGTTCTCGGAAATCTTGGAGAGGCTGACCGCGTTGTTCTTGCTCACCTGAATACTGAGCCTTGCCAAGTTGGCGTTTTCGGGCGAAAAGTCGTGCTTTTGCTCCCCGGCGCCCCATACCCTCGCCTCATTTAAAAGCTGCTGGTTGTTGATGACATCGGTCTTCTCGTCTCCCGGGGTTCCGATAGCGCAGGCGTAGTGAATCGGATCGAGCGATGTAACAGCATCGGTGCCCACCTTGACGCCATCGAGCGTCCACAAAAGCGTCGTAGTGCCATCACCGTTAGCGCTAACCGTGGGCTCCAGCGACTGGCCGCCTTCAATCTTTCCTTGACGCCCCTCCCCTGTCTGGGTATAGGTACCGCCCCAGTAGGCAGATCCCGGAACATAGGAAAGCCCTGCGGGAAGCGTGTCCTCGACATAGACCTTGGTCGTATATGACGAGCCCTCGGTTATCGATTCGCCCGCCGAACGATGGATCTTGAGCTTAAGGATGTAGTCGGCAGTCCGCTGGTTCGCATCCATATCGTAGGCAAGCTTTTCGCCGCCGGCGCTCGTCTGCTGTTCCACGCCCTTGGTGATCGAGGTCGAGTAGGCAACAACGAGGCACGAATCGCCATATGAGATGCCAGCGCTACCGCCCCCGTAACCGTTCGCGTCGTACCACGATTTGAGGTAGGTTCTCAGCCCGTCGCGCGTCGCGTAATCGTTGACCCAAAACGCCTCCGGATAGTCGCCGTCATAATTTAGCCCCTCCGACCCTGCACGCGTAGGAAAAGCGTCGCTTTTGGCATATTGCTCGTATTGACTATCGCTCAGCTCTTGCGGATCCACGCCAAGTTCCTCGGCGGCCTGCTCGGCGACATTGCCCTTGTTCCACGCGCGCGCACTATGCGTGACCATGTAGACGCAGCCAGACCGAGCACTCTCGGCCACGCTGCCCCTGAGCGCAAAGTAGCAATTCGTCGACTGCGCCGATGCAAGCCCACGTGCCTCCCAAAGGACCGCGACGCAGGTAAGTCCCTGCGAGCGCAGCTTATCCAAAGACTCAAAGAACACCAGGTCATCTGCGGTCGTACGCATCATTTCGTCATCGTAGCCCGCATCGCCCGGATCCTTGTCACCGTGATCCCAGCCACCGCCACAAGGCTTCGCCCCGTAGAGGAATTTTTGTCTCATGCGATCGAGACCCGCCTTCGAGCCCGCCTGCACGCCCTCGATATCAAAGAAGGCGTCGTCAAACTTGACAAGATCGTCGTAGGCAACCGCCGTATAGCGGCCCTCGGCCGAGTTGTGCTTGATCAGCTCCTGGATGTTGAGCTGATCCCCGCTAACAATCCAGTCCTTGCCGTTCTCAAAGCACCCGTCGGTCAGGGAGGTTCCGTAGGAAACGCGGCCGTACTGTTGATAGTTGATGTTCTGGTCGATTGAACCAGGCTGCTCAAGAGCAAGCGTCAGCACCGGAGCGTCGTCCGTGCGAGCCATCTGGTTGGAGTTATCCTGCGCAGACTCGAGCTCGGCCCCGCTCACGCCTTTCGCCTTGAGGTTGCCGTCCTGCGCGGTCAGCGTAAAGCTACCGGGACCGAACTCGTCGGCAATATACTTTCCGTCCGCTTCGTAGAACGGCTGAACGACCCACAGCTCTCCCGCAGAAAAGCATGCCGTCTGGATTTCCCAGTAGTTTACGGTTGTGTTGGGATCGTAATACGTATGAACCGAGTCGCTGACGCCGCCGTCGCCATACGGAAGCTGGCCCATGTCGAGTTGATAGCCGGACACCGTAATGGAAACCTTGCCGCCCGCTTGGACCCCCGTCCACGAGCCACCGTTATAGCAGCTTTCGTACGTCTTGCCGGGGTTGTCTGCCGACCCGTTCATGGGGGCTCCGCCGGCGGCAAACTTATACGCGCCGCTTATCTCGCGACCATCGGCCTGGCTGTTGCTCTTTGTGTTGCCCTCTAAACTCCAAACGAGCGGCGCCAGAGCTCCTTCCGCTGGGTGGTCGACGCCGTCGGTCGATCGGTAGGAGGATGCCATGTCGATGTCGAAGGTGATGTCCTCACCGTTGGGAATCTCACACCCGCGTAGGCCATGCTGCGCTGTCTTTCCCACAACCTGCAAGGTAACGCCCAAAACATCGACACGCCCGTTTACCATGCCCGCGTCTTTGTTGAGCGCTTGCTCGTTACCGCTCGAAAAATCGAAGGTATCAATATACTTTGCTCGGGTATCACTCGTCTTAAGCTGCACATTAAAGCGAGGCGCCGCCGTGACCTTTACCTCGGGGGCTTCAAAGGAACAGGGCTCCACCCTACCATGCGTGGCACAGGCATCCGACTGGGACGCATGGCCCGCATCCCCCGCCGTGTTGCCCTCGAGCCAATAGCAAAATGTTGGCGAGATCACCGAGCTGTTGGGCATCGAAAGAACACGCACGGCAACGTTAAGCTCCTGGTAGCTTTCCCCGATAGCCGAAGGGTTCCCCTCGCTCGGTTCCCACAGATAACTCCCGCGCAGAACCTGACAAGGTTTGCCATCGATCTCGAGCTGGGAAATCTCATAGGACACCTCGCGCTTAGCGCGCAGCCATCCCATGGAATCCTCTTCGAACCGAATCTGTTGGGAGGTCCCCTGGATCACATATTCAAAATGCAGGACGCCCGTTTTATAGGCACTCGCGGGTGAATCATCGTACACCTTGCTCCTAAAGAACGTGGTGTAGCTCACCATATCGAACGTGCGCACCGTATTGTCGAGCTCGGTGACATCGTTGCCCGGCGTTCCGGCCTCCGTCGGGTCGTCCCAGGGCGCAGTGCCCGTGGTCATGGCAAATTTCGAATCCGTGCGCTCGTCGGCGACCAATCCGGCCTCGGAGATATAGGCGAAATCTCCGTTGAGCGACTCTTGGATCGCACCGCCGAGTCGAGCCGATTCGGCCTCGGCACCCCAAGCCGCGGTCATACACGCGACGGCACTCGCTACGGTCACCGCCGCGACACAAGCCAAAAGCCGCCAGCGATGCCGCGCAAACCTGTTCTTCATATGCACCAATCCCCCCAAATTAATCGGTAAGGGAGTTTATGCGCAGGTCAGGGGCAAATGACCGGTCGTGAATGGCAGCCATTCAAACCGCAAGACGCGTTTCGCAACCGGCGGCTCTCGATTCGTAACCGGCATAAAAAAGCCCCGTCGCTCATTGAGAGGACGGGGCTCTACGGCATAGCTGCCGCAACAAAAGCTAATCTGTTATTTGCTCATCGGCAGCCGGAGCAAACGGAAGGCGCGATTAGGCAGCCGGGCAGATCTTCTTGAAGAGCTCGATGACGTCGTCGAGTGTCGCCTCGCGCGGGTTGCCCGGGAAGCAGGCGTCAGCCATGGCGTCCTTAGCCAGGACCTCGATCTCGTCAGCCTTCATGGCCTCGCAGACGTGCGGGATGTTCACGTCGGCGGAGAGCTGCTTGACGGCGGCGATGGCGGCGTCGGCAGCCTCGTCGGTGCTCATGCCCGTGGTGTCAACGCCCATGGCGACGGCAACCTTGGCCAGACGCTCGGCGCAAACCGGCTTGTTGAACTCCATGGCAATCGGCAGCAGCATGGCGCAGGCGACGCCGTGCGGGGTGTCGTAGTGAGCGGACAGGGTGTGAGCCATGGCGTGGTCGATGCCCAGGCCGACATTGGAGAAGCCCATGCCGGCGACATACTGGCCAAGAGCCATGCCCTCACGGCCGGAGCCGGGCTTGCCGGACTTGGCCTCGGCAACGGAGTCGCGCAGGTTCTCGCTGATCAGCTTGATAGCCTCAAAGTGGAACATGTCGGAGAGCTCCCAAGCGCCCTTGGTGGTGTAGCCCTCGATGGCGTGAGTCAGAGCGTCCATACCAGTGGAAGCGGTCAGGCCGGCGGGCATGGAAGCCATCATGTCGGGATCGACGACGGCGACCTCGGGGGCGTCGTTGGTATCGACGCACACGAACTTGCGGACCTTCTCGGGGTCGGTGATGACGTAGTTGATGGTCACCTCGGCGGCGGTACCGGCGGTCGTCGGCACGGCGATAGTGAACACGGCGTGGTTCTTGGTAGGAGCAACGCCCTCGAGGCTGCGGACATCGGCAAACTCGGGGTTGTTGATGATGATGCCGATAGCCTTAGCGGTATCCATGGAGGAGCCGCCACCGATGGTCACGATAGCGTCAGCCTCGGCGGCCTTAAAGGCCTCGACGCCGTCCTTGACGTTCTGGATGGTGGGGTTGGGCTTGATCTCGGAGTAGAGGCTCCAAGCGATGCCGGCGGCGTCGAGCTCGTCGGTCACCTTAGCGGTAACGCCAAACTTGACCAGATCGGGGTCGGAGCAGACGAAGATCTTCTTGTAGCCGCGACGCTGGAGCTCGCCAGGGATCTCCTTGATGGCGCCAGAGCCGTGATAGGAAATGGTGTTGAGAACGAAACGATTAGCCATTGATAGCCTCCCATCATGTGCGGGGCACCCATTTTGCCCCACTCCATGCCTCACATCCTAACGCTTTTGAAACGAAATTATCGCGAGAACGCCAAAATTGTTAAAGCGTTTCAACAAACGGCGTTGCAAGCAGAGTCGTTCAAAAAAAGGGGACGGCCGTCACGACCATCCCCTCGCTCGATGTGACAAAGGGACTGTCCCTTTGTCACATTCCTATTTTTGGCAGCCTTCCTTCCAGGCCTCGGCCGCTTGCTTCCAGCGAAAACGCAGATCGCGCTCACGGTCGATAAACATAATGGCAAACGCGACAAACAGCAGCACGCTCGCCACCGCAATGGCGTGCAGGCCCATGCGCTCAATACACCAATTACCCAGCACCGCACCAAAGACAAAGGTAAAGATCACGCCAAAGTACAGCAGGCCGTTTTCCAAAAAGCCGCGCTTGTGGGTGATGATGTAGTCATCCACGTTTTGCAGCGCGTTGCGCAGGTTGCCGATGCACATGGTCGTGGCGATGCCGTGACCGTGGATCTTGCGGAAGCTCTCGACCTGCATACCGCAGGCAAACGAGGTGAGGCAGTTGGCGAGTAGGTTGTAATCGCCGCCGGGGATAAAACTCACGCCCAGCAGGATAACCGCCTCAAAAAACACCGTCACCTGGCGCCAATGGATCACGCTGCCAAAGCGCTCGTGCACCAGATCGGCAAGCATAATGCCCACGGCAAACGACACCACGGGGAAGAAGTAGCGCCCCGCAAGTGCCCAGTTACCCTCGGAGACGCTCACACCTACCAGCAAGATGTTGCCCGTCTGCGCGTTAGCGAAAACATGGTCGCGGCCCATGTACGAGTACACGTCCATAAAACCACCGGCGAGCGCCAGGATAATGCCCAGCTCGATGGACTCCGATATTTGTTTGGCACGCTGCATCGTCGTGCGTCCTCCTTGTTGACGACCCTTTCGTGCGTTGGCGGGCACATACCCGCCGTTCATACTGTAACCCATTGACAACGTGGCATGCCTGCGAGACGGGGCCTTCGACACGGGGATACACAGTCTGGAAACAAACCACTGCCGCGGCGACGCCCGCGCATCCGAATCCAACACGACGGTCGCCACCAGCCCCACAATCGCTCGGCAACACACCGGCGGCACACTCCACCCGCCCATGTACTCCACCAGTCTTTTTAGCCCCGTCCCAAAAAGACTGGTTACAATTACGTGCAGCATACAAACACCGGGAGGGATCGTGGCAAAGAAGCCTCAACACGCTCAGAACAACCAGCTCAGCCAGCAGGGCAAACAGGCCCAGCACGGCCAGCGGAACCAGCAGCAAAAGCGCGGCGGCAAGACGCAGGCCACGACCGCCCGTGCCGCTCACGCCGCCCACGCCCAGGCAGCACCCGCCCGCCCCTGGCGTCCGGGCCGCGACAAGTTCCTCCCCGTCAGCCGCGCCGATATGGACGCACGCGGCTGGGACCAGTGCGACTTCGTCTATATCTGCGGCGATGCCTACGTAGATCATCCCAGCTTTGGCATGGCCATCATCAGCCGCGTACTCGACGCGCACGGCTACAAGGTAGGCATCATCTGCCAGCCCGATTGGACCGATCCCGCCAGCATCACCGTGCTCGACGAGCCGCGCCTGGGCTTTCTCGTCAGCGCCGGCAACATGGATTCCATGGTCAACCACTATTCGGTGACCAAGCACCGCCGCCACACCGATGCCTACACCCCCGGCGGCGAGGAGGGACACCGCCCCAACCGCGCTGTCACGGTCTACGGCAACCTCATCCGCCAGACGTTCAAGGACGCCCCCATCATCATCGGCGGCATCGAGGCGAGCCTGCGCCGCCTGGCCCACTACGACTACTGGCAGGACAAACTCAAGCGCTCGGTGTTGCTCGACTCGGGTGCGGATATCCTCATCTACGGCATGGGCGAGCACGCGATCGTCGAGATCGCCGACGCGCTCGACGCCGGGCTGCCCGTCGACCAGATCACCTACATCAACGGCACCGTCTACCGCACGGGCTCGCTCGACGAGGTCTACGACTACGACCTGCTGCCCAGTTGGGACGACCTCTCGGCCGACAAGCTCAACTACGCACGCAGCTTTAACGTGCAGCAGCAGAACATGGACCCCATCACCGGCCATCGCTTGGTGGAGCCTTACCCCAACGGCGTCTACGTGGTGCAGAACCCGCCGTCGGCGACGCTCACCACCGACGAGATGGACGAGGTCGCCGAGCTCCCCTACGCGCGCGACTGGCATCCCGACTACGATGCCGCGGGCGGCGTGCCGGCATTTGCCGAGATCAAGTTTTCCATCAGCTCCAACCGCGGATGCTTTGGCGAGTGCTCGTTTTGCGCACTCACCTTCCACCAGGGCCGCGTGCTGCAGATGCGCAGCCACGACTCGATCATGCGCGAGGCCGAGCTGCTCACGCACGACCCGGAGTTTAAGGGCTACATCAACGACGTGGGCGGACCGACGGCCAACTTTAGCCGTCCGGCCTGCGACAAGCAGCTCAAACACGGCGTGTGCAAAAACAAGCGCTGCCTGTGGCCGAGCGTATGCAAGAACATGGTGGTCGACGAGAGCGGCTACACGCAGCTGCTGCGCGACCTGCGCCAGCTACCGGGCGTCAAGAAGGTCTTTGTCCGCAGCGGCATCCGCTTCGACTACACCATGGCCGATGCCTCGGACGAGTTTTTGCGCGAGCTGCTGGAGCATCATGTCTCGGGCCAGCTGCGCGTAGCACCCGAGCACGTGAGCGATGCGGTCCTGTCCGTGATGGGCAAACCCAGCCGCGCCGTCTACGACGCCTTCTGCCGCAAATTTGAGCGTCTGAATCGCGAATACGGCCTTAAGCAGTACGTGGTGCCGTATCTGATCTCGAGCCATCCCGGCTCGACGATGAAGGAGGCCGTGGACCTTGCCGAGGCCGTGCGCGACATGGGCTACATGCCCGAGCAGGTGCAGGACTTCTATCCCACGCCGTCCACCATGTCGACTTGCATGTACTACACCGGCGTGGATCCGCGTACCATGCTGCCGATCTACGTGGCGCGCGACCCGCGCGAGAAAGCCATGCAGCGCGCACTGATTCAGTATCGCAAGCCCGAGAACTACAAGCTCGTGCGCGAGGCACTAGAGAAGGCCGGCCGTCGCGACCTGATCGGCTACACCAAGCATTGTCTGATCCGCCCCGTGCCGCCGCGCCCGGGCGAGACGTCTGCCAGCGGCGGACATGGCACCGGCAAGAAGGGCGGCAAGGGCCACGGTGCCGGTGGTGCTGGAGCCAAGGGGTCTAAGGGCAGCAAGGGGTACGGCGGCATGTCGCGCGCTCAGAACACTGCCGGGCGCAACCGTGCAGCGCAGGGCCGCCAGGGCGCCAACGGAGGTGGCCGCCGCAACTAGGGCAGCGGCGCGCTCGCTGCGTCCGGCTGGCACGCTTGGCGCAACGAGCGCATAGCCTCAACGAGGATGACGCCGGCGATGGCGACCGTAATTGCCACGTCGAACGGCGTGTTCACAAACCAGAGCAACGTCATGAAATACGACCCGGCATTAAAGGCAAAGTGCAGCAGAATCGTGTAGCGGAGCTTTCCGGTCGTCACGAGCACCCAACCAAAGATGAGGCCGGCGGCGCCCGCGTAGCAACCCTGCACCCAATTCATGTGCATAAAACCGAAGATCGCCGCCTGCAGCACAATCGCCGCGGCGATACCCCACGTGCTTGGGGCCGCCCAGGGCACCATGGCGCCGTCCTGCGCGCTTACGCGACGCCGGCGCTTCCACAGCGGGCGGCACTGCGGGTTAAACGCGCGGAGCGAAAACTCGAATACGATGCCGCGCACCAGGAGCTCCTCGCTAAACGGCGCACCGAGCACGGTGGTCAGAATGGCCAGGTAACTGGTGTCGCCCATGCCCGTTTCCTCGACGAGCTCGTTGTAATCGGACGCAGTCTCGGGCAACAGCGACAGCACGGCGTCAGTCACGTAGCCAACGACCACCTGCAGGGCTAGGCCAATCACGATAACGCAGGCGATGCGCTTCCACGCCCCACGCGCTCCCCCGCCAAGCGGACGCTCGCCCTGCCAGCGTGCCACAAACGAACGCGGCCACAGATAACGCCACCACAGCAGCGCCATCAAAAACGATGCCGTCTGCGCGACGGCCTGAAGCAATTGAATGTCAAGGTCATCGATTGAAAAACCCATGAACACCGATGCGACGCCAAGGGCGGAGAACAAAACCATGCTCAGGGCAATATCGGCAGCGACGACACCAAAACAGGCAAGCGCCCAAACCAGCGCATTGAGCATGCCAACCTCCTCAAAACCCGGCACTTGGGGACGTTCCTTTTCTGCCGGCAGTTAAGGAACGTCCCCAAGTGCCGGCAGTTTGGGACAGTCATTGTTGATGAGAATCGGGCGCAATGCCAAAAGCCCCGTTGGGCGAGATGTCAAACGGGAAGGTGCCGCAGCGATTGAACGCGGCGATGAACATGCGAATGGCGTTGGACGGCGTGGTTCCCACGAGCTGGGTCGCCGCCGCGAAGGCTGCCTTTTCCTCGGGCAAGACCTTCGCGACTACAGGGGTCATGTGTTCTGCCATGGCGCTTCCTTTTTGAAACGACGGTGGTGCGGATAGATGCGGGCCACGCGGCTGGGCGACGGGCTGTGAAGGCAACCCGATTGGCCCGCATCCGGAGTCTGTTTCTGCGGCGTTGGTATTACTTGGTATTCCTAAGTATTACCCCGCAGATAGAATACCATACCTGACCCCTTGGTGAGGGAGGAAAACGGATCATTTTGTTATTGCGTCAGTTATTGATGTTTGTTTTAGAGCGTGACGAGATTCGAGATATCGAGCACCTGAGCGTCTGTGGCGTCGTGCGTGGCGAGCAGGAGCGTGCGTCCGTCGAGCAGATCGAGCACGACCTCGGCCGTCGCATCGCGCGCGGCGGCATCCAAGCCGGTAAAGGGCTCGTCCAGAATAACGGCACCGCCGGGGCACAGCAGGGCACGCGCGATCTCGACACGTCGGCGCTGTCCGCCCGAGAGCTCGGCAATGCAGGCACGCACATCGATCCCCGGCACCAGCAGGCGCAGCAGGGCAGCCGCGCTCGAGACATCCACCCGCGTATCGGCGCACACCAGCACGTTATCCAGGGTGGACGCATCCTCGACCAGGCGCGCATCCTGAAACACCATGGAGCACGGCGCGCACTCCTCCGCCGCCAGCGCGAGCAGCGTTGACTTGCCCACGCCCGAGGCGCCCATCACACAGGCGCGCCCGCCGGCGGGCACGTTGAGCACCAGCCCGTCGAGCGCCGGCGCCCAGGGCGCGCGATCGCCCACGGCAAGCGCAAGCTCTGCCGCGACACCACCGCCAGCAGCGGCACCCGCGCGTCCACGAGCGCCGCGTCCATGCGCCCGCACGGCCGCACGCCACGCCACCGGCCCCGAAGCCCGCAGCAACCACACCAACACGCGCTCACACAACCACGAGGCGGCAACGACCAACACGGTCCACGCCAGCAGGTCAGCCGTCTCAATCAAAAGCTTCGCCTGATAGATGCGCTCACCCACGGTACCCACCGCCATGCCAATGAGCTCGGCCGCGACACCGGCCTTCCAGCTCATGCCGATCACGGCACGCGCGCACGAGAGCACAAACGGCAAGACCTCACGCCAGGTATGGGCGCAAATAAGGCGCCAGCCCTGCACGCCATGTAGCCGGAACATCTGCTCCAGCGACTTATCCACCTGCGACAGGCCCTCGACCAGCGAAAAGTACACACCCGGCAGCGCCATCAAAAAGACGGCGGCGATGCTCACGCGCACCGACCCCAGCCAAATAAGCAGCAGGACCACCACGCAGGCAACCGGAGTCGCCTTTACAAACGAAAGCGCCGGTGCCACCAAGCGGGCAAGCGCCCCGGATCGCGCCGAGACTCCAGCGAGCACGCCGCCGCAGGCCGCGGCAAGCGCCAGGCCGCCCAAAATCCGCGCACCCGAGCCGGCCAAGATCGCCCACGTACCGCCATCGCACACCAGCCGCATCAACGCCGTCACAACAGCACCGGGCCCCGGCAAAATCAACGGCTGCGCCACGAGCGCCGCCACCAGCACCCATACGGCAAGCCAAAAGGCGGCGACGGCACAACCTGCCGCCACCGCCTTTATACGCTCTGTCATTTGTCGAGCAAACGCACGCACGGGCTACTCCATGTAGTAGAAATCGTCAGCCGGGAGCTTGCCACCCACGGCGCTCGCGTCCGCATCGGCCAGAACCTGCAGGTACCCACCAAGCGCCGCCTTCATATCCTTCCCCGTCTGGCACACGAGCATGCACCCGGGAATCGCCTTTTCGGCGATCGTCGCGTTATCGACGATTCCGGCATCGACCACGGCTTGTGCCCAGTCGGCCGGTGCGGCGTTGACGGCCTTAACGCTCGCCGCATGGCAGCGCAAGAACTCCGCCACGGCCTCGGGATGCTCCTCGGCAAACTCACGGCGCACCACGGTCACGCCCGTCAGCAGACGCGAACCCGTATCGCCCGCAAGCTCGTCCCACACGTCGGTCAAGCTCACCGGCGCCGAAAGCTTACCCTCGCTCTTGGCGATGGCCGCCGTCTTGAACGGCTCGGGCAGCACGCCCACAGCAGACGGATCGGCAAGCAGGGCCGAAAGCACCTCGGTGGGCTCGCTCTTAAACTCGAGCGTCACCTGGCCGGCCAGGCCCGCGCGCTCCAGCAGGTAGTTCATCACGTACTCCGGCGTGGTGCCCTTGCCCGTCATGTAGACGGTACGCCCCGCCAGGTCACCAAACGAGGTCACGCCCGCGTCGCCCGTCACCACGCTCAGCACGCCCAGCGTGTTGATGTCGATGACCTGCACCGCGCCCTCGGTCTTGTTGTAGAGCACGCTTGCCACGTTGGCGGGCACCAGGGCAATGTCGACGTCGCCCTGGATTACCTTGGGCACGATCTCGTCGGCCGCAGCGCTGATGGCAAAGTCGAACTCGTTATCCGTGGCACCCTCGGCAGCCTGGTCCATAAACTGCACCAGGCCGATGGACGTGGGGCCCTTAAGCGAGGCGACGTGCACCTCGACGGGCTCGGCAGCAGCACTGCCGGCGGCAGACCCAGCGGCCGTGCCCGCAGTAGACCCGGCTCCGGCAGCACCGCCGCCGCAGCCAGCCAGCGCGAGCGACAGCGCGCCCGCGACGAGCGCCGAAGCAAGCCCTCGGCGCGACATCTCAAAATCAAACGCATGCATCTCTAGCACGTCCCTTCGTTAGGCATCGTCCACGCATGATGATCGGTGTGCAGCAGCTCCTCGGCCAACGGCGAGAGCGGCGCGCCCAAAAAGTCGCGATAGCACACCTGAACGTCGGGGTTCTCGTGCGAGAAGCGAATGTCCGCCTTCGCATCGAGACCCCACAGCACCCGACCGCGTTCGGCAGCCAGCTCGCAACCGTCGTGGATGGGCTGTCCACCGCCGCCGACGCAGCCGCCCGGGCACGCCATGACCTCAACGAAGTCATAGCTCGCGCGGCCGTCGCGAATCGCGTCGAGCAGACGCGCGGCATTGCCCAGCCCGTGCGCCACGGCGACGCGCACCTTAGTGCCGTCGATATCGGCCACGGCTTCCTTCCAGCCGTCCAAGCCGCGCACATCGGCAAAGAAGTCCGCATCGGGATTCTTGCCCGTCACCAGGTAATAGGCCGAGCGCACGGCGGCCTCCATCACGCCACCCGTGGCGCCAAAGATCACGCCCGCGCCGGTCCCAAAGCCCAGCGGCGTGTCGAGCGGTTCCTCGGTCAGCGTGTCCACGCTCACGTGGCTCGCACGGATCATGCGCACCATCTCGCGCACCGTCAGCGCAACATCCACGTCGGGCGCGCCGTCCTCGCCCACCATGCTCGGCAGCGCACACTCGGCCTTCTTGGCCGTGCACGGCATCACCGACACTACAAACAGGCGCTCGGGCTCCACGCCCAGTGCCTTGGCGTAGTAGGTCTTGGCGATGGCACCAAACATCTGCTGCGGCGACTTGGAGGTAGACAGGCTGTCGACAAACTCGGGGTAGCGCGCCTTCACAAAGCGCACCCAGCCCGGGCAGCAGCTCGTAAACATGGGCCAGCCACGGCTGTCGCCCTCGCCCTTGGCAGCCTTGCCCAGACGCTCCAGCAGTTCGGAGCCTTCCTCCATAATGGTGAGGTCGGCCGAAAAATCGGTGTCGAACACGTACTCAAAGCCAACGCGACGCAGCGCGCAGGCCAAGCGCTCAACGGTAGCTTCCTCGCGCGAAATGCCGAGCTCCTCGCCCCAGGCGGTACGCACGGCCGGCGCTATCTGCACCAGCACGATCTTGTCGGGATCGGCGAGAGCATTGAACACGGTCTCGGTATCGTCGCGCTCGCGCAACGCGCCCGTGGGACAATGCGTGATGCACTGGCCGCACGCCACGCAATCGGTCTTGCCGATCGGCGCGCGCCCGCGGGTGCCCACGGCGGCATGCGTGGCGCGGTTGGTCAGGTCCCAAATGCCCAGTCCCTGCACGCTCTCGCATACCTTGATGCAACGCATGCACTTAATGCACTTGTCGTTTTCGCGGATGATGGGAAAACCGAAGTCCCAACCCTCGCCCGCCAGATGCTTTTGGTACGGCAGGTAGAAAATGCCCAGGTCGTTGGCGATGGTCTGGAGGTTACAGTTGCCGCTGCGCACGCAGCTCGCGCACTGCGCGTCGTGCTGGGACAGCAGTAGCTGCACGTTGGTGCGACGGGCCTCGCGCGCCTTGGGGCTATTGGTGTGGACCACCATGCCGTCGAGCACGTAGTTGTTGCAGGCGGCAACCAGCTGGTCGCAGCCCTCAACCTCGACCACGCACACGCGGCAGCCGCCGATCTCATTCAAATCGCGCAGGTAGCACAGGGTGGGAATCTGGATGCCGACGGATTTGGCTGCGTCCAGGATCGTGGTATGCTCGGGCACCACGACTTCGCAATTATCGATAATGAGCTTGACCATGTTGTGCGCTCCGTTCTCGGTGTTGTCGCTGACGGTGGTGTTGTTGAGCTCTACCATTCCAGGTTCCTCCCTCCGCGGAACGCGCCAAAGCCAAAGTGGTCGCAGCGAAGGCAGCGGCTCGCCTCCTGGCGCGCCTCCTCCTCGGTCAGGCCCTGCTCGACCAGATTCCAATCGTGAATGCGCTCGCCGGCCTCGCGCTCGCCCAGCTCGCAGCGGCCGCACTCGTGCTTGCCCTTAAACTGAACCGTCGGCAGCTCCACATCGAGCTTGATCTTGTGGTCGAAGCCCAGGTAATGGTCGATGTTTGCCGAGGCAACGCGACCGGCGTTGATGGCACGGATGACGGTGGCGGGGCCGGTCTGGCAGTCGCCGCCGCTAAAGAGGCCGTCGAAGTTGGGTACGGCGCCGTCCGAATCGGTAACGACACAGCCCCACTTGCAGGCAATGCCCATGTCCTCAAACGGCTTGGAATCGATATCCTGACCAATGGCCACAAACACACGCTCGCAGGGAATGACCTGCTCGGGCGTGGCGGCGGCACGCGGGGCCGGACGGCCGCGACGGGGCTCGCCGATAATCTGCGGCTGTACGCGCAGGCCGCACACGCGACCGTCCTCGCCCGTCTCGATGGCAAGCGGGGCCGTGAGCTCCAGCACCTCGCAGCCTTCTGCCTGGGCGCCGGCGATCTCGGCGTCCTGAGCCGTCATGTCGCAGATGCGACGACGGTAGACGATGCTCACCTTGTCGGCGCCGCAGCGCACGGCCGAGCGCGCCACGTCCATGGCCACATTGCCGCCGCCGACGACGCACACGCGCTGGCCGCTCAGGTCGGGCAGCTCATCATCGCCGATGGCGCGCAGCATCTTGACGGCCGACTCCACGCCGGGCGCATCCTCGCCCGGCAGGCCCAGTTTCTTGTCGCTGTGGGCACCGATGGCCAGGTAGACGGCATCGAACTCGTCGCGCAGGCGGGCAAGCTCCTCGCCGTTGACGGAATGGTCGAGTTTCACGTCAATACCGGCGCTCAAGATCCAGTCGATCTCGGCCTGCAGGCGCTCGCGCGGCAGGCGGTAGCTAGGGATACCGTAGCGCAGCATGCCGCCCAAGTGATGGCGCTGCTCAAAGATGGTCACCTTGTGGCCCATCACTGCCAGGTAGTAGGCGCACGAGAGGCCGGCCGGGCCGCCGCCGATCACGGCGACGCGCTTGCCAGTGCTGTCGGCCACGTTGGGCTTGTAATCGCTGAGGTCGCTGTGCTCAACGGCAAAACGCTTAAGGGCGAGGATGTTCATGGGATCGTCCACCATGCCACGGCGGCAGTGCATCTCGCAGGGATGCTCGCACACCAGGCCGCAGACGAGCGGCAGCGGATTGTTTTTGCGGATGACCTTGACGGCGTCGGCATAGCGCCCGGCCTCGACCAGCGAGATGTAACCGGGAATATCAACGTGCGCCGGGCAACCCGAGACGCACGGGACGCGCGCATCGTGGTCGAAGCCACAGGAATGCTCGCGAATATGGTGCTCAAAATCGTCGCGGAAACCGCGGATGGCCGTGAGCGCCATGGCGCCGGCCTCGTAGCCAATGGCGCAATCGCTCGAAAGATAGATGGTGCGAGCCGTGCGCTCGATAAGGTTGAGCGTGGACTCGTCGGCACGACCCTCGAGCACATCGGCGAGCAGGTCACTCAGCGCGCTGAGGCCCACGCGGCAGGGTGTACACTTGCCGCAGCTTTGCGTCGAGCACAGGTTGACGAGTGCCGCCGTAAACTCGACGGGGCACGGGGCGAGCGAGCTCACCGCCAGACGACGTCCGAGCGCATCGTGCAGGTCGTCCATGACGGCCTGGGCGTGGCTGCGCTCCATTACATGCAGTCGTGCCATAAGATCCCCTCTCTTTGTGGCAGCCCGGAGGCGAAGCCGGGCGAAGTTGCTACACGCACAACACTGACCTAAAAATGTGTTTGGTTTCAATACAGTTCGGCAGGCGGTATCAAAGCCGCCCCTCAGCGGTGATAAACACCTTTACCGCAGATTAACGCCATATTTGATAAAACGCATTATCCAGAAAGACCAAAAGAGACCGCATCTTTTTTGCCAACGTCCCCTTGCCCGGAATGGGTTTAGCCACAATGGAGCAAGCCGGCACTTTGGTGCAAGGGGGTCAGGTTACTTTGCACCATTCCTCTAAGTTGCGGTGAAATAGGGACTGAAAAGCCGCCCAAAAGGCCAAAACAGTCCGTATTCCACCGCAACTTACGTTGGTGCATTGGGGTCAGGTTAATCTGCACCAAGTTGGTGCATATGAACCCGACCCTCTTCGCACCAAAAAAGGGCCCCGAGCGTTGTCTGCTCGGGGCCCTCGGCTCGCATCGTGTTAGCGTGCGACGCGTATGTTACTTGCGCTTGCCGCCGCCGTCGCCGGGACGACGGGAGCTGCCACCGCGCTTGCCGCCACGGTTGTTGCCATAGCTGCCGCGGTTATCGCGACCGCCGGCACGACCGCCACGGGAGCCGGCCTGGTTGCCGCCACGCCCACCGCGATAGCCGCCGCGGCGCTCCTCGCGAGTGTCGTCGTAGTTGCGCCAGTCGTCGCGACGATCGCGGCTGGCACGCGGGTCACGACGATCGCGCGACTCGCCAGAGCGACCGGCACCGCTGCGGCCGCCGTTGCCGCGAGCGCCCTCGCGACGCTCGCCGCCGCGGCCACCGTGCTCGTCAAAGCGCTTACCGCCACGCGACTCGCCGCCGCGGGCACCGCGCTCGTCACGCGAACCGCGGCCCTCGCCGCCACGGCGCTCATCACGGCCACCGCGCTCGCCATCGCGACCGGAGCGACGACGGTCGCCCGAGCCACGCTTGCCGCCGCGCGAACCACGGCCCTCGTCCTCGCGCTCAACACGACGACGGCCGCCGCGGTCTTCGTCCTCGCGACGACGGCGATGCGCCTCGCCCTGGAACTGCTTGGCACGACGCTCGGCACGGTTGCCGCGCGCAGACTGCTCAGCGGCACCGGCACCGGCACCGGCACGCTCCTCAGCAGCCACTTCGCGGGCCACGCTCTCCACGGCCTCGTCCACGCGAGCCTGAACGCCCTCGCGCACGCGGGTCTTGCCGCCGCGCTTGGGACGGCTCGGACGCTCGCCGTCGCCACGGCGCTCATCGCGACCGCGGTTGGAACGACCGGTCACATCGCCGTAATCGTCGCCATTGCGCTTGCCGTCGCGACGCGCCTGCTCAAGCTTCTTCTTGCTCTTGGACTTGCCGCGCTTGGTCTTCTTCTTCACCTTAAAGGCGGCAGGATCGCGCTCGGGATCAACGGCGGGCGGGTTGGGGCCCACGTGCAGGTCGCCTGCCTCGTAGATGTCGGCCGTCTTGTCCATGAGCTTCTCGATCTCGTAGAACTCATCGACATCCTGCTCGGTCACAAACGTAATGGCCCAGCCCAACTCGCCGGCGCGGCCCGTGCGACCAATGCGGTGGATGTAGTCGGTCGGCTCGGCCGGCACATCAAAGTTCACCACGTAGCGCACGTCGCTAATGTCGATGCCGCGGGCGAGCACGTCGGTTGCCACCAGCACGTCGACGGTGCCGTCGCGGAAGGCCGAAAGCGCGCGCTCGCGCTGGGCCTGGCTGCGGTTGCCGTGAATCGCGGCGGCCTTGATGCCCTTGCGCTCCAGACGGCGGCAGCAGCTGTCGGCGCGGTGCTTGGTGCGCATAAAGACGATGGCGCGCTCCGGGCCCTCCTTCTTGAGGAACTCGGGCAGCAGGTTGTTCTTGGCCTCGATAGACACCGGGAACACAAACTGGTCGACGGTGTCGGCGGTCGACGTGGCGGGCGCGATCTCCACGCGGGCCGGGTCACTCACCAGGTCGGTGATCTCGCCCACGGCCTCCTCGTCGAGGGTCGCCGAGAACAGCAGCGTCTGGCGCTCGGCCGGCGTCTCGCGCACAATACGGCGGACGGCGGGCAAAAAGCCCATGTCGAGCATGCGGTCGGCCTCGTCGAGCACCAGCACCTTGACCTCGTCCAGATGACAGGCCCCCTGTTCGATCAGGTCGACCAGACGACCCGGCGTGGCGACCAGGATGTCGCAGCCGTACTTGAGCGCCGCGGTCTGGGGCTTGTAGCTCACGCCGCCCACGACGGTCACAGCAACATGGCCGGTAACGTCGGCGATCTTGCTCGCCACCTCGTCAATCTGCTGGGCGAGCTCACGCGTGGGAGTGATGACGAGCATCACGGGGCCGCGACCGTTGCCCTCGGGTTTCTTGGCGCCGCGGCGGCGGTTACGGCCGCCACGCTCGCGAACGGGCTTGGGAGGAGCGATGTGCTCCAGGTTGTTCATGGTCGGCAGCAAGAAGGCGGCCGTCTTGCCGGTGCCGGTCTGAGCGGCGGCAAGCAGGTCGCGACCTTCGAGCACCACGGGGATGGAGCCGGCCTGAACGGGCGTCGGCGCCGTGTAGCCCAGGTTCTCGATAGCACGAAGCATCTCGTCCGAAAGGCCCAGCTCGTCAAAGGCGGGCAGACTCTCGGTAGCGGACTCAACGGCCTCGGCGGCGTTGGCCTCATCGGCGGCATCAAAGGCAGCCTGGGTCATGGCCTCGCGGGTCTCGTCCAGAATCTCGGCGTCCGTGACGTCGGATACAGAATTACGCATATGTTGTTGTTCCTTATCTGCACGCGCAATGGGCGCGGCATGCGGCCGCGCGGGCGTGCTTGGTAGTGCGCTAATACATACAAAACAGGTGCGCACAGAGAGGACGTTGCTCAGCACGCTGGCGATCGCTTTGGCAGCCCTATCACGCGCCGTCCAGACGCAGCAGCTCTAAGCGATGGAGCAGATTCGCCGCCGGTTAGTATACCCGTGCTTCGTATGCCCCCACGTAAATCACAGATGACGCGTGCGGACGGGGCGAGCTTCGGCTGTTATCTCAATCTGCAACACCTACGGGCCGTAATCCCCTCTAACTGTTACAGATTGAGACGAACATTCGGCCCCATCCGCAAACATCTCAATCTGTAACATCTACGGGCCAAATCTTCGTCTAGATGTTACAGATCGAGACACAAGAATCCCCCGCCGGACAACGTCTCAATCTGTAACAGTTACGGAGCAAAACTGTGCCCAGATGTTACAGATTGAGATGTTTGAGGTGTTGGGCGGAGAACGATCTTGACCTGTAACATCAAAGGACCAAAATCGACCCTAGATGTTACAGATCGAGACAAAGCCGCGGGCACGGCCCCAGCGACGGGACCAGCCCCTACTCCTTCACAAACTGAGGCGCAGGTCTGTTGTTCTCGAACGACCACGCGCTAAACTCCGAAAGCCCGCTCATCATACCGCCTGTGACCTCAGTCACGACAGGAAGGGTGTAACGCCCCGCTTTGCCGTAGCCCGTCTGCACCGAAAGGCCCTGGTTGCCGCCCTTGTACACGTTGATCCCGCCAGACGCCGAAGGGTTCAGCACAAACACCAACGCCGCGTCGCCCGCTTCCGCACCGGTAATTTCTTCGGGGCTGGTTACCAGGCCGCCGCCTCCGCCAATCCTAAATCCCTTATAGCCGCTGTCGTCGATGTCCTCGAGCTCAATATCGTCTTTCCTAAAGACCATGCGCCCGCTCAGATTCTTCCTCGAGAGCGAATAGTCTGTCGAAAGCTCGACGGAAATCGTCCCCTCGTCCTCGTCATAGTTTGAAATCTTGAGGTAGACGTCGGGCGTGCTAGCACCACCGGAGTCCTCGTAGGTACCAGAGATATCGAGCATAGGATCCGAGTCGCCGTCATCGTCGTAGCAACCAGAATCCGAGAAATACCAACCCTCGTCCTCATCGAATCCGTACGAATACTCCTGATGGTACGACGCATCGTAGTACCAAGGCGCGCCGTCCGGAATCTCCTGCTTCACCGTGCATGACCAGCTGTCGAACTCGGGATCCAGATCCTCCAGGCCGTTTTCCTCGTCAAAGTCGATGCCCCTCTTGGGTTCGGTCGACTTGTCATTGAGCTTTAAGGTCACATTCGAAACTGTGTCGCCCGATCCCTTAACACCGGTAAACGTGAAGCCCATCGTCGAGCGGAAGCTGCGGTTCGCCGTAACGGCCTCGGCCGAGCCGCTCACCAGCCCATTGTTCTCCGTCACGTTGCTCACCTTGACAGATTTGACCTTGTACGACGAGGGATTCACGTAGTCATTGGAAACAAAGCCGCCAAAGCTCTCGCCATACTGCTCGTCCACCGCCTTTTCGACTGCCGCTGTCGTCTGGTCGACCATCTTTTGATGCTGAGCTTTCTGCCAGAACGAGTATCCCGCAAAGCCACCGACGCCCACAGCAACAACGGCGGCGGCGATGGCGAGGCCCGCAGCGACCTTCTTTCCTCGACGGGGCTTCTTGGCGGGGGCTGTCGGCATTGGCGCCGGAGCGGAGTTCGGCTGGAACCGCTGCGGCTGAGGTTGAGCCCAGTACTCCCGATTCTGCTGAGCCTGAAGCTGGGGAACATACTGCTGAGCATAATCGGCAGCATTCGGCATCGGCCCATCAAAACCCTGATCCGTGACCTGCGCGCCGCAAATCGGGCAAAACGTCGTGCCGGGCACCAGCTCGCTTCCACAACTTGAGCACCTCATGGTATCTCCCCTCAACGATGCAGAGCCGCCCGACCAACGAGAGCGCCGGCAAGCTCCTTCAACTTCTTCCTGGCGCAAGCATATGGGAGGTTTTGTCCAAGACGTTGCGCAACATTGCCGAGTTGCAGGTTTCCCGCCCCCAGCAGCAAGTTTTGTCTTGATCCGTAACAGCTACAGGCCGAACCGGGGCCCAGATGTTACAGATCAAGACAAACAATCAGCCCCTCCCGCAAATGTCTTGATCTGTAACATCTAGCCGTCAAAGCCAGACCCAACTGTTACAGATTGAGATGAACAGTCAGGGATGGTTTGAAAATCTTGATCTGTAACAGTTACAGACCAAAATCGACCCTAGATGTTACAGAACGAGACAAACCACTCCTCCGGAACGTAATGTCTTGATCCGTAACAGTTGCAGGTCAAAACGGGTCCTTACTGTTACAGATTGAGATTATTGAGGTGTTGGGCGGAGAACTATCTTGATCTGTAACAGGTAGAGGTCAATTTCCGGTCTAGATGTTACAGATCGAGACGAAGTCTGCACACATGAACACCACTATTGGTGTCGTCCGAGGGTTTTTCGCACTGTTGCGCAACAACTTTGACCTATACCGCAGGTACCATAGATTCGAACCTAAGAAACACCTAAAAGAAGGAAGCTCACCTTATGTTTTGCACGCAATGCGGAACAAAGCTGCCCGACGACGCTCGCTTTTGCACCAATTGCGGAGCGGCCGTAGCGCCCAAGGCTCCGGCGCCCGCCGAGACTCCGGCAACCGTTCCCGCGCCCGCACAGGCGCCCGCCGTCGATCCGGGCGAAACCGTCGTTACGCTCGATGTCGTTGAGCCGACAACCGAAAATGCGCCTTCAGCCGAGGCCGCGTCCGAAACCGCCACCGTCCCCGGAGAGACCGTCGTCACGCTGGACGCCGTCGATGCAGACCCCGGCGAGACCGTTGTGACCCTCGACGCCGTCGAGCCTTCGGCAAATGCCGAGGACGAGGCCGCAGCAGTCGTCGATCCCGGCGAGACCATTGTCACGCTGGACGCCGTGAACCCGGACGCTCCGGCAGACACCGTCGAGGCAACGACCGATGCGGCACTCGCAGAGCAGACCGACCCCGGCGAGACCGTGGTCACCCTGGATGCCGTCGAGCCCTCATCCGAGCCTACCACCGAGCCGCAGGCAGAAACCGACCCCGAGCCGACCGCCGAGCCCGTCGTCGACGACGCTGCGCCCGTTGACGCCGCCGAAGCCGAGGAGATCTTCGAGACCGATGGCAACGCAGCCGTCGCTGTCAACTTCCCCGGCGAGAGCACTACGCCCGAGTCCGCCGTCGCCGACGACCCCACCACCCTCGTCAACGTCAACGACGACCCCACCACCATCGCCGAGTTCGACGAGGATGCCCAGGCAACCGCCGAGGCCATGGAGTCGCTCGGCGCGGCACATCCCACGGCAGGCGCCACCATCGTCGACCTGCCCCAGCAGCAGATGACCGACCCCACCATGCAGGCCGCTCCTATCCCACAGCCGCAGCCTCAGCCCCAACCGCAGATGCCCATGCCCCAGCAGCCGCAGCAAAAGAAACGCCGCTGGCCGGTCTTCGCGGGCCTTGGCCTGGTCGCCGCCGGCGCCGCCGTGGCAGCCATCCTGCTGCTCACGCCCAACGCCAACGCCGTCGAGATCACCTCGGGCAGTCAGGACGCCGTCGTGTGCACGGTCGATACCAAGGTCCTGCCCAAAAAGAAGGACCGCGTAATCCACAGCTACACCGCAACCCTCACGCCCAAAAACGGCGGCAAGAGCTACAAGATCAAGGTCAACGGCGACGGCGGCTTTACCATCGGCGACTTTGGCAAGGTCAAGCCCGGCGACTACAGCTGCAAGATCGAGGACACCAAGGGCAACACGGTCCAAAACTTCAACACCACCGTAGTTAAGAAGGACGACGACAGTGCCGAGAAGCCGGCCGAGAGCGTGACCGTCAACACCCCCAAGAAGGATGATGACGCGTCGAGCAGCACGAACAACAGCGATTCCTCGAGCACAACCTCCAAGGACGACGCCAGCGACGACTCCACCAGCAAGGACGACGCCACGACCGACGACGACTCGAGCACGTCGAGCGACAGCACGAGCAGCTCCAAGCCCAGCAAGTCCGACAAAAAGACCGACACGTCAAAGGACACCACCAACACCACCGCGCCCGCCACGATTGACGACGCGACGTACAAGGCCGCCTGCACGGCCTACAAGAGCAAGCTCAACAGCCTGATCAAGAAGTACGGCGAGCCCGAGCTTGCCTCGACCGGCTCGAGCGACTACCAGATCAGCGGCGTTCAGTTTGCCCAGCTCGTCGACTTTAACGGCGACGGACTCGAGGAGCTCGTGACCGTCCATTCCAAGACAAAAGCCAAGTCCTTCAACAAGAAGACGCGCCTTTCGAACGGCGATTACGTCCTGGACGTATGGGGCTACAACGGCAAGAAGGTCGTCAATCTCTACAGCGGTTCCCCGGAGGCCTCCAACGGCGGCTACGTCTTTGTGACCTTTAAGACCATGATCGGCGACTCGAGCGATCACGTCTATCTGACCCAGCTCATGTCCGACGACACGGCGGTGCTTGTTAGCGATGACGCCGAGTACAAGTACTTCACGTACGACGGCACCGAGTTTAAGGCTGCCGAGGGCGAGCTTCACGGCGACGACTTCAACTACCAGAGCGCCTTCCTCATCAAGGGCTACAGCGACAACCTGGAGGACCAGGACGCCTCTGCCTCCGAGGGCGCCATCGACACCTCCAAGCTCAACCTCAACAATACCGTCGACACCGTTGAACAGACGCTCATGGCTCTCGACGCCAAGATCAGCGGCACCGACACCGATGCCGATGCCGATGTCAGCAGTAAGTCGAGCGATTCCTCCAGCAGCAAGTCCAGCTCCAGCAAAAAGTCGAGCAAGTCCAGCAGCTCCAGCAAGTCGTACAGCTACGACGACTCCGAGGATGACTACGGCTCCGGCTACGACGACAGCTACGACGACTCCAGCGACTACGGCGACTCCACGGACTCCGTCCCGCCCACCGAGTTCACCGATGTTGATGAGTAACGGCTAGCACCACAGCCTCATCGCACAAAGAAGCGCCCCCGTTTCCATCATGAGAAACGGGGGCGCCTTCTTGTAAGCAGAGCTACTTAATGTAGACCGAATCGACGATGTACTCCCAATCCGAGTCGCCC
Source organism: uncultured Collinsella sp. (assembly GCA_934646815.1). Taxonomy (GTDB): domain Bacteria; phylum Actinomycetota; class Coriobacteriia; order Coriobacteriales; family Coriobacteriaceae; genus Collinsella. Next base: position 292,987 of record CAKUEW010000002.1, read on the forward strand.
GAAAGCGAGCCGAACGATCCAAGCCACATGTCGGTCGACTTGCCAACGTTGCCCGTCTTTCCAATCGTGTTAAACAGCGAGCTAAAGTGGTTGGAAAGCGTTAACGTTCCCACCGAGTTGCCATCGTGGACAATCTCGTAGTTGACCCACAGACCATTCTTAACGCCGCTATACGTGCCCTGAGAGGTCTTGACATCCCAGTCGCTCCCCCAGTCCTCGGGAACCTCAAACGTAAACACGTCGCCGTCGTAGGTACGGCTCTTGCGGCTCGCCTCCGAGACCGCCGCGTTATAGTTCGCGACCGCGCCATTGCGTGCCGAAGAGGCCAAGGCCGCAAGGCGGTCTGCCTCATCCTTGTCGTCGCATCCGCCCTGACGCGCGTAATTTTGCGCCATGGTGATCTCACCGGGCTCGACATCCACGGCGTTCACCGGATCGCCGAGCTCAAACTTGGCATTCTCGCGCAGGTCGAGCTTCTCGCCCTTTTTGAGCGCGTCGCCCAGCTTGATGCTCACCGAAACATTGGGCACATCCCAAATCTCGCCGTCGGCGCCCAGAGGCGAGGCGGCCACCGTAAGGCTGTAGCTGCCCTGCATGAGCTTAATGCCGTTGCCGTCGCTATCGACATAAAAGACCGTATCCACGTCCTTGCCGTCAACGTCGGTTCCCGTCACGTGCACCGGCAGCCTGGTGGCGCCGGTATCGGTATCCCACTGCATGCCGGTCGCCGTAATGCGCACCGGATGCTTGGAGTGCTTTACGGCCTCTTCTTCCTTCTTCTTTTCGATGCGCTCGAGCTCGGCCTGCTGCGGGCGATACACGCCAAAGTAATAGCCGGCGCCGCCGCCCGCAAGGATAGCCGCCAACACGCCGACAGTGATCAGCGCCGCCTTCTTGCCATTCTTTTTGGGGCGCTGTGGACTGGAACCGCCCGCACCCGCGTCGTAGGCGCCCGGCACGTCGACCGGCGGCATACAGGGCGGCAGGTCACTCGCACCCGGCATGGAAGCAGACTGCCCATAGCCCTGCTGCGTCTGACAAGGCTGCTGGTACGTTGGCTGCGCCGGAGCAGCACCGGTGGGCCCAAGCTCCTCCATAGGGGCACCGCAGCTGGTGCAGAAGTGCTGACCGTCGGGCACGTACGAACCGCATTTAGTGCAAAACATAAGGTTCTCCCTTACAACAATTCCGTTACCCAGAGTGTAACCCGCGCCCCGGCAACAACGTTGCGCAACAATTGACACCTCATAGCAAAAGGCCCCACGGACAAACCACGGGGCCACGATAGTCTCCTGTAAGCGGGGCCGAGTCTAGCCCGCCATCAGGCGTATCGACGTAATTAGTTCTCCTTAAGAACCAAAGCACTCACCAGGCCGGCAAGCGAGAAGATGAGCGTAAGGACGGCACCAAACGCAGGCTGAATAAACGGCTTGATTGACGCGATGATTCCGGCGGTGCTGCTGCTACCCATCGAGGTGAATGCCGAAACCAGATTGCTTTCGACCTGGCCGTTCACGACAAACGCGGCGATGATACAGACGAGCGAGATGGCAGCGGTCGCGCCAAGGCCAGCGAACAGAACGACATCGTTCTTCTTAACGAACTTAAGGACGACGCCGGCGACCAGGGCGATCAGGCAGGCGATCCACAGCACAAAGAAGACGGTGAGGATGTTGGCGGCCAGGTTGATGGAGCCCACGGCGTTTTGCGCCTGCGTCAGAGCAGGAAGATCGGTGTAGCTCGACATCTGCGTAATATAGGTGTTTGCCGCAGACGCGATGCCACGCAAGCTGCCGGAAAGGCTAAAGACGTGCGGCATATCGAACGAGGTGTTGATGAACGCCTTAAAAGCGCCGCCCAGCTGCTGCTCGATCATAGCGGTGCTCGAGCCGCTTGCGGCCTGCTGCAGGGCATAGTCGACACCCTTGTCGGCAAACGGCAGCGCGATCCACGGCTGAAACATGCACACGAACGATGCCACAGCGCCGCCCAGCATGGCGAGGGAGCGCTTGCCAAAGCCCGTTGCCGCTGTCAACGAACTCTGGAAGTTGGAGGCAGAGCCGCCATGCCCGTGATGAGCGGCAGGCGCGGACTGAGCGAACGGCTGCTGCTGCGCCGGAGCCTGCTGGGTAAAGCCGGGCTGCGGAGCCGCCTGCGGTGCGGAGGGAGCGCCGACCATCGACTGGCCGCAATTACCGCAAAAGACGGCGCCATCGGGCTGCTGGGAACCACAGTGAGGACAAAACATTTCATTCCCCTTTCCTAGGGAGCGGCAACGTTCGATTCGCCGGCCGCTTGGTTACCTTTGACGATTAGAATCATCAACCCAAAAATCCAAAACTTGTTGCGCAACATCAAAAACGGCGGCAAGTTTTTTACCTGCCGCCGTTTTGCGTTGAGTTTTGCCTGTTAAATCCAGGTGGAGCCGTTAGGATACCTCGACCGTAAAGACCTCGTTGCCCATCTTGATCTTGTCGCCGCTCTTGAGCTTAACGAGCTCACCGGGCTCCAGACGGTTGCCGTTGATGCAGGTGCCGTTGGTGGAATTCTTGTCCTCCACAGCAAAGCACTGGCCCGTGTAGCGCACCAGCAAATGCACACGCGAGATAGCGGTGTTGCCCTCGATGCGAACGTTTGCTGCCGAGCCCTTGCCCACCGTGGCGGGGAACTCGGTGATCTCGTAGCGGGTCCCGCGCTCGCGAACCAGCGTCACGCGCGGACCATAGGCCGAACGCGGCACGTCGGAGGCGATGCGCGGCAGCTCGGAGGACGAAGGATGCACCGGCGCGGACATAAGGTCGTCCAGCACCGTCACACCCGTACTGGGACGATTGTAGACCGCGTTGGGCTGATTGTAGACGCCAGCCGGCTGGTTGTAACCGGCGGCAGGCTGATTGTTGCCAGTCACGGGACCGCGAGGAATCACGACATTGCCGTTGCCAGCGGCAGGAGCGACTGCGGGCGCCGCGGCATGGTTGGAGCCGGGACGCACGGCGGGGCCGGCGTCGGGGATGCTGGACGGACGGTTGTGCGTCGCACGCGAGGGACGCTGCGCCGGTTGCTGAGGAGCAGCGCCGGCAACGGGGCGACCGGCCTGGGGCATCTGAGACTGAGGCATCGGGGCGACACCGGGGCGAGCCGTCTGCGGCATCGGGGCAGCGCCAGGACGCTGCACACCCATGCCGGGCTGTGCAACCGGAGCTGCCAGCACGCCCGGAGCTTGCGCGAGACGCTGCTGCTGGGCAGGCGTGCGAAGCGTCGCCGCGGCGGCAGCAGAAGCGCCACCGGGCATATACTTAGCGAGCTCCGAGCCGCACTTTAGGCAAAACTTGCTGGTGTTGGGGTTATTGTATCCGCAGTGACCACAAAACATGATGGGTCCTTTCCGGCGCTGGGCGCCTTAACGTGCGATCTTAACGAGCTTGGGAGCGTCGGCCGAGGTGTCGAGCGCCCAAAGCGTAGATGCCTTGCCACTATTATCTGCCACAAACAGCGTCGTGCCGTTGAGCCACAGCGCCGTTGTCGAGGGACTGAGGTCGACGCCGGCCTTATCCGCGACCTTGTCATAGTCGCTCGAAAGGCCCGAGCTCGCGTCGATCCAACCGAGCTCGCCGCTCGAGAGCACCAGCGCACAACCGTGGCTGTTCGCCCACAGGCAACCCGCGTCGGCGTAAGCATCAAACGAGCTAAACGTACCACCCCCGGTGCAGCGCGAAAGCGTGGTGTGCCCATCGGAGCCCGTCAACACGGCATAGAGCGTGCCCTCACTAAAGAAGGCATTTTTGAGCTGCTCGGAACCGGCGACATACGAGCCAAAGGGCCCGTGTGTCTCCTGAGGGTGCTCGGTCTCAGCCTCGGCGTCTTCTTGCTCAAGCGCGATTTCCTGGGCAGAGGACACGTCGGCAAGCGTTGCCTCGCACACGGTCCAACCCGTATCGGTGGCAACAACCAAATCGCAGTGGCTGCTGTCACCAAACAGCCAGGCATTCGAAGCGGGTTGCGCCGCCACCAGATGCGCCGCGTCCTTATCCAGACGCCACACGCAGGCCTTGCCGTCCTTGAGCGTCATGGCAGCGACGGTGCCGTCGCGCACGACCAGGCCGGAGACGTCGCCCTCGAGCGTCGCCACGGTCTTGGCCTTAGCCTTGCCGTTCGCTTCCTTGGCGCAGGTCGCGACATCCTCGATCTTCATGACGTTCGCGCCATCCGCATAATACAGATCGCCATCGCAAACGTTCAGATGCCCCGCAGCGGTCTTTATGAGCACGGTTGCATCCACGGTCTTGGTGCCCGATGCCTTGCGTGCCAAAATATGCGACCCGTCCGACCAGTACAGATACGAGCCGTCGCACACCATGTCGCCGCCGCCCAGGCCGGCCTTGGCCTGCGCCTTAACCTTGCGGTCGCCGCCCATAAGGTCGAGCTTACTTTCGGACTTTTTCTTTTGCTCCGAAACCTGCTGCGCCTCGCGCTTTAGATCCTGGTCGCCCTTCCAGGCCAGACCAACACCCGCGATAATCGCGACGACCAGGACGGCAGCCACGGCAATGGCGATCTTCTTGACGAGCGGCTTGCGCACGGCAGCACGCGCGTTATCTAAATGGGGCAATGTGCGCGGCACGGCGCTTTCTTTACCGGCAGAAGCGTTGGGGCTCACGCCCGTATCGCCATCCAGATTATCGAGCGAGAACAGCGCGTCCTCCCCCGTCGGGGCGGGTGCAGCAGACTCCGCAGCCGGTGCAGCAGCCTTCGCAAAACGGCGGCCAGGCCTATTCGCAGCGGCAGGCTCAGCGACAGGAGTCGCCTCGGCAGCAGAAGCCGCAGCCACCCCGCTCGCGGCAACACCAGCGCCAGCAGCATGCGACCCAACACCCGCAGCATGGCTCGGCGCTGGCGCATCCTCGCCCGCACTCAGCGGAGCCCCGCAAAACGGGCAGCAGCGCATTTCCTCATCGACCGGCTGTCCGCAAAACGGGCAAAGTGCCTGTTTGGAACCCATCGATCAATCCTTTCCTAACAAAAACGGCGCCCCGCCCAGCAGTGGGGCAAGGCGCCGTAAAGCTCACAGATGCACAAGCGTCTTGCGAAGAGCCTACTTCTCCTCGTTCTCCTTGCGCTTCTTGGCGACAACCATGTAGATACCGCCGGCGACAACGACGATCGCGACGATGGTGCCAACCATAAGCGGCAGGTTGTTCATCCACAGAACGAAGGAGTCGTTGGTGACGAGCACGCCCGTAGCCTTGAGCTCCTTGGACTTGTTGCCCGCGGCGTCCCAAGCGACAACGGAAACGTCCTGCTTGGAGGAGCTACCGTCGAGTACGAACTCGCGAATCGGGTTCTTCTCGAGCTGGTCAGCCGTAAAGGTAGCCACGGTCTTGCCGTTCACCTTGATCTGAGCCTTCGAAAGCTTCAGGTTGTCCTCGAAGCTCACCTTGGCCTTGTGCGAGGACTCCTCGTACTTACCGTTGGAAGCAAGGTCGACGAAGGAAGCGATGGGCGCGGTGTCGTCAACAGCGAAGTTGATCTCGGCCGCGGCGCCGGACTTCTTGGCGTTCTTGCCCTCCATGGTGTTCTCGGAGGAGTTGCCGGCGGCGTCCTCGCTGTGGAACAGCACACGGTAAGCGCCGTCCTTGTCGTAGTTGGACTTGCTCACGGTGTAGTTGTACTCGCTCCAGCCGCTCGACGTGTCGGAGTCAGTGGTGTAGTTGTCACCGCTCTTGAGCGTCGTGTTCTTGGTATCGCGGGTCAGCTCGACGGAGGTCTTGTTGTCATCAAGGCCGGACGGGTTGATCTCGGTCACCTTAACATCGGTGGTCTTGGAGCTCTTGAGGTACTGATCGAGCATCTTGCCGGTGTTATCGGAGATGACGTAGGTCGAGCCAAAGCGGTTGACGGACCAGGTGACGGCCTCGGACTCGGTGTTGCCAGCAAGGTCGATAGCCTGAACGGTCAGCGTGTAGACGCCGTCGTTGCCCTTGGTCTTGGCCGGGTTGAGGTAGTTCACGGACTTGTCGGTAGCCGAGGTGTTGATCGCGGCGCCCGCATAGGGGTTCGGATCGTCCTTGGACAGCGGGTAGCTGATCTTGGAGACCTCGATGGTGGTGCCATCGGCAAGGTTGGTGTCGTGGACAGCGGCACTCGGAGCGACCTCGCCAGCATAAGCCGTGCGGTTGACGACATTCTGGATGTCGATCTTGGGCTTGATGGTGTCAATCACGAACTCAGGCGAGGTGTAGGACTCGGACTTGTTGGAAGCCAGGTCCTCACCCGAGACGGAGAGTGTGTAGACGCCCTGGCCCGGGAAGGTCACCGTAGCGGTGTGGGTATCACCGTTGCTGGACCAGCCGCCGATCTGGGCAGGAGTAGCCTCGTCGCCGTTACCGGCAGAGACGGGAGCCTCGATCTTGAACAGGTTCGGATCGAAGTTGTGCTCCTCAACCGTAATGGTAGCCGTACGAGCAGCGTTGTAATACTTACCGTTCTGAGCAGCCTCGGTGTTCCAAGACACGTTCAGCTTAGGCGCGGTCTTGTCAATGGTGAAGGTGTCGCCAGAGAAGGTTTGGGCAGCAGTAGTACCAGCAAGATTTGCGTAGTTAACCGCAGAAACCTTGCAGTCCGCATCGCCCTTAGCGCCAAAGGTGTAGGAGAACGTATAAGTATCGTTACCCGCATCCGTGAGATCACCCGCAGTAACATTAAAAGTGTCGCTGCCATCGGTGATCGTGGTAATAACCTGACCGCGATCGTATGTCTGCACGTAGTCGCCGAAATGATCTGTCACCGTAATAGTAAAGGTACGGTTAGCATTGTAATAACCGCGACCATTTGCCTCGCGCTGAACGTTGTTATTATCGAAACCAGCAGTAATCGTTGGTTCCGAAGCGTTTTGGATTAATTCGAGATCAGCAATCTTGGCCTTTGAATCTGCCTGAGTAACAGCCTTCTCCATTTTGTTGCCAGCAACATCGGATGCCTTCACATTAATGTTCTTGGCAAACACCTTCTGATCGGAAGCGTTGCTCGAAAGATCATAGGTAAAGATGTTGCCATCCGGCTTACCGACAGGATTACCAGAGCCCCCGGTCTCACTTCCGCTTGATTTAGCATTTTTACCGTACACATATGAGATTTCCGGAGTGCCCGAAAGGCCTGAACCGTTATCTCCATTCGGATCGAGCACGCCAACCTTAAGACCAAGTTTTTTAGTAACAAACTTGGAATCGTTCGTCAGATCGTCATGGGTCTTCTCGTTGCGCGCATTGAAGTCAGAAATCAAGGCGGAACTCTTCAGCACGGGAGCAACAGTATCTCGACGATAAGCAAGGTTGCTCGTTTGGGTAATCACACCATCCGCATCAATTGAGTAAAGATGGATATTGCCGTGATCGCCATCGATAGCTGTGTTGCCCGGATCGACCTCTTTGTCCTTGTTTTTGCTCAGCTCGTCGGGGGTAATTGCAGTAGGATCATCAGCCGTCGTAAGCATGTGATCTTTCCAGCCGAAAGTAACCGGAGCAATCTTTCCATCCTTGCCGGTACCATTTAACCAGTAAGTCGCATTCTCCTCGTACTGCTTGGAAGTCATCTCTTTATTATTGCCACCGTTATCGGCATACGCAACAATGCCCGTCTCAGCCCATTTCTTATCTGCGACAGGGGAGATAGTCACCGCGTCAGGAACCTTAATTTGGTAATTCGAGTAAGCATCATCCTTGACGCCTTCCGCATCCTGGAAGGTGACGTTAGTGCTGCCACCCGCAACCGTCAATCCTTCAAAGGTGACACCACTAAAGTAATCAACATTGATATCATCGCCGTACTTCTCTTTGATTTGTTTTTTCACAGCTTCGTTGGCGCTGTTTTTGACAACCTCCTGCTGTTTCTCTTGGATGCGCGCGTCAAAGCTATCCTTCAGCTCAAGGTCGACCGGCGCTTTGGCGACGGGTTGCACAGTGACCTTTGTGGTCTTAGCGACGGTTTGGTCAGGATAGAGCCAATTGACATCAAAGCTAACGGGGTCAGCATGCTTCGAAGCCTTGACGGGGCTGACGGTTACCGTATAGGTGTCCGCATCAATCTTGGCAGTAAAGCACTTATCAGAATCCTGATAATTCTTCGGAAGATCGGGCACCAGGCCAGAAGTCACAGCACCGGTAGCAAAGGAGACCGACTTATCCTCGCCCTTGTAAATAAGACCCTCGATGGCCTTATCAGACAGGTTGTCTACAACATTCGCCCAGATATCGGAGGAATTAACGTCGAGCACATAGCTCTTTGCATCAGTCGGGACATACTCCCCCTTCTGATCCGGGACAGGAGTGGGCACCTGTTGTTTCTTGCCAGTGTCCTTCTTTTCGTTTTCGTTCGTCGAACCTGCGTTCTCAGCACCAGCAGACTCGCCAGTACCGCTATCCTCCTTAGAGCCCTCGGAAGCCTGATCGGTATAGAAGTATGTAAACTTGTACTTCACCGAAGCAACGGGGACGTTAACCTTTGCACTGCACGCAGTTTTAGAGGTGATGGTAAGGTTTCCTTCCTTCATCTCAACGGCAACGCCAGCGTTATCAGAAGTCGGATTACCCGCCTCCGCATCAGTAATATCAGTGATCATGATATCGGTGATTGAAGCACCCGGATGCGCAGCCTCTGCTTTAGCTTTTGCATCGTTAAGAATATTCTCGTAGCTACCCGTCTTATCGTGCAGCACCTCAATCTTAAGCTTGCCAACAAGCCACTCGGTAAGATCCTTCTTGGAGATGGAGCAAGAAGCCGTTCCATCAGTTCCGGCAGCGGGATGTGCGTCAAAGCCGAGCGATACGGTATTTGCCTTATCGAACCTGCCATACACCTCACCCTTATTCGCTGCCTTGGTAGTCTTAGCCGACTGCGTCGTCGTGCTCTCCGCATACGCGGCCGTCACGGCTTGGGCGATCGGGGTTGTGGGGATGGTCGATGTGGCCATCACGGTGGCGAGAATCACGGCTGCAGGCTTACGTGAATACGCCTTGAGTTTATCAAACACAGACATCGTTCGATTTTCCTTCCCTAGTTGCAAACCCGATCGAGAGACTCGTCGGTATGAACTACGATCACATTCTGTTTGAGTATGAAGCGGAATCCGTCATCCTCGTGTTGAGCAACACCTTCGGCATCGATGTTTTCATAAACATCGCCGCTGCTGAGTACGTCAGTCTCGGATTCAGACGCCTCGACGCCCTCGTCGAGCAGGCCGGTCTCCTGCTCGGAGTCCTCGTCGGCCTCGTCGAGCAGACCCGTCTCGCGCTCGGACTCCTCGTCCTCCTCCACGAGCAGACCCGTGGAGCGCTCGGACTCTTCGTCGTCCTCGACCAAGACACCCGTCGGACGCTCGGAATCCTCTTCGTCCTCGGTTAGCACGCCGGTCGGACGCTCGGAATCCTCTTCGTCCTCAACCAGAACACCGGTGGGGCGCTCGGAATCTTCCTCGTCCTCCACGAGCACGCCGGTGGGTCGCTCGGTATCCAGATCATCCTCGGTCAGCACCTCGGTCGGGGTCTCGCTACCGGCAAAACCCTCGTCGTCGTTCTCGTCGCGAGCAGGCTTTTCAGCCTGCGCGGCGTGGGCGGCGCGGCGGGCCGAAGCGGGCTCGTCGCTGATGGGCGCGACCACCGTGGTCATGTTGTCGTCGCCCTCGGGACCCTCGTGCGCAATGTCGGTCACGCGGTCGTCGCCCTCGGGGCCACCCAGCACGGAGCGGGCGGGGTTGGACTTCTTAGCGCCGGCACCACGCGAGCCGCGCGTCGTACGGCGGCGCGCACCCTCACCAGAGGTGGGCACGCGCTTGCCCTGGAGGAAGCGGATGGCATTGATGACATCCATCTTCACAAACACAACCACCGCGGCGACGGCGAGCACGGCCGCGAGAACAAACGCGGCGATCGCTACGTAAAAGTAAACGTTTTCCATGTTCGCCCCTCCTTAATCCTCGGCGACGACGGCGTTGGAATACACCGTGGTGATCTTGCGCTGGACCTCGTTCTCCAGGCGCTGGATGGTCTCGTCGCGACGCTGCTCGGCATCGTCATCCTTGGGCGAGACGGACTTAAGACCCGAATCGACCTTCTTGTAGAGCTTCTCGGCCTGCGACTTCTTAATACCGGCGGCCTTGAACTTATCCATGTAGGTCTCCATGGCGTTGGAGATCAGCGCGTAGCTGTCCAGGCGCACCGTCTCGTTGGACTCGCTGGCGATCTCGTCGGCCAGGTCCTCCAGGTTGCCCCAGTACTCCTTGTACATAGAGTCGGAATCGTCGTCGGTCTTGACGGCGATGGCGATCTTGGTCGTGAACTGCGCAATGCCGTTGTAGATCTTGGCTTTGTCGCGGTTCTCGAACGACGGATCCTCCGCAGCGTTCTTAAAGTACTCGGCAGACGCCTTGATGCGCGTGGTGCGGTTGGCGTCCTCGTCGTCCTTGCTGCCGCCATAGGAGTAGAAGTACCAGTACAGACGGCCCATCTCGTAAGACAGCTCCGAGAATCTGCTCGAATTCTCGAGCTCGGTCAGGTTCTGCTGATACACGTCGTCGAGCTGCGCCTTCTCCTTGGTGGTGAAGGTGCCGTCGGCCTTGTAGGCATCGATGAGGCCCTCGTAGCCCTCGACGTCACCCGGACGATAGCCAATGGCGGCGAGGTAGGCCTTCTCGGCCTTCTCGGGAGCCGACTGGGTCTGGTCGCGGCCGAGCTTCATCTGGTAGTCGAACTTCTCGGTAATCGTGGACTCGCGCAGCGCCATGCTGCCAATGCCCACGACCAGGCACACCACGCATGCGATGACACAGCCAAAGAAGGTCTTGACCTTGCGGGCCTGCTTATCGCGGAACTCGCGGGTGAGCTCCTTGTAGATCTCCAGGTCGGCAGCCAGCTCGTCGCAGTCCTGGTAGCGGCGGGCACGTTCGAGCTCGCAGCACTTGGGGATGATGACGTCGGCAAAGCCCTCGCCCACGTTCTCGTTCTTGGTGTGAACGTTGGGCAGCGGGAACTCGACCGGAGGCGCCTCGCCCACCAGCAGGTGCCACATGGTGGCGCCGATGCCGTAGATATCGGTACGGGCGTCGGTCTGGGCCTTGCCGTACTGCTCGGGCGCGGCGTAGCCCGTGGTACCAAAGGCGATGGTGTCCTTGCGGGCCTCGTCCTTGTACTCGCGCGCAACACCCAGGTCGATCAACTTAATGTAGCCATCGGGGTGCAGCATGATGTTGGAGGGCTTCATGTCGCGGTAGACGATGGGCGGGTCCTGACGGTGCAGGTAGCCCAGGGCGTCGCACACCTGCAGCATCCACTTTTGCACGTCCTCCTCGGACTGCGGGCCCTCGCGGCGCACCACGTCGGCCAGGGACGTACCCTCGACGTGGTCCATGATGACGTAGATAAAGTCCTCGGTCTTTTCGATATCGACGATGTCGACGATATTGGGGTGATCGAGCTTGGACAGCAGCTCGGCCTCACTTGCCAGCGACTGCTCGATGGGGCGGCCGGTGGGGTCAGTCGCGTTGCGGTCGACCTCTTTGACGGCCCACTGCTTGTTGGTGAGCTGCAGGTCGGCGGCCAGGTAGACACGGCTCATGCCGCCCTTGCCGATCACCGACAGAATCTTGTAACGGCCCTTGATGACGTCGCCCACGCGCTTACGGCGCGCGTCGACCTCTCGCCTGCTTCTGGTAGACGGCATGGGCTATCGACCTCCCTGAGCCTGAACGCGCAGCACGAGCGCGGTGACGTTGTCGGCCTCTTTGCGATCCATGACGAGCTTGGCGGTGTCGGCGATGCGCTGCGTGACGCAACCGAACTCAAAGCCCTCCTGCTCCTCGCGGTCCAGGTCGGCGGCGGTGCAGGCGGCATAGGCGCCACGACGGCGCTCGGCGGCCCAGGCGTTGGCGTCCAGCGCATCGGGCCCCAAGCGACGGCGAAGCTCGGTATCGGTGAGCACGTGGCGGAAACCGTCGGAGCACAGCAGGTAGATGGCATCGCGATCGAGGTTGCCGTGGATTAGGTCGGGCACGACCTCCTTGGTGGAGCCCAGGCACTGCAGCAGCACGTTGCGGCGCGGGTGTGTGAGGGCCTCCTCGGGCGTGATGCGACCGGCCTCGACCTCGCGGCGTACGAAGGTCTGATCGACCGTGAGCTGGTTGGTCGCCGACTCGGTGAGTTCGTAGGCACGCGTGTCACCCACGTGCACGATGGAATAGCGGCCGCCGATGGCGAGCATGGCGGTGAGCGTGGTGCCCAGGTTCATGTGCTCGGCCATGCCATAGCGAATCAGCGCCATGTTCATGTCCTGAACCAGGCCGCCCCACTGGCCGTCGACGAAGTTCTCAAAACCGCCGACGGAGCTCTCCATGGCCTCCAGGGCCACGGGCAGCTTGTTGTCGAACCAATCGGACAGCATGTTGATGACGGCGGCAGAAGCGAGCTCGCCGCACTCAAGGCCACCCATGCCGTCGGCGACAGCGACCAGGGCGACATCGCCCACGGGGGTGGAGGCGACCTTGATCAGGTAGCTATCCTGGTTGGATTCGCGCGTTCGGCCGACATTGGAGTAACCGGCCCCTTCGAAAAGCATCTGCGCTCCTTTCTCGAATATCTCAACGTGGGTCGCACGCCCTTAGGCGGGCTGGACCTCGAATGCAAAGTTCTCGTCACTCATGCGCACGGTGTCGCCGTCGACGAGCGCAACCGGGAAGCCCGGATCGATGCGCTCGTTGTTGACGAAGGTGCCGTTGCGCGAGTTGTCGTCCTCGATGGTGCAGGTGGCGCCGTCGGTAACGAAGATCGCATGGCTGCGCGAAACCGTCGTGGAGCCCTTGACCATAAACGAGCTATGCTTGGACTTACCGACCACAAAGCGACGGCCGCGGACCTCAAAGCGCTCGCCGGTAGCAATGCGCGTGAGGTAGAAGCGCAGGTGACGCTCGGGAGCTGCGGGTACGGGCGCAGGAGCCGGCTCGGGCTTGGGAGCGGACTTGGGCTCAGGCGCGGGCGCCGGTGCGGGCTCGGGCTTGGGCTCGGGCTTGGCGGCGTGCGCATGAGCGCCGTGGCGCTCGACCGTGTCCTTGGAGAACAGCGACTCGTAGCCCTCGGCCACCTTAAAGTCGATGGGGTTGAGCACGCCGGTGCGGTCCTGGCGGGACTGGGCGATGGGTGCATCGGCCAGGTCGTCCTCATCCTGGGGCGCGGGTTCGGGCTCAGGCTCCGGTTCGGGCTCAGGCTCGGACTCCGGGGCCGGCTGCGGCGCAGGCGCGGGCTCCGGGGCCGGCTGCGGCGCAGGCACGGGCTCGGTAGAAGAGATCGGCTCGTCCTCCAGGTCGGAAAGGACCACCGTTCCCAGCACGGGATCGGGGGCAACGTCGCCCAGGTCCTCGCCGTCGTTGAGCACGGTGGTGCCGTGATCGTCGCCGCTATCGAGCACCGTGGTACCATGGTCATCGCCGTCGTCGAGCACCGTGGTGCCGGCGTCCATGAGCATGGCGCTCGCGCTCACCTGCTTAAGGTGGCGGGAGAAGCCCAGAATATCGAAGGGGCCGGGCTTCTTAAAGAACGCGGCAAACGACGTCATGGCGTTCTGGGCAATATCATCGGACGGCTTGACCGATGCGGCGACCTGCTCAAAGAACACGCGAACGGCGTCCAGATTGGGCGTAAGGCCCGTCATCGGCAAAAATACGAATCGGCAACCCGTACCGGAGGCATCCATAACTACCTCGTCGGCCGCAAAGCGCAGGTTCATAAGCGGCAGCTGCGAGGCGACCAGGGTATCGAAGGTGCTAGAGATGCTCTCGAGCAGCTCGCAGGTCTCGGCGCCGTCGAAGGGGCGCGCCAGGCGCTGCTCCAGGGTCTCGCCGATCAGGCGATAGCGCATCTCGAGCACGCCATCCGGGTAGCGCATGAGCGCACCGGGCAGCAGGCAGCCCACGTTGCCGGCGGTCACGGCTTCGTAGAGACGCTTGTCGAGCTGACGCTGGTCAGCAACTACGTAACCAAGCGCCATAGAACCGTCACGCTGTTGAATAACTCGTTTTTCCATTTCGCTAACCAATCGTCAGAACATGCGCGTCGCGCGCGCAAAACCAATAGGTACTCCGGCCGGCGAGCACAATGCGATCGCCAAACTCTAACGGGAACGTTCGCGGCCCGTCGCCTCCCCCGCTATCAAAGACGCAGACAAGGCCTCCGCCCGCATCGCGCAGGACGCGCGTGCCGTGGGTGCTGCCGCCATCTTCCAAATACCAGGTGTCGTCGAGCGTAAACACACGGCAGTGCAGGCGCGAGACCACCGGGTCGGCCTCGATCGCGTCGCAGCTGCTAAACCGCCCAATCGAGAAAGGCCGGTCCGCGTCCACGCACCACACGCCCAAAATGCACGGGTCGTCCCCGTCAGCCACGCGCACCAGGCACGCGCCGTCTTGCGCCCACTCGTCGCCCGTATCGGGCGGATCCTGGAGCTCCTGGGGCGTACGGGAGCACAGCGTGCGGGCAAAGCGGTCGTCCAGGCAGCCAAAGGCCATGGTGCGAAAGCAGGCAGCCAAAAGCTCGGCAAGCGGGGCGTGCCCGCAGGCGGCCTGTTGCTCGCCCCAGCGCACGACCTCGCGCGACTCGCATGCCATGCGCAGCGGATCGATCTCGCGGCCGGCGCGACGCTCGCTCTCCAGGCCACGCAGCAGCTCGGGCCACGACGTGTGGAGCACGTAATCGAACAGCCCCGCGTCGTCCAGGTCGGTCGCCTCGTGCAGTATCTCGATAAGCGAGGCCGCCGCCTGCGAAAACACCGAGCTGTCGTCGGCATAGCCCTTGCGCATGTCGGCCGCATAGCGACTCGAGTGCATCAGACGCGACAGGGCAGCCGCGGTGCGCTTGCGCACGATGGGGTTGGTGTGGTTGATATACCTGCCGCGGGTACCCACGAGCGCGTAGATGTGCTTGTGGTTGCAGCCGCCGCACGTCAGGCCCCTGATGGTCTCGGCAAAGCGATAGAACGCACTGTCCCAGCCGTGCTCGTGGACGCAATCGCAAACCTGAGAGGAACTCGCCATGAGGCCCCTTCCCTAACTCCCCCGGAAACCTCAACTCTAGAGGTCACCGTGTTCCCTTGCTGTTGCACAACACCTTGGGAACAGTCCAGTAACTCAACGTTGCCGCCGGTCGACGGCCCCTACAGCAGCGTGACCGGTGTCACCACATCCATCACGTGCCGATCTCCGATAAAGTCGCCTTTCAGCTGCACATGGCGACGGGCAAGGTCGTCAAACGCAGCGGCCGCCTGCGACGCCAGGGGTCGCGCCGCCGGGTCGTCCGACAGGCAGGCGCATATGGCGCCGCGCACATCGTCCGGAAGCTCCTCGTCCACCGCGATGGCACTCGTCCCCGCGCCCCGGCAGGCCTCGAAGAAGTCCTTCCAAGCATTGCCGCCGGCACCGGCTTGGGGGGCACCCGTCAAATACGGCAGGCTGCCGCAGAGCGCCTCGTGGGCAAGGACGCCCAGCGAGAACACATCGGAGGCTGGCTTGGCTCGACGGGTCTCGCCGTCGCCCATCAGCAGCTCGGGTGCCAGGTATCCCGGCGTCCCGCGCGGTCCGATCCAGTAGGCACCCTCCTCGTCCAAAAACGAATAGTCCAAGTCGATAAGGGCCGCCTGCGGAATCTCGCCCAACAGATCGGAAGCCATATCAAACGGATCGCTCTCGAACACGATGTTGGAGGGCTTAAGGTCCTGATGGACAAACGTTCCGCCAAACGCCTCTTGCGCCTGCGCCAGCGCGCCAAAGCACGAAGACACCAGCAGCAGCGTCTGAGCAAACGACAGGCTGCGCACGCCCGTGGCGCAGGTGCGCACCACATCGGCAAACGACACACCCGGGACCATGACAGTCACCACGGCAAGCACGGTGTCGTCGCCGGGAAGGGCGACGAGCTCGTGAAAGAGCACGCGGGCCAAACCGTGCGAGGAGGGCGTAAGGGTGCCGCCGGCATCGGCCTGCACGTCCAAGACACGGCGGAAGAAATCTTCCTGGCGACGCAGATGAGCGATATCGCCGCGGATGAGCTTGAACGAGCACGAGGTGCCGCGCAGGCCATCTGCCGTGCAGGAACCGACAAAGACCTGCGAGCCGCCCGGCGCGCTCGTGACGAGCTTGAGCCCGTCGACGCCGGCCAGCCTGGCGATCATCCGAACCTTCGCGTCGACCGGAGCCGTCGCGATGTCCTTGTTCTCGGTCGTCTGATCCATCTTGTTAAGCACCTACCTTTCTTTGCTAGCAATACCATGAAGGCAAAAACCTAAAAGTTGTTGCGCAACATTGCCAAAAGGCGCAACTTTTTTGTTTTGCCTGTTGAGCGGGCGTGTGGCCGGCAAAGAAAAGCGGCCGGGAACGATGTCCGCGGCCGCGCCGGGTTACCGCTATCGGGTTTTACGGGTCAAGCCCTTTTGCCGATCTTCTAGTGGGCCGCCGGGGCAGTCTGCTCGCGCAGCACAAAGGTGAGCGCGGCGGCGGCGATGGCGAACAGCGCCATAAAGACAGGAGTGCTGGTCGCAGAACCAATGGCGTTCATCATGTTGGCGTACAGCAGCTCAAAGGCCAAGACAGACAGCGTCATGAGGCCACAGCCGGCGGGCAGCACAACTTTGAGGCCCTGGGTAAGGTAGAGCACGACGCCGGCGATCGTGGCGAGCATGCCAAGGCCCCAAAACGCGGTGACGGCCAAAGAGATAAAGGAGATGCCGCCAGAGGAGACCTTGCCGTAGTTGGGGTTGGTGATGCTCACGACATGGCCACGGCCCGAATCGGAATAGTCGTCGTAGTAGGAGCTGTAGGAATCGCTCAGCGAGCTGGCAAGATCGGAAGCCGAGTCGTACATGTCCTGGTAGGTGACGGCGACCTCACCGGCCTTGCCCAGGCTCCACACGTTATAGGTCTCGTCAAAGCCCAGGCTCGACGAATAGTCGGTGCTCTGACCGGCGAGCTGGCTTAAGAAATTGGCGCCCTGGCTCGCGTAGCTCGAGGCCTGCACCACCGTGGGCGAAATGCTAAACCAAGGCATAAACGAAAGCACGATAGCGATGATCGCGAGCACGCAGGGAATGATGCGGGTAATGGACAGTGCCGGGTGCACCGCAGAAGCGGGAGCCGGCGAGTGCATGGCGGGCGCTGTCGCAAAGACGGGCGCGGGCTGGGGTTGGGCGGCCGGCGCGGGCTGGGCCACAGGGGCGGACTGGGCCACGTGCTGGGGCTGGGCCACGTGCTGGAGCTGGGCCGGAGCGGCAGCGTGCGCGGGGGCAGCGGCCGCCTGCATCTGATGGCCGCAAACGGGGCAGAAACGAGCGCCGTCGTTAATCTTGGCGCCACAACCGGGGCAGAACATATCGGGTACCTCCTTGGGGTCAAACAACAAGTCGTGCGAACCCTTGGGGTCCGCACGACCATGTTCACCGCTGTTGCCGCAAAGTTGTTGCGCAACATGCAAAAGTTTTTGAGGTATCGCCCCGACCGTCCCGGTCGAGCCCAAATTGAGTGGATTAACCGAGCTTATGGCCGCAGTTCATACAAAAGGCGTTGCCCGGCTGAACGGCCGCGCCGCACGAAGGGCACACGGCGGCACCGTCGGCAGGGACAACCTGGGCATCGACCGGCACAGGCGCGGCCTGGGCTTGGGCCTGGCGAGCCAGCTCGGCCTGAATCTCGGCCATGGACTTACCGCAGCCCGAGCAGAACATGGAGGACTGCTGCAGGCGGTTGTGGCAAAACGGGCAATCGACAAACGCAGAGGCATAGGCAGCCGCCTGGGCCTGGCGCTCGAACTCGTCGATCTGGGCCTGAAGCTGTGCGCGTTCGTTATCGATCGCGGCGATGCCATCATAGAGCTCCTCGCGGCCCTGGCGCAGCTCGGCGTTTGCCTTGGTGGCCTCGTACAGGCTGGCGCCCAACTGGCCGGCAAGCTGCTGACGACGCTTAAGGGCGTCGTTCATCTGGCTCTTGAGCCTATTCACCTGCAGGACACGGCTGGCATCGGCGGCCGTGCGGTCGAGCGATGCCTGCATTTCGTCAAGAAAACCCATGGCGGGTCCTTTCTGTCTAGGTATAAGGGCACGGCGGGCCCCTCTCAAATGCGCCCATCATCGCACAGCGATGGCACGCCCGCGCGCGAAACGGTGTTTTTCAACAGTGGTGCAACCGCGATTGCGAGAAACTAACCATATTATTGAATATTGCTCGCGGGGACAGATGGCAGGCACGCCGACGCCGCCCGCACGCCAACACGACCGACAGCCAAGGGGGGGCGAAGATGGACAATCAAGGACAGCAGGAGCTCATCGTGCTCGACACGTTTGAGCCCGCGGTTGCCTTTGATCCCGCCAAGCGCGACGAATCGCGCCGCCGTTTCTCGATGTTTCTCGTCCAAAGCGAGGCGGGCCAGGGCGGCACCGGTGTAGTCCAGCGCGCCACCAACACCGCCGGCGAGGTCTTCGCCATCAAGCGCTTGCACGTGAGCGACACCACCGACGAGCGCGTCGCCGCCGGCATGCGCGCCGTGCTGTTCGAAGAATATCGCAATCAGCTCACCGTCTCGCACCTTAAGGGCTTTCCGCGCGTATATGGCTACGGCACCAGCAACGGCGAGCCGCTCATCGTCATGGAATGGGTCGAGGGCTCCACGCTCAAGCACATCACCCCGCAGCTCCCCCACGAGGGCGCCGGCGTGCGCGGCGACGCAGTAGCGGCCATCGGCGTGGCCGTGCTCTCCATCCTCAATAACGTACGGCACCTGGATACGGGCGTTGCCCACCGCGACATCTCGCCGCGCAACATTATGATCGCCACGAGCGACCGCTCGCTCCAAGACCAGCTCGCCGCGCTCGACTTTGACATTCGCCTGATCGACTTTGGCAGCTCCACGGCGCTCAACCCCATCGACCCCACGTTTACCGTGCGCGCCGACGTCTGGCGCGGCGGCACACCCGAGTACGCGCCGCCCGAGATGCTCACCCACGATATCGCGGGCATCGAGACCAGACGCCTGAGCCCCACGGTCGACATCTACGCGCTCTCGAGCGTGCTCTACGAGCTGTATTGTGGACACACTCCGTTTAACCTGCAGGCGCTGGGCACCGCATCGCCCTACCGCGTCAAAACCGAAACCGCCTTTGAAATGCCACGGGCCCGTACGGCCGCCGACGAGGCGCTCGTCAGCATTATCGTGGCGGGACTCGCCATCGATCAGGAGCAGCGTCCCTCTGTTAAGCAAATGCTCGACCTGTTGCGCCGCTGGCAATCGAGCGAGCTGGGCGACTGGCCCACACCCGAGCCGTTCTGGGGCATTAAGGCCATGGACGCCCAGACATCGTATATCGGTCCGGGCGCAAGCATCGACGAACCCGTGCCGGCGACGTTTGATACCGCGCAGCCCGTCATGTTTCCGCTGACCGATGACGCCGAGGCCATGGGTGCCGAGCCCTATGGACAGGCGGCGGCCATGGACGCCGAGGCGAACATGCCGGCCGAGGACCGGGATCGCCACCCGTCTTACCTGCCCGTGCCCGTTGTGATCGAGGCGCCCCGGGCGGCTTACGGCACCGATGCCGCGGCATCGGCCGCCGCGGCCTCCATGACGGCATCGCCCGCCGGGCCGACCGCTCCTGTCGCACCGCCGGCGCAGCCCGCTGGGCCGTCCATCGCCGGCGACGCTTCGCCCGTCGCACAAAACGCCATTTTTGGCGGCGCCGCTGCCACCCCGCCGGCACCCGGCACCCCTGCCGCCTATTCCGAGGCCGCGTCCTCGGCCGTACCCGCCGCTGCCACGGCGGCCAAGGCGGCAATCTCCGTCTCGCGCCGCGCATTTCTCGCCGCGGGCGGCCTTGCCCTCACGGCGCTTGCCGGCGGCGGGGCACTCCTGCTGTCGCGCGGCGCCAACAGCGGCAGCGATGCCGCGGTCGTACCGAACACCGGCAGCGACGGCTCGTCGAGCAGCAAAAAAGACAGCGATTCCGATTCCTCGGATGCTTCGGACACGTCCACGTCGTCGTCCAACACCATCAGCGTGGAAATGCGCTACGCCGCGCAAAGCGATGGCAAGTGGGGCCTTATCAGCGACACCGGCGCGTGGAAGGTCAAGCCCGCCTACAGTGACATGCGACTCTACGGTGCCGGATTTGCCGCCGCCCTGGATTCGTCGACCGGCATGTGGGGCTACATCGACCAAGACGGCGCGTGGGCCATCGAACCCGCTTTCTCGGACACCCGGCCCTTCAACGACTACGGCGCCGTCGCCCAAGATGCGCAGACCGGTTTTTGGGGCGTGCTCAACCGCCAGGGCAAATGGATCGTCGACGCCAAGTACTACGCCATGGGCGATATGGTGCTGGGCAACTTTGTCCCCTATCGTTCCAGCAACGAAGAGGACAGCTGGGGCTATATCTACATTAAGACCGGCAAGCGCAACGACGTGCCGCCGACCTTTAGGGGCCTGGGCGGCTGGGATTCGGCAAACGGGCTGGGCCCCGCCACGCAAGACGGCACCACCTGGGGCTACATTAACGGCTACGGCCAGTGGAAGATCGAGCCACAGTTTAAGGCCGCCCGCCGCTTTGCCAGCAACCGCGCCGCCGTTCAGCTCGACGACGGCTCGTGGGGCTACATCCTGCCCGACGGCACGCGCGCATTCTCGGCCACCTTTGCCGAGGCACGCGAGTTTGCCAACGGCTGGGCGCCCGCCAAAGATGCGGCGACCGGTCTTTGGGGCTGTTCCACAGTGAGCGGCGCCTGGCAAGTAGAGCCCAAGTTCCGCGCCATGGGCGACATCTTCTACACCTCGACCGACGTGTTTTTGCCCGTGCAGGACAACGACAGCGGCAAATGGGGCGTGCTCGACGATGCCGGCGACTGGCGCGTTATGCCCAAGTTCGATGCGATTATCTAGCGCGCGGATACCCATGTTAAGACTACGTGTTTTAGTCTGCGTAATCAGATATAGTGGACGATAATGGGCATTTGCACGTAGGGTCAATACGCATGTCGCACCCGCAAGGAGAGGACCAATGGATCGAGAGACGCCGCGCTCCGTCATGTTTGACGACCTGCGCAAGTTCGGCGGAATCACCAATCGCGATACCGCTTGGATGCTGCTGCGCTCCACCCCTATGGCCGGTGGCAAAGCACCACGCGACCGCGTGGACGAGCGAACGTTCCTATCGCGCGAGGTTGTTCACGCCCCCGTCGAGCGTCCGCGCCCCGAGCTGTTTGCCGATATCACCCAGACGGCCCAAAACATCACCGCCCGCTTGATTTCCAACCTCGGTGGTAATGAGATGGCTCGTGCCATGGTGGCAGAGCACTATAGCGGCGAGGCTGCCGACGCCATGCGCGAGTCGCTGAGCGCCTACGGGCTCGACGACCGCATCTACCGTAACGCCTGCGATCGCATCGCCGCGCCCGGCACCACGGCCGCCGATTGTGCACTACCGCTGGTCACGCTGTTTGTGGCGTGCGGTTGCCTATGCGATCCGCAAGCCGCCGTGCAGGTGACCGAGACGCTCATCGCCGACAAGATGGGCGGGCACTTCTCCACCACCGAGCTCAGCGTAGGCGAAGGCTTTACCGCCGCCGTCGAGCCCGAGGTCAAGCATGCCGAGCGCCTGGGCCTTATCCGCATTGTGGGTAACGCCGCCAAGCCTCCGCTGTACCCGCTCAACGAGGGCGAGGGCGGCACCGTAATCGGTTCACTCGCCACGGGCACCGGTGCCATCACCGATGTCGACCGCGATGTCTCGCGCCGACATGCACGCGTTTTTGCCAAGGACGGTTACTGGTACGTTCAGGGTCTGGGTTCCACCAACGGCACCGTGCTCATCTCGGGCGCGGATATGTCCCAGCACGTGGTCGAGCCGCCGCGCCATACACGCAGACCCGGCGTCGAATACCCGCCCGTTCCCCTGTGGCACAGCGACACTATTTGTTTGGGTGCCACGACCCGTTTTTTGGTTATGAAACTCGCAATTTAGCATTGTGCCCGGCGCCGTACGTGGCGTACCGGGCACAACGTCTATTTGGTAAGAAGCGGTGCGCCCGCGCCCGCGACACCACAAGGTAAGGTCACCATGGCAGATACCACCCCGCAGTCCGATTCGATGACAGTTCTCTTTCAGCTTGAATCGTTCGACACCGCCGCCCCCGTCAATCCCGCCGACGAGGAGCTCGCCAAGCGCCGCTTTATGACGCTCATCGTCACGGCCGATCGTTCGTCGCATGGCAACACGGGCCTTGTGCTGCCGGCGCATAACACCTCAAACGAGCGATTCGCCGTCAAAGTGCTCGCGGACAACACGCTCGCGCGCGCGCTGAGCACCAACACGCCGTCGCGCACAGCGGACGAATCCGCTATGCACCTGGCAAACACCGCCGCGCTCTTTGAGGAATACCGAAACCTCTGCCGCGTGTCGCACTTGCGTGGGTTTCCCCGCGTCTATGGCTATGGCACGTGCCAGGGCGAACCGCTCATCCTTATGGAGTGGATCGAGGGCACGTCGCTCGACAAAGCAGTTAGTATGCTGCCACATGATGGCGAGGGCGTGACTTGTGCCGCCACTGCATCGGTAGGCTGCGCTGTGCTGGGTACGCTGTTGTCGACCCAAAACCTCGAGACGCCGCTTGTACACCGCGACCTGTCGCCCGCGAACATCATGTTCCGCACCAACGAACTTGGCATCGACGAGCAAGTGCAGACGCTGGCGTTTAAGCCATGTCTGGTCGATATGGGCTCCTCGGTCCCGGCCCTGGGCGGCGACACGCTCACGCAGCGCGCCGACATTTGGCGCTATGCCACGCCGGCATACGCTGCGCCCGAAATGCTCACCCGCGATATTCCCAACATTGCCGAGCTGCGCCGCTCGTCCGCCGTCGACGTGTACGCCATCGCGAGCATCCTCTACGAGCTCTATAGTGGGCACACCCCCTTTAGGGCTGCCAGGCACCAAGCTCATGGGGTCTACTCATACTACCTGCTCAAGACGCAAAACGAACCCGAGCCGCTCGTTGCCCACAAGGGTGACGACCAGGCTTTTGCCGACCTTATCATGTCGTGTCTCGCGACCGACCAGACATCGCGCCCCAGCGAGCGCGAGTTCTACGAGGGCTTGCTGGCATTCGCCCCCGACCTGGGCGAATCGGCCGTGAGCACGCCGGGGCTCTCCAACCAGCCCATCAACATCGACGCCGGTGCGCACCTTAAGGTCGATGTCGCTGGTGACCGTGCCCGGGCGCTTTTGGAGCAGGCCCGTCGCGATGCCATGACCCGTCGCCGGTTTATTATCGGCGGCATCGCTGCGGCCGGCGTGGCACTTGGCGTGGCAGGCGCGCTCACCCACGGCTTTGGCATCCCCGACCACCTCGACGGCATCCGCGGGTCGCTTAACGACTACACCTGGGACCAGCTGCAGGAGATCTCACTTAAGATCAAGGCCGCGAATAACAAGGCCGCGGCGCGCGACATTGCCAAGCGGTATCACCTGCTCGACGACAACGGACATATCCCCTATCCGTGCACCAAGCGCGTGCAACTCACCAACGGACTCGAGGTTGGTGCCCAGCTTGTGGGCATCCGTCACGACGAGCTTGTCGATGGAACGGGTTTTGCCGGCCTGTCGTTCATCTTCGACGCGGGCATTGCCGAGCGCGATGCCGCAGATGAGCCGCCCAGTGCCGGTTGGGCCGATTGCGAGCTGCGGGCATGGCTCTACACCGATGGCCTTAAGCTGCTACCCAACGATCTGCGCGCGATGATCAACTCCGTCAAGAAGACCTCGAACAACGTCGGCGCTGCCAGAAGCGCCTCGTGTCTGAGTGAGCTTCCCGCGACCCTCTGGCTGCCCGCCATGGTTGAGCTCTGCGGCGTGCAGCCGCCCGAGTCATTCTCCGAGGATTGCCATTATCTGGCCGACATCTACAACGGCGAAGGCAAGGAGTACCAGCTGTTCCGCGAGCTCAAGGTGAGTCCGTACTCCACCAACTCGACCATGGTACGCCAGTGGAAGGGCAAGGACACCTGCTGGTGGGAGCGAACGGTGAGCCCCGATACGTCGGAAACCGAAGGCACGCTCTACATCAATCGCGTGGGCTACGACGGCGACGTCTTTATGTACGCCACGCCTGCAAGCAAGCCAAGCAAGCGGACCTGCGTGATCCCCGGGTTCTGTATTTAGGGGACGGGAGCTGCGCGGGGCCGGGCTGGGTTGCCTGCCCCCGCGCTTGTCCTGATCTGTAACAAGTAGAGCTTATTTTCCCTGCTAGTTGTTACAGATTGAGACGTTGAGGTTTCACCCGTTCGTTTGTCTCGATCTGTAACATCCAGAGTCCGAAAACAGGTCCAGATGTTACAGATCAGGACGTTTGAGCTGACCCCGGATAGTTTGTCTCGATCTGTAACAAAAACTCGGCAAAACGGAACCTGGATGTTACAGATTGAGACGTTAAGTTGTGGCTCGACAGTTTGTCTCGATCTGTAACATCTACTCGTCAAAACAGGGCCCAGTTGTTACAGATTGAGACATTGAGCTGCGGCTCGAAACGTTTGTCTTGATCTGTAACAACTAGGACCCGAAAACCCCGCTAGATGTTACAGATTGAGATGTTTGGCTGGGACGGTCCGCTGCCCCGGCAGCCGGCCCCTTCTGTAACGAAATGTCATACAATTCGATACCCACTGGACACCCCCAGGGGGTATGGGTGTATAGTATCGGCAGGTTAACATTTCCGACATTACGTCACAGAAAGGGGAAGCCATGGCTCAAGATAAGTTTGACGTGGGTGGCATGACGTGCGCCGCCTGCCAAGCACACGTTGACCGCGCCGTCAGCAAACTCGACGGCGTCCAAAGCGTCGCGGTCAACCTGCTCGCCGGCTCTATGCTGGTCGACTACGATCCCGCGCAGGTCACGCCCGACGACATCTGCACCGCCGTCGACCGCGCGGGTTACTCGGCATCGCCCGTCAGCGCGGGCACCGAAGCCGTCCCAGGCGGCAGCACGCAAGCCAGGTCCGGCGCCGCCCATATGGAGTCGCCCACCAAAAAGCTGGAGGTCGCTGCCTCCGCCATGCGCACCCGCCTCATCATCTCAATCATCTTCCTCGTCCCGCTGTTCTACATAGGCATGGGGCACATGCTCGGCTGGCCGCTGCCCGGCATCTTCACCGACCACACCCACAGCATGACGCTCGCGCTCACCGAGCTCGTCCTGCTCATCCCCATCGTCTACGTCAACGACGCATACTTTATCAATGGGTTTAAGTCGCTGGTCCACGGCGCGCCCACCATGGACGCCCTCATCGCCGTCGGTGCCACGGCCTCCATCGCTTGGTCGCTCTACGCCATGTTTATCATGGCCGACCAGCTGGCCGCGGGACAGGTCCACGAGGCCATGATGACGAGTATGGACAACCTGTATTTTGAGAGCGCGGGCACCATTTTGGCGCTGGTCACCGTGGGCAAGTACCTCGAGACGCGCAGCAAGTCTAAGACCGGCGGTGCGATCGAGGCGCTGATCGACCTGGCCCCCAAAACCGCGACCGTCGTGGCCGAGGACGGTACCGAGACCACCGTCGACGTCGATGCAATTGTCGCCGGGCAGACCGTGCGCGTGCGCCCCGGCGAGTCCATCCCCGTCGATGGCGTGGTGCTCGAGGGAAGCTCGGCTGTGGATGAGAGCGCGCTGACCGGCGAGTCCATCCCCGTGGAAAAGGAGCCCGGCGCCACGGTGGGCGCGGGCACTATCAACCGCACCGGTTCGTTTACCTTCCGCGCCACGCGTGTGGGTACCGATACGTCGCTCGCCAAGATTATCCGGCTCGTCGAGGACGCCAACGCCACCAAGGCGCCCATCGCCCGCCTGGCCGACAAGGTCGCCGGCGTGTTTGTGCCCGTGGTGTTTGTGATCTCGGCCGTGACCTTTGCGGCGTGGATGGCGCTGACCGGAAGCGCGAGCGAGGCGCTCACCTCCGCCGTCGCCGTGCTGGTGATCAGCTGCCCGTGCGCGCTGGGGCTGGCCACGCCCGTCGCCATTATGGTGGGCACCGGCAAGGGCGCCGAGATGGGCATTCTGTTTAAGAGCGCCGAGGCGCTGGAGAACCTGCGCAGCGTGGGCACCGTGGTACTCGACAAGACGGGCACCGTCACCCGCGGCAAGCCGGCTGTGACCGATATCGTGGTGGCGACGCGCGCCGACGGGACGCCCACCATGAGCGAGAAGGCGCTGCTCAAGCTTGCCGCCGCGCTGGAGCGCCAAAGTGAGCATCCGCTGGCCGAGGCGATTATGGACGAGTGCGAGACACGCGGAATCGTCGCGCGCATGGTCGAGGACTTTTCCGCCGTGCCCGGTCGCGGCGTTACGGCGCGCGAGGGGCAAAATGCCATCGCCGCCGGCAACGTGCGCCTGATGGACGAACTGGGGGTTACCGTACCTGCGGGCCTTGCCGAGCAATTTGCCGCCGAGGGCAAGACGCCGCTGTTCTTTGCCAAGAACGGCGAGCTTGCCGGCACCATCGCCGTGGCAGACGAGGTCAAGGAGACGAGTGCCGGAGCTATCGCCGCGCTGCGCTCGCTCGGCGTCGACGTGCGCATGCTCACCGGCGACAACCGCGTGACGGCCGAGGCCATCGCCCGCCGCGTGGGGCTGAGCCGCGAACAGGTTATCGCCGACGTTCTGCCCGCCGACAAAGAACGCCACGTGCGCGAGCTGCAGGAAGCGGGCAGCAAGGTCGCCATGGTGGGCGACGGCATCAACGACTCCCCCGCCCTGGCGCGCGCCGACGTGGGCCTTGCCATCGGCACCGGTGCCGATATCGCCAAGGAGGGTGCCGACGTGGTGCTCATGCGCAGCGACCTTATGGACGTCGCGCACGCCATCGAGCTCTCGCGCGCCACGATCCGCAACATCAAGCAGGACCTGTTCTGGGCGCTGTTCTACAACGGCATCGGCATTCCGCTGGCAGCGGGCGTGTTCTTCCCCCTCACCGGGTGGCAGCTTTCGCCGATGTTCGGCGCCGCCGCCATGAGCCTGTCGAGCGTCTGCGTGGTGTCCAACGCCCTGCGCCTGCGCACCTTTAAGCCATCAGTTGCGGTGAAATAGGGCGTAATATGCTGAGTTAAACCGTTATTTAGTCCGTATTCCACCGCAACTTTAGGTATTCAACGTAAAGGAGACCATCATGAACTACACGATTCAGACTTCGGGGCTTATGTGCGGCCACTGCGACGCTACTGTTGAGACGGCGCTGCTCAACGTTGCCGGCGTGACCGATGCCGATGCCGATCACGAGACCCAGACCGTCCAGGTTGAGTGCGCCGATACCGTAACCGCCGACGAGCTCGCCGCCGCCGTCGAGGCCGCGGGCGAAAAGTTCCACGCCCTGTCCGTGACCGCCGCGTAGTAGGCATCATTCAGCCAGCCCCTCCCTCAGTTGCGGTGAAATACGGACTGTTGGAAGGCTTAAAGCCACCAAACAGTCCCTATTTCACCGCAACTGAGGGAGGGATCCGGAAATTCGACCAGAAACGAGGACCCGCCATGATGGCAGACCACAAATCGGTGACCCGCATGCTCAAGACCGCACGCGGCCAGATTGACGGCATCCTGAGGATGGTCGACGAGGACCGCTACTGCGTCGACATTTCCACACAGCTTATGGCCACACAGGCACTCATCGCGCGCATTAACGCCGATGTGCTGAAGGCGCACATCGAGGGCTGCGTTGCCTCGGCCATCGAATCGGGCGACGAGGACCTCAAAGCCGCCAAAATCGCCGAAGTCGAGCGAATCGTCGACAAGCTTGTCAAGTAGCTGGTGCATTGGGGACAGGTTACTTTGCACCACGTTGGTGCGAATTAACCTGACACCCATGCACCAAATGGGGTATAAAGGCGTGCAACATATCGAACGAAAGGCTATTTGCATGGATAACTTTATGAAGGGTCGCAACGGCGCCGACGAGCTCACCATCGTGTTGGGTTTCACAGGAATTATTTTCGCGATGATCGGATCGATGGCCCAAATCCAGTGGCTCAGCTGGATCGCCATCGCCGTTATCGTGCTCGGCGTGCTGCGCGGCCTGTCCAAAAACATCGACGCCCGCCGCAAGGAAAACGAGTCCTTTGTCGCCGCCACTGCTAACGTGCCCTGCCTGGGCAAGTTCGTCGCCAGCTTGGGCGGCGGCGCTGCAGCGGCCAACGCCTCGCGCGCGGCCGGTGCCAGCAAGGAAGACTTTGAGCGCGCCAAGCGCACGGCCAAAAAGATGTGGAAGGGCCGCAAGACCACGGCATACCTCAAGTGCCCCAACTGCGGCCAGATGCTGTCTGTCCCCAAAGGCAAGGGCAAGATCCGCGTCACCTGCCCCAAATGCCACGCCAAGATGGAAACCCGCTCCTAGCATCCCATGGAACAAAATCATCGGCAGTGTTTGTCCCAAATCTGAAGTATTTGTTCGATAAAAAGGCCGAGGCCCTGCACTGGGGCCTCGGCCTTTTTGCATGCGGCAACGGAATGTGACAAAGGGACTGTCCCTTTGTCACATCTCCTACGCCACGCCGTCGCGGGCAAGCTCCTCGGCAAGAGACTCAGCAGGCATGGCCATAATCGCGTCGAGCTCGGCATCCACCTCGGGAATATGCTTCACCTGCAGCTTGCGCACCAGGGCGCCACGGCACATAACGTGGACGGGTTTGCGCAGTGCCGCCAAATCCTCTAGCGGATTCTCGCATGTCACCAAGATATCAGCAGCCTTGTCGCACGCAATCGTGCCGGTCTCGCCGCCCAGGCCCAGCAGCTCGGCGTTAACCTGCGTCGCCGTGTGCAGCGCAAAGGCATTGCTCACGCCCACGTACTTGGCAAAGTAGGCCACCTCGCGCCACATGTCATACTGCGTCACAAACGGGCAACTCGAATCCGTGCCCAAACCCACCTTAACACCCGCCTCCAGCGCGGCGCGGGCGCTCTCGATGATGCCCGAGCACACAATGTCGCCGTTCTTCTTTTGCGTATCGGTCGAATGGGTCTTCTGGGGATCGAGCAGCACAAACGGCAGCGCGGGGCTAATGGTGCAGGTCACGCTGGGCGCGCGGCCCTCGAGCTGCGTACCGGCGGCACCACGGTACAGCTCCAGGATCTCGGGCGTTAACGGAGCGCCGTGCTCGATCGTGTCGACGCCGGCCTGGAGCGCGACTCTCACGCCCTCGGTGCTCTCGACGTGGGCCATAACCGGTAGCCCCACTTCGTGTGCCGCCCTGCATGCCGCCGCGGCAACCTCCACCGGCATGCGCAGCACACCCGGCTCGCCCACCTCGGTCGCGTCGAACACGCCACCCGTCACGAACAACTTAATGACGTCGGCACCACGCGCATACAGGTCGCGCACCTGCTCGGCTGCCTCGGCGGGACTGTTGGCTACCTGCGCGAACAGGCCCGCGCCATGGCCGCCCGGCACCGTAACGCCCGTTCCCGGCGCCACCAGGCGCGGGCCCTGATACTTGCCGGCGTCGATGGCGTCGCGTACGGCAATGTCGGCAAACAGCGGGTCGCCCGCACCGCGCACCGTGGTCACGCCGCTTGCCAGCTGCTGCTGGGCGCTGCCCTTGAGGATATGACGGACGATGGCGCGGCCCACGGGGTTGTCGAGCTTCTTCATGAGCGCGCCCGCATCGCCCGCCGAGACCGGCTTGCCCGAACCGCACAGATGCACGTGCATGTTGATGAGGCCCGGCATGAGATACGCGCCTGCCAGGTCGATGACCTCGGCACCCGCCGGCGCCTGTGCCACGGCACTCGGGCCAATCCAGGTGATGACGCCGCGCTCAACAGCCACGGCCATATCGGGCTGCGGCTCCATATGCTCCGAACCATCCAGAACGGTCGCATTGATAAACAACGTGGAACGATCGGCAGACGCCATATCGGGCTCCTCCCCCTCAAAAAACTTCAACATTTGTCCATTATCACCTAATGTAGCGAACTAAAGTCGAACATATCGGTTAACGGAGGAAAGACGGGCGCGAACCAGGCAGAGCCGAGCAGTTTCAGCGGCCCATGCGCCAGGCAAATGTCTCGTTCTGTAACAGGCAGACAGCTCAAAGGCCCCTAAACGTTACAGATTGAGATCTTTCGACAGCAGGCCCACCCTTTGTCTCAATCTGTAACAACTACAGGACAAAACAGCCTCTGGATGTTACAGATCGAGACATTTCCCAGCCCCGTCGTCAAACATCTCAATCTGTAACATCTAGACCGATTTTCGACCGCTACCTGTTACAGATTGAGATATTCCCCCGCTCCGCTGCCAAACATCTCAATCTGTAACAGATAGGAGGCAAAACAGCCGCTAAATGTTACAGATCGAGACAAAACCGTGGCACACTACCGTTCGTCTCAGTCTGTAACAGTTACGCAGGTTTATGACAGCCAGATGTTACAGATCGAGATAAACCGTCGGCCGCAGCAATCACACCTATTTCAGCTGCACCCCTCAGCGTCCGCACCACTGACGCCTCCACTCCTCAGCCAATTCAGGCTGTTGAGGAATGCCCGCCAGCCTCATTTTCTTGACTAGCTTCCCGGGGTTCTTGAGTTCATCAAACGTAAACCGAAGCACCTTGTGGCCGAGCATCGTCAGATGCGATTCCCGCTGACGCTCCGCCACGAACGGGTCGACTGACTCCCGACCTTCACCGTTCTGCAAGGTATACTTCCCCTTTCCGTCCAGCTCACCGATCACGCACGTCCCGTCCTCGAGCCGCCAAAAATAGTCGACCCGAAACACCTGAGCCGGATCGAGCGGATCGCGAAACTCCACCTGCAGCTCCGGCACCGAAAACCCGTACGCAATAAAGAACGCCCGAAAGCGCGACTCACCGCCGTTCTCGGACAGTCCGTCCGCACGCGACGCAATCACCTGCGCCCTACGATACCCGCGCCTGCCCTCGCAATCGACACGAAGCCGCTCACACAGGTCCTCGCGCGGCGTGCCCTTCGCCCGCAGCGCCGAGTCCGCAATCGCCAGCCCATACGAAAAAGGCGCACGCAACAGACAATCTTCCACCGTCTGCCAAAACGATGTCACCCGCACACCGTCGACATTCTCAAGCGCACCCGCCGCCTGCGGGCGCAACAACCTACACCCACCGTTCAGCGCCACCGAGCAACTCGTTTTGACCAGGCAACGCGGCCCGATCAAATCATTCGGCACTTCCAAGCCCCATAGCAGCGCAGCGTCATAACCCCAAAACGCCCAATCGGGATGAAATTCGGCAAGCCCCTTAATGGTCCGCACCGCGCGCTCCGGCGGCGTCAGCGAATCCCAATCATGCTGAAAACAGAACAGGTGCGGCTCGGGTTCCGCAATATCGTCGGCACCCACATGTCGTCGCAGCCACATGAGCTCGGCATTGTCGTGCGTTGCAAGCAGCGCTCCGCAATCTGCCGCATCCTTCAACCGAGCGAGCATCCTATTCCGCGCCAAGGTATTGCATGCGGAGTGCTTATGCTTGAAAACAGTATTGGACATTTCATCACCACCACATCAGACAAACAAATCGTCACCGCCACTGCCGCCGCCGCTGCCGCTGCCGCTGCCGCTGCCGCTGCCGGGAATTATCTTGATCTGTAACAGGTAGACAGCTCGTAGGCCCCTAAACGTTACAGATCGAGATCTTTCGACAGCAGGCCAGCTCTTTGTCTCAATCTGTAACAGGTAGACCGGTTTTTGACCGCTAGATGTTACAGATCGAGACATTCCCCAACCCCGTCGTCAAACATCTCAATCTGTAACAGCTACGGGACAAAACAGCCGTTAGATGTTACAGATCGAGATAAACCCGCGGCACACCTTCCGTTCGTCTCAATCTGTAACAGCCAGGGGCTCAAACGACCGCCAAACGTTACAGATCGAGATAAAAGGCGGCACAGCGGCACCGCAACGGGCCAACTGCCCCCTACTTCCACTCCTGCTCGTAGATGTTAAGAGACTTCACGTAGCGTCCCTGGGCACCCATGGTGTCGCGGACCAGCCGCAAATAAAAGCTGAGCTGTCCAGTATCGAACCCATCATCCAGGTCCTCGGGATGCACGGAGCCCGGCCCGTCGACCGCCGTGTCGCACAGGCGCGCGATGTCGTACATATAGAGCTGTCCCACCGTCAGCCATACATCGTCCACGCACGCGACGCGCACCGCGATGGCACCGTCGTTCCAATGATCTTTTTGCACGATATGCGGGTCGAAGAGGTCAAGCCGCCGATCGGTTCGCGTGTCGCGCAGCGCAACCATGCCGGTCGCGGGGTCTTTATCCAAAATGCCAAATCGCGAGAAGTAATGGGTGTCGCGCACCTGCTCGAGTCGTCCGAGCGATGCGGGCGAAAGCGAAGCCGGCGGTTCGTCGACGAACAGTTCCAGCAGCGTATGGCCACGGTAGTGGGGGCGCTCGAACAGCAGCCAGTCGGTAAACGCCATGTTGTAAGCCATGATTTCGTTTTGCGAGGGTTCTTCGCAATAGCTGAGCCACGGGTCGACGACAAGCTCAAACTGCTCGCGCGCCAACTCCAAAAATTGAAACTTCCGCAGCATCCAAAAGTGGGCCATGTCGGCAACATCCTTGCCGACGGCCTCGACCAGCCGTGCTCGGTCCAAAACGTGGTCAGTCATGGCGTCCTCCTCGAATCGATTGACCTCAATTTGAGCTTACGAGGAGGGCAAACGATCGTGGCCAGCACGGGCAAAATGGGCCTCCGGCTGCAAACCAGATGCTGACCAAACACTTGACGGCACACTTGACCGAATGAGCGCACTGCAAAGAAACCGCAGGTAGGCATAGACAGCGAACCCGCTCTTTTGAGCCGCACCACCCTGGCCACCACAGAAATAGCAGAGCACCACAGGCGCAAACGTCAACAAATGAACGCTCACACGTCGACAAACGAACAGGCGCCCTGCAAAGAGTGTCCCCAACGACTAGACAAAAAAGAACGTCCCCAATGACTAGTCGTTGGGGACGTTCTTAAATGACTACTTTACAGCGCCAGCGCATCGGCGACTTCGGCGGCGCAGGCCAGGGCATCGGCCATGGCGTTTACCACGAGCGAGCTGCCGTTGCGGGCGTCACCGGCCACATACACCGGCGTGGCATCGGCGGCGACACCATCCGTGCGAGCCGCAAGGTGCGAACCCTCGGCAACCATCACAGGCATTGGACGGCCGGCGGTGGCAACGGGCACGCCCACCGCATCGAACACGCCATGCTCGGGACCCGTAAAGCCACAGGCAATGAGCACCAGCTGCGCCGGCACCTCGTGCTCGGAGCCCACGATGCGCTCCGGCTTTCCTGCCGACCAGTCCAGGTCGACCACGCGCAGGCCCGCAGCCGCACCCTTCTTGTCCAGCAACACCTCGAGCGTATCCACGCCCCAGGCGCGCATCTCGCCGCCCATGGCAGCGATGGCCTCCTGCTGGCCGTAGTCGGTCTTCTTCACGTTGGGCCACTGCGGCCAGGGGTTACTCGCCGTGCGCTTATCGGGCGCCGCCGGCAAGAACTCAAACTGGCGCACGCTGCGCGCACCCTGGCGCACCGCGGTACCCACGCAGTCGTTGCCGGTATCGCCGCCGCCAATGACTACGACATCCAGACCGCGCGCGTCAATGGCGGGCTCACCGCCGTCGAGCACCGAGACGGTCGATGCCGTCAGGTAGTCCACGGCGTACACCACGCCCGGGGCGTCGATGTTCGCAGCCGAAAGACCACGCGGAGCACGGGCGCCGGCAGCGACCACGACGGCGTCAAAGTCGTCAAGCTTGGCGGCAACCTTGGAATCGCTAACATCGGCGTTCAGCTCAAACACAATGCCCAGCTCGCGCATGAGCGCCACGCGACGCTCGACCACGGACTTCTCGAGCTTCATGTTGGGAATGCCGTACATAAGCAGTCCGCCCGGGCGGTCATCGCGCTCAAACACCGTCACGCGGGCGCCGCGACGGGCGAGCTCCCACGCGGCCACCAGACCGGCAGGGCCGGAGCCCACCACGGCAACCGTGGGCGCGCCCTCCCCCGCCGGCTCAAAGCGGCGCGGACCGCCGTTGGCCCACTCATGGTCGCTGATCGCGCGCTCGTTGTCGTGAATCGTCGTGGGCTGGCCGTCGACCGAGCCCAGGTTGCACGCGGCTTCGCACAGCGCCGGGCACACGCGGCTCGTGAACTCGGGCATGGGCGAGGTGAGCGACAGGCGCTCTGCCGCCTCGTCCCAGCGACCGCGATACACCAGCTCGTTCCACTCGGGAATCAGGTTGTGCAGCGGGCAGCCGCTCGGGCGCGCCTTGCCAAAGCTCGCGCCCATCTGGCAAAACGCCACGCCGCACATCATGCAACGGCTCGCCTGAGCACGGCGCGCGTCATCGTCGAGCTCCACGTACAGCGGATCGAAATCGCGGCTGCGCTCCTCCACGGGGCGAAGCTCGTGGGTCACGCGATCGATATCAAGAAAAGCACCGGGCTTACCCATGGCACTTACGCCTCCTTCTTGGTCGAAGCAACAGAGCTGGCAGCGGCGGCGGTCACAGCACCAGCGGCGCCACCCGCCACATCAAAGCGAGCGACATCGGCAGCGTCGGCACGACCGGTCACGATGTCAAACGCCAGCTCCTCGGCCTGCGCGTGCGTCTTGCCCGCCGCCTCGGCAGCAGAGACAATCGCCAACACGCGCTCGTACTCGGTCGGGATGACCTTCACAAAGTGCTTGCTCATCGAGTCGAAGCTGTAGAGCAGCTTAATGCCGCGCGGGCTCTGCGTCGCGTCCACGTGTTCCTGGATGAGCGCGCGGATCTGCGCCAACTCGTCGGCCGTCGGAGCCTTGAGCTCAACACTCTCGTGGTTCACGCGGGCATCGAGCGTGCCGTACTGGTCAAAGACGTAAGCCACGCCGCCCGTCATGCCGGCGGCGAAGTTCTGACCGACCTCGCCCAGAATGAGTGCCAGGCCGCCCGTCATGTACTCGCAGCCGTGGTTGCCGCAACCCTCGACCACCACGGTGGCGCCGGAGTTGCGCACGCCAAAGCGCTGGCCAGCAAGGCCGTTAATGAAGCCGCGGCCGCTCGTGGCGCCAAAGAACGCAACGTTGCCCACGATGATGTTCTCGTCGAACTTATACGTCGCACGCGGGTTGGGGCGCACCGAAACCTCGCCGCCCGAAAGGCCCTTGCCAAAGTAGTCGTTGGCGTCGCCGCACACGTTGAGCGTAACGCCGCGCGGCAGGAACGCGCCAAAGCTCTGACCGGCCGAGCCGTCGCAATCGATGGTGATGGAGCCGGCGGGCAGGCCCTCGGGATGCGCCTTGGTCACCGCATTACCCAGTATGGTGCCCACGCAGCGGTTGACGTTGGCAATATCGGCATGGAAGCGAATCGGACGCAGGTGCGCACGCGCATCGGCCGTGTAGGGCACAAAGAGCGTGGAGTCGAGCGTCTTGTCGAGTTCGCTGTCCGCAGCCATCTGGGGCAGGAAGTGACGGCCGTCGGCGCCCGGAATGTGGGCACCGAACTCGCAGGTCGCGCTCGCCAGCACGGGCGAAAGATCCAGCAGGTTGGCCTTGCGGTTGCCCGGCACCTCGACCTGGCGCAGGCACTCGGGATGGCCGACCATCTCGTCGATGGTGCGGAAGCCCAGGCGTGCCATGACCTCGCGCAGCTGCTCGGCAACAAAGAGCATAAAGTGCTCGACGTGCTCGGGCTTGCCGCGGAAGCCGTGACGCAGGCGGCAGTTTTGCGTGGCGATGCCGGCCGGGCAGGTGTCCTGCTGGCAGTCGCGCTGCATAAGGCAGCCCATGGAGATGAGCGGCATGGTCGCAAAGCCAAACTCCTCGGCACCCAGCAGGCAGGCGACGGCGACGTCGGTACCGTCCATGAGCTTGCCGTCGGCCTCGAGCACCACGCGCGAGCGCAGGCCGTTTTGTAGCAGCGTCTGCTGAGCCTCGGCAAGGCCGAGCTCCAGCGGCAGGCCGGCGTGCCAAATGGAATCGCGAGCAGCGGCACCGGAACCGCCGTTGTGGCCGCTGATCAAGATCTTGTCGGCAGCGCCCTTGGCAACACCGGTGGCGATGGTGCCGACGCCGGCCTCGCTGACCAGCTTGACCGACACGCGCGCGCCGGGATTGGCGTTCTTAAGGTCGAAGATGAGCTCTGCCAGGTCCTCGATGGAGTAGATGTCGTGGTGCGGCGGAGGCGAGATCAGGCCGATGCCGGGCGTGGACTGACGGACCTCGGCGATCCAGGGGTAGACTTTCTTGCCGGGGAGGTGTCCGCCCTCGCCGGGCTTGGCACCCTGGGCCATCTTGATCTGGATCTCGAAGGCGCTGCACAGGTAGCGGCTCGTCACGCCAAAGCGTGCGCTTGCCACCTGCTTGATCGCGGAGTTCTTGGAGTCGCCGTTGGCCAGCGGGGTCTCGCGACGCGGGTCCTCGCCGCCCTCGCCGGAGTTGGAACGACCGTGCAGGCGGTTCATGGCGATGGCCATGCACTCGTGCGCTTCCTTGCTGATGGAACCGTACGACATGGCGCCGGTATTAAAGCGGCGGACGATGTTGAGCGCGGGCTCGACCTCGTCGAGCGGTACCGGGGTGCGGCCGCTGTCGTCAAAGTCCAGCAGGTCGCGCAGGCGCACGGCGCGACCGGTGCGGTGCAGGCGGGCGCTGTACTCCTTAAAGGTGCCGTAGCTGTCCTCGCGGCAGGCGGTCTGCAGCAGGTAGACGGTCTGCGGATCGATAAGGTGATCCTCGCCGCCGAGCGGGCGCCACTTGGTCAGACCCAGCGTGGGCAGCTGCTCGGGCGCGGGGCTCTTAAGGATGGCGAGCGCGGCGTCGTAGCGCTCGTTCTGCTCGCGCTCGACGTCCTCGACACCCATACCGCCCACGCGGCTCACCGTGCCGGCAAAGTATTCGTCGACGAACTCCGTGGTAAAGCCCACGGCCTCGAAGATCTGCGCGGAGTGATAGCTTTGCACCGTGGAGATGCCCATCTTGGACATGATGGAGACGATGCCGGCGGTCGCTGCCTTGTTGTAGTTGTCGATACCCTGCTCGGCCGTCACGTCCAGGTCGCCGCGTGCCGCCAGATCGCGGATGCACGCGTGCGCGTTATACGGATAGATGCCGCTCGCGGAGTAGCCCACCAGCGCCGCGAAGTCGTGCGGGGACACGGCGTCGCCGCACTCCACCACGATATCGGCAAAGGTGCGCACGCCGGCGCGGATCAGGTGGTTGTGAACGCAGCCCACGGCGAGCAGCGACGGCACGGGCACCTCGCCCGCGGCGGCGCGGTCGCTCAGCACCACGATGTTCACACCATCGCGAACCGCGGCCTCGACGTCCTCGGCAAGCTGCTTGAGTGCGGCCTGCAGCGCGCCCTCGCCCGCGTCGCGGCGATACACGGCACGGAAGCGGCGGGTCTTAAAGCCCACACGATCGATCGCACAGATGCGGTCGAACTCTTCCTCGTTGAGCAACGGGCGCTCCAGGCGCACCAGCTGGCAAGCGGCGCGGGAGTCCTCGAGCAGGTTGCCGTGATTGCCCAGATAGAGCGTGGTCGAGGTGACCACATGCTCGCGCAGGGCATCGATCGGCGGGTTCGTGACCTGGGCGAACAGCTGATAGAAGTAGTCGTAGAACGAGCGCGTCTTCTTGGACAGGCAGGCCAGCGGCGCGTCAATGCCCATCGAGGCGAGCGGGGCCTTGCCCTGCTGGGCCATGGGGCGCACGACCTCGTCGACGTCGTCCCAGTGATAGCCGAGCTTGGCCATGCGCACGGCGGCGGGCACCTCGGCGTCCTCGGCCGGCGTTGCCGCTGCGGGCTTGTCGAGCGCGTCGACCGTCAACGTCTCCTCGGCGATCCAGTCGCGGTAGGGCTTTTCCTTGGCGTAGCGGGCGCGCAGCTCGTCGTTGTAGATCACGCGGCCGCGGGCAAAGTCGACCTCGAGCATCTGGCCCGGTCCCAAGCAGCCGCTCGTCAGGATGTTCTCGGGGCGCACCTCGATGGTGCCCACCTCGCTCGCCAGCATAAAGCGACCATCACGCGTCACGTAGTAGCGGGCAGGGCGCAGGCCGTTGCGGTCGAGGGCGGCACCCAGGGTGCGGCCGTCGGTAAAGGCGATGGCGGCCGGACCGTCCCACGGCTCCATGAGCATGGACTGGTAGGCGTCGTAGGCGCGGCGCTCCTCGCTCAGGCTGTCGTTGTGGTCCCACGGCTCGGGAAGCAGCATGGATGCGGCGCGCGTGAGCGGACGACCGTTCATAACCAGGAACTCGAGCACGTTGTCCAGAATCGCGGAGTCGGAGCCCTCGCGGTTGATGATGGGCATCACGCGCTCAAGATCGTGCTGCAGCACGGGGCTGTACAGGTTGGGTTCGCGGGCGCGGATCCAGTTGACGTTGCCCTTGAGGGTGTTGATCTCGCCGTTGTGGATGATAAAGCGGTTGGGGTGCGCGCGCTCCCAGCTGGGCGTGGTGTTGGTGGAGTAACGCGAGTGAACGAGCGCCACGGCCGTCTTGACGGCGGCGTCGTTGAGGTCGATGAAGAAGCGGCGCATCTGCGTGGCGACGAGCATGCCCTTGTACACGATGGTGCGCGAGCTCATGGAGCACACGTAGAAGATCTTGTCGCGCAGGGCGAACTCGGCGTCGGCCTTCTTCTCGATGGTGCGGCGGCACACATACAGGCGGCGCTCAAAGGCGTCACCGGCGGGCGTGTCGTCGGGGCGGCCCAGGAAGGCCTGCAGGATGGTGGGCATGCAGGCGCGTGCCGTCTCGCCCAGGTCGTGCGGGTCGACGGGCACCTCGCGCCAAAAGAGCAGCGGCACGCCGGCCTCGGCGCAGCCCTCCTCAAACACGCGACGGGCATCCTCTACGCCCTTGTCGTCCTGCGGGAAGAACAGCATGGCCACGCCATAGTCGCCCTCTGCCGGCAGAATCTGGCCGCACTTTTGAGCCTCTTTGCGAAAAAAGTGATGCGGGACCTGGAACAGGATGCCGGCGCCGTCGCCGGTGTTCTTCTCGAGTCCGGTGCCGCCGCGGTGCTCCAAGTTGACCAGAATGGACAGTGCGTCGTCCAGAATCTGGTGATGGCGCTCGCCGTTGATATCGGCAAGCGCGCCGATGCCACATGCATCGTGGTCAAATTCGGGGCGATAAAGGCCCTGCTGCTGAGCGGAATCTGCCTGCATCGCGATCCTCCCCTAGATATTAGACAGTCAGTTGAATAGGCATACTAGGAGCATCGCCGGCCCGTTGTGTTTCCCACCCGTTTCGAAACAATCGCGTAACGCACGTAACAAATGATCCGTTATCCGGCACTTGGGGACGTTCCTTTCCTGCCGGCAGTTTGGGACACTCCTTTCACCAATCTGAAACGTGTACGTCAGCCTCCAAACATGTCGAAATTTGACATCTTTGGAGGCTGATGTACACGTTTTAGCGCGGGAACGGTCAGCGCGCATGTTCTGGCCCCAAGGGATCATTCTGAAAAAGCGATACCCGGGTAGCTCAATTCCATATATTCATACGCGTTTAGTAGGTTGTAGACTATCCAGAACCGAATCCTACAGACAGGAGTCACTCATGGGCTATCCGAGCATTCATCCCACCGGCACCCTCATCTACGACAAAGAGCGTGCCTACAACGGCTACACCATCTTCCCCACCCCGGGCGGCGCGCTGCTCATCGACATGAACGGCCGCGAAGTCAACCGCTGGGCGGGCCTGGGCGGCTTTCCCAACAAGCTGCTGCCGGGCGGCCAGGTCTTTGGCACCTCGGGCGCACGCGGCGGCGCGGCGGCCTACCAGGACCAGCTCGACCTGCTGCAGGTCGACTGGGACGGCAACATCGTCTGGAAGTGGGACCATACCGAGCTCGTCGCCGACGAGGGCAGGGACCCCGCCTGGCAGGCACGCCAGCACCACGACTACCAGCGCGAAGGCTCGCCCGTGGGCTACTACGCGCCTGGTCTGGAGCCACGCGCGGACGGCGGCAACACCATCATCCTCACGCACGAGAACAGCTATCACCCCCAGATCAGCGACAAGCTCCTGATCGACGATAAGGTCATCGAGGTCACCTGGGACGGCCAGATCGTCTGGGAGTGGCGCGCTGCCGATCATTTTGAGGAGTTCGGCTTTAACGAGGTGGCTAAAAAGTCGCTCTACAACAATCCCTCCATGCGCGGCGAGGCTGGCGGCGACTGGCTGCACATCAACTGCGTCTCGGAGCTCGGCCCCAACAAGTGGTACGACCGCGGTGACGAGCGCTTTGCCCCCGAGAACCTCATCTTCGACTGCCGCAATGCCAATATTCTGGCCATCATCTCCAAAAAGACCGGCAAGATCGTCTGGAAGCTCGGCCCGCGCTTCGATGGCAGCGATGCCGAGAAAAAGATCGGCTGGATTATCGGCCAGCATCACTTCCATATGATTCCCAAGGGGCTGCCCGGCGAGGGCGACCTGCTCGTCTTCGATAACGGCGGCGCCGCGGGCTATGACGCCCCCAACGCCATCGCGCCCGACGGCACCAACGCCGTTCACCGCGACTACTCGCGCATTCTGCAGTTCAACCCCATCACGCTCGAGATCACGTGGCAGTACACTCCGCTCGAGGCCGGCTGGCTCCCCTTTGCCGACGGTAGCCGCTTCTACTCGCCGTTCATTAGCTCGGCCCAGCGCCTGCCCAACGGCAACACGCTCATTACCGAGGGCTCCGACGGCCACCTGATCGAGGTCACGCCCGACCACGAAATCGTTTGGGAGTACCTGAGCCCCTACTTTAAGGCGCCGGCCCCCGGCTTTAGCTCCAACATGGTCTACCGCGCCTACCGCGCGCCCTACGAGTGGGTGCCGCAGGTGGACCACGCGCCCGAGGTGTCGATCGAGCCCATCGACAACGCCACCTTCCGCGTGCCGGGTGCCTCGAGCGAAAAGCTCAACGTGACCGTGGTCGACGGCATCGACCCCTACCAGACCGCTCTGACCGGTATGAATGCCGAGGACGAGGAATCCGACGAGGGCCACGCAGACTTTTGCATGATGCGTCTGGACACCGCCGAGCTCAAGGGCGACACCAAGGCCCCCAAGTTCGGCCTGTAATCCCGATTGGTGCAAAGGTGTCAGGTTTCTTTGCACCAACTCAAAGGTGTACGTCAGCCAGCAAACATGTCGTTTTTTGACATCTTTGGAGGCTGACGTACACCTTTTGGTGCAATGGGGACAGGTTCATACGCGCCAAATTGATCCCTTGGCGACGGCGTAGTGTATGGTCGCCGCCTCAAAAGAACCTAGGAACAGGTAGTACCAAAAGCCCTCGATCTGCATGTTCTCGTGGCACAAAAAGCCCAGGTAGACAAGCATATACGTGCCGATGGAAAACTGGACCGCATGGCGAGCGCCGTGCCAATGTAGGAAAAATTGCCCAGATAGAATATGTTGCCCGTGGTGCGCCACAGCACGACGGCGACCACCTCAAAGACAATCCACAACAGCGCGGGAACCTTGTATTTTGCCAAGCCGTCCATCCGAGGGCCCTTCCACGTGTCAACCTTTGCTGCCATTATGCGCGTACGCGGGCGCCACACGAAACCTGAGCCGGGCAATTCGGCATGTAAGGGTTTTGCAGACAGGGCGAACGCTCCGCCGGCGAGTCGTCCCAATCAAAAGTCTCAATCTGTAACAGATAGACCCGTTTTCGACGTCCAGATGTTACAGATCGAGATTATTTCGAGGGACTGCTCCGTTTGTCTCAATCTGTAACATCTAGACCCGTTTTGAGCCGCTAGATGTTACAGATCGAGACATAACTGCAGGCCCGGTTCGGTTTGTCTCGATCTGTAACAGGTAGACTCAAATTCAGCCCCCAGTTGTTACAGATTGAGAGATTGGTGCAATGGGGCCAGGATATTCTGCACCAACTTGGTGCAAAGTAACCTAACCCCATTGCACCATCACATGCCAAATACAACATTTTTGTTAGTCTTGGTTAACTTTTAAGCCTAAAACGGGTATCCTTTGCGGCGTCAAGAAAACGGCACGCATGCCGTGCCACATTAAGGAGGCCCCTATGGCAAGCCAAACAGACCTGCAGACGATGCAACTCGTCCTAATCCGCCACGGAGAATCGGAATGGAACAAGCTCAACCTGTTCACCGGCTGGACCGACGTTGAGCTCACCGACACGGGCCGCGAGGAGGCAGCTGCGGGCGGCCGCGCCCTCAAAGCGGCGGGCTTCGACTTCGACATCTGCTACACCTCACGACTCAAGCGCGCAATCCACACCCTCAACATCGTGCTCGGACAGATGGACCGCGAGTGGCTGCCCGTCATCAAATCTTGGAAGCTCAACGAGCGTCACTACGGCGCGTTGCAGGGCCTCAACAAGGCCGATGCCGCAGCCGAGCACGGCGACGAGCAAGTGCTCATCTGGCGTCGATCCTTCGATATCTGCCCGCCGGCGCTCGAGCCGGGCGACAAGCGCGACCCCCACACGCAGGAGCAATACCGCGATGTCGCGCCCGACCAGCTGCCCTACACCGAGTGCCTCAAGGACACCATCGCCCGCGCCTGGCCTTATTTTGAGGACGAGATCCGTCCCCAGATGCTCGCCGGCAAGCGTGTATTGATCGCCGCACACGGCAACTCGCTGCGTTCGCTCGTCATGAAATTCGAGCATCTTACGCCCGAGGAGATCCTCAAGGTCAACATTCCCACCGGCGTGCCGCTCGTCTACACCTTCGATGCCGATTTCAACGTGCTCGACAAGCGCTACATCGGCGACCCGGCGACCATCGCCGCCAAGATCGACGCCGTGGCCAACCAGGGCAAGGCGCGCAAGTAGCCCCAACCAAAACCAAGCGCACGGCGCCGTGCAACCCAAGTGCGGCGCCGCGCCACCCGTATGCAGGACCCCACCATGCTCAACCCCATGCTCAACCATCTCAAACAACGCTTTGGCTCCCCGCGTACCGGCGGTCACGGCGGACTCGACATCGCGCGGCACATCGGCCCCGGCTTGCTCGTGACCGTCGGCTTTATCGACCCGGGCAACTGGGCCTCCAACATGGCCGCCGGCTCGCAGTTTGGCTACACGCTGCTGTGGATCGTCACGCTGTCCACCATCATGCTCATCGTGCTGCAGCATAACGCAGCGCATCTGGGCATCGCCACGGGCACGTGTCTTGCCGAGGCCACGACGCGCTACCTCCCCCGCATCGTGGGGCGCGCAGTGCTCGGCAGCGCCTATCTCGCCACGATCGCCACCGCCATGGCCGAGGTCCTGGGCGGCGCAATTGCG
Organism: uncultured Collinsella sp.; assembly: GCA_934646815.1. GTDB lineage: Bacteria > Actinomycetota > Coriobacteriia > Coriobacteriales > Coriobacteriaceae > Collinsella. Next base: position 336,351 of record CAKUEW010000002.1, read on the forward strand.
CTTCAGATGCTCTTTGGGCTGCCCGTGCGCGCAGGCTGCATCATCGTGGCTGCCGTATCGATGGCCATGCTCATGACAAGCTCTTACAAGCGCGCCGAGCGCTGGATCATCGCCTTCGTGGGCGTGGTAGGGCTCTCGTTTTTGGCCGAGCTTGCACTGGTCAAGGTCGACTGGCCGCAAGCCGCCACCAGTTGGGTCACGCCCAGCATGCCCACCGGCTCGGCGGCGATTATCGTGAGCGTCCTGGGCGCGGTCGTCATGCCGCACAACCTCTTCCTGCACTCCGAGGTCATCCAGTCCATGCACTTCGAAGGCCAAGGCGAGCAGGTTATCGAGGAGCGTTTGCGTTACGAACTTTTCGACACGCTCTTTTCGATGGGCGTTGGTTGGGCGATCAACTCGGCCATGGTCATTCTTGCCGCAACGACCTTCTTTTCGCACGGCATCGTCGTAGACGACCTCGCCGTCGCGGCGGCCACGCTCTCCCCCATCCTGGGCCCGGCAAGCTCGATCATCTTTGCGGTGGCGCTGCTGTTCGCAGGTCTATCGAGCAGCGTGACGGCAGGCATGGCGGCCGGCACCATCACCGCCGGCATGTTCGACGAGGAATACGACATCCATGACCGGCACTCCTCGATCGGCGTGGCGCTCTGCTTTGTCAGCGCGGTGGTGGCCTGTCTGGTCGTGCCGAATCCTTTTGAGGGTCTGATCTGGAGCCAGACGCTGCTGTCACTTCAGTTGCCGATTACGGTCTTTGTGCTCATCCGACTCACCAGCTCGCGCCGCGTCATGGGCAAATACGCCAACTCACGCGCGCTCACCGCGCTACTCGTCGCGATCGGCGTCATCGTGACGGCCCTCGACGTCGTCCTATTGACGGGAATGTAATGGGATGGCGCACCCACCTAGCCAAACATCTCAATCTGTAACATCTAGGCCCGTTTTTGATTGATAGTTGTTACAGATCAAGAGATTGCCGCGGGTCCAACTCCGTTTGTCTCAATCTGTAACAGGAAGACCCGTTTTTGACAGCTAATTGTTACAGATCAAGACAATCGAAATTCTTCAGTTGATTCATCTCGTTCTGTAACATCTAGGCCCTGTTTTAGCCGCTGGATATTACAGATCGAGATTATTCCGAAAAACAATTTCGAACGTCTCAATCTGTAACAGATGGACCTGTTTTCGACGTCCAACTGTTACAGATCGAGATTTTCCGGCAGACGGTTTAGGTTTGTCTCGTTCTGTAACATCTAGACCCATTTTTGACGTCCAGATGTTACAGATTGAGACATCTCGCAGGTTGAGCCCACGACAAGAACGGTTAGCAGTAGCTGTACACAACCTCACCGTTGAGTTCCATCCGGGCAATCGACACGTCGAAGACTTGTTCGAGCACGCCTTGGTCGAGAATCTCAGCAGGCGTGCCCACGGCAACGATTCGCCCGCCGTCCATGACGGCAAGTCGGTCGCAGAAGCGCAGGGCAAGCGGCAGGTCGTGGATAACCACGGCACCGGTCATCCCCTGCCCATGGACCAACCCGCGCGCCAGGCGCATCACGTCGAGCGCCGCGCGGGGATCCAAATAGGTCGTCGGCTCGTCGAGCAGCACCGTCCGCGCACGCTGGGCAAGCACCATCGCGATAAACGCCCGCTGCCGCTCGCCGCCCGAAAGCGCGCGGGCAGCCTTGTGTGCCAAATGCTCAACGCCGGCAACGCGCATAGACTCGGCAACGATCACCTGGTCCCGCTCAGACAGTCCGCCAAACAACCCCATATGGGCATAACGCCCGCACGACACGAGCGCCTCCACCGTCATGGACGGCGTGCGATGAATCTGGGGCAGCAGCGCGATGCGCTCAGCGCGTTCACGGGCAGACAGACTGCCGAGAGTATCGCCCTCAACGAGCACCTCGCCTGCCGCCGCCTCCAGCACGCCATCGACCACACGCAGCAGAGTCGACTTACCGCAGCCGTTGGGACCGACGATACCCGTCAGGCAACCCGTGGGCAGTGCGAGCGACAAGCTGTCCAGCACCGTATGCTCACCATAGGCAAAGCGAACACCGCGCAGCTCAACGGCAGCACCCACCGAGTCCGACACCAAGCCCACTGGAGAACCCGCGACGGCCACGCCTTCGGCAACCCCAACGGCACCGGCACCCGCGCCCCGCACCTCGCGCTCATTCATCGCGAAACCCCTTTCGCGCCATAATCAGGTAGATAAAGAACGGCCCGCCCGCCAGCGACAGCAAAATGCCCACGGGCAGCTCGTAGGGCGCAAAGGCAGCGCGCGCCACGGTGTCGCACAGCACGGTAAACGCCGCGCCGCACACCGCACACAGGGGAATCACCAGCCGATTGTCATGGCCCGCGAGCCGGCGCACCGCATGGGGCACCATCAGGCCCACAAAGCCGATCAGGCCGCCAAAGCTCACCGCGCAGCCCGCCAGCAGCGCGGCAACGGCAAGCGCCGCCACGCGCACTGTCACCGTGCGCATCCCTAAGCCATGGGCCGCCTCGCGCCCCAGCGACAGCACGTTCAAATGGCTCGCCAGGCAGCACGCCGCCGCCAAACCGCACGTCACCAGCAGAGCCGGCAGCAGCAGGTTGCGCATCAGCACGCCCGAAAAGCCGCCGACCAAATACGCCGACGACCCCACGTACACATTGGGCGTCACCAATAGCACGGTATTCATACCAGCGCCGGCCACGGCGTTGATTGCCACGCCCGAAAGCACCACCGTCAAACGTGACACGCCCGCGCGCGCCGAAATGCCAAACACCAGCCCCGCCGCGACAAGCGCGCCCGTAAAGGCAACCAACGGCAGCAACTCGCGTGGCGGATTGTTGTAGAACAGCGGACAGGCCGAGACGGCAAGCACCGCCAGGCCCGCGCCCGAGTTGATGCCGATCACGCTGGGACTCGCCAGCGGATTATCGAGCACCGCCTGAATCAGCGCGCCCGAAACAGAAAGCGCCGCGCCGGCGACCAGGCCGGCAACGACGCGAGGCATGCGGATATTCACGATTATGTTGGCGACAGTCGCGTCAACGGGCGCACCGCTCAAATAGCGAACAATATCGCCCAGCGTGACAGAGCTCGCGCCCGTGCAAAACGAAACAACGACGGCAATAACCAGCACTGCGACAGAGCCTGCGATGAGGCGGGAGGGGCGTCGGCGCATCCGCGGCAGAGCGCCCCCCGCCCCGTTCGAACCCGTCTTACGCATGCAAACCCCCTAGTTCATCTTGGCCAGTGCCTTGCCCAGAATCGTATAAGACTCATCCCACTTGGCATTGGGCTTCGACATAAAATGCGCGCTGTCGAGCACCTTAAAGTTGCTCGCCTTCACGGCCGAAAGCCCACTCCATGCCGGATTGGACTCCACGGACTCCGTAAAGTTGCGCTCGGCAGCCTCCGTATCGGTGCCGACGGACAGCACAAAGATATAGTCGGGATCGAGCTCGGCGATCGACTCGATGCTAAAGTCCGTCAGTGCGCTCGGGTTCTCGTCGCACACGTTAACGGCACCCAGCTCCTTGACCATCGCGCCCGTCATGCCGGTGGAATCCTGCGCCGTAACGCCCTTGGAGTACGAGCTCATCACCAGCACGCGCGGCTTCTTGGCGGCAACGCTGTACTTTTTGACGGCCTTTGCAATCGAAGCCTGAACATCCAGACCGTTCTTTTGATACAGGTCGTCGCGGCCCGTGATGGCGGTAAAGATACGCAGCATGCGCAGATAATCGTCAAACGTGGTGACCTTAAAGAACGCGCAGGGGATCTCGGATGCGTCGAGGGCGCCCTGGAGATCGGACTGCGAAATGCCCGTAGAGTGCTTGCCGTCCGAAAGGCCCGTGGCGATCACAAAGTCGGGGTTCTGAGCCATGATGGACTCGAGCGACAGCGACGTGGAACGGCCCACCGACGCCACCTTATCGGCATCGACGCCGTAGTTCTCGTAGGCATCGTCGGTCGCAGCCGCCAGCTTGCCGCCCGCGAGCTCCCACGCGTTGGCAAAGCTGCCCATGCAGGCAACAACGTGCCGGGGATCCTTGACGGTAACGGCGTTACCCAGGTCGTCGGTAAAGCTCACTGTGCCGTCCTTGGAGACCTTCAGGTCCACCGACTTGGCCACCTCGTCATCGGCGGATGCCGAGGATTTGGCAGAGCCCGAGGTCTGCACGGCAGAGCCCGCCGCAGAACCGTTACCGGTCGAGGAACCGCTGGTTCCGCAGGCGCTCAGGCCCAGGCTCAAAACAGCAGCAAGCGCAAGGGTGGCGCCGGCCATCATGGGTCGTACCAAATGGGTCTTCTTCATCGTTGTTCTTTCTGTTCTATCTTCTCTTCTATTCGTTTTTAGCGCACAGCGCACGCGCATGGTGCGCAAACAGCTCTTGCACGGCAGACAGCTCGCCCAGGCCACGATCGCACAGCCGAGGAACATAGCCCGCGGCAGCAAGCGCGCTTGCCCACGAGCGCTCGTCGGCACCGCCCATGTTCTTGAGCACATGACGCCCGGCGGCAAGCATCAGCGGCACCAAACGCACCGTCGTGCCCGGCTCGGCAAGCCCGCGCGCGGCCCGCAACGCAGCGGCCGCACCATCCGACAAACACGCCACCGCCAAGTCATCGCGGCCGGCACGGGCAAACGCAGCCCCGAGCGCCTCGTACGCACCAAAGGCATCCTGGTCGCGCTCGTAACCGCTGTCCGCCGGTCCGCCAATGCCGTGGCCCGCAAACAGCGTCACGGCCCCCGGCTCGGGAGCCCATGCCTCCATGAGCGCCGCCGCCAGATACGCAACATCCGCAGCGTCCGCAAGCAGTGGAGCACCAACAGCGGCGCATTCCAAGCCCAAGCGCTCAGCCGCCGCACCCACGCGCTCGCACAGGTTGGCCTGAGCCCATCCGTCAACGATCATGCCGGACGCAACCGCCACTCGCCGCGTGCCGACAGCAGCCATGTGCTCCAGCACGCGCTCCAGCTCGGGTACGTCCTCACCACGGCGAGCCAGCAGCCGGCATACCGCCGGCCCGCAAAAAGCAAGCTCGCAGGGCACCTCAACAGCATCGGCAACGCGGCGGAACACCGGTTCAATCGCCGCACGCGCCCGCCCGCGCGTGGTGCCGTAAGCCGCAAACACGACGGCATCCACGCGAGCACCAACCAACGCTCCCATCGCAGCGTCGTCCACGCCTAGCCCTCGACAACCTCGAGCGGCACGCGGGCGACCTGCTTGTCGTGCTCAACATGGAAGGCGTTAAGCGCCAGCTGCTCGGGGTCCATCAGCGACAGGATCAGATACGCCGCCGTCGAGTCAAACGCCAGGCGCTTGTCCTCCTCGGAGGGACGCGACGGGCTCTCGGGGTGCGAGTGCCAGTTGCCGAGCACCTCCCAGCCATGGGCACGCGCGTCCTTAACGGCCGCGAGCTGTTCGCGCGGATCCATCGAAAAATGCTCGTTGCTCTCGTCGATGTTAGTGAGCAGATACACGTGCTCAACGGTACCCACGGCGGCCTCGCCCTCGCCGGTCACGGTGCCGGCGATCAGGCCGCATGCCTCGTTGGGCAGGCCCTCCTGAGCGTGCGCGACGATGCGCTCGTAGTCGGCAGCCGCAAGCAGCAGCTTCTCCACGCGCGGCATCGTTACTCCCCCGCCTTCAGGCTCGCACCGTGCACGGCGTCGGCGCACTCGGGCTGCTCGTAGTCGATGAGCTCGGTGATGGTGGGGTGCTCGCCGCAAATAGCGCAATTGGGATCGGCCGGCGGCAACTTAATGGTGTGGAAGTCGCCCGCCAGCGCATCGTAGGTGAGCAGCTTGCCCGTCAGCAGGTTGCCGATGCCCAGAATGTACTTAATGGCCTCGAGCGCCTCCAGGCAGCCGATGACGCCCGCCATGGCGCCGATAACGCCGGCCTGCTTGCACGTGGGCACGGCATCCTTGGGCGGCATGGTCTTAAAGACGCAGCGATAGCACGGGCCCTCGCCCGGCACATAGGTCATAAGCTGGCCCTTAAAGCGGATGATGCCCGCATGCACAAAGGGCTTCTTAGCCATGACGCAGGCGTCGTTGATAAGGAACTTCGTGGGGAAGTTATCCACGCCGTCGATCACAAAGTCGTAGTCGGCGATGAGGTCGGCGATGTTGGTGGAGTCGACAAACTCCTGGTAGGTGTTCACCGTGACGTCGGGGTTGATATCCTCCATCGTCTCCTTGGCGCTTTGCACCTTGGGCTCGCCGATGTTGGACGTAGCGTGGATCACCTGACGCTGCAGGTTAGAAAGATCGACCTCGTCGGCATCGACGATACCGATGGTACCCACGCCGGCCGCAGCCAGGTACAGGGCCGCCGGCGCGCCCAGGCCACCGGCACCAATAATGAGGACCTTGGCATTCAGAAGCCTCTTTTGCCCCTTAACGCCAACCTCCTTCAAGATAATGTGGCGCGAATAGCGCTCAAGCTGTTCATTCGAAAAAGCCATGCGATAGCTCCCTTAACGCTGATAGAGAAACGGGGACCGGCTAAAAACGTTCCAAACTTGAAACCGTTCCAAATTCAAAACCGTTCCAAGGCTAAAAACGTTCCAGGTGCCGCAGGTTGCCGCGAAAGAGGAGCGCCGCGTACTAAATGTACGCAAGCGACGGTTTGAGCGGCAAGATGCGGTGCCTGGGACGTTTTTAACAGCCGCCGCCCATGAAGTAGAGGAACTCCACCGTGTCGCCGTCGTTGAGCACGTGACTGTCGAAGTCCTTGTGGTCCACAAACTCATCGTTGACCGACACGGTCACGTACTCGGGCGTCTCGACGTTCTCGGCCGCCACAAGCTGGGTCACGGTCAGGCCCTCGTCGTATTCTTTCTGCTTGCCACCGACATTGATCTTCATGATTGGCATCCTTCCTACCAAGTAAATTCGTATCCGAGCCCCTGCGGGCCCATCCAAACAAGCACTTAACCAAGCGCCTCGTCGACAAACTTCTCGAGCTCCGCGAGCGCCTTAAAGCCCACCGTGCGGCCGGCCTCCTTGCCGCCCTGGAACAGCACGAGCGTGGGCGCCGCCATAACGCCGTTGTCAACAGCCACCTGTGCGTCGAAGTTGATGTTGACCTTCACTACGTCGAGCTCGCCAGCACGGGCCTCCTCCAGCTTGGCAAGCTGCGGGTTTAAGCGCTTGCACGGAATGCAGGTGTCCGAGTAAAAGTCCACGAGCACCGGCTTGTCGGCCTTGAGCACACGCTCCTCAAACGAAGCGGCATCGATCCTATCTGCCATGGTCGATCTCCTTACTCGTCCACAAGTTTCTTAACGTACAGGTCAAACGTGCCCTCGTCGGACGGTGCCAGGCGCAGCACCTGATGCCCATCGTCCTTAAGCGAGCGCGGCACATTTTGCATGGGCTCGCCCTCGTTGAGGTGCACCTTGAGCACCTGGCCAATCTCGAGCTCCTCGATGGCGGCCTTCGCGCGCACAAACGTCATGGGACAGACGGCGTCGGTGATATCGACCTCGTCGTCAAATGCAATCTCTTCCTGGGCCATGGCGGCCTCCTTCCTCAAGCGGCATGAGTTCGACCCATCCGCGTCGTATTACTTATCGGTGCCGATCAGCGGCTTGATCGGCTCGCCCGGCTTGGGCGCGTGTTCGTTATAGGCGGCGGTCACGGCCTCGACCATGCCCTCCCAGCCCTCGCGCTCGAGCGTAAACTTAAAGCGGTCACCGGCCTTGGCGTGATCGTCGAACCATTGAATCGCGGCATCGGCCACGGCAATAAGCTGCTCGTCAGTGTCGATGGGCGGTAGGACCGCTTTGGCCTTGGTGATGTGGTTACCAAACAGGCCGCCAAAGCACACGTTGTAGACCGGGCGTGTCTCCCAGGCATCGACCGGACACTTTTGCGAACACTTGCCGCAGCTCGCGCACTTGTCGTAGTCCACCGTGAGCGTCTCGCCGTCGTCGCTGATGGCGCCAAAGCCGCACACCTTGGAGCAAATGCCGCAATGGATGCATGTGTCGGACACCCATTTGACCTTACGGCCGCCCTTAATGCCCATGTCGTTTTCCTCGGCCTTAAGGCAGTTGTTTTGGCATCCGGTCACGCCAAACTTAAACTTGCCGGGCAAGTCGCGGCCAAAGTAGCGCTCATCGAGCTCGTTGGCCACGGCAAAGCTGTCGATGTTGCCCGAGGGACACGACACGCAGCCCTGGCAGCCCGTCACGGTACGCACGCGTGCGCCGCAGCAACCCGGTTCCACGCCGCCCGCGGCGAGCACAGCCTTGACCTCCTCGGCATCCTCCACGTTGATCCAGGGAATCTCGACGGACTGGCGGCTCGTGTTGTGAATGTAGCCACGACCGTACTTTTCGGCCACCGCAGCCACGGTACGCAGCTGCTCGGCCGTCATGTGGCCGGCCACCACGCGCAGACGAAGGCTGTAATAGCCCTTCTGCTTTTGGGCCATAAAGCCGCCCTTTTTGAGCGCGGCGTTGTTGATCTTTGCCATAGCTTTCCCCTTCTATGCTTGCTCGGAGGCGCTGAGCGACTGCTCAAAATCCTCGATAAGGTCGGCGAGGTCCTCGATCCCGATCGATAGGCGAATCGTATCGGGCCACACACCTGCCGCCTGCTGCTCCTGTGGCGAATTGTCGGCGAAAACAGTCGTCGCAGGGTGCGTGATGAGCGTCTTGGTGTCGCCGATATTGCTTACGCGCAGCGGCAGCTTGACGCCGTTGATGACTTTAAACGCGCGCTCTTTGGAACCCACGCGAATCGACATGAGCGCACCAAAGCCGCGGCCGCCAAACTGGCGCTCGGCCAAGGCGTGGCCGGGATGCGAGGGCAGCCCCGGATAGTCGACCTCAACGTTATGCCCGCTCGAGGCAAACCATTCGGCAAGCCCCTGGGCGTTGGCGCAGGCGCGCTCCATGCGCAGGGCAAGCGTCTCGATGCCCGTGCAGTTGAGAAACGCGTTTTGCGGCGACAGGCACGCACCGGTATCGCGAAACAGGCCCTGGCGCAGCTTGACCGTATAGGCCATGTTGCGGAACTTGGCCCACTTGGCCATGGACGGATAGTGCGCCGGATCCCACGGGCCACGGCCCGAGTCGATGACCACGCCGCTGATGGCATTGCTATGGCCGTTGATGTACTTGCTCGAAGACTCAACGACCACATCGGCACCCAGATCGAGCGGCCGGCACAGATACGGCGTGGCCACGGTATTGTCGACCACCAGGCCAATGCCGTGCGCATGGGCGACCTCGGCGACGGCGGCAATATCGAGGACCTCGAGCTTGGGGTTCGAGATGGTCTCGGCAAAGACGAGCTTGGCGCGCTCGTCGATCGCCTGCTCCAGGGTTGCTGGCGTGAGCTCGGGAACGTAGACGGTCTCGATGCCAAAGTCGCGCAGGCTCTCAAAGAGCTCGAGCGTGCCGCCGTACAGGCATGCCCCCGCCACGATCTTGTCGCCCGCGCGCAGCACGTTGGACACGGCATTGAAGATCGCCGCCATACCCGAAGCGGTCGCGACGGCCGCAAAGCCGCCCTCCAGCGCCGCCATGCGCCGCTCAAACGCCGCGACGGTGGGATTGCCCAGGCGCGTGTACACGTAGCCCGGCGCGCGCCCACCAGCTACCGCGGCATGGCGTTCTTCCTCGTCAAAGGCGTACGCGCTCGTCTGGTAGATCGGCGGCGTCGTCGACTCCACGGCAAACGGCTCGCGACGGCGCGCGTGCAACAGCGCCGTCTCAAAACGCATACCGTCGATGCGCTCGTCGATCGACTCGGTCATCCTCAATCGCTCCTTTACTCTCCAGGCGCTTTACTTGGCGCATCATTGTGCTACAAATCCTACCAACCGTATAGGTTAGATAACGTATTCGGGGCCCTTTTGTTTCGACTTGATGAAATGGTCGTACACGCGCTTCTTGTACCAGGCAAAATCGGCGCTGCCGCGATCGCGCGGACGGCCCAGCTGCACGTCGACGACCTCCTCAATCCTGCCGGGTCGGCTCGACATCACCACGATGCGGTCGGCCAGGTAGACGGCCTCCTCAATGTCGTGGGTCACCATGGCCATGGTGCCGCCCTGCTCGGCATGAATACGCAGCAGCTCCTCTTGCAGCTCCATCTTGGTAAACGCATCGAGTGCGCCAAAGGGCTCGTCGAGCAACAAAATCTCGGGGTTGGTCGCCAAGGCGCGGGCGATGGCGGCGCGCTGCGACATGCCGCCCGAAAGCTGGGCGGGGTACGCGTCGGCAAACTCCTCCAGGTCGACCGTTTTGAGCAAGCGACTCGAGATCTGAGCACGCTCGGAATCGGAGCGGCCGCGCAGGCCAAACTCCACGTTGTCGCGAATGCTCATCCAGGGAAACAGACGGTGCTCCTGAAAGATCATCGTGCGGTCGGGGGCGGGGCCGGTCACGGGTTTGCCATCGAGCATTACGGTGCCGGACGTGGGATGCTCGAGTCCGGCGATAATCTTGAGCAGCGTGGATTTACCGCAGCCGGAGTGACCCACGATCACCAAAAACTCGCCGGTACGGATATCAAGGTCGATATGGTCAAGCACATGACGCGTCTCGCCCTGAATGGAAAAGTCCTTGTTGAGGTCTTTGATCGAAAGCTCGTTAGACATGATGCCCTCCTAGTTCTTCTTCTGCTGCCAGGGCGTGGCGATCTTGGCGATCACGCCGAGCACCATGTCCATCACAACGCCGGCGACGGCGATAACAATGATGCCGGCAAAGACGATGGAGTAATCCATGAGCGTACGGGCGTCGTTGATCCTAAAGCCGATGCCCGAGCTCGCGGCAATCATCTCGGAGCCAACCACGGCCATCCAGGCGATGCCGAGGGCAAGCTTAAGACCCACAAAGATTGAGGGCAGGGCGCTCGGCAGATAGATCTGGCGGAACATCTGCCAACCCGAGAGACGATACATGCGACCGACCTCGACGAGCTTGGGGTCGCAGCGCTCGATGCCGTCGATGGTGTTAACGAGCACGGGGAAGAAGCTCGCCAAGAAGATCACGGCGACCTTGGATTCCTCGCCAATGCCAAACCAAATCACCAGCAGCGGCACCCAGGCCATCATTGGAATCTGGCGCACGGCCTTAAAGGCGAGCGAGAAGAACTTGTGAGCCGAGGCGCTCATGCCCATGACCACGCCAAAGAAGATGCCCGCGACCACGGCAATGGCATAGCCCTCGAGGATGCGGATGACGCTGATGGCAAGGTCGCCCTTAAAGGTGCCGGTCGTAAGCTGCTGCACGAGCGTCGATACGACCGAGGAGATCGTGGGCAGCACCACTGTCGAGAGCAGGCCCGTGCTGGTGGCCACATGCCAGGCGACGAGCACCCACAGCGGCAGGATGAGGGCGAACAGGGTGTCGACAATGCGGACGGCAGGCGCCGGGTCGGCGGCGGAGCCGCTGGGGCCCAAGCGACGGCGCTGGCTGCGACGCGCGACAACAATGGCAACCGTAATGGCCGCCGCGGCAATGACTACCGGAAGCGCGCCGATCAGACCCTGGATAATCTCGGCCTGCTTGCGGGCCTCACGGTCTTCGGGGCTTGCCACGCTTGCGGCAATCGCGGCCGTCGCAAGCTTTGCGCCGTCCGCGCCCTTGCCATCCGATCCAAACTCCTCAATCGCCTGCTTCAGGGCGCTCGAATCCGTCCACGCCTCGATATCGACCTCGCTTTGGATGATCTTGTTATCGAGCTCAAACTGCTGAACGTTTTTCATGGCATCGAGCATGTCGTCCGAAAGCGATGCGGGGTGCAGCGTCGCCTGGTCGGCAACGTTTTGTGCCTTGACGACCTCGATGGGATTGCCCGATTTCTCGGAAGACAGCTTTATAAAGCCCTCCGGGTCGGCGATGACATCGGCACGTGCCTTGAGCAGCGCCTTGAGAATTGCCACCGACACATCCTGGTGGTCTTTGGCATATGCCGTGCGTCCGATCAAAACCGTGGGCTCAAAATACGTGGAAGAATCGGCCTTGGCGCCATCGTGCAGGACCTTGACCAGGCCCTCGTTGGCAAGCTGCGTCTCTTGTCCACCGCTCACCACCGCAGCGTCCACACCGCCCGAGGCGAGCGTCGAGAGACCGTCAGGAAGCGAGGCATTAACCGGCACAATGTCATCGAAGGTGAGCCCCGCCTCGGCAAGCACGCGCACCAGATACATCTGCGGCGTGGCACCACGCACATAGGCGACCTTCTTGCCCTTAAGGTCTTTGAGGCTCTTGATACCCGAGCTCGTAGAAACAGCCAGACGCCAGCTGGAGCCAAAATCCGTTACGGCAAGCAGCGTCGTGTCGATACCCTTCGACTTGCCGAGGACGCCGGCAAAGCCCGCGTAGTCGACGTAGTCGAGGTCCCCCGAGCTCAAGGCCTCGTGGAGCGCAGGCGCCGCACCAACAAAGCCGGTAATCTCCGCCTTGTATCCCAACGGCTCCAGATACTCATCAAGATAGCCTTTGGTGCTTGCCACGCCGAGCAAGCCGCTCGGGAAGTTATTTCCGGTCGAGGGAAAGCCGATGCGAACCGTCCTGGTGGGCGCCTCGGCAGCCTTAGCCGGGGTGGGCAAAGCGGCAAAAGCCGTCGCTGCGACAGCCAGCACGAACAGGAACGCGCACATGCGGCGCCTCCAATCGACGCTGCGTACACCCCTTGCAATCGTGTCTTGCGATGTCATAAGCAATGCCCCTTCCTCAGCACGGGCGCGGCGGACCCGCATTCCCTTCGTTGCTTAGGTTCGGCATTATATCCGTTTATCCTACTAGGTTTATAGGGAATATAGCCTGACGCCCCTATCAGAACAGCGCGACCGGCTATCGCTTTTCCAGATATCCCAGCACACCATTTGATCCCTTGGGGACGGAGGAAAACGGGTCACTTGGGGAGTAGCCAACCCAAGTGATCCGTTTTCCTCCGTCCCCAAGGGATCAAAAAGGGCCCCAGCCGGATGTCCAACTGGGGCCCTGGGACAGAGCTATGTTCGGCTATTCGCCGCGCACCTGCAAGCTACTCCTCGACGAGCTCAAACTGATCGGGGCCGACGCCGCACACCGGGCACACGTAGTCCTCGGGCAGCTCGGGCGTGTCGACCTCTACCTCGTAACCGCAAACGACGCAGACAAACTTATAGGTCTTCTTCTCCTCAGCCATGATGTTCTCCTCTCGAACGTGGCTGTTGATGTACTTCGCTTATTAGTATAGGTTCTCGATAATATAATGCAAGTTATTTTAAAACATTTACTACCCTTGATACGAAGATGCCTTCGGCGGTATCTTGCCCTTCAGGACCTTGTGGTAGTAATCATAGGTCAGCGGGGTTTCGTCGCTCAGATGCTCGGCATCTTCGACCTCACCGATAAAGAGCAGATGCGTGCCCACATCCACGGTGTCGATCAGACGGCAGCTAAACAGGGCCGCCGCATGTTCGGGCACATAGGGCATGCCCAGGGCGGTCTCGCGCATCTCATACTTGGCAAACTTGTCATAGTCGCTGCTCGTGCGGAACCCAAAGTTACCGATGTAGAGCATATCGGCCGTCTGGTCGATCGCGGTCACCGCGAAGGCCTTGGCAGAGGCAATTACGCCAGCCGTGACGTTCTCTTTGTTCACGGCAACCGAAATACGCGGCGGCGCGGACGTCACCTGTACCGCCGTGTTGATAATGCAGCCGGCGCGCAGCCCATCGGCCGCGGCACTCACCACATACAGACCGCTCGACATGGAAAAGAACGCAGTTTTGTCCATAACGATCGCTCCCCTAACCCGGGTTGGAACCTCATGGAAGTATGTACCCACAAAAAAGGCGGCACCCATAACGGATGCCGCCTCAAACACATATGTGCCAAGATTGTAAGCTACCCAACTCCCCCCCCTCTAAGTTGCGGTGAAATAGGGCGTGAATTGCCTATATATGGGCCAAAACAGTCCGTATTCCACCGCAACTTATGAGGGGCAGGTTCAATGTAGAGCGGGAGGATTGCAGATGCCCACCGCTCCATGGGTCGAGCGGTTAGCGGTTGCGCTCCTTGAGGGCGCGGTCGATCTCGCGCTGGACATCGCGCTTGGCCATGTCCTCGCGCTTGTCGTAGAGCTTCTTGCCGCGACCCAGACCCAACAGCAGCTTTACGCGGCCGTCGGTATTAAAGTAGAGCTCCAGCGGCACCAGCGCATAGCCGCGGTTACGCAGCTTGCCGTCGAGAAAATCGATCTCCTTGCGATGCAGCAGCAGGCGACGACGTCGATCGGGGTCGCGATTCCACACGCCACCGTGGCTGTAGGGATGAATATGCAGACCGACAAGCCAGCACTCCCCGCCACGAATCAGTGCAAACGTGTCGGTGATCTGGCAGGCGCGCTCGCGAATCGACTTGACTTCGGTGCCGCTCAGCTCAATACCGCACTCAAAGGTCTCGTCGATAAAGTACTCGTGATGCGCCGAGCGATTCTTGGAGATAAGCTTGCGCTCGCGCTTACTGGGCATCGCCGGCCTCCTTGGCGTTATCGGCACCCTTGTCCGCAGACTGGCGCTTTGCCTCGCGCTCGGCATTGAGCTCGGCATCGCTCTCGCGCACCAGTTTGATAATCGCCGCGCAGGCCTCCTCGCCCACCAGATCACGGGCACGAACCGTCAGGCGCGTCGCCTCCTGCTTGTCGCCGTCACTCGCCGCGTCGGTCGCGCACATAATCAGACAGATCGCAATCTCTGCCGAAGGCGAGGTCGGCACGCCCTGCAGGGTCAGCTCACCCATCACATGGTCGTCACTTTCGTCGGCGGCATCCGGGTAGGCGGTGTGAATCTTGTTGAGCAGGCGCGTCGTATGAACATCGTTGGGCGCCAGGCGCAACGCCAGCCGAGCGCAGCCCACGGCAGCCGAGACATTCTCGGTCTCGGGCTCCAAGAAATACTGGCCCAGGTTGGCATAGGCGCGGGCGGCGCACTTGCCATCGCTCGCACGCTCCAGCACCGAGAACGAAAGCGATGCCCACTCCTGCTTATCGTCCAGCGCGCGGAACAGCTCGGCCAAGTCCAGACGATAGTTGCAGTTCATAGGATCCCAGCGCACGGCCTGCATCAGGGCATTGCGAGCGCTCACGTAGTCCTGCTGGCGAATGTAGGCAAACGCCATGTCAGAATACAAGCGGTCAAAAGGAACTTCGACCTGCACCAGTTCGCGAGGATCCTTTTCCACGCGACGATAAGCCAGACGCTCAAACTTGCTGTCGAAGCTAAAGTACTGACGGTTTTCCTCCGTCTTGCACTCGGCATCGATATACTCCTCGGCAAGCTCCACCAAACGCTCCAGCAGCGGCGTGGCCGTGGCCAGGTCGCCCTGCGCCAGATAGTTCTCGGCATACGTGATGTCTTGCAAGCTGATGGGCAGGTCCATGGCTACTCCTTGGTCCAAATGGCAGGCGCAAAGCGCCGTATCATCGGTCGATACACAAAACCCGGGTCTCTTGCGAGGCCCGGGCGTTCATTTGTGGGTAGCCCGTACCAGATTCGAACTGGTGATCTCCGCCTTGAGAGGGCGGCGTCCTAAACCGCTAGACGAACGGGCCATATGTAGCAAATGCAATGGCTGGGATGGAGGGAGTCGAACCCCCATTGACGGAACCAGAATCCGCTGTCCTGCCATTAGACGACATCCCAATGACTGCATCGCTGCGCTCGGCTGTGCCTTTGCGCAAGAAAGAAATATACGGGAAGTGCCGCGATGGCGCAAGCCCTAATTTTGACTTTTTTGAATTTCGGCCAAATTGGCCCGATTTGGTCCGAGCCGTGAAGGACTTGTGAAGTGACGCCGATATTCGGAGCGTCAGCATCCGCAAATCATTCCACACGTGCCGCTGATAGATTGCCACGGCGCCACAAGGCCAGCAGGTGCCACAATCAGCGCATCAATTACCGCGGACATCGAGGCGCCATGAACGAAGAGCTGGATTACCTATGGGAGACCCTCGGCCTCGAGATAACCGCTGGACCTTGGCCCGACCGCACCAAAATCCACCCCACACTGCGCCCCGCCATCACCGTGATGCAGGCAAAATACCGCCGTGCATCCTTTTTGATCATGCGGACGTCATGGCACGCAGCGCTCCCCGACCTCAAGCGCATCCAAGCAAGTTTGGTCGAGCTTTCCGGCATGCCAACCGTCATATCCGAGGCACACCTGGAGCAACGCCAGCGTGACCGCCTGCAAGCGCAGCGGATCCCGTTTATCTGCCCCGGCGTTCAAGCGTACTTGCCCTTTATGGATGAGGAGTATTGGAGCGGCACGCCCAACAAACATGTCAAAGTCTACGACCCGCACGAGTGGGCCCAGCTGGAGGACTGACCGGAGCAGGCCTCGCGCTCATCCCGCCTCGCCGGCGGAAAGCGCGTCCTAGAATTTGCGTCCAAACTGGGACACAGTTTCCCGCAGAGCCTCAACCGGAAAGCGCATCCCAGAATTCAAGCTCGTAACGGGACACAGTTTCCCCTAGAAGCGCTTTGGGAAAACGCATCCCACTCTGGACGCTCATTCCGGGACGCAGTTTCCGCCAGACGCTCATCCGGAAAGTCCATCCCAGTTTGAGGGCTCATTCCGGGATGCGTTTTCCCGTTGGGCTTCAAACGGAAAATGCATCCCAGTTTTAGGCCAGATAATGGGATACGTTTTCCCTTTGGGACCATTTGGGAAAATGCATCCCATTCCTCGGCTTGAAAATGGGATGCAGTTTCCCGTTGAGGGCCGGTTGGGAAAACTTTCCGCGAACGTCCGCGCCGTCAAAACGCCTAGCTTCGCCTGGCATGGGCACCGATAGGGCGGGTCGCATGGCGCACCAACGCCGCGGCTAGCAACACCAGCAGCATGGCGGTAACATAGCCCACGGCATCGAAGCCCAGGTCAATGATGTCGAAATGACGACCGGGCACAAAAATCTTGTGCACCTGGTCTCCAACAGAACACACGACGCAAAACAGCAGGATGGCTGCACAACAAATGTCCGATCGCCACGGGCGCCTGCGCAGGCACACCACAGCCGCCGAAGCAAACAGCCCCACAAAGAAGAACTCGACCGTATGGGCGACGCGGCGAATGTTCGAACCCATCCAAAGGCGGACCGGCGCGAGCGGGTCGGGGCGAACGGCGGAAGCATCCGGCTCGGCATCTGTGGCGCTGCCGTCCGACGCTACGTCCGCAGTTCCGGCGCTATCCCCCGTCGCATCACCCGTCGACGCGTCCACCGCCATACCCTCCACCACCTGCGCCGTGGACTCACTCAGCGACGACGTCTGCTCAACGGTCTGTTCCGTCAGCATCCAAATACTCGCCAGCGTAACGGCAAGCAGAGCAACCGAAATCCATCCGACTATGTGCCTAGTACGCGCCAAAGGCCAACCTCCGTCTGTTTTTGAGCAGCAGCGAGTGTAACCCCAAATGCGATCGAGACCGTAGCGAAATCCAAAATGTTCCAAACGAGGCGCCAAATGAGCGCGGCACGCCAAGCCCCTACCCAACTTCGCGCATCCATCGGTCGAACGTGCCCACGCACACACCCAGGCGCTTTGCCGCCTGGCTGCGCGTGATATCGCCCGCCTCATAGGTCGTCCGCACGAGCTCAAACTGCGGAGGACGCGGCTTGCGCGGCCGACCAAAACGCACGCCGCGGGCCTGCGCCGCCGCGATGCCCTCGGCCTGACGCTGATGAATGTTCTCGCGCTCCACCTGCGCCACGTAGCTCAACAGCTGCAAAACGATATCCGCAATGAGCGTGTTGGTCACATCGGGCATCCCGTTATCCCTGGTACGAGTGTCGAGTAGAGGCATGTCGAGCACCACAATCGCCACGCCGCAACCTTTGGTGATGTGGCGCCACTCCTCAAGAATCTCGCTATAGTTGCGGCCCAGCCGGTCGATGGAAAGGACCACCAGCACGTCCCCGTCACCCAGCGTGCGTAACAGCTCGCGATAGCGCGGGCGGTCGAAGTCTTTGCCGCTCGCATGGTCGGCAAAGATGTTGGCCGGCTCCACGCCATAGGCGCCCAGCGCGTCCAGCTGCCGGTTGAGGTTTTGATCGCGCGAGCTCACCCGCGCATAGCCATACACAGTCGCCATAGCATCCCCGCTTTCTTGAAAGGCTACCGTTCAAAAAGCGTATGCCGTGGCGACCCGCCAAAAAGGGACAGGTTTATTTTGGTAGGTTTTGGAGCGCCCGCCCGAGCTAATGGATGAGTTTAAAGTCCAAATGGCCGCGCGTGGTGTTGACGCGCGAGACCTCGATAATCACGCGCTGTCCCAACTCGTAGCGAGTGCCCGTGTCAGCACCTGTGAGTGTGAGCGCGTCCTCATCAAACTCAAACCACTCGTTACCCAAGCTCTTAATAGAGACTAAACCCTCAACCTGCGTTAGGTCCAGGCGCACAAAGAGTCCCATGCTGCTGACCCACGAGATGGTTCCCGTGTATCGATCGCCCAGGCGGTCCTCATAGTACTGCGCGATCTTAATCTTTTGAGTCGCATGGCTGGCCGCATCGGCCGCACGCTCGGCATCGCTGCATGCGCGGCAGATCTGCGGCAGAATGCGCGGCAGTGACTCGCGGCCTTTACCGATCAGCCGCGAAGTGCGCACCAGGGCGTCTTTACCGCCGAGCTGCTCGTAGGCAAGTTGCAGCTTGAGCACACGGTGCACCACCAAGTCCGGATAGCGACGGATAGGGCTCGTAAAGTGGCAGTAGCACGGCGCGGCAAGTGCAAAGTGGCCCTCGTTGCGAGGCTTGTACAGCGCGCGCTGCATACTGCGCAGCAGCAGCGTGTTGACGAGTGGCGCGCTGGCGGTGCCAGCAGCGGCATCGACCGCGGCCTGCAGCTCGTCAGGGCTTCCCAAGGCGATGCCGGTGGCGCGGCGGTCATCGATAATGCCCAGCTGCGCCAACGCCACGGCGGCACCGTGCAGGCTATCGGGGCTCGGGTCATCGTGCACGCGATAGCAGGCCTCGATATCGCGGTCGGCCAGCCATTCGGCCACGCACTCGTTGGCAAGCAGCATGGCTTCCTCGATAAGCGACGTCGCGCACGAGCGCTCGCGCGCCACGATCTGCACGGGCACGCCGTCCTGGTCCAGCAAGGCACGGATCTCGGCGGTGTCGAAGTCGACCGACCCACGCGCGCGACGAATGCGGCGGCGAAGCTCGGCAAGCTCGTTAGCCGCAACCAAAAAATCGCCCAGGTCGACGTTGCAGCCACGAGCGGTCTCCTCACACGCAAGGCCACGCTCAAGCGCCTCCTCGCGCGATGTCTCGACCGCAGCGACATCCTCGGCGGCACCCTCCAGCACCCCATACTCAACCGCGCCGGCACGCACCAGCAACGCCTCGGCGCCGTCGTAGTCCATGCGCACGCGTGAGCGGATCACGCTGGGATACGGATCGTATTGGCGCACGCGGCCCTGCGCATCGAGCTCAATATCGACGGTAAATGCAAGGCGGTCCTCGTCGGGACGCAGCGAACACAGGTCATTGGACAGGCGCTCGGGCAGCATGGGCAGCACGCGATCGGCCAGGTAAACCGATGTCGTACGATGGCGAGCCTCCAAATCGATATGCCCGTCCCACGCCACATAGTGCGAGACATCGGCAATATGAACGCCCAACTTGTAGCCGCCCTCGGGCGTACGCTCAAGCGAGATGGCATCGTCAAAGTCACGCGCGTCAACCGGATCGATCGTAATGATAAACCGGTCGCGCAGATCCCGACGCAGCGGATCCTTGAGCGCCGTTGCCACATCGAGCGAAAGTGCCTCGGCCTCGGCAAGCGCAGCCTCGGGATAGCTATCGGTATAGCCATAGCGCGCCATCACATATTGAACGCCTAGGTCGGGAGCGTCATCGCCGCCAATGCGGCGCTCGATGGTCACCGTGCCCGATTCCAGGCGCGTCGGATAGGTCAAAATGCGCGCAACGACCGCATCGCCGGGATGCACGCCCAGGCGCTCGGCGGAGGTATCCTCGGGCAGAACAAAGAAGTCAGCCATAAGACGAGAATCGAGCGGTTCGATCACGCCGAGCGGCCCTGCCGTCTGATACGTACCCACCACACTGATGGCCGCGCGCTCCACGACGCCCTCGACCACGGCGCGTCGCTCGCCGCGCGGGCTATTCTTAATGCTCACGGCAACGGTATCGCCGTCCATAATCTCGCGCTTGCCGCGGCCCATCACCTTGTAGTCGCCGTTTTCGGTTATGACGTAGGCGCTGTGCTCGTGGAGCTGCACGCGGCCGGTCAGGCTCGGACGGCGCTCGCTGCGCACCGGTCCGCGCTTATTGCGGGCATTGCGCTTATGTTTATTATTGCGCCCCATGGCGCCTCCTTACTATCGATTGCGAACTCCCAAGAGTCTACCCAAATGATCCCTTAGGGACGGAGGAAAACGGATCATCTTGGGCGCGATGGAGCCCGATGATCCGTTTCCCTCCGTCCCCAAGAGATCAAAAAACGGGCCGCCCAAAAGGAACGACCCGTTGCAAGGAACGAATTCCAATCGCACCTACACGCGCAGGTAGCGACGCATGGCGATGGCAGAACCAAAGAGACCGATCAGCACGCCGACCAGAATCAGCGCAGCATAGGTCACCAGGTAGTACTGCATCGGCAGCGCAAACGACATCCAGCCGATGCTCTCCTGTAGGCGCGGAACCATCAGGTTGCGCAGTAGCTCCAGCACGCCGATGGAAAGCAGCGAGCCCAAAATGGCCTGCAGCACGCCCTCGGTAATAAACGGCCCGCGAATAAAGCCGTTACTGGCGCCCACCAGGCGCATGATCGCGATCTCGCGACGACGCGCCGTAATAGACAGGCGAATCGTGTTGTTGATAAAGATGAACGCGATAAAGGTCAGCAGACCGACGAGCACCACGGCGGCGATACGGATGTAGTTGGTCACCTGGAACAGGCGGCTCACTTCCTCCTGGCCGTACAGCACGCTCGCGTTGACGTCGCCGTCGTCCGCAATCTTCTGGAAGTCGGCGTTCTTCTTGAGCTTCTTAGCCGTGCTCTCGACCTGAGACGGATCGTCCATCTCAATCGCGAACGAAGCGGGCAGCGGGTTCTGGCCGTCGAGCGCGCTCATGGTGGCGTCGGCGTTACCCGACATCTTGCTCGTGTACTCGGCCAGCGCGTCGTCCTTGTCCTTATAGGTCACGGACTTCACGTTGCTCCAGGTCTTGAGCTCGGCCTCAAAGGCCTGAACATCTGCCTGGTCGGCGTCATCGCTAATAAATGCGTTAATGACAACCTGATCCTCGACGGTGCCGATCACGGAGTTCAGCATCGCAGAACCCATAATGAACAGGCCGATGATAAACAGCGAAAGGAAAATCGTGATGACGGCGCCGAGCGAGGTGGTCCAGTTACGGAAGAAGTGGCTGATTGCCTCTTTGAGCGAGTATCCCACGTTAGTTGGTGCCATAGTTGCCGTAACCTCCCCTCTCCTGGTCGCGGATGACGTGGCCGCCCTCGAGGGCGATCACGCGACGGTGCATGCTATCGACCATCTCGCGGTCGTGCGTAGCGACGATCACGGTGGTGCCGGTGCGGTTAATGCGCTCGAGCAGCTTCATAATGCCCAGCGAAATTGCCGGGTCGAGGTTGCCCGTGGGCTCGTCGCAAATCAGCAGCGGCGGGCGGTTGACCATGGCGCGGGCGACGGCCACGCGCTGCTGCTCGCCGCCAGAAAGCTGGTCGGGCAGCGAGTCCATCTGGTCGGCAAGACCGACCAGGCGCAGGACCTCGGGCACCTGGCTGCGAATGACGCCCTTGGGCTTGCCGATGCACTGCAGGGCAAACGCTACGTTTTCGTAGGCAGTCTTTTGCGGCAGGAGCTTAAAGTCCTGGAACACGGCGCCAATCTGGCGGCGCAGGAACGGAACCTTGCGGTTCTTGATCTTCATAAGGTCCTGACCGGCAACCAGGATGCGGCCGCTCGTGGGCTTGACATCGCGGTTGAGCGTCGACAGCAGCGTGGTTTTACCCGAGCCGGAGTGGCCGACCAAGAAGACAAACTCGCCCGGATAGATCTCGATGTTGATATCGTCGAGTGCGGGCTTGTTGGGCTGCGCCGGGTAGATCTTGGTGACGTGCTCCATAAGGATGACGGGCTCGACACCGGCCTGCTTGGCCATCTTTTTGCGGCTGGCCTGCGGGTCGATGGGCGCAAACACCGACGTAAAGTCGGGGTTGTTGAGCGCATTGTCGAGGCTTGCGACCTCGGCGGCCTGATCGCGCTCGACCACCGGAGCAGCGGGCTGCGTGGGGTCGGGGATGCCGGCAAAAAGGCCGGACTGCTCAGGCTGCGGCGTGGGCGTCGCAGGCGCCATGGGGTCGGGAATGCCAGCCATGGTGGGCTGCGGCGCAACAGCGCTCGCCTGAGGCTGAGCCACGCGAGCGGTCACCGTCTGGACGGGCTCAAAGCCCGCCGTGCCGGAAAGCGCAACATCGCTGTTGGGGTTGTAGGCAAAGGGATCTGATGCCGGCTGTGCCTGATCTGCCGGCTGCGCGGGGATCTGCCCAAAAAGCTGATCCTCTGAATCCGGAGTGGCGAAACGGCTGCCCGCGACGCTCGGCTGCGTCTTGGGGGCGCCATCGCCCGCACCGGAGGTACGGAAGTGGTTACCCACTGGTGCTCCTTATCGTCGTGCGTTTAAACTACATGAGCGCTTTGTATTTTAGCAGCATTGCCTTTGCTGCACATAAGAAGCATGGCGGGGTTTGTGATCCCGCAGGCCGGACACAGGGTTACCTCCCAAATCGTCCTCGGACATGTCGGAGCCCCCGCTGCGCACTTCGTGCGGCGGGGGCTCCTTCGTCCTGCTGAAAGACTTGGGAGGTAACCCTGTGTCCGGCCTGCGGCTACTGTGGGGCCGGTGCGTCAACCTGAGGTGCTGCGCATACAAAGTTGGGAGGGTCTGAATTGCACTCTGTTGAAGTGGGCCCTTATCCCGATAGGGGCCTTTCTTGGCAGGGCCTCTTTAGAAGTTGCGGTGAAATAGGGACTGATTAGGCCTTTAACCTGGTAAAACAGTCCCTATTTCACCGCAACTTAAAAGGGGCGCCCTGTTGGAGGACGCCCCTGTTAGGGTTTAGGTCAAGCTGCCGAGGCTGTGCCTTGGCTCGTCTTGCCTTAGGCCAAGAACTCCTTGGTGGTCGCCACGATGTTGGCGGCGTCCAGGCCGTACTTGTGCAGGAGCTCGGCGCCCGGGCCGGACTCGCCGAAGGTGTCGTTGACGCCGATCTTCTTGAGCGGCGTCGGGCACTGCTCGCACAGGACGTCGGCGACGGCGCTGCCCAGGCCGCCGATCACGGAGTGCTCCTCGACGGTCACGACGTGGCCGGTCTTGGCGGCGCTCTTGACGATCAGGTCGGCGTCGATGGGCTTGATGGTATGCATGTTGATGACCTCGGCATCGATGCCCTCGGCGGCGAGCTGCTCGGCGGCCTCGAGGGCCTCGCCGACCATCAGGCCGCAGGCGACGATGGTGACGTCGGCGCCCTCGCGCATGACGATGCCGCGGCCCAGCTCGAACTTGTAGGTCTCGGGGTCATTGATGACCGGCGAGGCCAGGCGGGCGAAGCGCATGTACACGGGGCCGTCGCACTCGTAGGCGGCACGCGTCACGGCGCGGGCCTCCACGTCGTCGGCGGGCACGATCACGGTCATGCCGGGGACGGTGCGCATGAGCGCGATGTCCT